>NZ_LSIC01000121.1 GCF_001556045.1 Bradyrhizobium sp. CCH5-F6
CGGTGCCGCTGCCGGGCCGGCGATCGACGGCGCCAGCTATATCGCGCTGACGCTAGGCTCCGGCGATATCCGCGGCTCTCAAATCAACTGAGGCTTTGCCGATGACGATGGCTCGTTACGACCTGACCGCGACCGATACACAGGGAAATGTGATCTCCGGGGCCTCTGTCGAGGTTAGGAGCGAAATTCCAGGGCAGCCGCTTGCGTCGCTCTACAGTGATCGCGATGGGACCACGCCAACGGGCAACCCGCTGACAACGGATTCGAACGGCGACGTCGGGTTCTATTGCATCGGTGGCTACTACAAGATTGAGGTCACGTCCGGGATCTACTCAAAAACGAGGCGCTACGTCGGAATTGGCTTGGCTCAGGGAAGCGACATTATCGTGTCAGGTCGCTCGGAGCGAGAAGTTACCGCTGCCGGCGACGTCACAGTGACAAACGACGATGCTGACGTGATCTTGATCAACAAGACCGTAGGGGCAGCGACGGCAGTTTCCATTCCGGACCCGGCGACCACGACCACGCCAGTGCGCATCGTTGATCGCAAATACGATGCTGCGACCAACAACATCACCATCACCTCTGCCGGCACATCGAAGACGATCATGGGCGGGACGTCCTACGTGATCGATTCCAACGGTGGTTCGATCACCTTGACGCCGCTTTCAGACGGAACCGGCTGGGTTTGATCCTCTCTCGACACGGAAAGAACATGATGAAGCTTCTCGGCACCATAGCGCTTGCGCTCGCTCTATCGTGCGCGCCGGCGCTCGCGCAGGTAAGTCCTGGCACATCGCCGCTCTCTGGCGCCAAGGGCGGCACGAACAATTCGTTCATGCAGTTCACCGGGCCAGCGAGCTCGATGAAGACCTACACGCTGCCGAACGCCACCGACACCATTGCGACGCTCGCGGCCATCCAGACCTTCTCGGCTGCCAAGACGTTCAATAGTTCGACGCTGTTGCTGGCCGGGTCATCGTCGGGGTCCACCACGCTGAACGCAAGCGCTGCCGCGTCCGGAACGCTGACGCTTCCGGCGGCCACCGATACGCTGGTCGGCAGGGCGACGACCGACACATTGACGAACAAGACGTTGACCAGCCCGGTCATCAATAGCCCGACGATGACGACCCCGTCGCTTGGCGTGGCAACGGCCACGTCCATCAATAAGGTTGCCATTACGGCTCCGGCGACCTCGGCGACCCTGACCATTCCCGACGGTGTCACGCTGACTGGTCCGGCTGCGTCCGGTACGGCGATGACGCTCGGCAATGCCGAGACCGTCACGGGCGCGAAGTCGTTCAACGACGCGACGGTCATCCTGAAGGGATCGACGTCTGGAACGACGACGCTCAAATCCGGGGCGGCGGCCGGGACCAGCGTCATCACGTTGCCGATCGCGACAGATACGCTAGTCGGCAAGGCGACCACCGACACGTTCACAAACAAGACGTTCGACACGGCGGGAACGGGAAACTCGCTGTCGATCGCAGGGGTTGCCGTGACAGCCAACAACGGCACTGGCGCAGTCGCGCGCACGACGTCACCGGTGTTCGTGACCCCGACGCTCGGCGCGGCGACGGCGACCAGCATCAATGGGAATACGCTCACGGCCGGCAGCTATACCCTGACAGGTGGCGCCGGAAAGACGCTAACCTTCAGCAACTCCCTGACTCTGGCCGGAATCGATGCGACCACGTTGACCTTTCAAGGTACGGATACCTATGTCGGTCGCGCGACTACGGACACGCTGACAAACAAAACATTCGACACGGCCGGAACTGGCAACAGCTTCAGCATCAACGGCTTGGCGGCTACGGCAAACACCGGAACTGGCGCGGTTGTGCGCGCCTCGTCGCCGACGCTCGTGACGCCAGCGCTTGGTACGCCATCGTCAGCCACGTTGACGAACGCCACCGGGTTGCCGATCTCAACAGGCGTATCTGGCCTTGGGTCCGGGGTGGCGACAGCACTGGCGACGCCGTCCTCTGCAAACCTCGCTACCGCGGTCACGGACGAAACCGGAAGCGGCGCCCTTGTGTTTGGGACCAATGCGACGCTGGCGGCCCCGACGATCAGCGGCGTTGCGAATTTCTCTGGCGCTCGCAAGGATTCGACGCAATCGGCGCCGGCGCAGATCACGTCCAACCAGAACGACTACAACCCGTCATCGGTCATTTGCGCGACAAGTTCCACGCTGCTCATCAATTCGGATGCCGCGCGCGACATCACCGGCTTTGCTGGTGGCGTGGCGGGATGCGACCTGTTTCTGTTCAACAACGGATCCTTCAGCATCACCTTGAAAGACGGTAGCGCGTCGTCGACGGCTGCAAATCGCCTCGATCTCGGCGCTGATTTCGTCCTGGGATCGAAGGCTGCGGCGCATCTCAAATATGACGGCACCGCCTCGCGCTGGCGCAACACAACGGGCTCCGGCACCGGCGGTGGCGGTTCTGGCACCGTGACCCAGGTGGTTTGCGGCACAAACCTCGCCGGGGGCACGATCACGACATCTGGTCAGTGCGACCTAGATCAAACGGCATGGACGACATTTTCGCCAAGCGCGTCATGCAGCGGCGGCACCTTCACGGTTAACTCAGCGAGATACAAAAACTGGGGCAAGGTCGTGTTTTGGACGATGGATGTCACCATCTCCAGCGGCTCTTGCTCGGCTGGCAATATGACATTCACGATGCCTTTGACTGCATTGAATGGCGCCGGTGGCGGCGGCTTTGAGTATGTCACGCAGGGCGTGGCCGTTCCTTGCTGGATCACGGCGTCGAGCGCGACGATGACGTGTCGCAACTCTGCTCCATTCGCCTCGACTTCGCGCTTCAACATCTCTGGCCTCTACGAGCGGAATTAGGAGATTGCCAATATGACCGCCATTTCCTTCATCGGGAAGTGCTTTCCCACGGCCAAAGAGTTCCTCGACTATCTCGACACCATCCAGTTCAAGGCCTGGACGCCGCGCTTCGTCACCATGCACCACACCGGCGGTCCGTCGCTGGCGACATGGAAGACCTACGCGCACGGCAACCGCAAGGTGCCGATCAGCGATGCGCAGTGGATGAAGAACCTCGCGGCCTACTACGGCAACGAGCTCGGCTGGAGCGCAGGACCGCACTTCTTTTTCACGCCTGACAATTTCTGCGTTCTGTCGCTTCCGGAAAAGCGGGGCGTGCACGCAGTTTCATTCAATGCCAATTCGTGGGGCGTGGAGTGCGTCGGCGACTTCGACAGCGAGCCGTTCACGCCGGACTTGGCGAACCGCTATGCGGAAGGCTTGGCCTGCCTGCACGTCGCGCTCGGCATCAATCCAGATCCCTTCGTGTTCAACGTGCGCGGCCTGCATTTCCATCGGGACGACCCTAAGACCACCAAGACCTGTCCGGGCCGCAAGGTCGACAAGGCGGTGATGGCCGGACTCGTCAAGGCCAAGATGCTGGAGCTGACCGGAGCGGCTGCGCACGATGACGACGAGCCGCCGCCGCATGTGTCGCCTGCAAACCGCAAAGGGAAGGTCAATGTTCCGCCGGGCGACTTCCTGAGTGTCCGCGACGAGCCGAGCGCGAAATCGCCTGAGACGCGGCGGCTGCAACCTGGCGAAGCGATCGAGATCATCGGCGACGCCATGAACGGGGCGACGCGCTGGTACAAGATCGCCAGCCCTGACGGCGGCGACTTTGTCGCTGCGCGCTATGTCACGCTGATCTAGCGCATTTTCTGGACCGCGCGCGGGCGGCTTCCCGCGCATTCAACTGGAGACGAGACGTGAACACCAACCTGATCCACAACATTCTCAACATCCTCATGATCGTGGTCGCTGGCCTTGCGGGCTTCGATTTCGTTGGGCTTGGGCTTGACCCGATCCTCGCCGGCAAGATCGTTGCTGGCCTCGGTACGGCGAAGATGATCATCAACGTCATCCGCGACGGTTTCTCTGGCCTCACGAAACAGCAGCCGCCGGTCCAGTGATCTCGGCAACCTGGTGGACCTTCTTCGTGGCAGCGGTGAAGTCGCTGCCACTAGTCCTCGGTCTGATCCAGCAGATCAAGTCGTCGGCTGACGCCAAGGCAAATCAGGGCATTGGCTACGATCGAGCCGTCTCCGACGGTATCAAGACGGCCACCGCGCAAATCGCGCAGGCTGATGCCGCGGTCGCTGAAGCGAAGGCTAGGCAGGCGGAACATCCAGACAGCGACGATGGTCGCGACATTTCATTCCGGAGAGACTGATGCTGCGAGTGCTCGCCGCTGCCACCCTTGTGCTGATCCCGGCTGCGGCGGCGGGAACAACGGTATGCCGGCCGACCTTCAATGACATGTTTGAGTTTGAATGCCGTGAAAAGGAGGGTGTGAAGAATTCCGCCTCCTTCTGCGAGGTGATGAACCGGCAGGGCGGTCCGATCATGTGGTCTCGAAATGACACCAGTGAGACCAAGAACCGGGCCGATCTCGTGAATGCCGTCGGAAAGCGTCTCTGCGGCTGGGGCAAAAAGTAAACCAGGCGGGACGCCGCGTTGGTTGCAACAGCGCGGCGCCCCTAACCGCAACGATGGCGCTAACCACCGAGACGGCTAGGAAAGAGAATGACGGTAAAGGGTGAAGAATTAATGCATCCGCACGAGGTCAAGGAAATCGTCGCTGAAGTGCTCGCTGAACAGAAGCGACTGCACAATAGCGAGGTCGACGAGGTGGTTCTGAAGACCATCGCGACCATCCTGACGTCGTTCGGTATTGAGGAGGAGGATCGCATCGAGTTGCGCGCCGACTTCATCCATCTCCGGAAGTGGCGCAAGAGCGTCGAGCAGGCGCAGACGATGACGTTCAAGATCGTTGTGACCGCAATAATCAGCGGCGTTGTCGGAGCTTTCTGGCTCGGATTCAAGACCCTAATGGGAAAAACGTAAGAAAGCATCACATGATTCTCCGCCTACTCACGGCGGCGCTGGTTATCGCCAGCGTCGCAACGCCGGCCCGTGCCGAAACCTGCATTGCCTCTCAGTACGGCGTCGGAGACGGCTACCACGGGCGCCGCACGGCCTCCGGGGCGATCTTCAACACATACGCCAGCAACCCATTCACCGTGGCGCACAAGACCCATCGGTTCGGGACCGTGCTGCGGATCACCAATCTGGGCAATGGGCGCGCTATTTCCGCCGTCGTGACGGATCGGGGCCCGTTCGTGAAAGGCCGCTGTGTGGACCTCGGACGGGCAGGGGCGAACGCTCTGGGAATGGACGGCACTGCGCGGGTCTCGGTCGAGTGAGGGGTCATGGGGCCGACCTTCTCATCACCGCGGCGGCCTTCCGCGGCGAGCTCCAAAAGATGCTGCTCGCGCTCGGGATCGTGCTTCTGATCTTGATCGTGATCTGGGTGCTGGAGGAGTGGCGCATGCGCAAGATCGGCGCGGCGGTCGGCTGGGTCACCTTTTCGTGCATCGGGGCATTCTGCTTCTTCGCAGCGTCTCTCATCGCAGTGGGGCTTTTATGAAAGTGCAGGCTCTCGGAATCATGCTCGGCGTCGGCGCCGCACTGCTGATCGGCAACGTGAAGGCTCGCGACGTCGACGGCCGCTATGCGAACTCGCCGCTGAAAGGCTGGTTCGACAACCTGAAGTCAAAGGGCGGCGCGCCGTGCTGCTCCGATGCCGACGGCAGCGCCGTTTCCGACGTCGATTGGGAAGCCAAGGGCGGGCGCTATCGCGTCCGCATCGATGGCCGCTGGTACGACGTGCCGGAGGAAGCCCTGATCACCGAGCCAAACCGCGCAGGCCGCACCATGGTGTGGCCGGTGACCTATCAGGACGGCAGCATTCACATCCGCTGCTTTATGCCAGGCAGCATGACCTGAAATCGTATTTCAAGAACCGGAGGACTTCAAAATGCTTCGCAAGGCAATGATCGCGCTCGCCTTTGTTCTCGGATTCGCAGTCGCGCCGGCATCGGCCGCGAGCCTGATGAAGGTGACAGAATATTTCGAGATGCACGGGTTCAGCGGCTTCGCGCCTCAAGCTGCCAAAATTGTTCCTGATGTGAGCCAGACGCCGGTCGATTTCACATCAGGGGCGGCGCAATCCGCGACATTCAATGCCAACACCAAGATTTTGCGGATCACTTGTAGCCTTCGATGCGCGATCAAGGCTGAGACCGGATCGTCGACCGTTGCAACCACGGACATGATCATTGAGGCCGGGTCGCCGGAATACTTCACCGCGCCGATCACGGCCACATCAACCTACAAAATCTCCGTCATAGCTGCGCCGTAGCTCGTCGCGCCAATTTTCCAACAGTCAATTTTTGTGATCGCCTCGACGTAGGGCTCATAGCATGATCTTCCGACGCATCCTCGCGGGTATTCTCGCCTTCGTCATTGCCGCTGCGGCTCCGATCCAGAGCGCGCAGGCGTTTGGGCTTGGCGATCTCGGAGCGCGCGGCGGGGTCGGGTCGCTCGGGGCCTCTGGCGTCGTCAGTTCAGGCGTCAAGTTCGTCGACAACCTCAAGCCTGCGACGACCACGAAGATGCGCGCCGGCTTCCAGGCCATGCTGGCCGGCACGCGCAACATGGTCGTTGCTGTCATGGGCGACAGCACGGAGCGCAGTGTCGACGAGACGGCGTCTCCATATGGCTCGCAATATCCGCTCTCGATCGCCGAACAGCTTGCGATCTTGTTCCGATCGGACGGCATCGCTTCCGGCGCGAACAATTGGTACGGCATCAGCGGGACGAATTTCGCAGACGACTTCATGCCGCGGGATAGTCGGCTGGCCGCGACGGGGTCGGCGACCGCATTCGTTACGGCCGTGCCGGTCCAGGGCGGTTCTGAACTGGAGTTCCCGACTGCTGCCGGCACGTTCTCGTTCACGCCCCAGCAGCCAGTCAGCAGTTGCCAGATCTACTATCAGGACAGCTCGGCCGGCCGGCAATTCTCATGGGATGTCGACGGCGGCTCTGCGACCACGATCACCACGGCCGGTCTCAATACGATCGCCAGCGCCACGATTTCGCTGGGGTCGGTCGGGACGCATACGATCCGGCTGTCATGGGTAGCCGCCTTCGTCCGCATCTACGGCATCGACTGTCAGGACGCGACCCGCAAGGAAGTGACGATCCGCCAGTGGGCGATCTCCGGCGGCACCACATCCAACATGATCGAAAATACCGGGACGCCTTCCAGCGGGCGCCTGCGTCAACTCGATCTCAATCGGCCGGATGTCGTCGCCGGTGATTACGGCATCGTCAACAGCTGGCGTCTGAACCGGTCCGTTGCCAACGTCGTCCTCGACCTGACGACGTTGTTCGATGCGATCAAGGCGGCCGGCGCCGATTTCATCTTCGTCGAGCCGCCGTTCGATAGCAGTTCAACCGGCAACGCCGCCAACCAGCAGCAGTATGTTGACGCCGCGGCGGCGCTAGCGATCGCCAAGGGCGGCATTGTCTTCCGCACCAGGCAGGCGCTCGTCAGCAAGACGATCTCGGATTCCTACGGCTACACGGTGCAGGCAGACGCGGTGCATTACCGCATCTATGGCGAGTCCTTCCGCGCCGCGCTGATGAAACCCATGTTCCGCTACGGCATGGGCCTGACCCCGTTCCCGGACTGGATCGTCGACACGGCCGGCACCACCTTTGATTTTGCCAACGGTCGCATGTATGCCGGCGGCGCGCAGGACACGCTCGCCAACGACAGCCAGAACCATCTCGTCACGTCGCGCAGCCAGAGCAACATCCACCCGTATTCGGGGAGCCTGCTCGCCGGCGTGAATTGGGGGCAGGTTGGTCTTGGGGCGAGCTCGACTGGCATTGTCGGGCCCGACGGCGCGGCGACGGCGTTCAAGATCGTCGAGGACAGCAGCCTTGGCCGGCACCTCCTGTTCGGAAACGGCGCCGGGGCCGCGACGCTGCCGATCCCTGCCGACACCGTCGTCACTATCAGTTGCACGCTCAAGGCAGCCGAGCGCGGCTTTGCTATCCTCAGCGGGCTCGACAATACCGCGGCCAACGGCTTCTTCGCCAGCGTCAACCTGACGACCGGTGCGGTCGCCACGACCGGCTCTGGCTTATCCGGCGCCGCTGGAACCGGAACATACGTCTACGCGACGTCGGTCGATCGCGGCAACGGCTGGTGGACGTTCTCGGCGACAGGCAAGCTCAACGCCGGCGCCACCGCGCTTTATCCGGCGCTCGACCTCTCCAACACCCTCGGCGCCAACAGCTACCAGGGCGTAGCCGGCAACGGCATCTATGCCTCGTCCTGCAACGCCGTCGTCAACCAGACCGGGCTGATCCCGACCGCCTCGGTTGGGCTGGAAACCACGGCGCAGCCGTCCTCGGCGCTGTTCGGCACGAGCTGGACCCAGCTTCCGCTCACTGGCTCCAACGCGCTGACGCTTTCGGGTGGCGTTCTCACCAACGCCGCGGCAAGCGGCCAGCAGGCCGGATATCTCACGGCCAACCAGAACGCCGGGCAGAACGTCAGTCGCATCGGCGCGACGTGGAAGTTCACCAATGTCGGTGCGGGCAGCAACGGCGCGGCCACGGTCGTCGTCTGGAAGACCCAGCCGATATCGACGGGCTCGCCTCCTGATGCCGGCGTGCATCTTGCGATCGGCCGCTCGGGCTGGATCTTCGGCAAGATCCTCGGGGGCAACCCGGTAACGACCATCGCCAGCGGGTCGTTCTCACCAGCTCTGTCCTACGGCGTGCCGCTCACGGTCGACGTCAGCATCAGCGGCAGCTCGGCAACAGTGAGCCTGCCTGATGGCACGACACAGGTCGTCACGGATTCGGATATCGCGGCCGCCGCCGGCCCCTGGGCCACGATCGAGGCATTCCAGAACGATGCCGCGGCGGACGACAGGACGGGGTTCTACAAGGCTTGGCTGAATTAGTGTCTCAGGGACAACGCTGAACCCCTAGCGCGGCGTCAATCATGGAGGTGTAACCCGCCCTCCACGCGCGGCCCGACATCCAGTCGGCCTTTTCTCCACCGCAATCCACCGCCTCCATCATCCCAGACGTTGGTTCGCGCATAGCCTTAATAGCTGCATGGGCCATAGCCCTATACATTCCTGCCATCCGTTGCCCGGGCGCCTTAAGGCAGGACTCCCAATTGCTGCCACCGTGCTCTGCAATGGCTTCTGCGACGCGCTCTAGCATTTCTGTCATGTCATGCCTCGTTTGTGGCCTAATCCTAACTAGCAGGTCTGGGCTCCAATCTGACGTCACTTCAGCGCTCCTTGCCCAGGAACGATTACGTGCGGATGTTCTGCGGGCCTAGCGGGTCGCTCCACTTCAGATGGTTGCGAGCGTAGACGATCCACAAGGCAATGTTCATGGGTAGCAAGCCCCATGCTCCGACGACGAATATCCAAACCAGCCAAAGGAGCTGGTTTCCGAGCCCGATTAGCCACGCCTTCGGGTGCTTGTTACCCGCCAAAAGAGTCATCCAAATTGTGATGACCGACAGAAGCCACGGCAGGTAATTCCTGATCGCGTCCGACATCCGATTTCTCCTTCATCATCTCGGCGCCATGTTGCAGACCCTCAAGGTAGGCTGACGCGATCACCTGCCAGAGCTGAAGACGTTGCATGTTCCGTGCTGCGCTCGGGCCGCACAGATGCCACGCATCGGCCCATTGCTTCTCTGTCAGCCCCATACGCGAGAAGCTTCCCATCGGGACGACAGGAATCTCCGGGCCGAAGTGCATGAAATGGGGCTGTTTGGTGCGGCTCATTGCTCCCTGCTCACCACCGCAGAACCCTAGTCGTAGCTCGCTGACATATCTTCGTCGAGCGCTTCGGCCGGCGACATGCCGTCCTCAAAAAACGAGTACCAGCATTCGGCGCCGGTGATCTGCCAGAGCGATCCACGCCCATAGGGCGCCTCTCGCTTGACGTGCTCTGCATCGAGATCAACCATAAACTTCTCGAACGCATCGCGCGTTTCCGGCTTGAGCTTGGCCAGAAGGTCGAGGTCGGCGGGAAATCTCTCGTTCGGCTGCATTGTTGTCTCCTGGGTGTGATGATGTTCGGTCAAGTGCGGTTGCGTCTTCGCTTTAGGCGTCGGTCCTGAATCCAGATTGTTAAAAAGATGGGGCCGAAAAACAGAGCCCCTATCGCCAAACAGGCCAACCCTATCGCGTCGCTTATCGTCCAAATGAACATGGTTTCCTCGTTGTTAACGGTTAGGACGGCCTAGCTGGCGTAGCGGCCCACACGCCATAAAGCGTGCCGATCAAGAAGCCGGCGGCTAAGCCGTAAAACAGCGTCTTCCACGGGCCAATGAACAGCAGAAAATCGGTCATGGTCGCTCACTCTCCATTCGACAATGAGGATAGGCGCCGCGACCACGCCTCCTGTGTGAACGCGACGTCAAATTCCGCGTCTGGCAGGCTTGGATCGACGGCTGTCAACGTTCCGTTGAGCGTGATTGGCCCCTTGCTGACGATCGTGCCGCCGGTCTCGACGGTGACGCGAGCGCAGATGTGGTCCCAGAGCTTCTGCGACAGGAAGAAACCGTATGGAACGCGCTTGCGATCCATCATCACGGCCGACATTTCGGCGAGCGTGAAACGCTTTTGAGGCTCGGCGATTGTGTTTGTGGTGCTCATGCTGGGCTCCGGTGGTGGCTACTGATCATCAGGGATCTTGGTTTCGGCCAGATCAGTGAAAAGCTGAGCCAGCAACCTATCCCACTGTGCTTTGTAGTCTGGATTTTCACGCAGCAGCTTTTCATGGAGGCTTAGCGCTTTAGCGTGAGCCTTCTTGTCGAGTTTAGCCATCGCGTTCCCCTTGCCGCAGCGTGTGACCCCTACCGTCGTGGCGTTGGGATCGGGTAGGCAGTGACCTTGATGGGCATATTTCCTTGCCCGGTCCCGCTCTGTGCATTCTCCCACCACTCATCGACAAGCCGCTCCAGGACGACGCACGCAAGGCGGTCCTGCTCCGCGAAAGTAATCGGCGTGTCGAAGTCGATCTCGACCGCATAGGTTCGCTTGAAAACATCGTCATTCATCGTCTCTCTCCCCGCCTCACCGAGTAACCCCTGGCCGTATGGTCAGCGCATCCAGCCCCGCCATCGTCTCATCGTGGCCGGGCAGGTGATGAACCGGCGTGCGTATCTGATGCCCGAAGCACTCGGGATTCCAGGCGGCTCCGCAGGTGATGTATTCAAATGCCACGTTCATGGTCGGGCCGCCGCAATATGGGCATTGCCCGTCTTCTTCCATCGCAGGCACATACTTATGGTCAATCATGCTGTCCTCCGTTTGTGGCACCCGCTACCAGCGGGCCGCGCCGCTCTCCCAGGCTATAGGCGTCCTCCAGGTCGGCGCTGATGTCGTCTACCAGTGGATGGTTTTTGGAACATCCGGCGCCGTAGGCGATGCGCTCTGCGATCGTCCTGAATGGCTCGACGTTATTCTCGGCGTCGAAGGCGTGGACGGCATCCCATGCCGGGGTTGATGTGATCTTGTTGCCCATCGGTTATACTATCCTCGCGATTTGAGTATAACTGGGGTGCTCAGTGACCTCGTCAGTGCGCGGCGGTGTCCGGCCAGCGCCAATAGAATTGCGAGGCCGCTTCCGGAATGACCTTAGTGTCAACGACAGCGTTCCAGATGCGCTCAACGTCCTCGCGCGGGAACCTCTCGGCGGCCTTCTTAATGCGATCGTGGCTAGCCATCCCGGCGCGCCACCAGCGCCCATCATCCGAATAGCTGTAGGTCAGGTCGTGGTCCTGACACGCCTTTTCGAAGTCTTCCAAGCTATTGATTTCGTCGGCCATCACTTCTCCTCCGGCGGGACCGTGGCGAACGCGTCAACCGTGCCGCAGCGCAGGCATCGGAGTGGTTCGCTAGGCTGCTGCGCTATCTCCACATTCTCCAGCGCCATCATGATCGTGGCGTAGCGGCAGTCTGGCGCGTGCCAAATCAGCTCCGGAGATTTTGTGTTGCAGGTGCATGAACCCGCGGCCGCTGAAACCAGGAGCTTCTTGGCTGCTTCTAATGGGGACGGGAGTGGCGGCGTCATTAGAATAGCTCCGGGAATTGAGTTCGGACCCATCCAAGACCGACGTTCGGTTCGCGCTTCTCCTGAAGCTCCTTGTCCACCACCATCCACGCCTCTACGCCGCCGTCGGCGCAAATCTCGTCGGGGTCGATGCCGCGCCGCCCGCATTCCTCTCGGGCTTCGATTTCGCGTTCCTGTTCTGGCGTCATTTCGTTGTGTCCTATGTCAATCAGGTAGTCGCCGTAGGTAATTCCCATGGGGGTTCCTCAGTGATCACATCGCAAAGACTAGTCGTCGCTGTCGGCCTGAGCCTCGGCCCAATCGGCTAGCATTTCGGCCATGCCAACCGCCGTCTTGATGTCCCGGTCGTCTCCGGCATCTTCGACCATGGTGACAAGCTCTGTGGCGATCTCCATGAGCGCGTTAAACGGGAGGCCGGCGATTGCCTCGGCAAAGTCGGATCTATCCTGCATCACCTTCACGGGCATCTCTCAGCCTCCCAACCGCGCGAGAGACTTCTTGAGCATGTGCGGGAGCGTCTGGCGTGGATCGCAGGCCCAGCCGGGCGTCCGGTAGTCCTGAAGGTTCTCCATCTGCTCGACCACGGTCGAGAGGGTGAGGCCGGTCCGGGTATCGGCGCCGACTGCCTCGCGCTTGAGGATCAGAGCGGCTCGGGTGTCGGCGAAGTTAGGCAGTCCGGTTTTTTCCTCAATCATTTCAATTTGGCCTTCTGTGAGAGTTAGGCAGTGTAACGATTTGTTAATGCACAATTTTCCGGTAACGCGGCTTTAAGGGCGGGCCTCTAGGGTTTCCGATGCGGTTCGGGGTTGGGCCGCACCAGCGGCCAGGACGGCCGTTGTCGCGTACGCGTTGGAGTCGATGATGGATATCGCAACACTTGTCGGCCTTGCCGCGGGCGCCGTTGTTGTTTCGACGCTGATCTTGATGGGCGGCAGCTTCGGGATGTTCTACGACATCCACGCCGTGATCGTCATCTTCGGCGGTTCCTTCGCCGCAACGATGATCCGCTTTCCATTGTCGGCGATGATCCATGGCGTTCCGCTGGGCGCAAAATTTGCCTTCACCCTGAGCCGCCTTTCGGCCCACGACCTCGTCGACGAACTCGCCCGTATCGCCGAGATCGCCCGCAAGCAGGGCCCGGTCGGGCTGGAAAAGGTCGAGACCGACGAGCCGTTCCTTGCCAAGGGCATCCGCTACGTCGCCGACGGCTACGACCTCGACTTCATTCGCGACAATCTGGAGCGCGACCGCGACAACTTCCTGATGCATCTCGACGAAGGCAGCAAGATCTATCGCGCCGTCGGCGACTGCGCCCCGGCCTTCGGCATGATCGGCACGCTGCTCGGCATGGTGCAGATGTTCTCCAACATGTCGGATCCTTCCAAGCTCGGTCCGTTCATGGCCACCGCGCTGCTGGCGACGCTGTATGGCGCCGTCGTCGCCAACCTGATCTGCTTGCCGATTGCCGACAAGCTGCATGGCAAGCTGCTCGACGAAGAAACCAACCGTACCTTGATCATCGACGGCATCCTAATGATCCGCGACTCCAAGAGCCCGACGCTCGTGCGCGAAATGCTGCTGGCCTATCTGCCGGAGAAGCATCGTCATACCGAGGGAGAGCCGGTTCCGGCCTAAGGCCGCCCGCCGGGATTTGAGAGATGGCCAAGAAGAAGCGCGGCGATGCTCACGGCGGCGGTCATGGCTGGTTTGTGACCTTCGCCGACCTGATGGCGCTGCTGCTGGCGTTTTTCGTGATGCTTGTCGCGTTCTCCACGCAGGACGCCAACAAGCTGAAGATCGTCGCGGGATCGATGCGCGAGGCGTTCGGCGTTCAGAGCGAAGCGCGCTACTCCGGCATCGTCGAATCCGACGGTCTGCCGACACGCCCGCGGCTCAAGAACGTCGATCACATCCAGCCCGAGGATGCCTCCAACACGCCGACCCCGGACCAGGAAGACCGCGACAAGACGTCCGGCGCGAAGATCAAGGTCGATCGCAACTTTGCGCTGGCCGCGGCCTCGCTGCGCCAGGCGTTGCAGGACATGCCGGAACTGACCGAGATGTCCAAGCACATCATGTTCGAGGAGACCAAGCAGGGCCTCAACCTGGAGATCGTCGACCAGGACGGCCGCTCGATGTTCGCCGACGGCTCCAAGGTGCCTTATGACCGTACCCGGCGACTGGTCGAGAAACTGGCGATCCCGCTGAAGGCCACGCCGCTACGCGTGTCCATCGCCGGCCACACCGCGGCAGGATTTGTGCCGACCCGCAGCGATTACGGCGCCTTCGATCTGTCGGCCGACCGCGCCAATGCGGTGCGCCAGATCCTCGAACGCGAGGGCCTGCCGCCGTCGCATATTTTCGCCGTCTCGGGCAAGGCGGACACCCAGCCGCTGTTCCCGGACGATCCCTCGCTTGCGGCCAACCGGCGGGTGACCATCACCCTGATGCGCGAAGATCCGCCGCTCCCGCCGAACTTGAAGCCCTAAAGGGCTCTTGCGCTACCATCCTACCTGAGGCATGTGGTCACGCTAGCGACGAACGTTGCCGCGCCGTCACAGCAACTGCCTTGGGTCCTGTTATGGTGGTGTGCCGATTGACAGTCTTCGCGGAAGAGTCAAAAGGCGCCGGATCAATTCCAGGGACGAAGCGTTTTTCACCCCCATGACGGCGAGCACCTCATCGACCGAGACCCACGACGGGCAACCGGTCACCTCAGGTTTTTGGGCCCTCACGCTTGGGAGCATCGGCGTCGTCTTCGGCGATATCGGCACCTCGCCCCTCTATGCATTCCACGAGGCGGTCAAGGGCGCAGCTCATGGCGAGCCAGTCTCGCGGGTCATCGTGCTGGGCGTGCTCTCGCTGATCCTGTGGGCGCTGCTGATCGTCGTCACCGCCAAATACGTCCTCTTGCTGCTGCGCGCCGATAATAACGGCGAGGGCGGCACGCTCTCGCTGATGGCCCTCGGCCAGCGCGCGCTCGGGCGGCGAAGCTGGGTCTTGCTCGCGCTCGGTGTGGTCGGCGCCTCCATGTTCATCGGCGATTCCATGATCACGCCGGCGATCTCGGTGCTGTCGGCGGTTCAGGGCCTGAAGCTCGTAACCCCGGCGTTCGAGCATTACGTCGTGCCGCTCACCGTCCTGATCCTGGCGCTGCTGTTCGCGGTCCAGAGCAAGGGGACCGCCCTGGTGGCTTCGGCGTTCGGGCCGGTGATGGTGATCTGGTTCGCCGTCATCGGCGTGATGGGAGCCGTCCACATCGCCGACGACCCCTCCGTGCTGGCGGCAATTAATCCCTATTACGCAGTTCAGTTCATGCTGTCGCACGGCATGATCGGCCTGGTCACGCTCGGCGCCGTCTTCCTAGCGGTGACCGGAGGCGAGGCGCTTTATGCCGATCTCGGCCATTTCGGCCGCAAGCCGATCCAGTCGGCCTGGATGTTCTTCGTGCTGCCCGCGCTCCTGATCAACTATTTCGGGCAGGGTGCGCTGGTGCTGTCCGATCCGAGCGCGATCGAGCATTCTTTCTATCGCATGGTGCCCGAAAGCCTGGTGCTGCCACTGGTCGGGCTTGCGACCGCGGCGACCGTGATCGCGAGCCAGGCGGTGATCACCGGCGCCTATTCGCTGGTCTATCAGGCGGTGCAGCTCGGCCTCCTGCCGCGCTTCGAGGTGCGCTACACGTCCGAAACCCATGCCGGCCAGATCTATCTTCCCCGCGTGAATCGTCTGCTGCTGATCGGCGTGATGCTGCTGGTGCTGCTGTTCCACACCCCCAGCAATCTGGCCTCGGCCTACGGCATCGCGGTCTCCACCACCATGGTCGTCGATGGCATCATGGGATTCGTCGTGATCTGGAAGCTGTGGAACTGGCGTGCGGCGACGGCCGCGGCCGTGATCGTGCCCTTCGTCATCGTCGATTTGAGCTTCTTCAGCGCCAATCTCCTGAAGCTGCTCGAGGGCGCGTGGGTGCCGCTGCTGTTCGGCGTTGCCATGGCGGGGACGATCTGGACCTGGCGGAAAGGCTCGGCAATCCTGATCCAGAAGACGCGCCGGATCGAGGTGCCGCTGGACGACCTGATCCGAAGCCTGGAAAAGCGCCCGCCGCACGTCGTCAAGGGCACCGCGGTATTCCTGACCAGCGATCCCGCGTTCGTGCCGACCGCGCTGCTGCACAACCTCAAGCACAACAAGGTGCTGCACGAGCACAACGTGATCCTGACGATCGAGACCGCGCAGACGCCGCGGGTCGATCTGTCCGAGCGGTTCCGCATGGAGAAGATCAGCGACAAGTTCTCCAAGGTTCGTCTGCGCTTCGGCTATATGGAGCAGCCGAACGTGCCAAAGGCGCTCGCCATCGCGCGCAAGCAGGGCTGGCAGTTCGACATCATGTCGACGTCGTTCTTCGTGTCGCGGAGATCGCTGAAGGCCTCGGCGCAGTCGGGCATGCCGCTGTGGCAGGACCATTTGTTCATCGCGCTGAGCCGGTCGGCCAACGATGCCACCGACTATTTCCAAATTCCCACAGGGCGGGTGGTTGAAGTCGGAACCCAGGTCACTATTTGAACGAGCTACCTATTCATGCAAAATTAGCATGGCTAGGGCCCGAATTCGGGCTAGGCTATGACTGCAGCGCAGGACTATAAGCCCCGCGCTCTTCCGCCGTTGTGCCGTGAAGCATCGTAGAGGCCATAGGGCTCTTCCATGACCAGTGACGTAGCAGTTCCCGCCCCGGAGACGGCGGCGGCCAACGGGCGTGGCGAGGCCCATACCACGGCCGGTTTCGGTGCGCTGACGCTCGGCAGCATCGGTGTCGTCTATGGCGATATCGGCACCAGCCCGCTCTACGCGTTCCGCGAGGCGGTGACGGCGGCTTCCGGGCACGATGGCCTGCCGACGGCTGCGGCCGTGCTCGGCGTGCTCTCCCTGATCCTGTGGGCGCTCATCATCGTGGTGACGCTCAAATACGTCGTGATCCTGCTTCGCGCGGACAACAATGGCGAAGGCGGCACGCTGGCGCTGATGGCGCTCGCCCAGCGGGCGGTCGGCACCGGCGGGTCCGCCATCGTGCTGCTCGGCATCATTTCCGGAGCCCTGTTCTACGGCGATGCCGTGATCACGCCGGCCCTCTCGGTGCTGTCGGCGATCGAGGGCATGAAGGACGTCACTCTGAGGTTCGAGCCTTACATCGTTCCGCTGACCGTCGTGATCCTAGTCTGTCTGTTCGCCGTGCAATCCCGCGGCACGGCGCGGGTCGCGGCCTTTTTCGGCCCGATCATGTGCGTGTGGTTCGCGGTCATCGCGGCGGCGGCGATCCATCCGATCGTCCAGCAGCCGCAGGTTCTGCTCGCACTGAACCCGATCTATGCCGTGTCCTTCATGCTGAACCATGGCGTCATCGGCTTCGTGACATTGGGGGCCGTTTTCCTGGCCGTCACCGGCGCCGAGGCGCTCTATGCCGACCTCGGCCATTTCGGCAAGCGTCCGATCCAGTTCGCCTGGCTGTCGATCGTGCTGCCCTCGCTGGCACTGAATTATCTGGGGCAGGGGGCGCTCGTCCTCAGCGATCCCGGTGCGATCGTGAGCCCGTTCTTCCAGCTCTTCCCGCAAGGCATTCTCCGCGGCAGCATGGTCGTGCTGGCCACGGCCGCAACCGTCATCGCGAGCCAGGCCGTCATTACCGGCGCCTATTCGCTGACGCGACAGGCGATTCAGCTCGGTCTGCTGCCGCGCTTCGAAATTCGCCATACGTCCGAAGCCCATTCCGGCCAGATCTTCATCCCGCGCATCAACCAGCTGCTGCTGGTCGCGGTGGTGCTGCTGGTGCTCATGTTCCGCTCCTCCAGTGCGCTGGCGTCGGCCTACGGTATCTCGGTCACCGGCACCATGGTGGTCACGGCCATGATGGGCTTTGTCGTGATCTGGAAGGTCTGGCGGTGGTCGCCATTCGCCGCCGCCGCTCTCATTGCGCCGTTCCTGTTCCTCGATCTGACCTTCCTCTCCGCCAACCTGCTCAAGGTGTTCGAGGGCGGCTGGGTCCCGCTGGCACTCGGCGCACTCATGATCATCCTGATGTACACGTGGCGGCGCGGCAGCCGCCTGCTGTTCGAGAAGTCGCGCAAGCTCGAGTTCCCGCTCGCGGATCTCGTAGCGATGCTGGAGAAGCGGCCGCCGCAGCGGGTGCCGGGCACCGCCGTGTTCCTGACCTCGGACCCGCTCAGCGCGCCGACCGCGCTGATGCATAGTCTGAAGCACTACAAGGTGCTGCACGAGAAGAACGTCATTCTCACCATCGAGACCGCGCAGACCCCGCGGATCGATCTGGCCGACCGCGTGCGGCTGGAGCAGATCTCACCGACCTTCTCCAAGGTGACGCTGAAATTCGGCTTCATGGAATCGCCCAACGTGCCGAAGGCGCTGGCGATCGCCCGCAAGCTGGGCTGGCAGTTCGACATCATGTCGACCTCGTTCTTCCTGTCGCGCCGGACGCTGAAACCCGCCGCCCATTCCGGCATGCCGCGCTGGCAGGACCGGCTGTTCATCTCGCTCAGCCGCTCCGCCAACGACGCCACCGACTATTTCCAGATCCCGTCCGGCCGCGTGGTCGAGGTCGGCACCCAGGTGACCATCTAGGCCCGGGATTCGAAGCGCACTTCAAGTCGCTGCGATTTAGCTTTAACTTGCGCCGCACGGCTCAAGCCTTTGTAGCGCTTGATTTTCACTGGCCGAGAGGCGAGGTTGCCCGCCGGCCGGGGGCGCTCCGGCGCCAGGCTCGGATGTTGGAGGATGATGTGGCAAACCAGGTACAGGATCTGACCCCGGACGAGGTCGCCAAGGGTGTCGCGGAAGGGCGATACCTGCTCGTCGACGTCCGCGAGCCGAACGAGGTTCAGGCCGAAGCCTATCCCTACGGCGTCGTGGTGCCGCTCTCGACTTTCGATCCCAAGGCGATCCCCGACCCCGCCGGCAAGCAGGTCGTGTTCGCCTGTCGCTCGGGCAAGCGCTCGGTGACAGCCTCGCTCGCGGCGCAGGCGGCGGGCCTGCCTTACGACAAGCACCTGGCCGGCGGCATGCTCGGCTGGAAGGCGGCGGGACTTCCCAGCAAGGTCGGTGGCTGATCGGCCCGATGTCCAAAAGCTCGTCCCTGAACAGGATCTTCGCCGACCTTCCCGTCACGATCTTCGAGGCGATGTCGCAGGCCGCCCGCGACAACAATGCCATCAATCTCGGCCAGGGCTTTCCCGACGATCCAGGCCCCGAGGACATCCGCCGCGCCGCGGCCGAGGCCTCGCTGAACGGCTACAACCAGTACCCCTCAATGATGGGTCTGCCGGAACTGCGTCAGGCGATCGCGACCCATTACGGCCACTGGCACGGTCTCAAGCTCGATCCGATGAGCGAGGTGATGGTGACCTCCGGCGGCACCGAGGCGCTGACCTCGGCGATCCTCGCGGTGGTCCAGCCCGGTGACGAGGTGGTCTGCTTCCAGCCGGTCTATGATTCCTACTTGCCGATCATCCGCCAGGCCGGCGGCATTCCGCGCCTGGTCCGGCTCGAGCCGCCACATTGGCGGCTGAATGAGGACATGCTGAAAAGCGTCTTCAATTCAAAGACCAAGGCGGTGCTGTTCAACAATCCCTTGAATCCCTCCGCGGTGGTCTATCCGCGCGAGGATCTCGAGCTGCTGGCGCGCTACTGCCAGGAGTTCGACGTCATCGCGATCTGCGACGAGGTCTGGGAGCACGTCACTTTCGACGAGCACAAGCACATCCCGCTGATCACCATCCCCGGCATGCGCGAGCGCACGATCAAGGTCGGCTCGGCCGGCAAGATCTTTTCGCTCACCGGCTGGAAGATCGGCTTCGTCTGCGCCGCGCCGCCGCTGCTGCGCGTGGCCGCCAAGGTGCACCAGTTCCTGACCTTCACCACCGCGCCGAACCTGCAGGCCGCCGTCGCCTACGGCCTCGGCAAGCCGGACGACTACTTCCTGTCGATGCGCAAGGATCTGACGCGGAGCAGGGACCGCCTGACCAAGGGGCTCGAGAGCCTTGGTTTCCCCGTGCTGAAGTCGCAAGGCACCTACTTCCTCACCGTCGACCTGTCGCCGCTCGGGCTCAACGAGAGCGACACCGAATTCTGCTGGCGGATCGTGAAGGATTACAAGGTGGCGGCGATCCCGGTCTCGGCATTCTACGAGCAGGACCCGGTGACGTCAGTGGTGCGCTTCTGCTTCGCCAAGAAGGACGAGACGCTCGACACCGCGCTGGAGCGGCTGTCGGACGCCGTGCGTGGACGCAAGAGGTAGATAGAGATGACGACGATCGGCCGCTCGGGATTCCGCCTTGGTCTCGCCGCCGCAGCGCTGACGTTCTGGACCGCGTCAGCGACCGCCGAGGAGCGGGTCGTCAACTTCTACAACTGGTCCAACTACATGGCGCCTGATGTCCTCGAGGCCTTCACCAAGGAGACCGGCATCAGGGTGGTCTACGACACCTTCGACGCCAACGAGACGCTGGAGACGCGCCTGATGGCCGGCAAGTCCGGCTATGACGTCGTGGTGCCCACGGCCTACTTCCTGCAGCGCCAGATCAAGGCCAACATCTTCCAGAAGCTCGACAAGTCGAAGCTGCCGAACCTCGCCAACGCCTGGCCGATGGTGACCAAGCATCTTGCGACCTACGATCCCGGCAATGTCTACGCCGCCAACTACATGTGGGGCACGACGGGCATCGGCTACAACGTCGCCAAGGTGAAGCAGATCCTGGGGCCTGACGCCAGGATCGACAGCTGGGACATCGTCTTCAAGCCGGAGAACCTGGCGAAGTTCAAGGACTGCGGCGTGCACATGCTCGACTCCGCCGACGACATCTTTCCGGCGGCGCTGAGCTGGCTCGGGCTCGATCCGAACTCGACCAAGCAGGCCGATCTCGAGAAGGCCGCCGAGGTCGTCGCCAAGGTTCGCCCGTCCGTGCGCAAGTTTCATTCGTCCGAATATCTGAGCGCGCTCGCCACCGGCGAGATCTGCTTCGTGGTCGGCTGGTCCGGCGACATCATGCAGGCCCGGGCCCGCGCGGCGGAGGCCAAAAGCGGCATTGAGATCGGTTACGCCATTCCGAAGGAAGGCGCGCAGATGTTCTTCGACAATCTGGCGATCCCTGCGGACGCCAAGAATGTCAAGGAAGCCTACGAGCTGATCAACTATCTCTACCGGCCCGATGTCGCCGCCAAGAACTCGGACTTCCTGTCCTACGCGAGCGGCAACCTTGCCAGCCAGAAGCTGGTCGATCCGAGAATCCTGAACGACAAGAACATCTATCCGGACGAGGCGACGCTCGCAAAGCTGTTCGTCATCACCGCGCGCGAGCCGGCGACCCAGCGGATCATCAACCGGCTCTGGATCAGGGTGAAGACGGGGCGGTAGGCGTTCCGGAAACGCCTCCTGCAATTCATTTTCGCAAAACAACCCCATGCAAAGTGGAGCCGCCTCCGAGCGCAGCATTGCCGGAGCAGGCTTGCCCTACCACTCATACCGAACCGTGCCTTTGCCGGTGTAAGTCTGCGTGCTCTGCGAGAACTCGCCCTCGATCGTGCCGGCAAGCGAGAGGCGGTTTCGCCATCTCACCTCGGCGCGGCCACCGACGAGTGCGGAGTCCGCGGCGGGGCGCGCGCCGCTGACGGTGAAGGCGGCCCCGGGCAGCATCTGGAAGGCGGCGCTCACGAAGCGGTTGGTGTTGGTGTCGTGCGCCCAGGCGAGGCGGCCGCGCAGGGTGAGCAGGCCATCGTCGACGAGGAAGCGCTGGTCGGTGCGGGCACCCAGCTCGGTGCGGACATTGGTGGTGTCCTGCGCGCTGTAAGACAGCGCGAACTGGTTGCTGCCTACGAGCGCGGTCTCGCCATAGCCTGGGAGGTGGAAGGTGGTGGCCTGCACGGCCGCGTAAGGCGTGACGCCGAAAGAGGAGGCGGGCACGGGTGCGAAGCGCCAGCCGGTTTCGAGGCGGCCGGCGAAGGTGCTGGCCTTGAAATTGGCTGTGAGCTTGTCGGTGCCCGACACCGTCACGGTGCGATCGGTGGTGACGTCCTGCCAGCCATAGGCGAGCGTGGCGGAGAGATACGCCGGGCCAAAATTGTGGCGGGCATACAGGCCGGCCTGGAAGACATCGGCGCGGCCGCCGCCGAGGCTATCAGCCACCGCGAAGTTGAAGCCGGCGCCGCCGAGCGCGAAGCCCACCAGCGTGTCCGGCGAGACGCGATAGTCGGCACCGACCACGGTGCCGTAGATGCGGCTGGTGGTGGTGCTCGAACCTTCCGCCGCATTGCCGCTCAACGTGCTGCCGCCGCCGTAAGCAGAGGCCCACACGCCCCAGCGCCGGTCGATGACATCGACGCCGGCTTCGCGCGGCGTCACCGCGGCGTAGGCTTCGCGCACCCTGGCGTCGTCCTGCGCGGTGTTGGCGTAGCCCAACGTGCTACCGCTCATGCCGCGCTCGCTGTCCATGCTGCCGCCGACCGGATCGAGCATGTCCAGGAACTGCTGCATGGCGTTGAACGTGGCTTGCGTGGTGGCGGCGCCGGGTTGGCCCGAGACCTCGCTGAGGGCCCGGTTGAGCTGCGCGCCGCTCATGTTGAGCAGGGTATCGAAGCCGACGGGCGGCGTCGCGCCGCTCTCGACCGCGTTGTTGATGCCGCCGGCGACGCTGGTCTGGTTGCCGCTCGTGCCGGCCGGCAGCTCGATCTTGCCGGGATCGAGCACGAGATAGACAGAGTTGAAGTCGTAGGTGAGGCGCGGATTGCGGGCAGGGCTGAAGCTGCCGGTGATGGTCAGCCCGGCGAACTGCGTTCCGCCGAGCCCGCCGGTCGCATTCAGTAGCGTGAAGGTCTGGCCGCGGAAGCTGCCGGGGATCGCCATTGCCTGCACGGTGGCGTCGGTGAGCGTTGCCGTGCCCGAAACGTTGGTGCGGTCGGCTGCGGTCGTGGAGACCTCGACCGTGTAGAAGCTGCCGGCGGTGAACGCCAGATTGCCGCTGACGGTGAGGGCGCCGATGGAATTGCCGGGTGCCAGCGCACCGCCGCTCGCAATCGTCGTGTTGCCGACGATGCCGGTGCCGCCGAGAATGCCGCCCGCGTTCACGGTGAGGCCGGTTGACGAAGCGATCGAACCGTTTACCGCCAGCGTGCCGCCGTCGACGGTGGTGGCGCCGGTGTAGGTGTTGACGCCCGACAGGGTCAGTTTGCCATTGCCGACCTTGATCAGCGATGTCCCGGTGATACTCCCGTCACCGGTGAGCACGCCGGTCACAATGGTCGACAGATTGTTGCTGCCAACCGTCAGTTCTGCGCCATTGAGGTCGAAGCGGCCGTTGCCGGCGATCGAGCCGGCGGTGAGTTTGCCGTCGCTGCTCGGGCCGGGGGTGAAGAAGTTGATGACGGCGCTGGACGTGGTGTTGATGAGCTGCGCGCCGCCCGGCGTCGAATTGCCGTCGAACAGCACATTGCCGCTGTTGGAGATAACGGCGTTGCCGGCTGTGGTGTTGCCATAGAACGTCAACTGATTGGTGTTGGTGATGGTGGCGTTGCCGGCCGTGGCGCTGGTGGCGAAGACCAGCTCCGCGTTGTTGGTGATGGCCGCATTGCCGGCGGTCGCATTGCCGTCGAACGCCAGCGTGCCGGCGGAAACCGTCGCGCCTGAAAAGCTTGCCGCGCCGGTCAAGGTCAACGTTCCCGCACCCGACTTGGTCAGCGTGCTGCCGCTGATACCCTGGCTGACGACGAAATTGTTGGCGGCGTCCGCAATGTCGAGCGTGCCGCCGTCGGCTCCCAAAATGACGGCGCGCGCGGTCGTGTTGAAAACGGTGCCTGATATCTGCAGGGTGCCGCCCTTGAAGGTCAGGATGCCCGCGAGGTCGCCAAGATTGGCGTCCGAGGAGACGCTGACCGCTCCGCTCGCGAAGGTAGTGCCGCCGGTGTAGGTGTTGGCGCCCGACAGGATCAGCGTGCCGGTGCCGGTCTTCACGAGCGAACCGCCGATGCCGGCGATGACGCCGCTCACCCCGGTCGAGAGATTATTCGAGCCGACGGTCAGTTCGATGGCGCCGAGCTGGTAGAAACCAGCGCCAGCGATCGAGCCGGCGCTGATCTTGTTATCGCCGTTGATGCCTGAGGAGGAACTGAAATCGGCCGAGGCGTTGGCAGTATTGATGATGGCCGCATTGCCGGCCGTGCTGCGGTACGTGAATGTCAGGCCGCCGTTGTTGGTGATGGTTGCATTGCCGGCTGTGGCAAAGCCGCTGAATGCGAGGCCGCCATTGTTGATGATATCAGCGCTTCCCCCCGTGCTGTCGTTCTGGAAGTACAGCACATAATCGTTCGTGATGGCGGCACTGCCGGCGCTGCTACTGCTCAAGAAACTCAATATGCCGGAGGCGCTATTGGTGATCGTGGCATTGCCAGCAGTGCTGGAGCCGGAGAAGGTGGCACTGAAGTTGTTGGCGATTGTCGCTGCACCGGCCGTGCTTGCACCCGTAAATGATAACAAGTTGATATTGAGGATGGTCGCGTTACCGGCCGAGGCGGTGTCTGCGAAGCCGAGGTCGGAGTTGTTGGTGATGGCGGCGTTACCGGCGGTGCTTGAACTAGAGAAGACCAATTGATTGTTGTTGTAGATGGTGGCGCTGCCGCCGTTGACGATGATGCCGGCGCCCGTGAAGTTCAACGGACCGCTGACGTCAAACGTGTAGTTCGAGGCGCCGGCGTTGAAGGTCCAATCGCCGACGCTGGCGCTCGAGATCACTAGGCTGGTGGTCGCAGAGGTGCCGAAGGTGGCGGTGCCCAACGGCACGAAGCCGCCGTCCCAGTTGGAGCCGGTGCCATAATTGCCGCTGCCGGGCAAGGCCAGCCAGGTGGCATCCTGCGCACGGGCTGGCGCGGCCGGCAGCGCCCAGGCCAGGGCCAACGCCGATGACGTCAGCAGCGCGGCGCGCAGGCGGTCGCTCAGTTTGAAACAATCTTTCCCCGTCCTCACCACTTCCCCCGGCGCACCACGAGTCCTCGATCGGATTGATCGCACCGGGCGGGAGTAGGTGTCTTGATAAGGGCTTGGCTAGTTTCTGAAAGTTTCTGATATTTGGGCTTCAGACCCGATTTTCGGGCATTTTCGGCAGACTTCCGCTATATGAGCCGCCTTGAGAGACCGTGTTGGGGGATAGCTTGCTTCGTTTCGCCGGCTTCGAGCTGGACCAGCGGCGCGCCGAGCTGCGCGGGGCCGATGGCACTCCGATCAGGCTCCGGCCCAAGACGTTCGAGATGCTCCGGCTGTTCGCCACCAGCGGTGGGCGGGTGCTGACCAAGCAAGAACTGATGGAGGCGGTCTGGCCGAACGTCCATGTCGGCGAGGACAGCCTGTTCCAGTGCATCCGCGAGCTTCGTGCCGCGCTCGGTGACGAGCGCCGGCAGCTGATCAAGCTCGCCTCCGGCGGCGGCTATCTGCTGGCGACGGAGGTTGTCGCTGCGTCCGCCGCCGCCCCGGCGCAGGCCGAGGGAAGCCGGTCGGACCCGGCCGGCGAGGTTGCACCGCGGCTGCCGGCCGAGGCCGCGATGCCGGTGCGGCCTCGGCGCGTCCCGTTCGGTTTGAGCCGGAAGGCCATGGTCGCCGCCGTGGTCGGGCTTGGCGTCATCATCATCGGGCTTGCGGTGGCTGCGCCCGTGATGAAGCCGGACCTCCTGTTCAGCCGAACGATGCCGCGCCTCGCCGTGATCCCGATCGTTGACGAGAGCAACGACCCGCGCGGCGCGGCGATGGCCGCCGAGGTCACGGCTCGCCTCACGGATGGTTTTGCTGGGATCCAGAACATCAGCGCGGTTGCGCCACGATTGGCGGCCAAGGGCGGCGACAGCACCGCTGCGTCCGCCGCATCATCCGATTACGAGCTGCGTGGCGAGTTGCAGCTCAGCGGTCAATCCTGGACGCTGCGGGCGCGCGTCATCAAGGCTGTCACCGGCGAGGTTCAGTCGGTCGTCGCGGCGTCGGTCAGCGCTGACGAAGCGGACGCGCAGCTTGCGCAATCCCGGCTCGTCGCCGGCGCGGGTCATGTGCTCGCGCGCCGCCTCAACGAGATTCTGGAGCCGAGTGCGGCACCCTCCCGAGCTCGCAAATCATCGGCGGGCGGCGACAAGGTGGCCGTCGAGCAGGCGCTCGCCTCGATCAACCAGACCACGCGCGAGCGTTTTGGCGCGGCGCAGGCCATACTGCAAAAGGCGCTCACCGGCGACCCCGACAATCTCGACATCGCGGTCGCGCTCGCCTCGCTCCAGATGCGCGGCATCCAGATGGTCTGGTTCAGCCCGGAGGAGGCGGTCGCGGTCGAGGCCAGGGCCAATGCGACGCTGGAGCGGGCACTTCGGTCGAAGCCGAATTCGATCCCGGTGCTCGAGGCCTATTGCCGCTTCCTCAGCGCGACCAACCATTTTATCGAAAGTCTCGTCACCTGCGCCAAGGCGTTGAGCTTCGATCCGTGGAACGGGGCGGCGCTGTATCTGATCGGATTGGGCCAGATCTATCTCGGCCGCTTCGACGATGCGCTCGCGACATTCCGGCAAGCCGATCGTTACGACACGCCGCCGGCCTCGCGCTGGACCTGGCTGCTCGGCGCAGGCATGGCGAATGTCCTGATGGGGCGCGACGAGGAAGCATTGCCGTGGCTGCAGCGTTCAATCGGCATTACACCGGGGACCGGCCGTTCGCACTTTCTGCTCGCAGCCGCCTATCAGCGATCGGGCCGGTTCGAGGAGGCGAGGGCGGCGATCGCGGAGGGACTGAAACTGCGGCCCGGTACGACCAGGCTCAACGTCTCGCCGCCGATGAAGAACGCAAGCCCGGTGTGTATCGCAGCCTGGGAGCGCGTCGTTCAGGCCGAGGTCGACGCAGGATTGCCGGAGCAGTAAGCCCTACCGCCACCTGCGATGCAGCCACAGCCACTGCTCGGGATGCTCGCGCACCCATCCTTCCACCACGCTCGTGACCGCCTGCGTCGTGCCCTGGATGTCGATCCTGCCCTCGGCATCGCGCACCGGCGGGATCTCCTCCGTGAGCTCGCCGCGGAAGCGGCCGCCGGGCAGGCGGATGATGCGCACGCCGTGGATCGGGCATTCGACCTGGCGAAGCAGGCGCGCCAGCATCGGGTTGGCGCGGGTCTTGCGGCCGAAGAAGGTGACCTCGACGCCGCCCGTCAGGTACTGGTCGATCAGCATCGCGACGTGCTTGCCGTCCTTCAGCGCCTGCGCGAGCCGCAGCGGCGCGTCGCGGCCCGCGGGGATCAGCGTGCCCATGTTGACCTGCCGCATCTCCTGGATGATGCGGTCGGCCGAGGCGATGTTCGGGCGGCGATAGAGGATCGCGGTATCCAGTCCGTGCGCGACCGCGGCGAGTGCCGGCAATTCCCAATTCGATAGATGGGCTGCGAAAATCAGCGCCGGCTTGCCGTCGTCCCGGATCCGGTCGAACAGCTCGATGCTGCGCGGCGACAGCTCGATCCGGCTTCGCTCCGGGTGCGCGCGATCGTAATCCCAGACCTTGTCCATATGGGCAAATTCGGCGCCGACGCGGCCGAGATTGTCCCAGACGCCCATCAGGATCCGTTCGATCTCCTCCGGTGATTTCTCCGGAAAGGCGGCGGTGAGGTTGGCACGGCCGATGCGGTGCTCGCGCAGGCGCGGCCCGATCAGCTTCACGGCGCGCGCGAAAAAGTTCGAGGTCTTGACCGGATCGAAATAACGCGTGGTGCGGAGCAGGCCGACGGTGGCGGCGCCGATCAGGCTGCCGCCGATCGACTTGGCAGCCTCCCGCACGCGGGCCTTCGTGCTCGCAGGAAGCAGCGCCATGCGGATCGATCAGGCCGGTTCGCGGGTCAGGATCAGCGAGGCGTTCTGGCCGCCGAAGCCGAACGAGTTCGACATTACGGCGGTCACGCGGGCGTCGCGCGCCTTGTTGCCGACGACGTTGAACAGGATCGTGGGATCCGGAGTTTCGTAGTTGATCGTCGGCGGGATACGCTGATGCTCGAGCGTGAGCAGCGAGAAGATCGCCTCGACCGCGCCGGCGGCCGAGATGGTGTGACCGACCATCGACTTGTTGGAGGTGACCGGAATCTTCTGCGCGAGCTCGCCGAACACGGCCGATGTCGTGTTGAACTCCATCTTGTCGTTTTCGGGCGTCGCGGTGCCGTGCGCGTTGATGTGGTCGATCTGGTCCGGCGTCATGCCGGCATCGGCCAGCGTCTTGTTCATGCAGCCGATGATCGGCTTGCCGTCGGGCGAGGAGCGGGTGCGATGGAAGGAATCGGTGAGCTCGCCGCAGCCGGCGATCACGCCGAGGATCTTTGCGCCACGTGCGGTGGCGGCCTCATAGCTTTCCAGCACTAGCGCGCCGGCACCTTCCGCCATGACGAAGCCGTCGCGGTTCTTGGAGAAGGGGCGGGAGGCCGCCTGGGGCGGATCGTTCTGGGTCGACAGCGCCGACAGCAGCGAGAAGCGCACCAGCGCTTCCGGGTTCACGGTGCCGTCGGTCGCGACGCACAGCGCGGCATCAGTCTCGCCGCGGCGGATCGCCTCGACGCCGAGCTGGATCGACGTCGCTCCCGAGGCACATGCCGTGGACAGCGAGATCGGCGAACCCTTGGTGCCGAACGTCTCGGCGAGATGCGCGGCGACCGAGCCGAACATGAAGCGATGATGGTAGGCGCTGTACTTGCCGCCGCCGGAAATGCGAAGCAAATCGTCATAGTTGAAGTCGAGCAGGCCGACGGCGCGACCGAGTTCGCGACGCTGCGGCCATTCGACCTCGACCGGTGCAACCGCGAGGAAAAGGGGACCGGGGAAATCGGCCTTGGCGCCGATGCCGGCCTGCTCCAGCGCTTCCTGCGTCACCAGCTCGGCCATCCGTTCGGACAGGCCGGTGGAGGAGAACGGATCGACGCTGACGAAATCGACCGTGCCGGCCATCGTGGTCTTCAGGCCGTCGACCGGAAAACGCGTGATGGTGCGGATGCCGGATTCACCGGCGACGAGCTTCGCCCAATTGTCGGCCTTGCCGGCACCGAGCGACGTCATGATGCCCATGCCGGTGACGACGACAACGGGCCGCCCGAGTTTGTCTCGTGGTGCAGTCATGTCGATCCCCGCTTGAGCTAAACCGCCTCGACCAGCGCCATGCCTTCGCCGCGCCAATGTCCGGCTCCCACCACCACAATCTGGGTGGGCGCCCCCTGCATTTCAATCTCGGTCCCGGTCGAATCGTTCGGTGGGAACAGAGCACCACGCGAGATCGACAGTGCAGCGAGTGCGATTCCGAGCGGGAATTGCGTCTCCATGGCGTGCCCGAACATCGTACCGGTCGAGCGCACCGGAAAGTCGGTATGGCTCTTCAGGAAGTCGCGCTCTTCCGAAGTCGCGGGCTCCGCACCGGTTGCCCCGGTGATGATCGCGCCCTTGCCCTCGTGCTTCGGCAGCTCGGCCCACAGCTTCTCCAGCGTCGCGGTCATGTCGCCGGGCTGCTTGCGTTTGGCGAGGTCTGCAACGACGCTGGACAGTTTTGCGAACGGCTTTGCGCCGCGCGCTTCCGCATGCGCTTTCGATTCCAGCACCAGGAAGGCGCCGGCCGATCCGAGCGCGAAGCCGGCGTGGTCCTTACGTGCCCACACGGGAGCGAACTTGTTCTTGAGGTTGAAGTCGCCGAATTCATAGAGGACCAGCAGGTCCTTGCGCTCGCCATTGTGCGAGCCGCCGACCAGCGCGATGTCGCTCTCGCCCGAGGCGATGCGCGCGAGCGCAATGCGGGCGGCGTCGGCGCCGGCGACCTCTTCGCCCATGAAGGTGCGCGAGGTGCCGCCCAAGCCGTGCACGATGGCGATGTTGCCGGCGAGCAGGTTGGAAAGCTGGGCCAGGAACAGCGTCGGCCTGAGATCGCTCATCAGCCGCTCGTTGAGGAAGCCGGGCGCGTTGGCGCCCTTGGCCTCGGCCGTCAGCACGCCGGTGTCGACGTTGAGATCGCGCTCTCCGCCGCCGGCGGCGATCACCATGTCGATCTTCGACAGGATATCCTTGTTGCCCTTGATGCCCGCCGAATCGAGCGCGAGACCTGCGGCATAGGTGCCGATGCGCTGCCAGGCTTCCATCTGGCGCTGGTCGCCCTTCTTCGGGATCTGACTGTCGAAGGATACCGGCATCAAGGGATGCACGATGTAGGGTGCAAAGCCCTTCTCGTCGACATTGATGCGCTTTTCCTGAAGCGCGGCCCAATTGGCGTCCAGGCCCTCGCCGAGCGAGGTGGCCAACCCAATACCGGTGATCCAGACCTCGGTCCGGCCTGGCTTCGAAGCGTGAGTGTCAGTCATGGCGATACGGCCCGTTGCGGAAACCCGACGCGTTTGGCGATCGCGTCCATGTGGGAGCGCATATCCGCATTGGGGAAGGGAATCAGCGTGAAGGTGAGCGCCGAATTCGCGCGCAGCTTGCCGCCGACCTTGATCTTGGCCTCGGTCATGGCGTAGCCGGAGCCTTCATGGGTGAGGCTCGCCTCGATGCTCATGAGGTCGCCCGGGAAGACCGAACCGCGGACCTTGGCCTCCTTCACGGCGGCCAGGATCGGCATACGTTCGAATTTGAACACGCCGAGTTGAAGCCAGCCCGAAGCCTGCGCCATCGATTCGATCAGGAGCACGCCGGGCATCAAGGGATAGCCCGGGAAGTGTCCCTCGAAGATGGTGCTCTCCTTCGGAACCTGCGCTTCGACGACGATCGTCTTCTCGTCGACCTTGAGGTCGACGATGCGATCGATCATGTGGAAGTATTCGAGTTGCATGACTGCGCCCTTAGGCGCTCGCGCCCTTGGCCGCAACCAGTTCGTCGATGCGGGCGCACAGGTTCTTCAGCACGAAATACTGCTCGGTGGTCGCCTTGCCGTCGTTGACCTCTTGAGTCCACTTTTCCAGGGGCAGCTTGATGCCGAACTGCTTGTCGATCGCGAACGCGATGTCCAGGAAATCGAGGCTGTCGATGCCGAGGTCATCGATGGCATGGCTATCCGGCGTGATCGTGTCGCGCGGGATGTCGCAGGTTTCAGCGATGATCGTGGCGACCTGATCGAATGTGGAAGACATCACTAAGCCTTTGATATATTGCGGATATTTTTCGGATTGCCCAGAGTGGCAGGGTGGGTGGGCATCGCGCCCCTGATGACGCCCTCAAACGCCCTCTGGCCGGGTCGAGAGCCCGTATATCGGAGCGCCGCCCTGAGTTCAATGGAGCCGGGGCGGCCCGGGACAGCAAGGGACCGGATTGGGGATCCCCGCCGGGACCCTTCCGCCGAGGGACCGGCGCTAGGCCGGTCCTAAATATGTGGAGTCGTGATCTTGGCGCAGTCGCGGCGGCCCATCAGCACGCAATCCTGGGTCCGGCGCAGGTCGGCGATGTTGACCAAGAGCCAAATCCCGATCGCGGTCAGGGCGATGGTGAAGGCCAGCGCCGCGATATTGGCAAGCATGCGTTGGCGGAAATTGTCGGGTTCGGCGCGCGGCTGCTCGTAGCGAGACAGATCCAGCCGTTCGGGCGCGATGCGCAACGGCTGCACGGTGCCGTTGCCGCGCTGGACCGCCGGGGAAGGCGAGGTGCGCGGTCTGAACTGGAGCACCCGGTGCTCTTCATCAGAGCTTTTGGGCCGCTGGTTGTTCATGGGGCGAGATCATCCGAAGCAGACATTTTGATAGCATATGTGACGGGCGCGTGCAGAAAATCTTGTCAATGTCCGCGTGTATTTCTGCGTTCGCACTATTGTGCATGGACCGGTGGAACGATCGGGAGCCGGTGGTGCACGGGTTGCGCTGCAACGGAAGCCATGACGACAGCCATGGAGTTCGTCCGCAATCGACTCGCGCTCTCCGCGTCGCTTCCGAACGGATTTCGTCGTCGCAGGGCCCGTGGCATAGTCGTGGGAGCCCGGATTATCGGCTGCAACCATGTGAGGACCTTTCGATCATGACCAATACGCGCGAGCCGCGAGTGCATCCGGTCCCGGTCCTGTCGCTCCGGCCGACGCAGATGACGGTCGGAATGCGCGAGGTCAAGGAGAAGCGCAAGCGCTGGCGCGAGCAAGACAAGGACAGGCAGGCCGATCTGCTCGGCAAGCACATGATCCCGGTCGTCTACGGGCCGGACAAGCGCTACTACGTGATCGACCATCATCATCTCGGCCGCGCATTGCACGACGAGGGCGTCAAGGAGGTGCTGGTGACCGTTATCGGCGACCTCAGAATGGTCGAACGCGATGCGTTCTGGGGCGTGATGGACAACAAGCGTTGGGTCTATCCCTACGACGCCAAGGGCGAAAGGCGGCCGTTCCGCGACCTGCCGAAATCGGTCGCCGACCTCAAGGACGACCCCTTCCGCAGCCTTGCCGGCGAGCTCCGCCGGATCGGCGGCTTCGCCAAGGACACCACGCCGTTCTCCGAATTCCTGTGGGCCGACTTCCTGCGTCGACAGGTCTCGCGCAAGGTGGTGGAGGCCAGTTTCGACAAGGCGCTCGAGAAGGCGATGGCTGCGGCCCGAAGCAAGGATGCGATCTATCTGCCCGGCTGGTGCGGTCCGGAGGACGATGATTAGGCGGTGGCGCCCTGCGGCACCATCAACCGCGCCACATCACGGTCTCTTGAGTGAAATCACTTTCCCGTCTTCATGAAGCGGTCCTGAAACAGGGCCGTCCCATCTCTTGTGCTACGAGCTCACACAGGAGGCCAAAATGCGCCGTCTGGTTTTTGCAATTGCCTTGCTCGCCGTCGCCTCAGCAGGGATTTCGGCTTCGTTTGCCGCAGTTCACCACGCCAAGTCATTGACATTCGCCGAGCGCTTCGCGCCGGCGCTCGAGTTGATGGCAAAGCGCTAGCGGCTCGGCGACCCGGGCACGCTTGATCTTCCGCAAATTCGCAAGTGCGGCCGGAGGCTATCGTCCGCCTGCATGATTGCCGAAGCAGCGATGCGTCCCGATGTCGGGGGCGAGGTGGGCTCAAGGTCATGCCGACTGGAGACATGGCCATGAGCCTCATCTTTCGCATCCTCTTCGTCATCGCCGGCGCCGTCACCGCGCTGTTCGTTGCGCGCGATGCCCTGAACTTCACGATCATCCAGACCTTGGTTGCGATTATGCTCGTGACCGCTATCGTGGGCGTTGGAAGTCTCTGGAGCCTGCGGCGGAAGACGTGATCGAGGCAGAACGCGGCAGCAAAGCCGGCCTAAGCGAAGCCGAGGCCCAGTTGCGGCTGCAACAGGAGGGCTACAACGAGCTGCCGCGGTCCGAACGGCGCACGCCTTGGCGCATCGTCTTGGAAGTCCTGCGGGAGCCGATGCTCGCGCTCCTGCTGTGCGGCGGGCTGGTCTACCTCCTGCTGGGAGATCTCCGCGAGGCACTGCTTCTGCTGGCGTTCGGCGCTATCTCCATCGTGATCACCATCGTGCAGGAGGCCCGCACCGAACGCGTGCTGGATGCCTTGCGAGAGCTGACGAGCCCGCGAGCGCTCGTGGTCAGAGACGGGGAACGCCGGCGGATCGCAGGCCGGGACGTCGTCCGTGGCGATCTCCTCGTCCTCTCCGAGGGCGATCGGGTTCCGGCGGATGCGGTGCTCACCAGCGCACGCGATCTGGCTGTCGACGAATCCCTGCTGACCGGAGAGTCGGTCCCGGTTCGCAAGCAGCACGTCAAGATGCCGGCCGCCGAATCGGCCCTGGCCGATCATCGTCCGGGCGGCGACGACCAGCCCTACGTGTATTCCGGCTCACTCGTCGTAAGAGGCGAGGGCATCGCCGAGGTCGAGGCCACCGGCCCTCGCAGCGAAATCGGGAAGATCGGGCTGTCGCTGCATGGCTTGCAGCCGGAGCCGCCTCGGCTACAGCAGCAGACCGCACGGCTCGTACGGCTTTGCTTTCTCGGTGGCGCAGCGATCAGTCTGGCCGCCGTCCTGCTCTACGGATTTTTGCGCGGAGATTGGCTGCAAGCGTTGCTCGGGGGCATCGCAATCGGCATGTCCATGCTTCCTGAGGAGTTTGCCGTCGTCCTCACGGTGTTCATGGCCATGGGTGCCTGGCGCATCTCGAAGGTGCGCGTGCTGACGCGGCGCGCCGCCGCAATCGAGGTGCTTGGCTCTGCCACGGTGCTGTGCACCGACAAGACCGGGACGTTGACGCAGAACCGTATGTCGGTTGCGGAGCTGAGATTGCGCGACGGGACATGCGTGCGGCCTGCGCCCTCGCAGCCCGCTCCCGTGGGAGAAGAGTTCTTCGAGCTGGCGCGTTGCAGCGTTCTGGCGAGCTCGCCGGAACCGTTCGATCCGATGGAGAAGGCCTTGCACGCGTTCGTACGTGCCGGTCTGCCGCTGGGTGTCGACGCCGATGGCGATCGGACCTTGATCCGCACCTACGGCCTGCGTCCCGAACTGCTGGCGATGACCCAGGTCTGGCGGTCGTCGCATCGCCAGACAGCCCTCGCCGCCGCGAAAGGCGCTCCCGAGGCGATTGCGCAGCTCTGCAAGCTGGACGGAGCGGACCAGGAGGCGATGCGGGATGCCGTCGCGGCGATGGCGAAGGACGGTCTTCGCGTGCTGGGCGTGGCCGCCGCAACCTGCGACGGCGAGGATCTGCCGCCTTCGCAGGAAGGCTTCGCATTTCGGTTCATCGGTCTCGTCGGCTTGGCCGATCCGCTTCGCCCTGGCGTCCCCGAGGCGGTGGCTGAATGCCGTTCGGCCGGCATTCGCGTCGTCATGATCACGGGCGACTATCCGGCGACAGCCACGGCGATCGCCGGGCAGGCCGGGCTCGACGTCAACGAGGTCGTGACCGGCGAGCAGGTCAAGCTCGCGGACGAGAGCGAGCTCGATGCACTCGTCAGGAACGTGAACGTCTTCGCGCGGATTTTGCCGGAGCAGAAGCTGCGGATCGTTCAGGCGCTGAAGCGCGGCGGCGAGATCGTCGCTATGACGGGCGACGGCGTCAACGACGCACCCTCCCTGAAGGCTGCCCATATCGGGATCGCGATGGGGGGCCGCGGCACAGATGTTGCTCGCGAAGCATCCTCGATCGTCCTGCTCGACGACGATTTCGGCTCCATCGTCGCATCCATCCGCCTGGGACGACGGATCTACGACAATCTGCGCAAGGCGATGGCCTTCATTTTCGCCGTCCACGTCCCGATCGCGGGGCTTGCGCTGCTTCCCCTGGTCTTCGGGCTGCCTCTGGTCCTGGGCCCGGTTCACATCGCGTTTCTGGAGCTGATCATCGATCCCGTCTGCTCGCTGGTGTTCGAAGCCGAGCGGGAGGAGCGCGATGTCATGAAGCGTCCGCCGCGGCGTGCCGATGCAGAGCTGTTCTCGTGGCCTCTGATCGTCTGGAGTGTCCTGCAGGGCGCCATGGCGTTCGCTTTGATCGCCGTGACATTCGTCGGCGCGCTTCGTTCCGGTATTCCGCCCGATGAGGCGCGCACGCTCGCATTCATTACCCTCGTCGTCTGCATCGCCGCTCTGGTGCTGGTCAATCGGTCCTTCAGCGCATCCTTCTTGTCCGCCTTCTTTCGTCCGAACCCGGCATTGCTCTGGATATTCCTTTCGATTGCGCTCATTCTCGGCACGGCCCTGTTCTGGCCGCCGGCGTCCGGTCTCTTTCGTTTCGTTCCACTGCATCTCGACGACCTGATGATCACCCTCGGCGCAGGATTGTTTGTGCTGACGGTGCTGGAACTGCTGAAACCGTTGTGGGCACGGCGGCTGCGGTTTTGAATCGTGATGCGGCGGGACTTCACCGAGGCGAGCGCCGTGACGGATCGTCGGCGCCGGGAATTCGTGCAGCCAGCGGAAGATGCGAGCAGCACCGCGGTGCGGCCTCATTAGAACGAGTCTATTCTAAATAGATTCTAGGCTGAAGACGCCCGAAAGACTTTGATTGTGCGATCGGAGTCTCTGCATGGTCGTCCCCATTGATTTGGGGACGGGGAATGCTGGAATCTGTGCCTGACGCACCCACAACGGAGCGGCGGCGCGCGTCGACGTTGTACGGTCTTCTCGCCCGGGCGCGGACCTTTGCCGATCACGTTACCATCGCCTGCACGATGAACGGCGGCGGCCAAGACACCAGCCCGCATACCATCGCGGGCTCGGTCAGCCATTGCTGGTAGCCCTCATGGTTCAGGCACGCACGATCCGCCTGTGGTCCCGCATTCACACCTGGACGTCGCTGGTGTGCATGCTGTTCCTGTTGATGCTGTGCGTGACGGGGTTGCCGCTGGTCTTCCACGACGAGATCGACGAGCTGCTCGAGGATGAGATCGCGGCGCCGGCAATGCCGGAGGGAACGCCGCGTCTCTCGCTCGACCGGATGATCGCGGCGGCTCAGGCGCGCTATCCCGGTCAGTACGTCCTGCTCCTAAATTTAAAGCAGAATGAGCCGCTCGTGACTGTCGCGGTTTCTCCGACCGCCGTCCCGTCGCCGGGCAACTTCCATCGTCTCACTCTCGATGCGCGTACGGCCGAGATACTCGGCGAGGAGGCCCCGCAGCAGGATGTCATGGACATCGTGTTGCGGATTCACAAGGACATGTTCGCGGGCCTGCCCGGTGAATTGTTTCTCGGGGCGATGGGGCTCGTGTTCGCCGTCTCGATCATATCCGGCGTCGTCGTCTATTGGCCGTTCATGCGCCGGCTGGATTTCGGCACGATCCGCCGGCGGTCGCCCCGCGTCAAATGGCTCGACGCCCACAATCTCCTCGGCATCGTCACCGTGACCTGGACGATGGTGGTGGGCCTCACCGGCATGATCAACACACTTGCGACGCCGCTGTTCGACCTGTGGCGGGCACAGCTGATTCCCGTGTTGCTGGCGCCTCATCTGGGCAAGCCCGTGGCTCCGATCCCTTCGGTGCAGGCGGCTGTCGAGCTCGTCCGTGCGAGGTTTCCGGATCGCCTGGTCACCTCGGTGACGATGCCGACGTCGGCGCGTTTCGGCAGCCCGCAGCACCTCGTCGTCTGGACCAAGGGCGCGACGCCCTTCACCGCGCGCATGCTCCAGCCGATGCTGGTCGACGCCAACGACGGCAAGACGATCGTTGCGCCCGAAGTGCCGTGGTATCTGAAGGCGCTTCAGGTCTCGCGCCCGCTGCATTTCGGCGATTATGGCGGGCTTCCGCTGAAGATCGTCTGGGCGCTGCTGGACGTGATCACGATCATCATCCTCATCAGTGGAATTTATCTCTGGGTCGCGAGGAGAAGGTCGTCAGTCCGCCGCAAGCTGCTCGACGCAGGCCAAATCGTAGCAGCCGGTGTCTAGTCCCATGCCCTCCGTTTCCAAGGCGGACGTTCCGAACCGGGCCCGAAGCCACAGAAGTGCCTGGGACGTATTCCGCGTTCCGCTCCTTGTCGGCTTGGTCTGCGCCGCAGGACTGGGCCTGGCGCTCGTTGGTGATGGGATCTGGGATGGCCTGTCGTGGCTGGCACTTTCGTTGCCGGTCGCGCTTGTGGTCTTCTATTGGCATCGCGTAGATAGCTCGCACTGACGGCCGAACCGTGGAAGGGGCTATGGGTGCTGCTCTTCCGGGCCGCTTTCGACGTCGTGCGCCTCGTCCGTGCCGCCAAGCATCCGGTGCAACCGGCGCTCGATGCGGCGGCCGATGGTCAGCAGGACGAAGGCCAGCACCACGGCGACGATGACGATCTTCCATTGTCCTGCGCCGCAGACGATGCCGAGGCAGGCGGCAAGGAAGGTGCAGGCGGCGCTGGTCAGGCCCCGAACGCGAAACCCCGTGCTTTGGTGCACGATGACGCCAGCGCCGAGAAAGCCGATTCCGGTGAGGATGCCCTGGATGACACGGCTGGCAGCGTCGGCGACCTTGGTCGGTTCAGCGAGTTGCAGTGCGAGCAGAACCACGGTCGCAGTGGAGAGCCCGACGATGCCGAGCGTCTTCAGCCCGATCGGCTTGCCGTGCAGATCGCGGTTGAGGCCAATCACGCCGCCGGCGAGCGTCGCAACACCGAGACGCAGCAGGACTTCTGGCCAATCGAGCTCGCTCATGGCTTGTCGATCATTTCTTCGGCAGGCGTCCCATCAGATAGAACTCCTCGTTCGGCCGCATGCCCGTGAAATTCGCCAGCCGGTTCGACAGCGCAAAGAAGGCTGAGATCGCGGCAATGTCCCAGATATCGTCGTCACTGAATCCGTGCGGCGCGAGCGCGGCGAAATCGTCCTCGGAAATCCGCTGCGCGTCAGTCGAGACCTTCATGGCGAAGTCGAGCATGGCCTTCTGCCGTGGCGTGATGTCGGCCTTGCGGTAGTTCACCGCGACCTGATCGGCGATGAGTGGATTCTTGGCTCGAATGCGCAGGATCGCGCCGTGGGCGATCACGCAGTACTGGCACTGGTTCGCCGCCGAAGTCGCCACCACGATCATCTCGCGCTCGGCCTTGGTCAGGCCGCCGTCCTTTTCCATCAGCGCGTCGTGATAGGCGAAGAAGGCACGGAACTCGTCGGGACGATAGGCCAGCGTCAAGAACACGTTCGGCACGAAGCCGCTCTTCTCCTGAACGGCGAGAAGCCGCGTGCGGATGTCGTCGGGCAGCGTGTCGAGGGCGGGTGCGGGGAAGCGTTGCGCGGGCTTTGTCATGGCATGGTTCCAGCTTGAGGCCGGCAACCATAGTCGATGCGGGTGGCGGGCTCAACGTGCCGCGGTCGCGCGAATGTGCCCGGTCGCAGCGCAGCAACGCTCCGCGTTGCGGCACGTCCGGGACACGAGAATCTTTACCGAAGCGGCTTCTTCAAGAGCGAGAAGCGGTCCGGATCGAGGCCCATCGATGGTTGCAGCATCGGGGCTTCGACGCTGGACATCATCTTCGCCGGCGGCGCCGAGAATACGGGGTCGTTGGGCACGTCGCGCTGCGAGGTGGCGCCGCGCCAGCGCTCGAGCACGGCGCTGACGAAATGCATGTCGTGGCCGGATGTGACGGACGGTACGCTGCTGATGGTGGCTTCGCCACGCGGCAATTGGTGCGGCGGCACTTCCTTGAAGCGCAGGCGCGTCGGCAGCGCGACGCCTTCGCCGAAGGCCAGCACTTCACGCGTGCCGAGCGAGGGCACGAACGACAACAGGTTCGCGGCGGCGTCCGATACCGCGGCGCGCAGCAGCGCCTGGTCGCGGTCGTTGGCGAGGCGCATCGTGAACAGCGTGTTGCACTGGGAGATGATGGTGGCGTCGAGCTCGGCCGGTCGCTGCGTGATGAGGCCGAGATAGACGCCGTATTTGCGCCCTTCCTTGGCGATGCGCGACACCGCCTTGCGGGTCGGCCCGAAGCCGATGTTGCGGTCGGCCGAGGCATAGCGATGGGCCTCCTCGCAGACGAACAGCAGCGGCGAGACGCCGTCGCTCCACAGGCCGAAATCGAAGGCCATGCGGCACAGCACCGAGACGACGGAATCGATGACTTCGGCCGGAAAGCCGGCGAGTTGCATCACCGTCATCGGCTTGCCGTTGGCCGGCAGGCGGAACAGATGGCTGATCACCTCGGCCATGGTGTCGCCGCCGACATTGGCGTTGTCGAACATGAAGGCGTAGCGCGGGTCGTTGCGCACAGCCTCGATGCGCGAGATCAGCTTGTGATAGATGATGCGCGATGAGCGGTTCTCGAGCTTGCCCATGCGCTCGTCGATCAGCGACAACAGGTCGACCAGGCGATAGGGCACCGGCGTGTCGACCGTGTAGCCGATCTGCTTGGGATCGATGCGCTTGAGGCCGATGCGATCGGCGTTCTGGTACTGGGTGTAGACGCCCTTGGCGAGCGGGATCACCTCGGCGAGGATGTCGAGCTCCTCGGGCACGCCGGCGCGGCCGCCGAACAGCACGTCGACGATTTCCTCGAAGTTGAACAGCCAGAACGGCAGCTTAAGGTTTCGCGGGTTGAGCACGAGCGCGCGGTCGCCGAAACAGCGGCCATATTCGTTGTGCACGTCGAGCAGGAAGATGCGCAGGTTCGGCCGTGCCTTCAGGATCTCATTGAGCAGGAGCGAGACGCCGGTGGATTTGCCGACGCCGGTCGATCCCAGCACGGCAAAATGCTTGGAGAGCATTTCCTCGACGTCGACATAGGCGACGACGGAGCGGTCCTGCTGGAGGAAACCCACGTTGATCTGGTCCGAGCCGGTCGGCGCGTAGATCGTGCGCAGCTCCTGGCTGGTGATCAGGTCGACGGCATCACCGATGGTCGGATAGTTGGTGACGCCACGCTGGAATTTGGCCTTGTCAGCGGCATTGAGGATCTCGCCGAGCAGGTCGACCGAGGCGATGGCGATGTAATTGTCGGAGCTCGACAAATTCTCGCAGGAGACCTCGGTGATCATCGCAACGATGACCGAGCTGGCGCAACGAATGCTGACGAAGCGGCCGACGGTCGCCCGAACCTCCGAGATCGGCATTTGGCTTGCGGCCAAAAGCCCGACCCGGGCGAGCGATCCGCGAACCGAAATCACGCGTCCAAAGGATGTCACGATCGATGAACCTGGCAAGAGCAAGCGATTTGCTCGGACTATGCGCGGCCGTCGCTGCACAAACGGTTAAACGCCGGGCTCGGGCGCTTCGTTAAATCTGCGGTAATTTGGTCGGGAGCTTTGTGGCCAATGCATACTTTCGGGCGCGATCGGCGGGAAAATGCTGCATTTTTGGGCCGCCCGCTCAAGAAGGCCTTAAGGAAGATTTTACCATCCGGACAGGCTGGCGTTCGCTCCGGGAGCACCCATCGCCGCCATCGGAAGCCATTCGTAGCGGGCCAGTGATTTGTTGACGGGACCTAATGATTTGTACATTAGTACAAATGAAGCCGGCCGCCCTCGATGCCGTGCGGAGCCCGCGCCGTTGTGCCTGGCGTCCAGGCGCGCCGTCCGGTGAGGCGGCATGCAGCCACTCCCTGGAGGAATCATGCAGCCCGAACCGATCCTCGATCTCGCTCATCTCGGCCACATGGAGCTGTTGACGCCCAAGCCGGACGAGAGCCTCAAGTTCTTCGTCGACGTCATGGGCATGACCGTCAGTGGACAGAAGGGCGAGTCGGTCTACTTGCGCGGCTGGGACGACTATGAGCGCTATTCGCTCAAGCTCACGGCGTCGAAAACGTCGGGCATGGGTCACATGGCGCTGCGCGCGCGCAGCCAGCAGGCGCTGGAGCGCCGCGTTGCCGCGCTGAAAGGGTCCGGTTTCGACATCGGCTGGATCGACGGCGACATGGGGCAGGGGCCGACCTTCCGCTGCCGTGATCCCGATGGACACATCGTCGAGCTCTATTACGAGACCGAATGGTATCAGGCGCCGCCGGAGCTCAAGCCGGCGCTGAAGAACCAGGCGCAACGCTTTCCCGCCCGCGGCGTCAATGTGCGCCGCCTCGACCATCTCAACTGCCTCGCCGTCGATATCAAGGCCAACCGCGAGTTCTTCGAGACCTATCTCGGCTGCCGTCTCACCGAGCAGATTGTGCTCAATGACGGCCGGGAAGCGGCGATGTGGCTGACGATGTCGAACAAGAGCTACGACTTCGCCTATTCGCTCGACCATTCCGGCGTGCCCGGCCGCTTCCACCACGTGACCTATGCGCTCGACAGCCGCGAGGAGATTTTGCGAGCCGCCGACATCTTTCTGGAGAATGGGGTGCACATCGAGACCGGACCGCACAAGCACGCGATCCAGCAGACCTTCTTCCTCTATGTCTACGAGCCCGGCGGCAACCGCGTCGAGGTCGCCAATGCCGGCGCGCGGCTCATTCTTGCGCCCGACTGGAAGCCGATCGTATGGACCGAGGAGGAGCGCAAGAAGGGCCAGGCGTGGGGATTGAAGACGATCGAGTCGTTCCACACCCATGGCACGCCGCCGGTGGAGATCAAGACGCACACCTAATGTGTGGGCGCCCGCACTCGCGCGATCGTCTCGCGCACACCCGTCCAGGCTGGCTTGTCCGGCGCGAACTGCTTGCGCAGGAAGGTGACGAGCTCCTCGACCTGCGCGTCGTTCATGCTGCCCTTGAAGGCGGGCATGTAGCCGAGGTCGCTGGTGACCGGTTCGGCGATCCCATGCAGGATCACCTGCACCAGATTATCCGCAGTCGCGCTGTGCAGATTGCTGTTGAGCGCGAGCGAGGGGCGGCTGCCGAACAGCGGCAGGCCACCGACCTCGTGGCACACAGCGCAGGCGCCAAGATAGAGTCGGGCCCCCGAGGAAGAGGCGACGGTAACCTGCGTTGCGCTCTCGAGCTTTGCCGCGAGTACTTCCTGTGCCTGCCGGTCGGTCGCGGTGTCGTTGAACGAGTTGAGGTAGACCGCCATCGCGCGGATGTCCTGATCGGGCAGGGCCTTGAGGTCCCGGACGATCGGCGCCATCGGGCCGGCCGCGACGCCGTGATAGCGCGAATGGCCGGTGCGCAAATAGGCGAAGATCTCGTCCTCGTTCCATGGAATCGGCGCGCGCGAGAGTGACGTCAACGCCGGCGCCTCCCAGCCCTCAGCAAAGCCGCCGGCAAGATAGGCTTCGCGCTGCTCGGCGCCGAGCGCGTTGCGCGGCGAATGGCAGGCGCTGCAATGGCCGAGGCTCTCGACCAGATAGGCGCCGCGATTCCAGACCTCGGATTGGGCTGGATCGGGCTTGAACTCGCGCGCCTGGTGGAACAGCGCGTTCCAGCCCGCGAGCAGCGGGCGCAAATTGAACGGGAAGGCGAGCTTGTTGTCCGGCGTCGTCGCGCGCACCGCAGGCTGGGCCATCAGGTAGGCGTATAGCGCCTGCATGTCGGCATCGCTGGTTTTTGCAAAATGCGTGTAGGGGAAGGCTGGGTAGAGCTGCCGCCCGTCGCGATGCAGCCCGTCGCGCATGGCGCGCTCGAAGGCAGGGTAGGACCAGGCGCCGATGCCGGTCTCGACGTCTGGCGTGATGTTGGTCGCGTAGATCGTCCCGAACGGCGTCTGAAGCGCGCGGCCGCCGGCGTTGGGCGCGCCGCCGGTCGAGGTGTGGCACTCCGCGCAATTGCCGAGCGCCGCGAGCAGCTCTCCGCGCGCGATCGTCGCCGCGGAATAGACTGACGCGTCGGGGCGCGCGATGGGTGCAATCGCACGCCCGGGCAGCAGCGCCGCGCCGACGCCGATTGCAGCCGTGCAGAGAGCTGCAATGGCCGTGAAGACGCCGGCGCGTTTTGCGAACGGGTTTTGCCAGACGCGAGCCGGCTGCGACGCCGCGGGAGCGGGAAGGGCCTGCGGTGTCGCCGGTGCATCGCCGTGCAGGCCTTTGAGGATGCGCTCAGGCGTGAACGGCGGTTCGCGAAAGCGCACACCTGTTGCATCGAAGATCGCGTTGGCGATCGCCGCCGCGCTCGGCACCGAGGCGGATTCGCCGACGCCGAGCGGCGGCTGATCCTGACGCGGCAGCATCAGGACGTCGATCTTGGGCACGTCGGGGAAGGGGATGATCGGATAGGCGCCCCATTCGCGCGCCGCCACCGCGCCGCGTTCGAACGAGACCTCCTCCATCAGCGCTCGGCTGGTGGACTGGATGACGTTGCCGTGAATCTGGTGACGCACGCCGTCCGGATTGATCATCAGGCCGGAGTCCTGTCCCGCGACGACGCGCGTGACGCTGACATCGCCGGTCGTCTTGTTTACGGCGACGTCGGCCACCCAGGCCGACCAGGCCGCGCCATAACCGGGAAACTTGCTGTGGACATAGAGCGCATAGGCAAAGCCGCGCCCGTGCACGACTTCGCCGTCTTTCTCCTCGCGGACCGGCCGGGGCTTCCAGCCGGCACGCTCAGCCACTGCATTGACCAGGTCGATAGCGCGCTGGTCTTTCAGATAGCGAAGGCGATATTCGATCGGGTCGACGCCGGCCTCGGTCGCGGCTTCATCGATGTAGGATTCGTGCGCGAAGGTGTTCGGCAGCGCGGAGACACCGCGAAACCAGGAGGCACGCACAATCGGCGCCATGTCATGGGCAACGACGCGCATGTTGTCGTAATCGTAGGGCGGGATCGCGGTGCGGTCGCCCATCTGGAGCACCGCGGGATCCGGCGAGATGCGCCCGGTCAGCAGCAGCGCCAGCGTCGGCGCGGCGTTCGAGGGATAGCGCGTGGCGAGATCGTAACCGGCAACGCCGCCGTCGGCATCGAGCCCGCCGTTGACGTCGATGAGCTGCGCGGTGCCTTTGGGCTCCCAGGCGTGCTCCTGCTCGCGTGTCAATTGCACGCGCACGGGCCGGCCGACCGCGCGTGACAGCAGCAGCGCGTCGGCGGTGACGTCGTCGGCGCAGTTGCGGCCGTAGCAGCCGGCGGCTTCGAGCCGGATCACCTCGATCTCGCTCTCGGGGCGCTCGATCAGCAGCGCCAGATCGGTCCGCAGCACGTGCGGGTTTTGCGTGCCCGACCAGACGCGGACATTGCCGTCCCTGTAGTCGGCGACGGCACAGGACGGGCCGATCGAGGCGTGCATCTGATACGGCCAGAGATAAGTGCGCTGCATCGGCTTGGCCGCGCCTGATATCGCCGCATCGACATCGCCCTTGTCGATCAGCGTGCGCGGCGGCGTCGATGGATTGGCGCGCAGGGCCCTTTCGACGTCGGCAAGGTCGGTGAGAGTTGGCGTCGGCTTCCAGCTCACCTTGAGCTGCTCTGCCGCGCGGATCGCATTCTCCTCGCGCTCGGCGACGATGCCGACGAAATCACCGATGCGCACCACGGCGATGATGCCGGGAATGTCGCGCACCGAGGATTCATCGACGGCGAGCAGGCTGGTTCCGACGAACGGTCCGGCATCGACGCCGGCATAAGGCGGCCGTACGACGCGGCCGTGCAGCATGCCAGGTACGCGGATGTCGTGCACGAAGGTCAGCTCGCCCGTGGCCTTGGCCGGCAGATCCACGCGCGGCATCGACTGGCCGACGATCGCGTAGTCGCCGACAGGTTTGACCGCGACATCGTCGGCCAGCTCGAGCCGGATCTCTTCGCCACCAATCAACTCGCCATAGCTGACGGTGCGGTTGTCGTGCCCGCGCACGAGGCCGTCCTCGATCCTGAGTTCGGCAGCCGGCAGCTCCAGCTGCTCGGCCGCGCGCGCGATCAGGAAGTGCCTCGCCTGCGCCGCGGCCTTGCGCAGGGGCACGGCCGTGATCTGGATGGTTTCGCTGGCGATCGTCGCGCCCTGGTTCGGCACCACAGCCGTGTCGCCGAGCACGACCACGACGCGCGCAAAGGAAACGTCGAGCTCTTCTGCGACGATCTGGCCGAGCGCCGTGCGGATGCCGGTGCCGAGATCCACGTGGCCGTTATAGGCGGTGACCGAGCCGTCCGCGGTGATGCGCACGAAGGTCTCGGACGTGACCTCGTCCACCGTGCGGACGACGACGAGCGAGCCGGATGGCCGCTCAGCTTCGTTCGAAACAGGGGAGGCCATCAATCCGCGGCCTCGGTGAGCTGACCCGATGCGCGCATCACCGAGCGCAGGATCTCGACATGAGTGCCGCAGCGGCAGAGATTGTAGCGCAGCGCCGCGAGCGCCTCCTGCTCGGTCGGCCGTGGATTGATCGCGAGCAGTGCCTTGGTGGTCATGATCATGCCGTTGAGACAGTAGCCGCATTGTGCGGCCTGCTCGTCGATGAAAGCTTGTTGGACGACGTCAGGCGCGTCGCGTTTGCCCAGCCCTTCGAGCGTCACGATGTCGCGGCCGGCGCAGCCGCTCACCGGAATCACGCAGGAGCGCGCCGCCGTGCCGTCGATCAGGACAGTGCAGGTGCCGCATTCACCGAGACCGCAACCATATTTCGGGCCGTTGAGCGCGAGATCGTTGCGCAGCACATAGAGCAGCGGCGTGTCCCGCGCGGCCGTCACCTCGTGGATCCTGCCGTTCACGGTGAGGCGGATCGGTGTCTGCTTCATCCTTGCTCCCCAGCTCCGCGTGGAATTCAACGCCGCGACGATACCGTTTGTACACAAACGTGCAAGCGGCGCATGCCGCACTGCAGCGCGATTGCCTTCTTTGTGGACAAGGCGCGTAGGCAAATGAGGCTTTATGCGGCAGCGGCATCTTTTGCATTGCACCGCCGCTTGACAGCTGCGGGGGACCGCGCGCAACATCGTTCGTATACGAATGATAACCGCAGTGTCAGCTGGCCCCGACATGGTGATTGAAACGACGAGCGCCGTCATCGACAAGATCCGCTGCGATGCTTGTCCGGTGATGTGCTACATCAAGCCGGGCGCAGCGGGTGCTTGCGACCGCTACGCCAATCACGACGGCAAGCTCGTCCGTGTCGATCCGCATGTGATCCTGGAGCGCACGGTCTCGCATGGCGGCAAGCTCGTCCCGTTCAGCCGCACCGAAGACTGGGACGGCAAGATCGTCCACGAACCCTCGACCTTCGTGACCGCGATCGGCGCGGGCACGACCTATCCCGACTACAAGCCGGCACCGTTCATCGTCTCCGCTGAGGTCGACGGCGTCGACATGGTGACCGTGGTCACCGAGGGCATCTTCTCTTATTGCGGGATCAAGGTGAAGATCGACACCGATCGCTATCTTGGTCCGGAGACCGCGACCGTGCGCGCGCAGGGCGAGGCCGTCGGCCACGTCACGACCAGCGAGTATGGTTCGCAGATGCTGTCGCTCGGCGGCGTTCATCATCTCACCGGCGGCTCCAAGAAGGAGGGCCGTGTCACCTGCGACACGCTGATGGATCTCGCCAATTGCAAGGCGGTCGAGCTGACCATTGACGGTGGCGCCACGGTGGTGGTCCAGGCCGGGCAGCCGCCGATCGTCAACGGCATGAAAGAAGAGCGCATGCGCGTCGGCTGCGGTTCGGCGACGATCGGCATGTTCGCCAAGCAATGGCACGGCAAGGTCGACGAGGTCGTGGTCGTCGACGACCACATCACCGGCGTGCTCTCGGAGCATCAGGCGGGCAAGCTGCTCGACATCGCCGACACCGGCATCAAGATGAAAGGACGGCGCTCGACGCCCGGCCGCTATTTCCAGGTCGCCGATCCCGGCACGGGCTGGGGCGGCACCAACATTTCCGATCCCTTGTCGATCCTCGGTCCCTTCGATTCCAAGGAAGCAAGGCCCGGTCTGACCATGCTGATGGTCTCCACCACCGGCGAGCATTCGTCGTACTACGTGCTCGACGAGGCCTTGAAGCCGATCGAGACCGAGATGCCGGCGGAGTTGAGGTTCTCGGTCGAGCGTATCCAGGAAAACTGCGAGCCCGCGTTGTGCACCGTGCTGTTCATGGCCGGGGCCGGCGGTTCCTTGCGGGCAGGTGTCACCGACAATCCGGTTCGGCTGACGCGTTCAGTCAAGGATGCGCTGACCCGTGTCACCAGCGGCGGCGCGCCGGTCTATGTCTGGCCCGGCGGTGGCATCACCTACATGGTTGATGTGACGCAGATGCCGTCAGGCGCGTTCGGCTATGTGCCGACGCCGGCCCTTGTCGCGCCGATCGAATTCACCATGAAGCTGTCCGACTACGCTGCGCTCGGCGGCCACATGGATTATGTGAAGCCGCTCTCCGAGGTGCAGAACGGCGACGATGTTCGCCAGCTGCCGTGGCAGAATCCGATCCCGGGACCGCGGGCATGACAAGGTTCCCGCAAATCGCATTGCTGTCTGATGGCCGGCGGCTGCATTTGCAGGATGGTCCGATCGATCTGATCGTCGAGGCGAGGGGGCGCGAAGACGAGGTGCGGGGGGCCTACGAGGCTGCGGCGCGCCGGTTCACCGGGCTTCTCGACGAGCTCTGTGCGGAACTGCCGGCATTGCGGTCGGCCGCTGAGAAGCGGACTTCGCTGCAGGGCGTTGTGGCACGTCGGATGCACGCCGCGGTGGCGCCCTATGCCGCTGATTGCTTCATCACGCCGATGGCGGCTGTTGCCGGCAGCGTGGCCGAGGAGATTCTCGGCGCGATGCTCCGCGTTGCCACGCTTGATCGCGCTTACGTCAACAATGGTGGCGACATCGCGCTTCATCTCGGCCAAGGCGAGCATTTTTCGCTCGGCTTGATGGATCGGCCCGACCGCGACGGCGTGATGCGGACGATGCGGATCGATGCGCATGACCCGGCGCGGGGCATCGCGACCAGCGGACGCCACGGCCGCAGCTTTTCGCTCGGGATCGCCGATGCCGTGACGGTGCTGGCGGCAACCGCATCGCAGGCCGATGCGGCGGCGACGGTGATCGCCAATGCCGTCGACCTGCCCGGGCATCCCGCCATCATCCGGAAACCAGCGAACGAGCTTCAGCCGGACAACGATCTGGGCACGCGCCTCGTCACCCGCGACGTCGGCGAGCTGTCTCACAACGAGATAGCCCGCGCGCTCGAATCTGGCGCGGAACGTGCACGGAAATTGTTCGATCGCGGCCTGATCGAGGGTGCCGTGTTGCAGCTTTGTGGTGATATGCTTGTCATCGGACCGATAGAGATTGAACGGCAACGATCGCGCCCGCTCACGCTGGAGAACGCGGTTGATGCCTGAACAGGGAAGAGCTTGAGGACCCAATCATGAGCGCGATCATCCGCAAGATCGTCACCGTCGTCGAAGAGACGCAGATGGAGATGGGCCGGCAGGTGTCGCCGCCGACCCGGCGTGCGGCTGCGATTGCCGTGATCGAGAATCCCTTTGCCGGGAGATATGTCGAGGATCTCTCGCCGCTGATCGCGATCGGCGAGGAGCTCGGCGAGCTGCTGTCAAAGCGCGCAGTAGCTGCGCTCGGCATCGATGGCGCCAAGGCGCAGAGCTATGGCAAGGCGGCCGCGGTCGGCGAGAACGGCGAGCTGGAGCATGCCGCCGCCATCCTTCACCCGAAGATGGGCGCGCCGGTGCGAAAGGTGCTGACCAAGGGTGCAGCGCTGATCCCGTCCTCGAAGAAGCGCGGTGGTCCGGGCGCGACGCTCGACATTCCGCTCGGCCACAAGGATGCTGCCTTCGTGCGCAGTCACTTCGACGGCATGGAAGTGCAGATCAACGACGCGCCGCGTGCCAACGAGATCATGGTCGCGGTCGCCGTCACCGACAGCGGCCGTCCGCTGCCGCGCGTCGGCGGGCTGACGGTCGCGGAGATCAAGGGCGAAGACGGTCTGAGATAAGACGTAGAGATTTCAAACTGGAGGTTGGGATGCGAGCAAGAAATACTATCGTCGGCGCGGCCTTCGCGCTTCTGGCGAGCGGCATGGCTCATTCGGCCCTGGCGCAGGACATCAAGATCGGCGAGATCAACAGCTACTCGCTGCTGCCGGCGTTCACCGAGCCCTATCGAAAGGGCTGGCAGCTCGCGGTCGAGGAGATCAACGCGGCGGGTGGCATCAACGGCAAGAAGCTCGTGGTCGTCTCCAAGGACGACGGCGGCAAGCCGGCGGATGCGCAGACCGCGGCCAACGAGCTCGTCTCGAGCGAGGGTGTCGCGATGCTGACCGGCACGTTCCTGTCGAACATCGGCCTTGCGGTCAGCGACTTCGCCAACCAGAAGAAGGTGTTCTTCCTCGCGGCAGAGCCGCTGACGGACGCCATCACCTGGTCCAAGGGCAACAAGTACACCTTCCGCCTGCGTCCCTCCAACTATATGCAGGCGGCGATGCTGGTCGAGGCTGCGGCGAAGCTGCCGGCCAAGCGCTGGGCCACGATCGCGCCGAACTATGAATACGGCCAATCGGCGGTTGCGGTGTTCAAGAAGCTGATGTCGGAGAAGCGTCCGGACATCCAGTGGGTCGACGAACAGTGGCCGCCGCAGGGCAAGATCGACGCAGGTCCGGTGGTGCAGGCAGTTGCCGCCGCCAATCCCGAAGCGATCCTCAACGTCACCTTCGGCGCCGATCTCGTCAAGCTCGTGCGCGAGGGCAACACCCGCGGCCTCTTCAAGGGGCGCGAGGTCGTCTCGTTCCTGACGGGCGAGCCCGAATATCTCGATCCGCTCAAGGACGAAACGCCCGAGGGCTGGATCGTCACCGGCTATCCCTGGTACTCGATCAAGACGCCCGAGCACGACGCATTCCTGAAGGCCTACCAGGCCAAGTACAACGACTATCCGCGTCTCGGCTCGATCGTCGGCTACCAGACCATCAAGGCCGCCGCCGCAATCCTGGCGAAGGCCGGCTCGACCGATCCGGAGAAGCTGATCGCCGCGGCGGAAGGGCTGTCCATGCCCTCGCCGTTCGGCGAGATCACCTTCCGCAAGATCGACCACCAGTCGACGCTCGGCGCCTATGTCGGCAAGACCGCGCTGAAGGACGGCAAGGGCGTCATGGTGGACTCGTCATACAAGAAGGGTGCGGACTATCTGCCGAGCGATGCCGAAGTCGCGAAGCTGCGCCCGAAGGATTGATCGCCGCTGCCGTAGGGTGGGTTAGCCCTGCGGACTGCGCGTAGCGCAGACCGCTTGGCGTAACCCACCACCTTCGGTGCAATTCGAGAACAAGCGGTGGGTTACGCCGCGCTAACCCACCCTACGACTTCAACCAACCCGGACCGCCGATGGCCTTTTATGTCGTACAGTTTCTGACCGGTCTCGCCAGCGCAGCGTCGCTGTTCCTGGTGGCCTCGGGCCTGTCGATCATCTTCGGCGTGACCCGGATCGTGAATTTCGCCCACGGCGCCTTCTACATGATCGGCGCCTACATCGCTTTCACGCTGACGGAACGCCTCTCCGGCGCGTTCGGCTTCTGGGGCGCAATCGTTCTGGCCGCGCTGGCCGTGGCGGTGATCGGCGTCATCGTCGAGATGGTGCTGCTCCGGCGCATCTATCATGCGCCGGAATTGTTCCAGCTGCTCGCGACCTTCGGGCTGACCTTGATGGTCGAGGACCTCGTGGTCCTGATCTGGGGACCCGACGATCTCGTCGGCCGCCGCGCGCCGGGCTTCAGGGGGGCGGTCGATTTCTTCGGCCAGAACATCCCCAGCTACGACCTGTTCCTGATCGTGCTGGGACCCGTCGTGCTCGGCATTCTCTGGCTGCTGTTCCAGCGCACGCGCTGGGGCGTGCTGGTGCGTGCCGCGACGCAGGACCGCGACATGGTCGCGGCGCTCGGCGTCAACCAGAAATGGCTGTTCACGTCGGTGTTCGCTGTCGGCGTCTTCCTCGCCGCGCTCGGCGGCGCGCTCCAGATTCCGCGCGATGCCGTGCATCACGCGATGGATCTGCGCATCATCGTCGAGGTGTTCGTCGTCGTCGTGATCGGCGGTCTCGGCAGCATCGTCGGCGCGTTCGTCGCGGCGGTGCTGGTCTCCGAGCTCAACGCCTTCGGCATCCTGATCTTCCCGAAGATCTCGATCATCCTGGTCTTCCTGGTGATGGCGGTGGTGCTCATCGTGCGGCCCTGGGGCCTGTTCGGCAAGCCGGAGGCGGCCGCGCGCAAGACGCCTGGCCTCACCGTCAATCCCTGGCGTCCGCTGACGTCGAACGAACGGCTGGCCGCGCTTGCGGCGCTCATCGTCGCAGCGACGCTGCCGCTGTTCGCGGGCAACTATTTGCTGACCGTTGGCTCGGAGATCGCGATCTTCGTGATCTTCGCCGTCAGCCTGCACTTCCTGATGTCGGTCGGCGGCCTCGCTTCGTTCGGTCACGCGGCCTATTTCGGGCTCGGCGCCTACGGTATCGCCTTCCTCGCCAAGATGGCGGGGCTGCCGATGATCCCGCTGCTCGGCTGCGTGGGCGCGGCCGTGTTCGGCTTCTTTGCCGTGCAGCTCTCCGGTGTCTATTTCGCGATGCTGACGCTCGCCTTCGCCCAGATCGTTTGGTCGATCGCATTCCAGTGGGTGGACGTGACCGGCGGCGACAACGGCATTCTTGGCCTCTGGCCGTCGAGCTGGGCGGCAAGCCCGTCGCATTTCTACTGGCTTGCGCTCGGCGTCGCGGCGCTGGTGACCGTCGTGCTGCGGGCGATGGTGTTCTCGCCGTTCGGCTACGCGCTGCGGGCAACGCGCGACTCGCTGTTGCGCAGCGAGGCGGTCGGCATCGATGCCAAGCGCATCCAGTGGACCGCCTTTGTCATCGCGGGCACGACCGCCGGCATCGGCGGAGCACTGTTCGCCTATCTCAAAGGGAGCGTGTTCCCCGACAATCTCGGCATCTCGCTCTCGGTCGATGCGCTGGTCATGGTGCTGCTCGGCGGCGTCGAAACGGTCTCGGGCGCGGTAATAGGTGCCATCGTCTACAAGGCTTTGAACATCTGGCTGGTGAGCCAGACCGATCTGTCGAAGCTCGTGCTCGGCGGCTTCATCATGCTGATCGTCGTCGTTTTCCCCAAGGGCATCGTCGGCACGCTGGAGGTGCTGGCGCAGCGCCGGAAGAAAGCATCGCCGCCGGGATCCCCCTTGCTTGCAAAGCCGATCGAGTCTGCCGAATGAGCGCCATACCCCCACTTCTCGCGGTCGAAGGCCTGACCAAATCCTATGGCGGCATTCATGCCGTTCGCGGCGTCTCGTTCTCATTGCGTGCCGGTGAGATACTGGCGTTGATCGGGCCGAACGGCGCGGGCAAGAGCACCTGCTTCGACATGCTCAATGGCCAGAACAAGCCGGATTCCGGCCATGTCCGCCTGCTGGGCGAGGACATCACAGGCAGGAAGCCGCGGGAGGTCTGGCGGCTCGGCGTCGGGCGCACATTCCAGATCACCGCGACCTTCGCCACCATGACCGTGCGCGAAAACGTGCAGGTCGCGCTGATCTCGCACCGAAAGCAACTGTTCAATCCATTCGGCTCGGCGCCCAAGTTCGACCGCGGCGAGGCCGGGCGGCTGCTCGAACTGGTCGGCATGGGTGGCTACGCGGACCGTCCCTGCGGCGAGCTCGCCTATGGTGACCTCAAGCGGCTCGAGCTTGCGGTCGCGCTCGCCAACGAGCCGAAGCTGCTGTTGATGGACGAGCCGACCGCGGGCATGGCGCCGCGCGAGCGCGTCGACCTGATGCGGTTGACTGCGAGCATTGCGCGGGAAAAATCGATCGGCGTGCTCTTCACCGAGCACGACATGGACGTCGTGTTCGAGCATGCCGACCGCATCATCGTGCTCAACCGCGGGACGTTGATCGCCGAGGGCTCGCCGGCGGAGGTGCGCGGCAATCCGCAGGTGCAGGCGGTCTATCTCGGCGAGGGCCTCGTCTACGATGCGCGCCACCGCGAAGGAGCATCGGCATGAAGCTCACGGTGCAAGACCTCAATAGCCATTACGGCCCGGCCCATATCCTGTTCGACATCGGCTTCGAGGTCGGTGAGGGCGAAGTGGTGGCGCTGCTGGGCCGCAACGGTGCGGGCAAGTCGACGACGTTCCGCTCGATCGTCGGCCTCGTTGCGCAACGCTCCGGCCGCATCACATTCGAGGGCAAGGACGTCTCGACGAAGCCGACACACGAGATCGTGCGCGAGGGGCTCGGCTACGTACCGGAGGAACGGCGCATCTTCACCGACCTGACCGTCGAGGAGAACCTCGAAGTCGGCCGCCAGCCCAAGCGCCCGAACGCACCGCACTGGACGCGCGAAAAGCTGTTCGCTCTCTTTCCAAATCTGGGTGAGATGAAGAATCGTCCCGGCGGGCGCATGAGCGGCGGCGAGCAACAGATGCTCACCATCGCGCGCACGCTGATGGGCAATCCGTCGCTGGTGCTGCTGGACGAGCCTTCAGAGGGCCTGTCGCCGAAGATCGTCGAGCAGATGGTCGATGCCATCCTGACCATGAAGAAGGAGGGCGTCAGCATCGTCGTCTCCGAGCAGAATCTGCATTTCGCGCGGCTGATTTCCGATCGCGCCTATATCATCGAGCGTGGCCGCATCTGCTTCGGCGGCACCATGGCCGAGCTCGACGCGCGTCCGGATATCCGCGACGCGCATCTGTCGTTGTAAGGGCGGGGAACGGATGGCGAGAAGCGTTGCGGCCAAGAAGAACGTCAAACCGTCAAAACCGCCTTACGTGCTCGACGAGCAGGTCGGCTTCATCCTGCGCCAGGTCTGGCAGCGCCACAGCTCGATCTTTTCGCGCGATATCGGCACCAATTTGACACCGACGCAATGGGCGGCGCTGTCGAAGCTCGCCGAGACCGGACCGTGCTCGCAAAACCAGCTCGGTCGGCTCACCGCGATGGATGTTGCGACCATCAAGGGCGTGATCGACCGCCTGACGGCGCGCGGCCTGACCGAGACCAGCCAGGATCCCGCAGACGGACGCCGCTTGCTGGTGAGCCTGACGCGCGCCGGTCAGCAACTGGCCGAGAAGCTGGCGCCGAACGCGATCGCGATCACCCGCGAGACGCTGGCGCCGCTCGACGCGAAAGAGCGTGAGATGCTGATGGCGCTGCTGAACAAGCTGCGGTAGCGAAGACGATAGGGGATCAAGTTTTGCCCGGCCATTTGGCGCGGTAGCGGATTTCACTGCCATCGTTGAGGCGCCGCCACGTTCCGAATTCCGGCGTATGCGGCGCCCGGGCCGTTAAGTCGATCGGATAGATTCGGGTCGGCTGGCCCTGGATGTTCACGGCGAGTTGCCGGTGCGAGGTTCGAAAGGCGAGTTCGACTTCGCCTGCGATGACGGGCTGGTCGCCGTCGCGATAGAAGGCGGCCGGGGTCACTTCGCCGGGCATGGTGTTGAGGTCGGTTTGCAATTCGATGGTGATGCCCTGCGCTGATGTCGGCACCTTTACCCCCGCCGGAAAACGGACCTCGAACACGAGAAGAGGATTGGCCGCGTTCGGATTGAGCCACGGCGTCGCGGTCGCATAGGCGTAAGCGAGGTAAGTGGCGGCAGCTGCGACGCAGAAGAGGGCGACGATACCAAGGGACTTCAGGCTGGTGCGCGCGACGCTTCCGTTGTTTGCGTCACTGCCTGGAAGCGTCACCAGCCAGCTGGCGAGCACCGCGCCGGCGATCGCGCCGATGGGTGAGTAGATGAACAGTGCCAGCAGACCCGATGTGATCGGGTCTGCCCGGTTGCCAAAATCAAGCAGGGAGAACACAAGAAAGATCGCGACGTAGCCCGCCACCGCGCCGGCAACCCCGGCGGCAATTCGCCACGAACGCTTCATGATTTCCTCGACGCCCCAGCCATGCACGGCCCTCGTCAGGCTGCTTGGATGAGACGCAGCAGAGAGGAAACTGGTTCAAGGTCCTTGGGGGCCACGCGGAGCGCCGCGCGCGCCGGTTGCGTCACTTCGCGACCACCTCGGGCACCTTGCCGGCCGGCGGCGTGTTGCGGCTGCGCTGGGTGCGCACGATGCCGTCGATGATGGTCATGCCGATGCCGGGGAGATCGCCGAGCTGCACGCTCTCCAGGATGTTCTTGCCGGGCGAGTGCTGAGCCTTGTCCATGATGACGAAATCGGCGGAACGGCCGACCTCGATCAGGCCGCAATCGAGCTGCCGCATCCGCGCGGTGTTGCCGGTGGCAAGACAGAAGGCGAGCTCGGCCGGCAGGTCGCCGAGCGAGGACAGCATCGAAACCATGCGCAAAATGCCGAGCGGCTGCACGCCGGAGCCGGCCGGCGCGTCGGTGCCGAGGATGACGCGGTGCAGATCGCCCATCTCGCGCGCGGTGCGCAGAGTGAACAGGGCGGAGCGCTCATTGCCGTTGTGCACGAGCTCGAGCCCGCGCTTGCAGCCCTCGCAGATGCAGCGGATCTGGTCGTCGGGCAGGGCGGTGTGACCGCCGTTGATATGGCCCACCACATCGGTGTCGGCCTCCAGCACCACGTCCTTGTCGATCAGGCCGGAGCCGGGGATCGAGGGGCCACCGGTGTGGATCGTGCTCTGGATGCCGTATTTGCGTGCCCAACCGACCATTTTCCGCGCCGTCGGGCCGTCCTTGACGCCGCCGAGGCCGACTTCGCCGAGCAGCTTGACGCCGTTGGCGGCCATCTCCTTGAAATCTTCCTCGACCATCTCGCATTCGATCACCGGCGCGCCCGCGTGAACCTTCACGCCGCCGGGACGCAGGGTCCAGAACGCACGCTGGGCGAACACGGCCATGGCCTTCAGGCCGACGACGTCGCGGGGACGGCCCGGCATGTGCACCTCGCCGGCGGAGATCATCGTGGTGACGCCGCCATGGAGGTAGCTGTCGATCCAGTTGATCTGGTTCTGGCGCGGCGTCCAGTCACCCGCAACGGGGTGGACGTGGCTGTCGATGAGGCCCGGCGCGACCGTGGTGCCCTGGGCATCGACGACGGTGGTCGCGCCCTCGGTGTTGACGTCCTTGTAGCGGCCGATCGCGGTGATCTTGCCGTTCTCGGAGACGATGGTGTCGCCGTCCAGGATCGGCTTCTCCAAAGCGCCGGACAGGATCAGGCCGATATTTCGGATCACGAGCTTCGAGGGTCCGGTGGCCTGGGGTGCGTCATGCGCCATGGAAGGGGTCCTTGTCCTCAATTGCAACGCTTCCGATCTTGGGCAGCCTTGACCGCCGGATCAAGCAGGATTATTCATTAGTATACGAATGATCGTGTACAAACGACGCATAGCTGCCCGCCTCGTAACCGCAATGACGCGACAGGGAAGGTGTGATGAGCAATTTCAATCAGGAAAGCGTTTTGAGCGTCCATCATTGGACCGACACGCTCTTCTCCTTCAAGACCACTCGCAGCCCGACCTTCCGTTTCCGCAACGGCGAATTCACCATGATCGGGCTCAAGGTCGGCGAGAAGCCGCTGCTGCGTGCCTATAGCGTCGCCAGCGCCAATTACGAAGACACGCTTGAGTTCTTCTCGATCAAGGTGCCCGACGGCCCGCTGACCTCGCGGCTTCAGCATTTGAAGGAAGGCGACGAGATCATCGTCAGCCGCAAGGCGACCGGCACGCTCGTGATCGACAATCTCGAGGAGGGGCGCAACCTCTACCTGATCGGCACCGGTACTGGCCTTGCGCCGTTCCTGAGCGTGATCAAGGACCCCGAGACCTATGAGCGGTTCGAGAAGGTGGTGCTGCTGCACGGCTGCCGGCACGTGAAGGAACTCGCCTATGGCGAGATGATCAACGAGCATCTGCCGAAGGACGAGCTGCTCGGCGAGTACATTCGCAACCAACTGATCTACTACCCGACCGTGACCCGCGATCCCTTCCGCAACCGCGGCCGTATCACCGACCTCATCACGTCGGGCAAGCTGTTCGCCGATATCGGGCTGCCCGTGCTGGAAGCAGCCCGGGATCGCGTCATGATCTGCGGCAGCCCGGCGCTGGTCGCGGACACCCGCGTCCTCCTGGGCGAGCGCGGCTTCGCCGAGGGCAACCATGGCGAGCCGGCCCAGTTCGTGGTCGAAAAGGCCTTCGCCGAGCGGTAATCCCGGAATTCCTGCGCAATAAGACCGCATTTTCGCCGCGTCGGGCCCGTTGCGGCGCCGATTCGGCGCTTGATACTATGCGGGAGCGAATCAGCGGAGTTCCCACATGGTTGCGGACAGCGACAGCAACATCGCCTGGCACCGGGTTCAGTTGAAGAAGAACCGCGCCGAGTTGAAGGCGCTGGAGACCGCGCGCTTCACGATGGGCGAGATCGCCTCGTCGAAACGGAATGGCCAGATCCAGAAGGCGGTCGCGGACCTCAAGCGGAAGATCGCGCAGTCGGAACGCGTGATCGCCGATCACGACAAGCGCACACGCCGTCCGCTCGCTACCGACCTGCAGAGCCTCAGCAATGGCAGCTGGAGCCATTGGGACGCCTACACGCAGCAGCGCAAGACCGGTCAGCGCTCTCCCGGACGCGGCTAGACCCCTCTCTCGGCATTTCCTGAAGCGCGCGCTCCAGCCCTTGCGCCGGCGGTGCCGCGCACCATCTGGGTGAGACGCCAGCAATCAGTCCGGTGCTCCCATGACAGTCCGCCTCGATTTCACCAGCGAGGCCTACCTTCGCGATCCACCCAGGGCGATTGCGGCGCTGCGCATGTCCGGCCCCGTCGTCGCGACACGATTTCCTCTCATCGGCGACGTCTGGATCACCACGACCCATGATGCCACCGCGCAAATCCTGAAGGACGGCGCGACCTTCACGTTGAGAAGAGAAGATGGCGACGTCGCTGGTCTGCGCTGGTGGATGCCGGGATACGTCAGGACCATCGCCAACAACATGCTGACGATGGACGAGCCGGATCACACGCGGTTGCGCAGCATCGTGGACGAGGCGTTTCGCCGTCGCGCGATCGTTGCCATGGAGCCGCGCATCCGTGCCATCGCCGACGGTCTCGCCGACGAGATCTTTGCGAACGGAAGCACGGCCGACCTCGTCCAGCGCTACGCGCGCATCCTGCCGCTCGCAGTGATCTCGGAGCTCCTGGGCCTGCCGCCGGCCGATCGCCCGAAGTTCATCGCGTGGGCCAACGAGATGTCCTCGCTGACGAATGTCGTCAGCTTCTTCCGCCTGCTGTTCGCGTTCCGCAAGATGCGCGCTTATCTCGAACGGCAGCTGCAGATCGCGCGCGTGCAGGGCGGCGAGGGCCTGATCGCCGAACTGATCCAGGTCGAGCGCGAGGGCGGCCAGATCACGCCGGACGAGATGGTCTCGATGGTGTTTCTGCTGCTCGCGGCGGGCTCCGAGACCACCACGCATCTCATCAGCGGCTCGGCTTACGAACTGCTCAGGAACCCCGGCTTGCGCGATTGGCTCGAACAGGACTGGAGCCGGGTCGGCCTCGCCGTCGAGGAGTTCCTGCGGTTCGTCTCGCCGGTGCAGTTCTCCAAGCCGCGCTATGTGCGGCGGGACGTGGAGGTCGAGGGGATTCTCCTGAAGAAGGGCGATCGTGTCATGGTGATGCTCGCGGCAGCGAACATGGATCCCGCGGTGCATGACCGTCCCGAAATTCTCGATCTCGAACGCAAGCCCAACCGGCATCTCTCGTTCGGAACAGGAATCCATTTCTGCCTTGGCCATCAGCTCGCGCGCATCGAGGCGGCCTGCGCGCTGGAAGCGCTGTTCGTGCGATGGCCGAAGCTCGGTCTTGCCGTCGAGGCCGCCGAGATCCATTGGCGCAGGCGGCCGGGCTTGCGCGCGATCGCGAAACTTCCCGTCACGGCTGAGGGCCGTGGAACACCGGGGCGGGCGGGAGCGAGCCTTGAGCGTTCCCTCGCGACGAGCTGAGATCAGCGACCGCGACAAGAAGCGGAATTCGGACAGTCGCGGCGTTGGACGGCGGTCCATCCAGGCTGAACAATACCAGGACCACGCCGCGAACCGGCTCGACGACACTCCGGAGGCCGACCGACCTGAGAGCGTTCCTCCCGACAACTCGCGGACCGGTGTTCAGCCGGTCCGCTTTTTTGTCGCTGCGAGGTCGCGCTCCCATCCGAACACCGAGCGGCCATCGAGATCCGGCGAGGCGGCAAGTTCGCCGGCGATGAAAGCCTCAACCGACGGCCCGCTTGCAGTTTGCTCCAGCCGCCGCGCCTGATCGTCAAGCCGCTTGATCGCCTGCATCTCCTCTTCGCGTCCGAGCCTGGCGCTCTGGATCGCGCCCTTGAGCACGCGAATGGTCTCATCATAGACCTTGATCGGAACGGGGTAGGGATGCCGGTCCTTGCCGCCATGGGCGAGCGAGAAGCGCGCTGGATCCTTGAAGCGATACGGCGCGCCGTGGACGACCTCGGCGACCATCGCCAATGAGCGCACGGTGCGCGCGCCGACGCCCGGCGTCAGCAGCAGTTCGGGGAAATCGACCGGACCGCGCTCGGCCGCCGCGGCCAGCGTGCCGTGCAGGCGCCGCGTGAACACGTCCTTGGGGCGGACATCGTGATGCGCGGGCATGATCAGATGGGGCAGCATCGCCTGCGCCGGTTCCTGCGCCGTCCCGGTGAGGCGCTCCAGCTCGGAGACGATGCGGTCGGGGCCGAGATTGCCCAGAAGCTCGAGCTGCGCGGCTCGCGAGACGTCGGCGCGATGGTCGGTCAGGTTGACGATTTCGCCTTGCTGCGGGCCGTCGATCGCGCTGTGCGGCGTATCGACGAAGCTCTTCAGCGCCTCGGAGTGCCAGTGATAGCGGCGGGCCTGCCGCTTGTCCCCATTCATGCCCTGCTGCACCACCGTCCATTTGCCGTCGGCGGTCACGAAGAAGCCGTGGAGATAGAGGTCGAAGCCGTCCTGCACGGCCGCGCTGTCGACCTTCGCCACCAGGCGGCTGGCGCGGGTGAGCTTTGCGCCGTCGAAGCCGACGCGGTCGCCGAGCTGCATCAGCTCGTCCGGCGTCTTGCGCGAATGCTGGCCCCGACCGCCGCACACATAGATGCCGAGCTCATCCTGAAGCGGTTCGAGCCCGCGCTTCAGCGCGCCAATCACGGACGTGGTGATACCGGAGGAGTGCCAGTCCATCCCCATCACGGCGCCGAATGACTGGAACCAGAACGGATGCGCCAGCCGTTGGAGGAACGCATCGCGGCCGTAATGATGCACGATCGCCTGGGTGACAATCGCGCCCAGCGAGGACATGCGGCTCGCCAGCCAGGGCGGAACCCGTCCGGTGTGAAGAGGGAGATCGGCGCTGCCGGTTCGTCGAGTCATTGAATCTCAATCTAGCGCAGTTCAGGGACGGTTGCATCAGCGGGATGCTGCATTGCACTGGGCGGGGGAGCCAAGACGGCCAGACGGCGTTGAGCGCGCTGGTGCGCATGAAATGGCGGGGACGCAATGAATTGGCAGGCCCTCATGGCCGACATCAATGGGATGCTCGGCTGGATACCCTCATGGTTCATTGGCCTCAGCCTTGTTGCCGGAGCGATCCTGCTCGCCCTGTTGGTCTACCGGCTCGCCATATGGCTGCTCGGCCGCACCTTCGGAACTCGCTTTCCCCTTCTGAGCGTGTTCGTCGATCGGACCACGGGCCCGGCCCAACTCGCGCTGTGTCTGGCTGCCGTCGCCCTGGTGCTGCCGCTCGCACCGCTCGACGACGCGATCCGCACGCCGCTGATGCGGCTGTTCGTCGTGGCTTTCATCGCGCTCATCGGCTGGATATCGATCCGGATCGTCGACATGAGTGCGGCGCGCTATCTCCAGAACTTTCGCGACGTCACCGAGAATTTCGTCGCGCGCAAGCACGTCACGCAGGTGCGCGTGTTCAAGCGCGTCACGGACACCATCATCGTCATCATCACGGTCTCTGCCGCGCTGATGACGTTCGATTCGGTCCGGCAATACGGGGTCAGCCTGTTCGCCTCCGCCGGTGCCGCGGGTCTCATCGTCGGTCTTGCCGCGCGGCCGCTGCTGAGCAATCTGATTGCCGGCCTGCAGATCGCCATCACCCAGCCGATCCGCATCGAAGACGCCGTGATCATCGAGAACGAGTGGGGATGGGTCGAGGACATCGCCTCGACCTATGTCGTGATCCGGTTGTGGGACTGGCGCCGCATGGTGGTGCCGCTGTCCTATTTCATCGAAAAGCCGTTCCAGAACTGGACACGCGATACCGCCTCTCTGATCGGCGTGATCGCGCTTCATGTCGATTACCGCGCCGATGTTCCGCGCATCCGGCGCTGGCTGGAGGGAGCGGTCAAGGAGTCCAAGCTTTGGGATGGAGCGGTGGTCAATCTCCAGGTGATCGATGCGGACTCTCGCACCATCGAGCTTCGCGCTCTGGTCAGCGCCAGGAATGCGCCGCAATCCTGGGACCTGCGCTGCGAGATGAGGGAGAAGCTCATCGCCTTCATCCGCGACGAGATGCCGGAGGCCTTGCCGCGCGAGCGCGCGATTCTCATCCCGTCAGGTGGAGACGACGATGTCGATCTCCCGCGACGCTCCGCGCCGCCGGAGAAGATGCGGGCGGGTGCACGCAATTGAATGCAGGCCGGATGCTACGCCGCTCCAGCCATGGCTGCGTCGGTCTGTCCGCCGGCGCGTCGCCGCGGCTTGCGCAGCTTGCGCCGGGCCCAGATCAGGAGTCCGGTCGACAGCAGGATCAGAAGTGCGATCGAGGTGATGACGTTCAGAGGCGAAGCGATCAGGGCCGACCAGTTTCCCTCGTGGATCAGGCGCGGCCAGTTGCGCGGCAGCGGTGTGACGCCGGATGAACTGACGGCGTAGGCGCGCAGCTCTCCGTCCTCATAGATCCGCGCCATCATGCGCCCGCCGCGGGCGCCGATCGAGATGACATGCGACAGCTCGTGCGAGTCTGCGACCATGCGAACGGCGTCGGGCAGGGCAACGGGACGTCCGCCCGCTGGAGCGGCGCTGCTCTGGAACGTCAGGCCGAACGCCATGCACAGGCCGGTCAGGGGGCTCAGGAGAGTCAGCGGCAATGCGAACCAGGCCGTGCCCTTGTGCCATCCGGACAGCGTGTTGCGCAGCCTTGGCAGCCCCATGAGAGCGCCGAGCAACATCAGGGTCACCATGGCGATCGTCGAGCTTGTCACCAGCCACGTTTGGCCAAGCAGCCGTTCATGCGTGATGCGTGCCCACAGGAGGAGATCGGCGAGGGTGGACCTTGAGGCAACGACTTCGCCGGTTGCGAGATCGATCGCAGATGCTCCCGCCCCCTGCAGCGTCATCCGCTGCGCAGCGGCATTGATCGAAAGCCCGCGTGCCTTGCCATCCGGATCATACCGTTTCACCAGCTCGACGATGCGCCCGGATTCAATCGCCTGACCGCTGATGCCGCTGACTTGCACCAGCGGCTCAAAGGACAGGATCAGTCCGGTGGCGATGATCGCGAGCAGGGGTAGTGCGAAGACCAGCGTGATCCAGCGATGCAGTGCCAACAACAAAGGTTTGCTCATTCTCAATCTCCGGCGAGCTCACGCTTTCGTCGCCCGGCGCAGCCCCGATGACAAATGACGCTTTGTCCATGTTGCTGCGTTGATTTGCAGCAAACGAGGTTGGCGATGTTGGCGAACGCCAATCGTTTGCATCTGGTCGGAGATCGTCTGGCGGCGCGCGAAGCAGGCGCGAAATCGCGGGCGATACGCGATGACCCGCCTCACTGCGCGCGAATGTTGGCGGCCTTCAGCACCGGCTCCCATTTGGTCGCCTCGGCCCGCATGTAGGCGTCAAAGTCCTTGGCGGATGAACCGACCGGCGTCGCGCCGATCTTTCCGAGTGTCGACTGCACGTTTGAGTCTTGCAGCGCGGCCTTCAGATCGGTCTCGAGCTTGGCCACGATCTCCGGCGGCATCTTTGCCGGACCAAGCACGCCCCACCAAACCGAGACATCGTAGCCGGCGACACCGGACTCCGCGACCGTCGGCACATTCGGCAGAGCTTTGGAGCGTTCGGCCGAGGTCACCGCGAGCGCGCGCACCGGGCCGCCTTCGAGCTGGCCGATGGCTTCCGCAAGCGGATTGATGCTGAGCGGGATCTCGCCGGCGATCACGGCCGTGAGCGCCGGTGCGCCGCCCTTGTAGGGGATCGCGACGATCTTGGTGCCGGACATGTATTTCAGCAGCTCGCCGGCCAGATGTGCCGAGGTGCCGTTGCCGGACATGCCGTAGGAGAGTTTGTCAGGCTCCTTCTTCGCTGCGGCGAGCAGATCGCCGAGCGTCTTGTAGGGGCTGTCCTTCGCCACGACGATCGCGAGCGGCGAGGAGGCCACTTCCGTGATCGCGGTGAAATCCTTGAAGGTGTCATAGGGCACGCTGGGGTAGATGAATTGGTTGAGCGGATGGCCGCTCGCGACCAGGATCAGCGTGTACCCGTCGGGCGCGGCCTGCGTCAGCGCCTGCGAAGCAACGATGCCGCCGGCGCCGGGACGGTTGTCGATCACCGGCTGCTGGCCCCAGGTCTTGGCCAGTGCCTGGCCCAGCGTGCGCGCGAGCACGTCGACCGCGCCGCCGGCGGCGTAGGGGACGACAATGTGGACGGGTTTGCTCGGATAATTGTCGGCGGCCCACGCGGCGCCGCCCGCCAGCAGCAGACCGGCACCCAGCAGCAAACCGCCGATCTTCTTGTTCAAACCCAACATATTCCCAGCACTCCTCGAGGGCATTTGCGCCTGTCGGCGGTCTCCAATCCGTTCCGGACGCCGCCCATGGTTCTTGTTGACGAGACCTGATCTCTTGTACGATAGTACAAATCCCATGGTACGCAAGTCCACCAGCACGGAAACGGCGCGCAAGCCGAACATGCGCGAGGCGATCCTCGCCGCGGCCGAGGAGTTGTTCGCCACCAACGGATTCAATGCCGTCTCCGTGCGCGACATTGCGCAGGCCGCAGGTGCCAATCCCGGCAGCGTGACCTATCACTTCAAGACCAAGGACGGCCTGCTGCTCGAGATCTACCGGCGCCATTGCGGGCCGATGAACCTGCGCCGCTCCGAGTTGCTCGCGGCCGCCAAGCGCGTGCGCGATCTCCAGGACCGGCTGGAGGCGATCGTGCGCGCCTATGTGGTGCCGGCGTTCACGTCCGGCAGCGATCTCGCCGGAGGCGGGGCGCGCTTCACGCGCCTGCGCGCCGTGATGTCGGCAGAAGGCAACGACGTCGCGCGAAAAATCATCGCGCAGACGTTTGACGACACCAGCCATGCCTTCATCGACGCGATCCACGAGAGCCTGCCGCACATTCCGCGCACCGACATCGTCTGGCGCAGTCACTTCCTGCTCGGCGCGCTCTATTATTCGCTGGTGACGCCGGAACGGGTTTCGCGCCTGTCGCGTGGCGAAGCCGATGGCGGCGACGCCGCCAATGCCATCGAGCAATTGGTGCAAGCCACTGTGGCCGCGTTCCAGGCGCCCGCGCTGGATCAAGCCCCGCCGGCGCGACGGCGGCCGGTCGTCAGCAGCAAGACTTGAAACAAGCGTCTCGCTTCGGCGGGTTCACCCGATGACGATGATGTACACGCCGACCATTCCGCCGCCTGATCCGAACACGCGCACGCCCAGTTTCAAGCTGCCGAAGCTGTCGTGCGATGCGCATTGCCACATCTTCGGACCCGGCGCGAAATATCCTTACGCGCCCGACCGATCGTACACGCCGCCGGACGCGCCGCTGGAGGATTTTCGCGCGCTGCATGCCAAGCTCGGCGTCGAGCGCGCCGTCATCGTCAATGCCAGTGTGCACGGCACCGACAATACGGTAGCGCTCGATGCCATTGCGCAAAGCAACGGCGCCTACCGCGCGGTCGCCAATATCGATGATGGCATCACCGAGCGCGGACTTCGCACGCTGCACGAGGGCGGCTTCCGCGGCTGCCGCTTCAATTTCGTCCGTCATCTCGGCGGCGTCCCTGATAAGGGCGTGTTCGAGCGAGTCATTGCGAAGGTCGCGCCGCTCGACTGGCATATCGACCTGCATTTTGACGCGATCGACTTGCCTGAATATGCCGACATGTTGGCAAAGCTGCCGCTCAATTACACGATCGACCACATGGGGCGGGTGAGGGCGTCCGAGAGGCTCGACCAGCTGCCGTTCAGGATCCTGATCGAGCTGATGCAGCGTGACGAGAAATGCTGGGTCAAGATCTGCGGCTCGGAGCGGGTGTCTTCGGCGGGGCCGCCATTCACGGACGCGGTGCCGTTCGCGCGAAAGATTGTCGAGACGGCACCCGATCGAGTCATCTGGGGCACCGACTGGCCGCATCCCAACGTCAAGGTGATGCCGAACGACGGTGATCTCGTCGATCTGATTCCATTGTTCGCGCCGGAGCCGGAGTTTCAGCATAAGATTCTGGTCGACAATCCCGCGCGCCTGTTTGGCTTCAGCCAATGAGGGGGCTGCGATCGAAATGATGCCCACAAACGAAAGAAGGGAGTTCGTCCCATGAAAACAGGTCTCGTGATCACCGCCCATCCCGGCGATTTCGTCTGGCGCGCCGGCGGCGCCATCGCGCTTCACGCGAAAAAGGGCTATCGCATGAAGATCGTTTGCCTGTCTTTCGGCGAGCGTGGCGAGAGCCAGTTCGCCTGGAAGGAGAAGGGCGCGACGCTGGAGTCGGTCAAGGCCGGCCGCAAGGACGAGGCGGAGCGGGCGGCAAGGCTGCTGGGCGCCGAGATCGAGTTCTTCGATTGCGGCGACTATCCGCTGAAGCTGACCGAGGCGCATTTCGACCGCATGGTCGACATCTACCGCGAGCTCAACCCGAGCTTCGTGCTGACGCATGCGCTGGAAGATCCCTATAATTTCGACCATCCCAACGCGGCGCACTTTGCACAGGAGACGCGTGTGGTGGCCCAGGCGATGGGCCACAAGCCCGGTGCGCAGTACAAATACTCAGCGCCGCCGGTATTCCTGTTCGAGCCGCACCAGCCGGAGCAGTGCAATTACAAGCCGGACCTGCTCCTCAAGATCGACGAGGTCTGGAAGGAGAAATACGAGGCGTTCCAGATCCTCGCTGCGCAGAAGCATCTCTGGGGCTATTACGAGCGCGTCGCCCTCAACCGCGGCATCCAGGGCAGCCGCAACACCGGCGTGCCCATGACGTATGGTGAGGCCTATCAGCGGCTGTTTCCGACCGTTGCGGAGGAGCTTGCATGAAGCCGGTCGTCGTTCGCAACATCAGGCGTGCCGATCCCGACGGCATGGCGGCGTACGGCGTCTCGACCGTGCACGAGGCCTATGGCCGCATCGGCCTGATGAAGCCGTATTTGCGGCCGGTCTGGCCGGGTGCGTCGATTGCCGGACCTGCCGTCACCGTGCTTGCGCAGCCCGGCGACAATTGGATGATCCATGTCGCGGTCGAGCAGTGCAGGGAGGGCGACATCCTCGTCGTCGGCTGCTCCACCGACAATACCGATGGCATGTTTGGCGAACTGCTTGCGACGTCGCTGCAGGCGCGCGGTGTGCAGGGATTGATTATCGATGCCGGCTGCCGCGACGTCAAAGCGCTGCACGAGATGAAGTTTCCGGTATGGTCGCGCGCGGTCTCGGCCAAGGGAACGGTCAAGGCCACACTCGGTTCGGTCAACGTCCCCGTCGTCTGCGCCGGCGTCTATGTCGATCCCGGCGACATCGTCGTGGCCGATGACGACGGTGTTGTGGTGGTGCCGAAGCGCTATGTCATTGAAGTCGCCGAGAAGGCGAAGAAGCGCAATGCGGACGAAGGTGGCAAGCGCAAGCGGCTGGCCTCCGGCGAGCTCGGTCTCGACATGTACAACATGCGCGAGGCGCTGGCGAAGGCCGGGCTGATGTATGTCGACAGTCCCGAAGACGTCTGAAGCGACGGGAAACGGAGCGGACGGATGGATCGTCTGAAGCTGAAGGCGGTGCTCGGCAGTCACCCCCATGTGCGGGCGGTGAAGAGCGGCGAACTCCGCTCCGACCTTTTCGATCTCGACTTCATCGAATACACGCCGACCAACACCGCGTTCAAGCCGATGGTCCGCGAGCAGGCCTTTGACGTCTGCGAGATGGCGATCGTCACCTATCTAATGGCGAAGGCGCATGGCAAGCCGCTGGTGCTGCTGCCGGCAACCATGCTCGGCCGGTTCCAGCACGCCTACGCGCTCTACAATCCGGGGCGGGGCACGCTCGGGCCGTCCGACCTCGAAGGCAAACGCGTCGGCATCCGCTCGTTTACAACGACGACCGGGGCCTGGATCAGAGGGATTCTCGCTAACGACTACGGCGTCAACCTCGACAACATCAAATGGGTCACCTTCGAGGATCCGCACGTTGCCGAATATGTCGACACCACCGAGCGTGCGCCCAAGGACAAGAAGATCCAGCAGATGTTGCTCGATGGCGAGCTCGACGCCGTCCTTGGCGAGACCTCCGATAATCCCGAGCTGAAGCCGCTGTTTCCCGATCCTGCTGCGGAGGCCGCCCGATGGTACGCGCGTCGCGGCGTCGTGCCGGTCAATCATCTCGTGGTCGCGACCGAAAAGCTGGCGAGATCGCGCCCCGATGTCGTCGCAGGCGTCTATGATCTTCTGAAACGAAACAAGGCGCAGGCGGGGCCGGCCGGCTCGCCGGATCTCGTTCCGTTCGGAATCGAAGCGAACAGAAAACCACTCGAACTGATCGTAGACTACGCATTCCAGCAGGCGCTGATCCCGCGCCGTTACGCGGTCGAGGAACTGTTCGACGAAACGATGCGAGGATTGAACTGATGTCTGATCCGGGACGGTGGCAGATCGGGCTGGTGGGCTACGGCGAGGTCGGCAGGATTCTTGCCGAGGATTTGCGCCAGCAGAACATCAAGGTCGCCGCCTACGACATCAAGCTCGGCGGCGAGCAGGGCGCGTCACTGAAGGAGCATGCGGCGAGATTTGGGGTGGTGCTCGCGGGCTCTCATGCCGAGCTGACCGCGAAGTCTGATCTCATCGTCTCCGCAGTCACCGCCAGCCAGGCCGTTCCGGTCGCAAAGGCCTGTGCGGCGGCGCTCAATCAGGGCACCTGGTTCCTCGATTTCAACTCGGCGTCTCCGGGTGCCAAGCAGCGCGCCGCTGCACTGATCGACGCCGCGGCCGGGCGCTATGTCGAGGGCGCCGTGATGACGTCGGTCCCGCCCTATCGCATCAAGGTGCCGCTGCTGCTCGGCGGGCCCGGCGCGAGGGAGCTGGAGCCGCTGCTGAACGCGATCGGCTTTGCGGCGAGGGTTGCCAGCGAAGAACTCGGCGTATCCTCGGCCGTCAAGATGTGCCGCAGCATCATGATCAAGGGCCTGGAGGCCATGGTCATCGAGAGCTTTACCACCGCGCGCGCCTATGGTGTCGAGGATGCCGTGCTGGCTTCGCTGGCGGAAACCTTTCCCGGCATCGATTGGGAGAAGCAGGGCGCCTATTTCTTCCAGCGCGTGATCGAGCACGGCCGCCGTCGTGCCGAGGAGGTGCGCGAGGTGGCCGAAACCGTGCGCGAGGTCGGCCTGACGCCTTGGTCGGCGCAGGGCACCGCCGAACGACAGGCCTGGGTAGCCGATCTTGCTGATGAGGGGCTGTTCGGAACCAAGGGGACCAAGGAATTCGCACGCAGCGCTGATTGGCGTACCGAGGCGGATCGGATCCTCGCGAAGGTCAAGCGCGCAAAGCCATCAGCTCAGGATCGCACCAGGACCTGAAAGGTCACGACATGGTCGCGAGCGCGCTCGATCAGGTCGATGAGATTGCGGGATTTGCCGACGAGTTGCTCCGTCACCGGCTGGGTGCGGAATTCGGCCAGCACGGCGCGAACGCATTTGCGCGCGGCGTCGAGCGTCCACAGCGTACGGTTCAAATCGTCCTGCGTCTGGATCCCCGCGAGATCGAGATCGGACAGAACGTGCTCGATGCCCTCGAGCCGCTTTACCGCGGTATCGGTGGGCGTTCTGGCCTGGATGGAACGATCGTCGATGCTGCGAAACGCGCTGAACATGGCCATACTTCTCCGATCGCACGCAACAGTCACTGCAGGGCCCAGTTAAGGTCGGCGCGCCCGATCTCGCAACGCGTGGGGGCTACGGTCCGGGATTCTACCGGTCTGGCTGGGCTGAAGCGGCGGTAGTATAGAACGTAAGCGGCCACCTTCCCGACAATCCTGCCTGAGGTGGCTGCGCGCTCAGCCTCCGGGCTTGAACAAAGTGGCCCGGGGCCGCTCGAATGTGCGTCGGCCGGCCTTGAAGCCCATGATGATCTCGGGCAGCTCGGCGATGGCGAAACGGCTGTCCCGGGTGTCGAGCACGACGAGATCGGCGGGATTGCCGACCTTGATGCCGTAGTCCCCGAGGTTCATCAGCCGTGCCGGCAGCTCGGTGACGAGATCGAGGCAGGTATCGAAGTCGCTGACGGCGGCATGCGCGACATTGGCATAGAAGTTCGCCATACGCAGCAACGAGGCATCGCCGAACGGCGTGAAGGGATTGAGCACGTTGTTGGTCGCGACCGAACACAATACGCCGTCATCGGCGAGCTTGTGGGCGAGCGTCAGTCCCCGTGGCGCGTTATGGGTGGCATCCCGCCCCATCAGATAGAGATCGGTCGCCGGCAGAACGGTGACGGCAACGCCGGCTCTTGCCAATTGCGCGGTGGCGGCTTGCATCCTATCGGGCGGCAACGCCGAGAGCTTCGTGGCGTGGCCGATCGCCACCCGGCCGTGATAGTTGCGTCGCTCGGTCTGCCGGCAGACCTCGTCGAGGTGCCACCAGGAGGGATCGAGGTCGAAGTCGAGATGGAGATCGACATCGACATCGAATTCCTGCGCGAGATCGAAGATGCGTTCGAGATGCGCGACCGGGTCGCTGTCCATGTAGGGACAGCCGCCGATCACCTCGCCGCCGTCGCGCAGCGCCTGGACCAGCAGCTCTTCGCTGCCGGGATCGTTGGTCAGGCCCTCCTGCGGAAAAACACAGAGCGACAGATCGATCGCCCAAGCATAGTCGCGCTTCAGTGCCTTGATCGCTTCGTAACCGCGCAAGGCGATGCGCGGGTCGATTTCAACATGGGTGCGCATGCGTGTCGTGCCGTGCACGATCGCGCGTTCGAGCACTCTGGCGCCACGGGCGTAGACATCCTCGACGGTGAAATCCTTCTTCATCCCGGCCACGGCGCGGATGGCTTCCGAGACGCTGGCGTGATTGTGTCCGCAGCGGCCGAGCAGGCAGGCCTTATCGAGATGGATATGGGTGTCGACGAAGCCGGGCAGGGCGAGACGCCCGCCGAGGTCGACTTCGACGCCCTCGCAGGCGAGCTTTGGCTCGATCGCGGCAATACGACCGCTCTTCACGCCGATATCGACGGGTACGGCGGATGAGCGCGACAGCGCGTTGCGGACAATCAGGTCGAAAGCGGTCTGGGTGGTCATGGCATCGGATTCAGCTGTGATAGCCTAGCGGAAGGTCTGGGGGCAGGCAGCTCCAGATTGTGTGCACTCTTGACATCAAGCTGTTCAAAAAATGTGCATGCAGTTTGGGGTACGAATTGTAGGATGCTGACACCCGGAGAATCCAGTATGTCCGCCCCCACAAAAACCGAACGCCCGATGACCGACGCCCAGATCGTGGAAGCCTATCTCACGGCGTCGATGATACCCGATCCTGACGCCGCTTCGGCCTATATGAAGCCGGGCACGGTGATCACCTTCACCGGCGGGCGTGAGTTCGACCATCCGCGCGGGCCGACCGGTTTCAACGCCAAGCGCTATCGTTGGGTGAAGAAGAAGATGGACCGGTTCGATGTCTGCCCCGGCGCGGACGAAACCGTCGTCTACAGCGTCGGCACGCTGTACGGCGAGTGGATGGACGGCACGCCGTTCGAGGGCAATCGCTATGTCGATCGCTTCGTCGTCCGGGGCGGCCAGATCGTGAAGATGGACGTGTGGAACGACAGCGCCGAGCGCATCCTCGTTCAGCGCGGCATCGAGGCTTAGCCCCTCCGTGCGATTTTCGGCAGCTTGACGACGCGGTCGCTCGTCACCTCGTCGGCATAGGGCGCGAGGATATCGAGCAGATCCCGGCCGCGCTGGGGAGTCGGGGCCACCAGCGCGCGATTAGCCACGGAATCCAGGTGATGATGCATCAGCTCCATCACCTTGACCTCGTCGCCTTTCGCGAGCGCGGCGATGATGGCGCGGTGCTCGTTGATGGCACATTCGCTGGAATGCGGCCGGCTGTAGAGCGACAGCGTCAGGCAGCAGCGATAGGCGACCTCGCTGACATAGCGAACCAGGATCGGGCTGTTCGTCATGTGCGCTATCAGGATGTGGAATTCGGTCGCGAGGCGGATCGACACCGCATCCGTGCCGCCGCGCGCACGATCCTCGGCGTCGACATGGGCGTTCAGCTCGGCGATCTGCGCCTTTGTCAGCTTGCCCGCGAGCTGGCGCACGACTAATCGTTCGAGCTCGATGCGGATGTCGAAAGCATCACGCGCCTCCTGCCAGCTCGGCGTCGCCACCACCGCGATCCGGTTGCGGCGAAGCTCGACGAGGCCCTCCGCGGCGAGTTGCCCAAGCGCGTGGCGGGCAATGGTGCGGCTGACGCCGAAACGCTCGCCGAGCGCATCCTCCGGCAGCTTTGCGCCGGGCTCCAGCGCCTGCTCGATGATCGCCCGCCTGAGCGCGCGGCAGATCACGCTGACCTTGTCCGACGATTCGGAAATCTTGCTGTTCGCGCGCGCCGCCATCCGCGAATCCTAATAGGGGTGAGAGTTCTCTTTAGCATATTCCACGGCCAATTCAGCGCTTCAATTGCATGCAGTTTGGGGCCAGGATTGCCTAGAATAAGACCGGCCATGCGGCGAGGGCTTTTGCCAGGTCGTTGATTTGTCTACGTCCGATGGCTGGCATCCAGCTTGCATGCACTTTTGCTGTGATGCGCATGCAAACCCACGCCCAGTTTGACGGGCAGCTCGTTCCCGAGGGCTCCGGCCCGACCGCCATCGAGCTGTCCGAGGCCTCCGTGACCTTCGGGCGCGGCGATCGCGCCGTCCCGGCTCTGTCGAAGACCACGCTCAAGATCGCCGATGGCGAGTTTGTCGCCCTGGTCGGTCCGTCGGGATGCGGCAAATCGACCATCCTCCGTCTCGTCAGCGGCCTAGTGCAGCCGACCACTGGCGTCGTCATCGTCGGCGGCCGTGAGGTCGCGGCGCGCGCGATGCGGGTCGGCATGGCCTTCCAGAACCCGACCATGCTGCCGTGGATGACGATTGAGCGGAACATCATGCTGCCGCTGAAGATCGTCGAGCCGTTCCGCTCGAACTTCCGGAAGCTGCGCAAGACCGAATTCCGCGACAAGGCCAATGCGCTGCTGGAGCAGGTCGGCCTAAAGGGGTTCGGCAGCCGGTACCCTTGGCAGCTCTCCGGCGGCATGCTCCAGCGCGCCAATCTCTGCCGCGCGCTGATCCACGAGCCGCGCATGCTGTTGCTCGATGAGCCCTTCGGTGCGCTCGACCAGTTCACCCGCGAGGAATTGTGGGCGATCCTCCAGAACCTCTGGATGACGCACAAGCCGACGGTGCTGCTGGTGACGCATGACCTGCGCGAAGCCGGCTTCCTCGCGAGCCGGATCTGCGTGATGAGCGCGCGTCCCGGCCGCATCCTCGACGACAGCCGCGTCGAATTCGCCCGGCCGCGCACGGTGGCCATGACCTTCGAGCCGGAGTTCGTCGCACTGAACCAGAAGCTGCGCGCCTTCATAGAGGACGCGCGGAGCGCAGCTGAGCAGGGGGCAAGCTGATGTTCGGGATCGATGTCAGGCAGAAGGCGTGGTCGGCGGGGCTGATCGTGCTGTTCTTCGTCGCCTGGGAATTGTTTTGCCTGATGACGGGCATGTCAGACCTGGTGCTGCCGCGCCCGTCGCAGGTGTTCGTGACGCTGGTCGAGCGTTTTCCGGTGTTGTGGCCGCACATCGTGCAGACACTGGCAACCACGATGCTCGGTTTCGTGCTTGGCGTGGCGCTCGGGGTGACCCTCGGTGCCATCATCGGCGTCTCCAGGACGGCCTATGACACCTGCTATCCGCTGCTGATCGGCTTCTCGTCGATCCCGAAAGTCGCGGTGGTGCCGATCTTCGTGCTGTGGTTCGGCTCCGGTACGGTGCCGGCGGTGTTGACCGCACTGTCGATCTGCTTCTTCCCGATCGTGGTCAACATCGCGACGGGCCTTGCGACCACCGAGCCCGAGCTCGAGGACGTGTTGAAGGCACTCGGCGCCAGCAAGCTCGACATCCTCTGGAATGTCGGCCTGCCCAGGACCATGCCGTTCTTCTTCGCGTCGCTGAAGGTCGCGATCTCCTACGCTTTCGTCGGGGCGGTGCTGTCGGAGACTGTCGCCTCCAATCGCGGCATCGGCAACGTCATGATGACCGCCTCGTCCAATTTCAACGTGCCGCTGGTGTTTGCCGGCCTGTTCGTGCTCGCCGGCCTCGGCGTCGCGCTCTACGTCGTGTTCTCGCTGATCGAAGGGCGGGTCACGGGCTGGGCAACGCGCAAGAACGACGTGATCGCCACCTGATTTGTCAACCGTCATGCAACGAAGCTTGAGGAGGTCTCGATGTTGAGAAAAGTAAGTGTCGCGCTGCTGGGACTGGCTCTGTCCACCGGCGCCGCAATGGCCCAGGAAACGACCATCAAGTTCACGCTCGGCTGGAAGACCCAGGGCAGCGATGCCGCGTTCTTCTACGCCAAGGACAACGGCTACTTCAAAGCGGAAGGCCTCAACGTCGTCATCGACCAGGGCGAGGGCTCCGGCGCCACCGTCACCCGCATCATGTCGGGGGCCTATGACGCCGGCTTCGGCGACGTCAATGCCATCATCCAGAACGCCTCGACCAAGCCGCAGGAGGCGCCGGTCATGGTCTACATGATGTGGAACCAGCCGCCGTTTGCGATCGTCGCCAAGAAGTCAAGCGGCATCAACACCATCAAGGATTTCGAGGGCCGCACGCTCGGCGGCGCGCAGGGCACGCCGACGACACGGCTCCTGCCGGTGTTCACGCGCAAGAACGGCCTCGACGGCGAGAAGATCAAGATCTCCAACATGGCGCCGAACCTGCAGGAGCCGATGCTGATCAAGGGCGACATCGACGCTGCCCTCGTCTTCAACATCACCAGCTACTTCAACCTGGTGCTCAACCGCCAGGACCCGGACAAGGACTTCAAATGGTTCTCGTTCGGTGAGTACGGTCTCGACCTCTATTCCAACGGCGTGATGGTGTCGCGCAAGCTGATCGCCTCGAACCCGAAAGCTGTCGCGGGCCTGGTCCGCGCCATCAACAAGGGGGCGATCGCGGTTGCGAAGGACCAGAATGCTGGCATGAAGGCGGCGGTGAACTACGACAACCTCATCAACGCGGATGTCGAGAAGCGGCGCTTGCAGTATTCCTTCGAGAAGCTGATCGTCTCGCCCGAGATGAAGGAGATCGGCATCGGCGACATCAAGGACGACCGCATGGCGCGTGCCATCGGAATCGTGGTCGAGGGCTATCAGCTCGCCCGTGCGCCGACGCCTGCTGAAGTGTTCTCGCGCGAGTTCCTCCCGCCGCGCGCGGAGCGGGAGCTGGTCTATACAGCGAATTGAAGTATTGGAGGGACGCTCATGGCCACGGAGATAGCGGCGACCAGCCTGTTCTGTGGCCTCGAGCGCGGTGTCATCGACAATGTCGTGCTGCGGCACGATGACGGCGTCATCACCGACATCTCGGAACGAGCGGGCGCCGCGCCGCGCTCTTTCGTCCTCCCGGCCTTCGTCAACGCCCATGACCATGCTCGTGCCACTGCGTCGTCCTTCGGCGCGGTCGGCATGCCGCTGGAGAGCTGGATCCTGCGGACCGCGCTCGGCACACCGGTCGATCCCTACCTGACCGCAGCTTCCGCCTTGGCGCGTTCGGCCAAGGCCGGCTGCGCGGCCATGATGGTGCACTACACACGCCCGAGCGGGACGATGCCCTTGGTCGATGAGGCGGAGGCCATCGCGAGGGCTGCCTCCGACGTAGGCATCCGCATTGCGTTTGCGATGGCCGTGCGTGACCAGAATCCGATCGTCTACGGTGATGCCGAGCCGGTGCTGTCCGGTCTCTCCGGCGATGATCGCAGAACCATCGAGGAGCTGTTCGTCCGCGCGCCGATGTCGCCAAAGGCGTATATCGAGCTGACGGACGCAATAGCCGCCGCGATCGCCGGCCCGATGGTCGACGTTCAACTCGGGCCCGCCGGCGTGCAATGGTGCTCGAAGCCATTGCTGGAGGCCGTGGCCGAAAACTCGGCGCTGACGGGCCGCCGCATCCATATGCACTTGCTGGAGACCGTGTACCAGCGGGCCTGGGCCGATCAGCACTTTCCGGACATGGTGCGCTGGCTACGCGACATCGGTTTCCTCTCGGAGCGTTTGACGCTGGCGCATTGCATCCACGCAAGGCCGGATGAGCTGGAGATGATCGCGTCCTCCGGCGCGCGCATCGTCACCAATTTCAGCTCGAACATGCATTTGCGCTCGGGACTCGCCCCGATCGCCGCTGCCCACAAATGCGGCTGCGCCGTCGCCGTCGGCGTCGACGGCCTCGCGCTGGATGAGGACGACGACATCCTGCGCGAGATGCGGCTGGTGCAGATGGTCCATGGCGGGCTCGGGTTCAAGCCGACCTGGACCCCGGCCGAGATGTTCGCGCTCGCCATCCGCAACGGGCGTCGCGCGACCGGCGCGCCGGGGAGCGGCGAGCTCGTCGCAGGCAATCCCGCCGACTACGTCGTGATCGATCTCGATCGGCTGGATCGCGACCAGATCATGCCGGTCGACCTCATGGCGCTCCTGTTCGCGCGGGGCAACGCATCGCTGGTCAAGGAGGTCGTCGTCGCCGGCAAGACGATCGTGAAGGAAGGACGCTGCGCTGGCATTGATCTGCCGGCCATCGAAGAGCAGTTGCGGGCCATGTACCGCGTCAATGTCGGCAAGCTCGATCGTTTCCGGCGGACTTGGCCGCCGTTGTCGGAACGGCTGGGCGGCTGGTTCGAGCAGCAGCTGACCTGCCAGTGACGTGCGGACGAAGACGTATATCCAGGGGCGATAGCAGTTAGACGCAGGCCACGTCTGGTGTTCCCCGGAGGTGTAGGCTATCAGCTCCTCGATTGCTCGATACAGCCACGTCCCCTTGAGGAGCCCCCGATGCGTCCACTCACCGTTCTGCTGGCCTTGACCTGTCTTGGGAGCGCAGCTTCAGCCGAAGACCTGTCCGGCACGCTGCAAAAGATCAAGGAGACCAAGAAGATCACGCTCGGCTATCAGGAGGCCTCGGTGCCCTTCAGCTATCTGGATGGCAATCAGAAGCCGGTCGGCTTTGCCATGTATATCTGTCTCGAGATCGTGGACGCCGTGAAAAAGCAGCTCGGCATGCCCGACATCGCCGTCGACACGCTCGCGGTGACGTCGTCGAACCGTATTCCGCTGATGGTCAACGGAACGCTCGATCTGCATTGCTCGGCGACGACGAACAATGCCGAGCGCCAGAAGCAGGTCGCCTTCACCAACACGCATTTCCTGAGCGCGACGCGGTTTGCCGCGAAGAAGGCCGCGAAGATCAACACCATCGACGATCTCAAGGGCAAGGCGGTCACCGCGGTGGCGGGATCGGTCAACCTGACGCAGCTTGCCAAGGTCAACACCGAGCGGAACCTCGGCATCAATGTGATGCCGGCCAAGGACCAAGCGGAAGCCTTCCTGCTGCTGGAGACCGACCGCGCCCAGGCCTAGGCGCTCGACGACGTGCAACTCGCGGTCGCGATCGCGCGATCGAAGGAGCCGCAAGCTTACATGATCAGCGAGGAGGCGTTCTCCAAGCCCGAGCCTTACGGCATCATGCTGCGGCGGGAGGATGCACCGTTCAAGGCGCTCGCCGACCGCGCGACGGCGGAGCTCTATGCGAGCCCGAAGATCGAGGTGCTCTACCGGAAATGGCTGCAATCGCCGACCCCGCCGAACGGCCTCAACTACAACGTCCCGATGTCGCCCGCCTTGCGCAACGCCTTCAAGAAGCCTAGCTCGAGCGCCGATCCGGATGTGTATGGGGTGAATTGAGGCGAGGGTGCCGAGGCACTGATTGCGACCGCGCTGCATGTTATTGCGCCCTCTCCCCTTGTGGGAGAGGGCAGCTCCGCTAGTCGATACGAACTCACTTGGGTGAGGGGTCTCTATCCTCACGAACGGTCCGGCGAGGGGAGAGAACCCCTCATCCGGCGCTTCGCGCCACCTTCTCCCACAAGGGGAGAAGGAAGCGCGAGCGCCGACGGCGCCTCACAAACGAGCGCTTCTTCTAAGCGTTCGAATATTTCTTCAGCTCGAGCCGGGCGATCTGGTTCCGGTGGACCTCGTCCGGCCCGTCCGCGAGCCGCAGCAAGCGCGCGGTCGCGTAGGCCTGGGTCAAGCCGAAATCGTTCGAGGTGCCGCCGCCACCGTGCGCCTGGATGGCCCAGTCGATGATCTGGCAGGCCATGTTGGGCACGGCGACCTTGATCATCGCGATCTCGGCTTTCGCCACCTTGTTGCCGACCGTGTCCATCGCGTAGGCGGCATTGAGCGTCAGCAGCCGGGCCTGCTCGATCATGATGCGGGCCTCGGCGATGCGTTCCTGTGTCACGGTCTGCTCGGACACGGGCTTGCCGAACGCCACGCGGCTGCGCACGCGCCGGCACATCTTCTCCAGCGTACGTTCTGAAAGCCCGATCAGCCGCATGCAGTGATGGATGCGGCCGGGACCGAGACGGCCCTGCGCGATCTCGAAGCCGCGGCCTTCGCCGAGCAGCATGTTCTCCTTGGGCACGCGGACATTGGTGAAGATCACTTCAGAGGCGCGGTCGGGCACGCCGTAGAAGCCGAACACGGGCAGGGGACGCTTCACCTCGATGCCGGGCGTGTCCATCGGCACCAAAATCATCGATTGCTGCTTGTGGCGGTCCGGATTGTCAGGATCGGTCTTGCCCATGAAGATGCAGATCTTGCAGCGCGGGTCGGTCGCGTTCGTCGTGTACCATTTGCGGCCGTTGATGACGTAATGGTCGCCGTCGCGCACGATCGAGCTCTCGATGTTGGTCGCATCGGATGAGGCGACCGCAGGCTCGGTCATGGCGAAGCAGGAGCGGATCTCGCCGGCGAGCAGCGGCTTCAGCCAGCGCTCCTTGTCCTTCTCCGAACCGTAGCGCTCCAGCACCTCCATGTTGCCGGTGTCGGGCGCCGAGCAATTGAACACTTCGGGGGCGAGATGCGAGCGGCCCATGACCTCGCAGAGCGGGGCATATTCGAGATTGGTGAGGCCGGCGCCGTGACGGCTCTCGGGCAGGAACAGATTCCAGAGTCCCTCGGCGCGCGCCAGCGGCTTCAGCTCCTCGACGACAGGATAGACCTTCCACGGCCCGAGTTCCTCCGCCTCGCGATAGAAGCGTTCCTCGTTCGGATAGATGTGCCGGTCCATGAAGCTCTCGAGCTTGCGCTTGAGCTCGACGACTTTGGGCGACATCGGGTAGAGCATCTCTGGTCTCCTGGATCGAAGGGCGGCGCGGACGTCCGCGCGATGATGCGTCGCTTCACGCGACGCGGTACTCCCTGAACTTCTCGCGCAGAGCGGACTTCAGCACCTTGCCCGTGCCGGTCATCGGGAACTCGTCCAGGAATTCCACCGCGTCCGGCATCCACCAGCTCGCGATCCTTGGGCGCATGTGGTCGAGCAGCGCCTTGCCGTCGACGGTCGCGCCCTTCTTGCGGACCACGAGGAGCAAGGGACGCTCCTGCCATTTCTCGTGCGAGATCGCGACCACGGCAGCTTGGAGCACGTCGGGATGGGACAGTGCGATGTCCTCGAGCTGGATCGAAGAGATCCATTCGCCGCCGGACTTGATCACGTCCTTGGAGCGATCGGTCAGCGTCACGTGGCCTTGCGCGTCGATCACCGCCATGTCGCCGGTGATCAGCCAGCCGTCGCGATCGAGGCCTTCCTCCAGCTTCATGTAGCCGGAGGCGACCCAGGGGCCGCGGGCGCGCAGATGACCGACGGTCTTGCCGTCGCGCGGCAGTTCGTTGCCGGCATCGTCGACGATGCGCAAGGCGGTGCCGAAACAGGCGCGCCCCGAGACCTGGCGTCGATCGAATTTCTCCGTCTCGCTGAGATGCTCCGAGCCGGGCCGCAAGCCCGGCATTGAGCAGCCCAGGGCCTCGGTCATGCCCCAGGCCTGGATGTAGTCGACGCCATATTCGCGCTTCAGCTTCTCGACCATCGCGCGCGGCGGCGCCGAGCCGGACGAGAGCGTCGCGCGCAGCGTGGAGAATTTGTTGCCGGTGCGACCCAGCCAATCGAGCAGGATCAGCCAGAAGCTGGGCACGCCCGCCGACAGCGTCACTTTCTCGCCTTCGAGCAATTCATAGAGCTTGTCGGGCTCGTAGTTGCGGCCGGGCAGCACCAGTTTCGAGCCGGTATAGGGAGCCGTGAACGGCATATTCCAGCCATTGCCGTGGAAGAGGGGCGCCATCGGCATCATCACCTCGCGTACGCCCTCGACATGGCCCGGCAGGAAGTCGAAATTGCAGCAGGTCATCGTCTGCAGGATCGCGGCGCGGTGCGAATAGATCACGCCCTTGGGATTGCCGGTCGTGCCCGACGTGTAGCAGATGGTGGAAGCGGACTTCTCGTCGAACTCCGGCCAGACGAATCCGGCGTCGTTCTCCTTCTCCAGAAGCTCTTCGTAGCAATGGACATTGGCGAGCTTCGTCTCCGGCATCCGCTCGCGCGAGGACATCACGATACATGCCTCGACCGTCTTCAATTGCGGCGCGATCGCCTCGACGAGCGGCAGCGTGGCGCGGTCGAAGAACAGGAGACGGTCTTCGGCATGGTTGATGATGTAGACGAGCTGCTCGGGAAACAGCCGCGGATTCACTGTGTGCAGCACGTAGTTCATGCCGGGGGCGGCGTAGAACATCTCGAAATGGCGATGGGTATTCCAGGCCAGCGTGCCGACGCGGTCGCCGGGCTTCATGCCGAGCCGCTTGAGCGCCAGCGCCATCCGCTTGATGCGGGGATGGGCGTCCGCATAGGTGTAGCGATGGATGTCGCCCTCGATCTCGCGCGCGACGATCTCCGCTTCACCGTGATAGTCGGCTGCGTACTGGATCAGGCCGCTGATCAGAAGCGGCATGTCCATCATCAATCCCTGCATGGTCTCCTCCGGATCGCCGCGTCGTTGCGCGGCGTAGGCTCGTGATTTGCGCGGAAGGTTAGCGGAACGCCACGCGGCGTTCACGCAAAAAACAACGGGCATGATTGCATGCGGCACTTTTTCAGAGCTAACGTGAGGGGAGCTGCCGGTGAAGCAGCGGTCGCGGTGGAGGAGATGAATGTCAGCGGAAAGACACAAGACCGGCACAACCGGCGCGCCTACGGTCGATATTTCCGCGCTCCGTGCCCGCTATCGCGACGAGCGCGATCGTCGTCTGCGCGCCGAGGGCAAGGCGCAGTATGTCGACGTCACGGGCGAGTTCGGCCGCTATCTCGACGACCCCTGGGCCGATCCAGGATTTGCGCGCGCCGCCGTTAGCGAAGCAACCGAAGTGCTCATCGTCGGTGGCGGCTTCGGCGGCCTGTTGTGTGGTGCGCGGTTGCGTGAGGCCGGCATCGAGGATTTTCGTATCGTGGAAAAGGCCGCCGACTTCGGCGGCACCTGGTACTGGAATCGTTATCCCGGCGCCGCCTGCGACACCGAGAGCTACATTTACCTGCCGCTCCTGGAAGAGACCGGCTACATGCCGGTGCGCAAGTACGCGCGAGCGCCCGAGATCTACAAGCATTCGCGCCGCATCGGCCGTCATTTCGGGCTCTATGAGCGTGCGCTGTTTCAGACCGTCATCTCGCGGATGGACTGGCAGGAGCAGGAAGGGCGCTGGCTGGTCGAGACCGATCGGGGCGATCGCATCCGCGCGCGCTTCGTCATCTTGGCCGGCGGTCCGCTGAGCCGTCCGAAGCTGCCGGGCATTCCCGGCATCGAGACGTTCAAGGGCCATAGCTTTCATACCAGTCGCTGGGATTACGGCTACACCGGCGGTAGCGCGGACGGTGGTCTGACCGGTCTCGCCGACAAGCGCGTCGGGATCATCGGCACCGGCGCCACCGCCGTGCAATGCGTGCCGCATCTCGGCCGGTCGGCGAAGGAGCTCTATGTGTTCCAGCGCACGCCGTCTGCGATCGGCGTTCGCGACGACCGTCCGACGGATCAGGCCTGGGCCCAGAGCCTGAGGCCGGGCTGGCAGCGCGAGCGTATGGACAATTTTACAGCCGTCATTTCAGGCGAGCCGTTCGAACAGGATCTGGTGCAGGACGGCTGGACCGGCCTGCTCGGCGAGATCTTGCTGGCGCCGCGCCGCCAAGCCCAGCCGGTCACCTCGATGGATGAGGCGCTCAAGGTGATCGAGCAGGCCGATTACCGCAAGATGGAGGAGATCCGCGCCCGCGTCGACGCCGTCGTGAAGGACGAAGCAACGGCCGCGGCGCTCAAGCCCTGGTACAAGGCCTTCTGCAAGCGGCCGTGCTTCCATGATGAATATCTCGATACGTTCAATCGTCCGAACGTGCACCTCGTCGACACCAAGGGGCAGGGCGTCGAGCGCATCACGGAGAATGCCGTCGTCGTCGACGGCAAGGCCCATGAAATCGACTGCCTGATCTATGCCAGCGGTTTCGAGGTCGGCACCGATTACGCCCGCCGCATGGGCTTCGAGGTTTATGGCCGCGACGGCATCAGCCTGTCCGAGCGGTGGCGTGACGGCGTCAAGACGCTGCACGGCTTCTACAGCCGCGGCTTCCCGAACTGCTTCCTCATTGTCACGGTGCAGGCCGGACAGAGCGCCAATTTTCCTCACATTATCGATGAGCAATCGCAGCACATCGCGTATGTGATCAAGCAGGCCCGCGAGCGCAAGGCGCGTACCCTGGAGCCGACGCTTGCCGCCGAGAGCGGTTGGGTCGACGAGGTCGTCAGGGCCGCAGTCGGCCGGCAGACCTATCTCGCGGAATGCACGCCGGGCTACTACAACAACGAAGGCGTATTCGATCCAATCGCGGCAAGAAACAGCCAGTATTGGCGCGGGCCGGTGGCGTTCCTGCGGCTGCTCGCAAAATGGCGCAAGGAGGGCAAACTGGAAGGTCTCGAATTGTCCTATGATCAGGCCATGGAGTCGGCGCCTTCGAGTGGGTAAGATTGCCGATCGGTACAGGACGGAGATGTTGGTTATGATCAGAGGCAGGGCTCTTGCGGGGGCGGTTCTTGGCGTGGCGGCACTGATGGGTTGCCTGGCGTCCACCGCCGAGGCCGCGCAATGCGGCAGCTCGCCGGCCGGCTTTGAGGCCTGGAAGCGCGAGTTCAGCGCGGAGGCGCAAGGCAAGGGCATCGGTCCCACCGCGCTAGCGGCCCTGATGCAGACCAATTACGCCAGCGCCACCATCGCGGCCGATCGCGGCCAGCGCAGCTTTTCGCTGACGCTCGACCAGTTCCTGGCCAAGCGGGGTGCCACCACCATCGTCGCCAAGGGACGGCAGCTCAAGCAGTCGCAGGCCGCCTTGTTCGCCTCGATCCAGCAGCGCTATGGCGTCCCGCCAGGTCCCTTGATCGCGATCTGGGGCATGGAGACCGGGTTCGGCAGCCAGCGCGGCAATCAGAACATGCTGTCATCCATCGCGACCCTTGCCTATGACTGCCGTCGTCCCGAATTCTTCACCGACCAGCTCTATGCTGCCTTGAAGCTCATCGATCGCGGAACGCTGTCGGGATCGACGCGCGGCTCCATGCATGGCGAGGTCGGCCAGACCCAGTTCATGCCCAAGAGCATTCTGGCTTACGGCACCGGCAACCTCGAAGTTGCTGCCAATGCGCTGAACTCGACGGCGAATTTCCTCAAAGCCCATGGCTGGCGCGCGGGAGCCGGGTACCAGCCGGGCGAACCGAATTTTGCCGCGATCGAGGCTTGGAATGCTGCAGGCGTCTATCAGAAAGCCATCGCGCTGATGGGCCGTCAGATCGACGAGGGCGGGAGCGCCGCGGCCTCGCGCTGAAGCATGATCCGGAAAAGCGTGCGGCGGATTTCCGAAAAGATCATGCTTAAACAACAGCCTAAAGCGCGATGACGATCTTATTGCGCTTTAGGCTGCTCAGCAAGGCGTGATGCGCGGGCGCGAGAAAGTTGTTGCCATCAGGAACCGACGGCACGAGGTTTGCTTTGTTCAAGTTCAGGGCTGGGCATGAGGAGACTCAACATGGCTACCCAGATCGTGATGGACCAGACTGGCGACACGCGCCACGAGTTTGATCCGGGCAATGCCGAAGCGCTGGCACGAGCCGAACGGCGCTTTCGGGAGCTGACCGGAGCCGGGTTCACCGCCGCTCTTCGGACCGGCCCCGGCGAAGTCACTCGGATCCGATCGTTCGACCCGACCGCGCAGGAAACGCTGTTCTATCCCCGCCTGGTCGGCGGTTGATCCGAGCTGCTCATGATCGCGGCAGTCTGGCTCCGGGCGCCGGCGCGTGCGCGATTGCATGCGCTGCGTGAACTCTATCGCCGCTTCTTCGGCGAGAATACGCCGGATGCCCGCGGCCGCCGGCTTCTGGCCGAATGGCTGTCGCCGGCGCAGCGCGCGCAGTTCGAGCACCACCGGTATTTCGACGTGGTCGGCTGCGACACCGGCAGGACCTATCGCATCCACTATGGCACGGCCGCCAACGTCCACGAGATCGACGGCGACGGCCACGCGACGATGGGCTGGTGCTTCGTCCCGTCAGGCTTCCTCGTGCCGGGCGACGTAATGCTGGCGCAGAAGATCGCTCTCGAGACGGACGAGAAGGCAGCACTTGCGCTTGCCAACCGGTTTCCACCGGCCACACACTCCGAGCATTTCTACCGGCGGCCCTTTTAGCGCGGGAAGGGCAAGGCGGTCAGGAGTGCGAGGTGCGGTAGGCGTCGAGCGCGTGCGCCGCGAATACACCGACGCTGCACAAGGCGAGCAGGGCTGAGATCACTTCGATCATAGCTCATCCTCCCGTGGCAGCTGGGCAACGAGGTTCTGGCAGCAGGAATATTCGTAGATCAGGTCGAGGATGAACTGCATGGTCGCCTTCCCTGTACTTATTTTGACAACCACTTAACCGGCCATCTGTTTCAGGCGTGTTTCGTCGCATCGGGAAAGGGGTTTCGCGCGGAACCCATTACTGGTTTGTGCGCTGCGGGCCCGCTATATCCAGTTACTGTTGAAGCCATTTGAGCCGCCTCTTCGGGACGGCGCATCATATTGCGAGGCAGAATCATGGCGCAGGTCGAGTGGTTCGACGATCTCACCGTCGGAATGCAGTTCAAATCCCCCGAAGTTCAGGTCACCGAGGCCGACATCAAGCGCTTCGCCGCCGAGTTCGATCCGCAGCCGATGCATCTCGACCACGAGGCCGCCAAGGCGACCCTGTTCAAGGGGCTGGCCGCCTCCGGATGGCACACCGCCGCGATCGCCATGAACCTCGCAATCCAGGCCCGCCCGTTCGGCCCGCATCCGCTGATTGGCGCCGGTGTCGACGGCCTGCGCTGGACGATGCCGGTGCGCCCCGACGACCGTCTGCATCTGGTCGGCGAGGTCATGAGCCTGACGCCGTCCAAGACGAAGCCGCAGGGTATCGCGCTGGTGAAATGGACCATGTTCAACCAGAGGGGCGAGGAAGTTTACACGTTCACGCCGATTGCGATCGTGCCGCGACGGGAGTAGGCACAGGCGCGTTCTGTGCCTGAAACCCTTGCGAGTCACCGGCAGAGATGGTCATCTCCGGTCGGGAACCACGCGGGAGGCCGACATGAAACGATTCATTCTCGGCGCGGCACTGCTTTCGGGCGCATTGAGCGCCGGGCCCGCTGTTGCCCAACAATCCAAAGTCGGCGACTGGACCATCGAGAAGCGCGCGCAGGATACGCATTGCAATGCAAGCCGCGGCTACAAGGACAAGGATGACGAGAACCGCGACTACGTCATCGTGATCACCTATTCCGAGAAGGCGATTGTGATCGTCATGATCTACGACGGCTGGGAATGGGACAAGACAGGCGAGATCCTCCGGGCCGATGTCGGCACCGACGACGCCGACATCATGAAGAAGGCGAAGTGGGAGGTCATGGACAAGACCACGGTGCGCGGCATCTTCGAGTATGATCAGTCGATCATGGACCGGCTGGCTAAAGCGAAGCGCCTCACGCTTGATTTCGAGGACGACGAGGAGGACAGCATCGAGATGCAGATTCCGCGGGCCGGCGAGGCGCTGGCGGCATTGAAGTTTTGCGAGGAGAACAGGAAGTAGATCCTCGCTCCATAGCGGGACACACTCTGTCTCGTCAGGTTCGCAGCAGCCTTTTCCATACCGCTCATGCTTGAAGGCCCCACTCCGATTGCAGGCGAGTCGCTGCAGCCGGAGATAGGTTCAAACCGAGACATCAGAAAGTTATCGCGCGTCATTCGATCGAATGACGCGACTTTGTTGCCTGGGCGGCAGATCAGTGCCCGGCGCCCTGAACCGGTGCAGCGCTGATGTCGCTGCCGTGATGCGTCAGCCGCTTCATGCCGGTGACGGTCCGCAGCAGCACGTAGAACACCGGCGTCAGGAACAGGCCGAACACGGTGACCCCGATCATGCCGGAGAATACCGCGACGCCCATGGCACGCCGCATCTCCGAGCCGGCGCCGGTCGAGAGCACCAGCGGCAGAACACCCATGATGAATGCCATCGACGTCATCAGGATCGGACGCAGCCGCAGTCGGCTCGCCTCGATTGCGGCCCGGATCGGCGTGCGTCCCGCGAATTCGAGCTCCCGCGCGAATTCGACGATCAGGATCGCGTTCTTGGCGGAAAGGCCGACCAGCACGATCAGGCCGATCTGGGTGAAGACGTTGTTGTCGCCCTTCGAGATCCAGACACCGAACATCGCTGCCAATAGCCCCATTGGCACGATCATGATGATCGAGAGCGGCAGGGTCAGGCTCTCATAGAGCGCGGCCAGCACCAGGAACACCAAGAGGATCGCCAGCGGAAACACCCAGATTCCGGAATTGCCGGCGATGAACTCCTGATAGGTCAGGTCGGTCCATTCGAAGGCAAAGCCCGGCGGCAGCACTTCCGCAGCGATCCGCGTCGCGGCTTCCTGCGCCTGGCCCGATGAGAAGCCGGGCGCGGCCGCCGCGTTGATGTCGGATGACAGGAAGCCATTGTAGCGGATCGCACGCTCCGGGCCTGCGCTCTGGCGGATCGTGAGCAGCGCCGACAACGGCACCATGTCGCCTGAGGACGAGCGCACCTTCAACTGCCTGATGTCGTCGGCGCGCGCGCGGAATGGCGCGTCGGCTTGAACCCGGACGGAATAGGTGCGGCCGAACTTGTTGAAGTCGTTGACGTAGTAGGAGCCGAGGTAGATCTGAAGCGTGTTGAACACCTCGGTCACGGGCACGCCAAGCTGAAGCGCCTTGGTGCGGTCGATATCGGCGAACAGCTGGGGCACGTTGACCTGAAAGCTCGAGAATACGCCAGCGATCTCCGGCGCCTTCTGCATCGCCGCCATGAACGCGCTGGTGGCCTCGTTCAGCGCCTCATAGCCGAGACCGGCGCGGTCCTCGATCTGCAGCTTGAAGCCGCCGATGGTGCCGAGGCCGTTGACCGGCGGCGGCGGGAACATGGCGATGAAGGCTTCCTGGATGCCGGCATATTTCTTGTTCAATTCGGCCGCGATGGCGGGACCGCTGAGCGAGGGATCCTTGCGCTCGTCGAACGGCTTGAGCGTCGAGAACACGATGCCGGCGTTCGAGGAGTTGGTGAACCCGGAGATCGACAGGCCGGGGAAGGCGACCGAGCTCTCGACGCCGGGCTGGGTCAGCGCGATGTCGCTCATCTTGCGGATCACCTCTTCGCTGCGGTCGAGCGCGGCGCCATCGGGCAGGCGGGCGAAGCCGACCAGGTATTGCTTGTCCTGGCCCGGCACGAAACCGCCCGGCACCTGCTGGAACAAGAGGGCCGTGATGCCAACGAGAACCACGTAGAGCCCCATCACCGCAGCCTTGCCCGAGATCACCTTGCTGACGCTGCCGCCGTAATTCTCGGAGGAGCGCGTGAACGCCTTGTTGAAGGCGCGGAAGAACCAGCCGAGGCTCTTGTCGAGGATCAGCGTCAGCCGGTCCTTCGGCTCGTTGTGGCCCTTGAGCAGCAGCGCCGACAGCGCCGGCGACAGCGTCAGCGAGTTGACGGCCGAGATCACCGTCGAGATCGCGATCGTCAGCGCGAACTGCTTGTAGAACTGACCCGTGAGGCCGGAAATGAAGGCGAGCGGCACGAACACCGCGACCAGCACCAAGGCGATCGCGATGATCGGCCCCGAGACCTCGCGCATCGCCTGATAGGTGGCGTCGCGCGGCGACAGGCCGGACTCGATGTTGCGCTCGACGTTCTCGACCACGACGATGGCGTCGTCGACGACGATGCCGATCGCGAGCACGAGGCCGAACAAGCTGAGCGCGTTGATGGAGAAGCCGAACACGTGCATCACGGCGAAGGTGCCGACGATCGACACCGGCACGGCGAGAAGCGGGATGATCGAAGCCCGCCAGGTCTGCAGGAACAGGATCACGACCAGCACCACCAGCGCGATCGCTTCCAGGAGCGTGTGGATCACCGCCTCGATCGAGGAGCGCACGAACTGGGTAGGGTCGTAGACGATCTGGTAGGACACGCCCTCGGGCATGTTCTTCTTGATCTCGGCCATGGTGGCGCGGACATTGTCGGATATCTGCAGTGCGTTGGAGCCCGGCGCCTGGAAGATCGGAATCGCCACCGCGTGCTTGTTGTCGAGCAGCGAACGAAGGCCGTATTCGGAGGCGCCAAGCTCGATGCGCGCGACGTCGCGCAGGCGAACGACTTCGCCGCGTGTGCCGGTCTTGACCACGATGTCGCCGAACTGTTCCTCGTTCGCAAGGCGGCCTTCTGCGTTGACGGAGAGTTGCAGGTCGATACCCCTCACGTTCGGGGAGGAGCCGACGACGCCGGCCGCGGCCTCGACGTTCTGCGCCTGGATCGCCCTCACGATGTCGCTCGCGGTGAGGCCATGCTCGGCGGCCTTTTGCGGGTCGACCCAGACCCGCATCGAATAATCGCCGGCGCCGTAGAGCTGCACGTCGCCGACGCCGTCGATGCGGGCGAGACGATCCTTGACGTTGAGCACCGCGTAGTTGCGCAGATACGTCATGTCGTAGCGGCCGTTGGGCGACAACAGATGCACGACCATGGTGAGGTCGGGGGAGGACTTCTTGGTGATGATGCCGAGCTGGCGCACCACGGCGGGCAGGCGCGGCTCTGCCTGCTGCACGCGGTTCTGCACCAGCTGCGTCGCCTTGTCCGGGTCGGTGCCGAGGCGGAACGTCACCGTCAGCGTCATCGCGCCGTCGGTGGTCGCCTGGCTCGACATGTACAGCATGTTCTCGACGCCGTTGATCTGCTCCTCGATCGGCGTTGCCACCGTCTCCGCGATCACCTTGGGGTTGGCGCCGGGATAGGTCGCGCGCACGACGACGGATGGCGGCACGACGTCGGGATACTCCGAGATCGGCATCGCAAACAGCGAGATCAGGCCGGCGAGGAAAATCAGCACCGAGAGCACGCCGGCGAAAATTGGACGGTCGATGAAGAACTTCGAGAGATTCATGGTTTTGCCCCTGGGCAATGTCTTTCCGCGCCTCCGACAGCTCCGCCGTTATTCCGGGGCGCGCGCAGCGCGAACCCGTAATCCAGAGGTGAAGTGTCGGAGTCTCGCAACTTCGAGATTTTCAGGTGCGCAGTTTGCGCACCTGAGTTCGCGACGTCGTCGCGCCCCGGAATATCGTGCTTAGCGTTGCACCACGTCCTGGTTGCTGTGGTTGGAAGCCTGCTGCGGCCCGCGCGCGCCCATCTGTGCGATCTCCGTCTTGAGGAGGGCGCCGGGACGCACGCGCTGCAAACCGTTGACCACGATGCGGTCGCCGGGCTTGAGGCCCGCGGTGACGATGCGAAGTCCCTCGACAGCGCCGCCGAGCGTGACCGGCCGGTAAACGGCGCGGCTGTCGTCGCCGACGGCCATCACGAACTTCTTGTCTTGATCGGTGCCGATCGCGCGCTCGTCGATCATCACCAGCGACTGCTGCTTCGGCTGCCCCATGCGCACGCGGGCGAACTGGCCCGGGATGAGGCGTCCGTCCTCGTTGCGGAATACCGCGCGGACACGGATCGTGCCGCTCTGGCCGTTGACCTGGTTGTCGATCAGCTGGATGTGGCCCTTCGCGGAGAGGCCGCCCGAGGTCGTCATCTCGACGGGGATCTGGTCCAGCTTGCCGCGTTGGCCGGAGGCATCCGCGATCGAGTTCAGCGCGCGCAGCACGATCTCTTCATCCGCATCGAACGAGGCATAGATCGGATTCACCGAGACCAGCGAGGTCAGCACCGGGGACGCGGTGCCGGCGGCAACGAGATTGCCGACGGTCACCTCGATCTTGCCGACGCGGCCGTCAACGGGAGCGCGCACTTCGGTATAGTCGAGGTTGAGCTTTGCGGTCTGGAGCGTTGCCTCGGCCGCCTTCACATTGGCGACCGCTTCGCGATGGGCATTCTCGCGCTGGTCGAAATCGCGCCGCGTCACCACGGCGTTACCGACGAGCTGCGCGCCGCGCTCGAGCTCGCTCTGGGTGAATACGACGCGCGCTTTCGCAGCTTCGAGCTGGGCGGCAGCCTTGTCGACCTCGGCCGCATAAGGGGCGGGATCAATCTTGAACAGCAGATCGCCGGCCTTCACCAGCGCGCCTTCGGTGAAGTTCGCCGACATGATCGCTCCTGCCACGCGCGGGCGTAGCTCGACGCGGTTGATGGCCTCGAGCCGGCCGGAGAAATCGTCCCACAGCGCAGTCTGCCGGGGCTCGATCACCGCGACGGTGACGGAAACGGCTTGTTCGGCCCCGGCCGCCGGTGCGGTCGCCTGCGCCGCATGAAAGTAGCGGCCGGTTGCAATCGAACCGGCCGCGGCGAGGACGCCAACGACGGCCACGCCGCCGAGAAGGCGGCGGAAACGGCCAGTGCGGGGGGTATTTTGGGAGGGATGCATTTGCGCGCTCCAGATATGTAGTGTTCACTACAGATGTGGAGCTGGATACCGCAGTGCAAGATACTTATGTACCATTCACTAAGAAAATTGTACGCCGATACCGCGACGATTGGAAGACACAAGAAAAGAGAGCTAGAACAATTAGATAGGATTTGACGTTAGGGTAGGACGGAACGCCGGATCCGAGGGAGACAGGCACATGGGCATGGGACGTCCCCGCCAATTCGACGCTGATGTGGCGTTGGACCAGGCGATGGAAGTGTTTTGGCGCCATGGCTATGAGGGCGCGACCATTGCCCAGCTCACCGAGGCTATGGGCATTAACCCGCCCAGTCTCTACGCCTGCTTCGGCAACAAGGAAGGTCTGCTGAAGGCCGCGCTCGACCGCTACACCAAGCTGCGCGACATCTGGATGGAGGAGGTGGTGGCAGCACCGACCGCCCGCGCCGTCGCCGAGCGGATGTTGATGGGCATCGCCGACAAGCAGACCGATCCCGCCAATCCACCCGGCTGCCTGCTGGTGCAAGGCGGCATCGCCTGCGGCACCGGCTCCGAGAACGTCCCCTTCGAATTGGCCGCGCGCCGCGCCCGCAACGAGGAGCAGCTCCGCGACCGTTTCATTCGCGCCAAGGCCGAAGGCGATCTCAGGCCGACGTCGGATCCCGCGGCGCTCGCGCGCTATGTCTCAGCGGTGTCGGTCGGCATGGGCGTGATGGCGTCCTCAGGCGCGGATTGCGAAGCGTTACGACAGGTCGCGAGTGTCGCCGTGCAGGCGGTCGAAGCGCAATCGGAGCCGAGGTCAGATTCTGCGAAGCCGAGCGGATAAGCTCACAGGCCTGCTGGACGAGTCGCGCCAATGTTCGCCCTGACATTTCTCGGGACCTCCGCCAGCGTTCCTTCGGCGGAGCGCAACCATCCGGCGCTCCTGGTGGAGGCCGCAGGCAAGCGTGTCCTGATTGATTGCGGCGAGGGCACGCAGCGCCAGTTGCTGCGCAGCGGCGCCGGCTTTCGGCGGCTCGACCGCATCCTGCTGACGCACGCTCATCTCGATCATGTGCTCGGCATCCCCGGCCTGTTTTCAACGCTGGGATTGCGGCAGACTTCCGACGCGATGACGATTCACGGCGGGCAAGGGACGCTCGACATGGTCATCCGAATGCTTGCAGGCCTCTGGGGTGCAGGCAGGGCGCCGATCGCGGTGGAGTTCGCGCCGCTGACCGCCGGACAGGTCATCGATGCCGGTGAATTCACCATCGACTGCTTTCCGGTCCGCCACCGCGACACCGACAGTTTTGGTTTCGTTTTCCGGAGCCCCGCGCGCCGTCATCTCCAGCCCGACCGCCTCGCTGCGCTCGGCGTTCCGGACGGTCCTTTGCGCGGAGGGCTGGCCGAGGGACGACCGGTCGTGACCGCCGACGGACGAACGATCGACCCGGAAGACGTGCTGGGACCGCCGAGTGGCGGCAAGAAGCTCGTGGTGATAGGCGACACAGAGACCACGGAGGGGCTGTCCGACGATGTCGCCAGCGCCGACGTGCTGGTGATCGAAGCGACCTTCCTGGACCGCGACGCATCGACCGCCCGGGCTTACGGCCATCTCACTGCGGCAGAGGCGGCGGCGTTTGCGGCGGCAGCCAATGTCGGACAGCTCGTGCTCACGCACCAATCGGGCCGCTATGAGGACGACGAGGTTCTTGCGGAGGCCGCCGGGATCTTTCCGAACACCCGGATCGCAGCTGATTTCGATCGCATCGTCATCTAGACACGTGCTCGAGTCGGAGAGGGCACCTCCGATTTCGCAACATCGCGCAAAGGGGCGTGAACGCAGCGAGAACACGTGACGATGTTCACAGAAGGGCTGGACCGCGAAGGGCAGCGCGGCTATATGAGCGGCCTGCGAGCCGCTGATTTGCAAAATTGTCAGCCAGCCTTGCAGGACTTCCGAAGAAAGCTAAACGTTTTCAAGCGCTTCGGTGGGGAATGGTGTAACGGTAGCCTTTCGGTTTTTCGTCCAACCTGTTGATTTTCCTAAGACGGTTTTGCAACTGGCTCCGGTTTTGACCTGAGCAATTCCGGGCACTTCCGAGCGGTTTGCAAAACTCTCTGCTGTGGGCAACTGCATCGTCCACCCGCAACCGCTGATCGGCTTCAGCGCGCCTGTGCTACGTTCCAGACATGTGGCTCGGCAATTTCCTAACAAGCGTCGCAACGCGATTTCTGCCCGCCGAGGGGTGGATGTGGTTCTTTGCCACGATGGTTCTTGCCGGAGTCGTGGCATTCGCTTGGCGAAATCGCCAAAGAATTACCGGGGGAGATCTAGGGGTGCAGAGCTGGCAATTATTGTTGGTCGGCATCGGTGGTACGTGGATATTTCTATCGCTCACCCTCGGTGCCGCCGCTTGGGCGATCTATACAGGGGGCTCTCTCATCGGTCCAACTACAAGCGAGGCTGAAGCTGGACCGCTGCGGTGGTTCTACAATCTCGAGATGGAAGGCGGCCCGCCAACCGGCCGGCCAGTGTTCGCGCTAACGTTCTTCGGAACTAATAGTTCTCAAAAAGAGGTCGTGTTGAAAACTGCGAGCTTGGTTTCCGCGAAGAACGGAAGGAAGCTCGACCTTGAAGTTCTGGCGCGAGATTCGACCGGACAAAACGTTCTTGTCTCTCTCGATCAGATCAATCTGATTCCGCCCGGCGCGCCGGTCAGGTTGGTCGCAAAATTCGGCGATCCAGATCCTTCAGCATCTGGGAAGGTCCTTGGCCTGGAGGCTAAGGCGTTTTTAGAAACCTGGAGCCAATTTTTCTTGAACATCGAAGACGACACGCGGGCGTATCGTCTTACTTTCAATGAGGGAAGCTTGATGCCGTTTTTCCCCGGAATGGTTGGACCTCACATCACCAAAAAGTAGGGGCGGTTTTTACTCGCTGACCACCCGAAGCCGCTGCTGCCCGTCCGCCCCAACCTTCATCTGATCTCTGAACCGCATGTAGTGCTCGACGTTCTGCCTGGACATCCCGATGTCGTTGGCGATCTGGTCGACCTCGTAGCCTGCCTCGGCGCGGGCGAGGATGCCGGTGCCGCGCAAGCCGTGAATGGTCGGGTGGTCGGCATCTTCGGGGTCGATGTCCCACTCGTACTTCTTGACCTGGCCGGCCACCCACTGCTTCCAGCGCTTGCACAGCGCGCGGCCGTGTTCGGTATCTTCCAGCCATCTGTTCCAGCGCGCACGCAGGCCGTCGCCGGTGTAAGCCGCGCCCTTGGGCGAATAGAGATACAGATCCTCGCGAAAGCGATCGATCGGCTTCTTCCAGCGCGAGTTGGTGAAGCGCACCGGCGTCTCGGCCCAGCGATCCAACTCGAGCGCGTCGACGGTTGCGAGCGGAATATGGAAGGCACGCCGGCGCTTGCGCGTCTTCTTCGGCCGGCACCAAATGCCGTTGCGCTCGCGGTGCTCCGGGCCCATCCGGATCATGTCGCTGCCACGCTGGCACGTCATGACCCCGAGGCGCATCATCCGCACCAAGTCGGGTGGGGCGTGTGCGCGAACGTGCTCGATCGCGAAGGCTGGCCAAGGCACGTGCCCGCGATCGGGAATCTCGAAATCGCGCACCTTGTCGAACGGATTGGCCTCGGCGAGCGCGAGCGGAATGGCCCAGTCCCAGATCGTGCGGCCGACCGAGAGCATCTGGTTGGCCATCACCGGCGTTTCTTTCATGGCGTCGCGCGCGGTTTGCACAACCAGCGGCACCAGCTCGCCGACGGCGACAAGGCCCCAGGTCTCGGCGGATTCGAAGCGGCGCATGTGGACGTCGTAATTGCTCTGCGTCCCTTCCGAGAGCCGCTTGAACTCGTCGCTGTCACGGTAGCGGGCGATCAGAGCGCCGACCGATCCGGGCGGCAGCTCTGCCGGCATGGCCTCGCGCCGGCGCTTCACTTCGCGCCAGAACGCGTCGGGCTGCGTGTCGGCGCTCGGCAGCTTGATGCGCTCGCCTTCACGCGCGGTGCCGCGGCCGGGATTCCAGTAATAGTAAGTGTAGACCTTGCCGCACTTCTTGCGGACGACGGTCTTTTCAACGCCTTCAGGCAGCGTCACGCCGGCCACCCGGTTTCTTGCCAAAGTTCGCCGCTCCCTTGAGGGCGGCGTCGAGCCCGACGACCGTCCGCCCCGAGAGCTTACGATCAACGTCCTCCCAGCGCCAGCGTGCCGTGCCGGCTGGGAAGGCGTCGCAAGGCGCGGGCAGGGTGCCGTCCTTGACCCAGTGGTCCCAAGTGTCGGGCGATATCTGCAGCTCGGCCGCACCCGTTTCCCGGCTGACATAGGCCGGGGTGCGATCGCCGCGCAGCAGGTTCTCGTCCTTGCGGATAGTCATTCGCCCATACCCCGGCCTCGTGAGGCAACTGTCGAGACATGTACGAGGCGACGGTCGGATTCCAAAAATGCATAAGTCGTGGATGGAATTCGTACGACAATTGCTGTGCAGCAGGCGCCTGAGACACCAGGCCGGCTGCGCGCGTGGGAGGGGCAGGCCTATTCTAAGGCGAAGCTGGCCGCATTTCCCTCAAAGAGCGAACCGATCCTGATGTATTCCAGCGTCGTTGCGAACGACTTATGCCTGAGCTGGCGCTGGATTGCGTGTCCGGGCGCCCTGTTCTTCGCAGCCGAGGTTGCGAGCCCTGATCTAAGGGAATGACCGGAATACGTGCTCGCCAAGGACAAAGCCTTATCCAAGGTGAGCCCCTCCGCCAACGCCATGTTGCCGACGACGCGCTTCACTACCAACGCTACTCCGGCACCCGTGATCGCAGCAGAGGCCATTTTCCCATGGCGGCTGATAGGACGGAAGACCGGTCCCGTTGCGATGCCGGAAATCGCCAGCCAGGCGCGATACGCGCGGACGGGGCATACGGTTTCGTCCTTCCCGAACGGAACGCCGATTATTTCCTCCTCGCCGGCCTGGTTCGTCTTTGAGCTTGCCAACTGCACGACCAGGCCGTCCGAAGTCTCCTCGATCCAGCCTGGCGCTTCCGCATCTTGAGCCGCCCACAGGCCTGCCAACTCTGATCGACGAAGACCCGCCGCGAAACCGATCAGGAGCAGGGCACGATCACGATGTCCTTGCAGCGTTGGCGGCAATGCCTGAATAGCCCTACGCAAGTCGGGGGACATCAGCGGCGCCTTCTTGGTCGGGCGGACGCGGTGCTTGTTGCGGAGCCCCTGCCAAAAAACACGAAACCGCTCGTCGGAGGTGTCCAGCTTGGTGCCGCGCGCGCGGTGGATGACGCGGATGGCGGTAAGGCGTCGCAGCAAGGTCGAGACCTTCAGCGCGCCCGCGTGGGCTGTAAGGTAGGGCACGATCGTCTCGAACACATCAGCTGGGAAGCACGTACGATCATGCGACAGGCACCAGGTTTCAAAGTGCTCCCAGTCGGTCTTGTAGGCGCGCTGCGTGTTTTTCGAGTGGGCGTTCTTGACGTATTCGCCGGCGCGCTCGCGCAGCTCTTCCATCACTGAAGGCAGACTCGTGGTCTGCACGATGAGCTCGGTCGTCATCGCGTTGTCCGTTCTGATAATTGAGGGTTATCGAAACTTTGGATGTTGCAAGAAGGCCGCCGGACCACATCGTCCGGCGGCCAGCTTCAGCCTCAATATAAATAGGGCGGGACTTCGGGCGCTGCGCGACCAGTAAGCCGCTCGAGCCCTCGGATCAAATTGTCCTGCAGCGCAGCCTGATATTCGTCGATCCCAATTTCGTCCTGGATCGTACCACGGATAAACTTAGCCAAGTGCATGACTCCGTAAAGAGTACGAGGCACGGTCTGCTTGATTTTTTGAAGAGCTTTCTGCTCGTCCTCAATGGTCGCCGCTGTGGGATCTTTAAGGTCGACGCCTCGCTCCTGGAGTACCTGAACTGTCACAGTTCGATATTCATTCAGCGCCTGAATTATTGGATCGTCAGCGACGGAGCCGTTGGCGCGCGCTGCGCGGACGGATCGGCGATGAGCCGTCGGCTGCTGCATCGGCTGCAGGGCGTGGGCGGGTTGGGCTTTTGCTGATTTACTCATACTCGTCTCCTTCTGGTCGGCCGGCAGGTCACCGGCGGCCGCATTCGGAGGCGTCTCGCGCGATCTGGCAACCTTTCTAGTAGAAGACGAGGTATCTCCAGACGGAGTCGTGCTATTGTTGCGATCAGCCTTGGACATGACTTACCTCGTGCTCGATGGTTAGAGTCGAACGGGTGTTCCAGCACTTGTTCGGCTCGCTAATTTTTGGCACCATAAAATCATGAAGTCAACAATAAATAGCGCTAAAAAATCTAAGAGAGGTCGCCCCCCCGTCGAGAGTGAGGCGATCAATGTTCGGATGTCCGCCGATTTGCTCAAAACAATTGATGATTGGCGGCGGACGCAAGGTGACCTTCCTGGTCGTCCCGAAGCAGTTCGTCGGCTTGTTGATCTGGCCCTTAAGCTCAAAACAAGAGCTTAGAACCGATGGTTGCTTAGAGTTTGTGATTTGCCGCCAGCAACGCGTAGAGCAGCGCTTGGATGTAGTGGCCTTCAATCAGCGCCAGCGCCGCCAGCAGGAGGTAGATGATGGTCTGGTTTTGCATAGCCGTTCTCTCTGTCCGTGGTCACCTGCAATGGTGAGCACCAGACCGGACTTTGCGAGGTCCAAACGAGACAACTGAAAATGGCCAAAATGGACAGATCGGACAAACCGGACAAAGGCGCCTTCGCAGTCCGCTTGAGTGACGCATTCTTCAATTTGGCCAAACAGGGCAAGCTGGGTGAGAATGGCCGACACGAGGCAAACTTCGCTAAAATCTGCGGTACCAACATCAGAACAATTCGCCGATGGTTCGACGGAGAAAACCAGCCTCAACGGGACAGCTGGAAGACGGCCCAAGCTGGTTTGTTAAAGGCGGGACTAAGCGCCGCACAACTGAATGCTTTGGAAGCAGCAGCCCGAGCGAATGAGCCAAACGCCCCCTATATGCGCGACGTAGCGATCATTCCAAATAACAATTTCCCAAAGCTGTGTTCGCTGGACCTTGATGTACCCGACCAAGGCAGTTCGCCTGATGATTTTGTCGTGATCGGTGAAATTCGCTTTGCTCGTGCCCCGGACGTGATCGAAGGACGAGCCGTTATGATAGGCGTGAGAAGGGCGGTCCTGTTGCCGGTGCTTAAGGGTTATCGGGTCAAGCCAGGTTCGTTGTACCGCCCATCTCGCCAGCGCGGATATCAGCCCGAAGGGGCCGGCCAAGTGGTGTTTCGAGCTCCAGCGGATCCGCCGTCGGGGATACTCGAGGGCGACCAGATGGCGGGAGAGACCCTTGGGCGATTCTTGACTACGGGTGAAGGTACTGACAAGCGACCCGAAGTCGAATTTCAGCTGCACCTGGAAAATCCAAATGACCTGCGCATAACCTTGGAAGGTGACACATCAAAATTCTCTGCTACGCAGGTGAAGCTCGCGCAGGCTTGGGTTGCCCAACAGATCGCGCAAACAGTTGCAGAGCCCGATGGTAGTTTGCGGATCGGCGCATGCACCGTGCGCTGGAAGCACAAGTCATGAAACTAACGCCGTACCAGCGGAGCAAGTTTCGCGAATTGCTTTCGCCCGACAACAGAAGTCTCGACGCCGTTTCTCTCGCTCGGTCCGCCGGTCTGAACCCCTTAGAGTGTTTTGCTAGAGGAGAATGGGACGGTGTGGACTTTGGCGCAAACGATCTTAGCGGATTCAACTTCCGGGGAGCCGATTTGCGAGGAGCTGACCTGTCGAAAGTTGTTGGTCTTCAAGCTGCAATATTCGACGCAGATTCACGTCTGCCCAGCTATCTTAATGTTTCCGACGCCAAAACGTTGGTGCATGCCAAGAGGTGGTTCGTAGGGGGTGAGAGAGACGAGATTTTGAGAGATCTTGTCGCGGCAGAAAGGGCCTTCACAGTTGCTCGTAGCATTTTTCACTATCATGGAGAGGCAAGCGGTGAAGCTCGTTCGTCGACTCGGATAGCAAGAATCTTGTGTGAGACTGACGTAAGGTCGCACGAGGAGGAGGATTGGTGGGCTCTGGCAAATAGAATTTTTCAACAAGCGGAAATGTATGACCGCGCAAAAGAGGCTGGAGAAGCTCTTGCGCTCAGCGCGATGATCAACGGCGATTATGAAGCTGCTGACGAACTGTTGGAAAATGCATTCGCTCGGTATTCGGCCAGTCAAGATTCTAGCGGTCAAGCAGCTTGTTTGCATGGGTTGGCTTGCGTTGCCCTCGCACGTGGAGACTTTAAGTCATCTCGGGACCAGTTTGAGCTCGCCAAGAGAGCCCATCTCCGAAATGGAAACGATATCGGTCAGGCAAACGCAATTGAAGGCATGGCTGACGTTGCACTAGCTCGGGCGGACTATGCAGAGGCGGAGCTACACCTTTTTGAGGTACTAAATATTTACAGGCTTGTAAGGGATAGGTGGGCCGAAGCCACCATCGTCAGCCGATTAGGCGGCACTCACATTGCTAGAAACAATTTCGTTGCAGCCTTGGAGATGTTTTCGGAGGGGCTTGAGCGATTTGAAGACGATCTGGAAGTCAAGGCAATGATGTGCGCCGGACTTGGAGCGGTAGCGTTTTATCGAGGGGACGGTGACTTGGCTAAGAGGTGGTTCGAGGAGGCTCTGACCGCAGACCAAGAGATTGAGAACGAATTGGGCGTGCGGAGAAGCCGCAGAATTCTTGAGTCTATACCCCAGCTTCGAACTTCTGCCGACTAGTTCACGATAAGCCCTAATTATCGAAAGTATGAGCGGGCCTACACTCAACTTGAGCGGGTGAATCGCCTGAATTCGTCCTGTTGACAATCGGGTGGCCTTTTCGCGATGCTCGACCTATCGCGAGGCCTGCGACGGAACGGCCGATTCTCTGAGCGAGCAGATCGGCCGTCTAAGTGATCGGACACTTCACCAGCGCGATGGTTGAGGCAAAGCCGATGCACTCTGAGGAGCGTGCGGCGCTCCGGATACGAGAGGGACTGCAGCCCTCTCATGCAGGAGGGCGCGGCCCTCAAAAAACCGCCGCTCGGCGGACCTGATGAGAGCGGGGCGGATCGCCCAAGAACTTCAGCATTTGCATCGGGCGCGTCGATGGGGACTTGCCTCCGACGCAAGGAGTTGATCCGGACCATCTCCTATGGTTCGCGCGGGGGCTAGGCCGGCCAGCCGACAAGCCGAGCACCACACTCGGCTGCCCCCGTGTAACTGTGTGGTTTCGCCTGTGGGAGCGAACATGCAGAAAGAATACTTGCCGAAGGAAGATCATGCATCAGCTGTCCGCTGGATCGGCATTGATGCGGCCTTGATATTGACCAGTGAAATCCTGGGCGCGGCTGCATCGCTCGGATTCACCGAAGGAGCCTTTCTCGACGCGATGCGCTCAGGATGCGTTCCATCTCGATCTACCGCCGGTCGTATTCGTCATGAATCGTTCTGGCGTAATGCCATGCTCGAAAATGACCGGGTTGTGCACATAATCGCCGGAGCATCTCAGGGCAACTTCGCTCCGACCGAGCGGTGGCGTGTCGTCGCCATTTGGATAAGCGCCGATGATCTGGATCTCTGGCTTCGGTGGCGCTATGCGACTGCAACCGCGCATCCGCTTTCTGACCCTCGCAGGAAGCCGCTGACGCTCGACCGCACGAAACCCGGCGCGCTATCAGAAGGCACAGCAACAAACCAGGTCCAGATGGGAGAGCGCGAGCTTGCGGAGATTGATGTCGCTACAGGCCGTTTGCTGGGGCCGGATGATGAACTCTCTCGACAGCTCGCCATTCTAAGGACGGCGAAGCAGCTCCTCTTGCAGCGCGGCGTTCTGATTGGTCACGGAGAGACGGCAAGGGATATAGGGCGAGGCAAGGACGCCGTCGTCAAAGAGGCGATGGAGCGACACAAGGAGAACGGTTTGGGCGGTCAGACAGCCTGGCGCCTCAGCTTCGACAACGTGCTCGGCAAACCCAAAAAGGGACGTCGTTCGAATGAGGCGACTGCCGATTTCGCCAAAGTAGTCGAGGCCAAGCTTCAGGAAATCGAGGGCCGCATTGCGGCATAGGGCGACACTGTCCTCCTTTTATTCGTACGCGTTTCCCCACGACTTACGCATTTTTGAGTTCGTCTTTCTATCTCGTATTCCGGTCCCCGTTGACCGCTGTTGTAAGCGGTTGCCAAGGACAGGGACCGACCACATGCCTTCGCAAAATGCCTCAGCCGAGATCATTCCGTTTCGTGAACGTCCAAGCTGCACGGTTAAGGAAGCTTGCCGAGCAACTGGCCTGAGCCGGACAACGCTCTACGAGCGCATCAATGACGGAACGTTGCTTACAAAGCCAGTTGGACGTCGTCGTCTAGTCAACGTGCCATCTCTTTTGAAGCTCGTCGGTGCCGAGTCCGAAGCCGGTTCTTCTGAGTGCGCAGAATAGCGAAAACGCCGCCCCTGGCCGGGCGGCGTTCGCATTTCAGCAGATCAATAGGAACCGAGAGCCATGGATATAGCGCAAGGCGAGCGCGGCGGCAACGCGCCGATGGACGCCGCACCAAAGATCATTCCGGAATGGGAGCTCAACCGGCGCGAGATCCTGCGGGTCGAAATCCACGAATTCAAGGGAACTCAGATCATCGGCGTCCGAAAATGGTTTCGCACTGCCGATGGTGAGCTCGCGCCAGGCAAGGACGGCATCAATCTTAGCCTGAAGCATCTCCCGCGTCTCGCCAGCGCCGTGGCTGAGGCTCTCGCCGTTGTGCAAGCTGATGGTCTAATTCCAGGCGAGGGGGTAGAATGAAGCGTAAGGTTTCATTCGCTCGTGTCGCCGATGCTGCGCGCGCGAGCGCAGAAGTGATCGTCCAGCGCTGGTTGCCGGATGGTCGCCGCGAGGGCAGGGAATGGGTAGCGATCAACCCGACCCGGAGCGACGGCAAGAAGGGCAGCTTCAAAATAAACCTGAAGACCGGGTGTTGGTCCGACTTCGCCACGGGCTCTGCCGGCGGCGATATCGTTAGCCTAGCGGCCTACCTCTTCAATCTGAAGCAGGGCGAGGCAGCCATCCGCGTGGCGGCGATGCTGGGGATCGATCCGTATGAGTGAAGATCCCTTTGCGCCTCTCGCAGGTGCTCCTGGCAAATCTGAGCGGCCGAAATCGGACTGGCGCTCGGTGGCGCCGGTGCCGGAGGATGCGCCGCGGGCGCCGGCATCACACTCGAGGTACGGCAAGCCGGCCGCTACCTGGACTTACTACGACGAATCCGATCGGCTCCTCGGCTATGTGCGGCGGTTCAACACGCAAGATGGCAAAACCTTCCTGCCGCTGACGTTCGGGCTTGCCAATGACGGCGGCAAGCCAGAATGGAAATGGAAGAGCTGGTCGGGCAAGCGGCCGTTGTACGGGCTCAATCGCCTCGCTGAGCGGCTACGTGCGCCCGTTCTCGTTACCGAGGGCGAGAAGGCTGCCGACGCGGCTACACAGCTCTTGCCTGACATGGTCGTGGTAACCTCGCCGCACGGGTCGAAAAGCGCGGCGAAGGCCGACTGGTCAGCGCTACGTGGGAGAGTGGTGACGATCTGGCCAGACAGTGATGCTGCGGGGCTTCAGTATGCGGATGATGTGGCGAAGCTTGCGCGCGCGGCGGAGGCTGAATCGATCAGCATCATTTCGCCACCCGAGGGCGTGCGTACGGGATGGGATGCCGCGGATGCCCTGCAGGAAGGATGGACGCCCGGGCACGCCCATCAGCTCATCGAGGAGGCGCGGCCTGCTCCGAACGGTGGAGCGCCGGCAGAACAGTGTGAGGGTAACAGGAGGCGGGCGACGCAGCGCGACGTCGTAATCGAACTCACGGATTGCTGCGAGTTTTGGCACGACGCCAACAGGGTAGCCTACACGACCTTTCCAGTGAACTCGCACCAGGAGAATTGGCCGCTTAGATCACGCGAATTTCGCATGTGGCTGTCCGGCAGGTATTACCAGGCTACAGGACGAGCGATTGGGGGACAGTCACTTGAAGACGCGATCAGGATCTTCGAGGCGCGGGCCGTGCACGACGGGCCGCAACACAAGCCTTTCATTCGGGTCGGCGAGCATGCCGGTAAGCTCTATCTCGATTTGTGCGATCAGAAGTGGCGAGCGGTCGAGGTCAACCGGAACGATTGGCGAATTGTGACTGCAGCGCCGGTCAAATTCATGCGTCCGGCTTCGTTACGGCCGATGCCAGAGCCGGAAGCTGGCGGGATGATCGAGGATCTTCGTTCGTATATGAACGTGCCCGAAGAACAGTGGATGTTGATCGTAGGCTGGCTCGTAGCCACTCTTCGGCCTAAAGGGCCATACCCTATCCTGGTGCTGAACGGCGAACAGGGATCTGGCAAGTCGATGACCTCGCGTATGCTGCGCGAGCTCGTCGATCCGAGCGCCGCAGCAATTCGTTCGGTCCCGAAGGACGATCACAACCTAATCGTCTCGGCCTCGAACAGTCATGTCCTGGGATTTGATAACCTATCCAGCGTGCCGCCGTGGCTCGCCGATGCTCTATGCCGATTGTCGACGGGCGGTGGCTATGCGACCCGTACACTGCACACGGATAAAGACGAGACGATTTTTGAGGGCCAAAGGCCGATCATGCTGAACGGCATTCCGCTGCTGACCGACCGGGCCGACCTGGCCGATCGTGCCCTGACGGTACATTTGCGCTCTATCCCAGAGAGTGACCGGCGGCCTGAAGATGAAATCAGGCTCAGTTTCGAGAGTGCACGGCCGCGGCTGCTTGGTGCCCTTCTGAGCGCCGTCTCCGCGGCGCTTCGCAATTTGCCAACCACTCGGCTGGACCGATCAGGTCGAATGGCGGACTTCGAGAAGCTTGTAACAGCCGCTGAGTCCGGCCTCGGTTGGGACCCAGGGAGCTTCCAAAGGGTCGTTCGCGCTAACCGCGAGGAGATCGTCGAGTCCGCCTTCGAGGCTGATTCGGTTGCTGTGGCGATCGCGAAGCTCGTTCGGATCGAGTATCCGGACGGTCTGACTGCCACCGCCACCGAGCTGCTGACAAAACTGAACGCGACGGACCTGATCGCCGACGGCATCCGGAAGCAGCGGACCTGGCCGGCAACTGCGCAGGGGCTCGGAAATCGAATTGATCGCATCTCGCCACTCCTCAAGGCGCAAGGATTCAAGGTAGAACGTCGCCACTCTGGTGTGCGCACGATTACCATAGTGCCGCCGGTAAAGAACGCGGGTGGAGAGGAGGAACGGCATGTCGACGTCGGATGATGAAGGAAAGAGTGACGGCGCGGCGCACGAGGAACTGAGAATGCTGGACGCCTTGAAGGCGAGGCCTGCTGCCAAGGAGCCCGTGCGGCGCGATAAGATCCGCGCATGGCTCGACGGATTGTCGGAAGAGGACTTCTGGCGCATACGAAACTCTCAGGAGCTCAGCGATGCCCTTGCGGCAAGGCCTGACGCCTTGATTACCATTCGAACCAAGGCAGCCCTTGGCGAAATTATTCGCGAACTGGGGATCGATCCGGCGAACTTTTCCGCAGCCGTGGAGCGCGCGGCGCCGTCCGAGGAAGACCAGAGAGTCGATTCGTCGAGTAACGTCGTGCCGCTCCGGCGTGGACCACCGAGCAATAGCTAAGACGACTGTTCGCTTCGAAGGAAAGTCGGCATCGAGCACACGCCGCATATTCCGCCAAATGGCGGAATATGCGCCCAGCCGACCCGCCTTCTTCTTGGTGGCCCTCTGGCCGCAGCGCGCGCAGCTTCGCTGCTGATAATTGGGAGTTATCACCAGTTTAGATGGTGCCGGCGCGGTACCGTCTGACTTGGGCCTGCTTCTCACGAACTCTGTGCGGCGGACGCTTCGTCTCACGATTGTTGAGCAGGCGCACGCTGCTCGGCACTCAAGGGGCCAATTGGCCGCTTGCTTCGTCGTGTCAACCTCGGGCGCGCTGACGGTCGGACAAACCCGCTGCGCGCGCCGGACGAAATTCCGAGAATTTGCGGAATAAACGCGGCACCCAGATAACCCCGGACGTAGGCTGCCCCGCTGTTCTCTCGGGGTACAGCGGGAGATCGCTCACGCATTTGCCTATGAGATCGATCTGCCTATGAGATCGATCGCCTCCATATTGCCAGCCGGGCCCACCGCATATTCCGCCAATTGGCGGAGTTTCCGCCCGAGCACGGAGCCTCGGCCTATCGCGCGCTCCGCGATGGCACATCGACCGCGGCAGCTTGCCGTTTGAAGGAGCCCTGCTACCGCTTATTCCCTCAATTGAGGGAGTTTCGCACCATGAACTTTCACAATGCGACGAGCCCCGCTGGCGGCACTCAAAGCGCAAATTTGCGCCTTGCTCCTCTCTCCGAAGTGCTCGACGGGCTCTTGCAACTTTGACCGCCAGGCAATGATCCAAGGGCTCAATTGAGCCCTTGATCGGCCTCAGCCGCAATCACGATCTGCCGGGCTTCTTAGCTTCCCCGCACCCCTTTCCCATCGAAATGCGACACGTTGTCCGCGGTCGACCTCGGCTCACCAGCGCAACCCGCCTCACAATTGTGACCGCAATCGGGACTTCCGGACACCAAATGACTCCCCCTGTCAGAACGACCTCTTCGATGGGCCTTCTTGTGCAGTTCCTGCATGCCTCCGCCGATCTGCGACCTACGCGCTCTCTGAAATCAGCTGGAATCGGAGGTCGCAAAATCGGCAGAAAAGGGGAGTCCGATCAAAGGGCAGGTTCGGCAGGAATGCGTCGCAATGATACCGAATGATTCCAGCGGCGGCCGTCGCCTGGTCGGCTTTGGACGACTTCGGACGGCTCGCAGATTTCAGCTATCTCCCGATCGGCAAAGGAGTTTGGACGGCTTGGACGGCTGGACGGCTCCTTTCTTTGAATCAAAAGGGGCGTCAGTAAGAGCGTGCAGAGTTGGCAGAACGTCCCATGAATGCGTGAGTGATGATTGCGATGGAGCATAGCGCAATGTGGACAGAGGGCGAAAAAGGCCGTCCAAGCCGTCCGGCGCCGCAGATATCCTGTCGCTTCAGTGAGTTATCCGGAACGATCGGGTCGTCCACCTTGTCCAGATCGGCGCAGGAGCCGTCCAGGCTTCGCCTCGCGCATGGCTGTTCGAATTAGAGTTGAGCTATGCGCGCTTCGCATTCGGTCGCCGTAGGACGGCCCCCGTCAACGCGTGTGGAAAGATTGAGGAGGGGCGGGCGTCTAAGGGCGGCGGGGCCAGGAATCCGGGATTCTGGTTCGGCCATCGGGAGCGCTTGCGGGGAGGTGGTTGCGCGAAACAAGCGCAAACGACAGCCAGTTTTTGTCGTACGAATTTCCCCACGACATCGAGCAGTTCGCTGCATGGCTCGCGTGGTCTAGATCTGGATCACTTCGCCACAGCAGTCGTAGACGATGGGACATCCGCTCGAATACACGCCGTTCCCGACCTCGAATCCGAGTGTGGGTGCCACTGGTGCGCGGGAGCGCATAACGGTCGATCCTGGCATGTTCGGTGGAGGGATCGCGCAGGGGCTTGGGACGTTTGGCGCCGGGCTCGAGAAGGCGGCCAACACAGGGCTACAGATCGCATCGGAGCATCAGGAGAACCAAAACGAGGTTCACGCCGCGGAAGTGGGCACTTGGCTGGCTGATCGCGTCACGGATCGGCACACGGCTTATGCCACCCTCGAAGGTAAGGCGGCGCTCGATGCTCTGCCGCAATACAAACAAGACCTCGACGATCTCTACAAGCAGGCGATGGAACAGGCGCCGAGCGAGTCCGAGAGAGCGATGGTCGCGAAGTCGGGGAAGTTTCTCACATCGCGATACTACGGCTATGCCGCCGAGCACGCCGCCCGCCAGTCGCGCGCATGGGCGGATAAAACCGCGATCGACAGGGCGGCCAGCAACGCAAACCTGGCTTCAATCGCCAATCAAAACTCCGACCCGCAGGGTATGGAAGTCGCCTTGCGCGGCTCGGATGATGAAGTTCGAAAGCTGTTCGAGCAGAAAGGTTATGACACCGAGGCCGTTCAGGCGGAGGTCGCCAAGAACCGGGGCCGAAACCTTCAGCGGATCATCAAAGAAACGGCCAGCTACGACTCCGATGCCGCCGTCAGGATGTTCGTACAATATGCGCCGCAGATGGACGGGCAAAGCCGGGCTGACACCGGTGCATACCTGAAGCCCATCCGGACCCAGCAGATCGGTAAGCAGATCGGCGATGAAGCGCTCGGGCAGTCGCCGCTTCCCGCTACGTTGAATGATGAGGTCGACCGGGCGGCTTCGATCGCTGGCCTTGACCCCGCTCTCTTGCGCGGAGTGATCCGCATCGAGAGTTCAGGCAATCCGACAGCAGTGAAAGGCAGCTACAAAGGCCTCGGTCAACTCTCTGACGATCAGTTTCAAAAGTATGGAGGCGGTGACATCTTCAATGCGCGCGATAATCTCCGCGCGACCGCTCGCAAACTTGCAAACGAAGCGGGCGAGTTCGAGCAGAAATATGGACGTCTGCCAACTGCGGCCGAGATGTACCTGACACACCAGCAGGGCGCCGGCGGCTTCGCCGCCCACATGGCAAATCCGGATCGTCCTGCCTGGCAGAACATGCTCTCGACGAAGGAGGGGCAGCAGAAGGGCGAAGCGTGGGCCAAGGCCGCAATCTGGGGGAATATTCCAGACCGCGACAAAGCTCGGTTCGGCAGCGTGGAGAACTTGACCAGCCGTCAATTCACGCAGTTGTGGGAACAGAAGGTCGACGCCGCAACGGGGGGCGCGCTTCCCGACAAATCTGAGGCCTTCTCGCGGGCGCGGGACCTTCTTCAGCGCGGCAATGCCGGTCCGGCACTCGAGGCGGCAACGTTGACGTATCTCGGGCGGCGGTATTCCCACCAGGAGGCTGAAACTGCGCTCGAGACGCAGCGGGTCGAAGGACTCGTGAAGAGCGATCTGACGTCCATGCTCACGACGGGGCGTGGTGTCGACGACCTCAATCCTTATCGCGTTCAACGCGCACTTGGTACCGCCGCGGCCCAGAAATGGGCCGAAGATCGAGACGACGCGCTCGCGACGTGGTCGGCCACACATGACCTATCATCGCTGACCGACAGGCAGATCGATGAGCGTCTCGCCTCGATCGCGCCAAAGCCTGGCGACGTAGACTTCCACCAAAAGCAAGCTGTGTACATAATGGCGGGCACGGCGGCCACAAAACTCCGGAAGCAGCGTGACATCGATCCGGCCGAAACAGTTCGAACAGATCCATTTGTGAAAGCGGCGGAAGCTGAGCCGGCAAGCCCGGAAACAATCAGCGCCGTGGTTGAGGCGCGTTTGGCCGCACAGACCCGTGCCGGCATCCCAAAGGAGAACCAGTCGCCGATTACCCAGGCCGAAGCTATCACGCTCACTCGGCCCCTTCGCACGATGCTGCCCGGACAGGAGCGCGATGTTTTGACCGCGCTCGCGACCAAATTCCAGGAGACTTACGGGGTTCATGCCGACCAAGCGTTTGCTTTTGCCTTACGAGCACACAAGGTCGACAACGAAGTTGCACAGGTGGCAGCGCGGCTCGTGAAGAAGATGGGGCTGGGGCAGGTGCCCGACGAAGCCGATGCCCGGGCGGCGGGTGCGGCAGCTGAAATCGGAGCCGCTGAGCGCGCACTATCGGGCAGCGGGCCATTTGATCCGAGCTATTCAGTGCCGGGTTACGGAATGGGGCCGATGCAGCCGCCGGCCCAAAGGCCAGCCGCGGAAGGTGTCACAATTCCCACCCGGGCAATCATGGATCTGCGGACCAACCCAAAGCTGTCTGCCGACTTTGATCGGAAGTACGGCTCGGGCGAAGCGAAGAAGATCCTCGAAAACTATCCGGTGCGATGATGGCAGATGACGTCGCTGGCCTGCTGGAACCGGGGAATATCGATCTCAACACCCGTCCCGTGGTGAAGAACGACGACGGCAGCATCTCGACAGTGCGCTCCATCGGCGTGAACATTGATGGACAGGAGACCTTGATCCCGACCGTCAGCGACGATGCTCGCATTATGTCAAATGATGAAGCGATTGGGCAATTCAGGAAGACGGGCAAGCATCTTGGAAGGTTCGATAGCCCAGACAACGCCACGCGTTATGCGGAGACGCTCCACACCCAACAGGCCGCGCGATATTTGCCGGCGACCAGCCCTAAGGTGCCAGAGGAGGACAGTCCGTCTTCCAGCAATCACTTCGATCAGTTCGACGCCGACCCGGATGCAGGTGAGGCCGGCCTGGTTGAACGGGCCCGGCTCAACGCTGTGCATTCGTTCTATCGCGGGACCTTGAACGGCTCGACCAAGCTGGCGGGCCTTGCGCACTTGTTTACGCTGCCCGAGGACGCCGGCTCGGCCGAGCGGCGGTCCTGGATCAAGGAACAGAAAGCCGAGTATTCGCGGATTGTGAGTGATCTCGCGCGTTATGATGCAATCAGGCCGTGGGACACCACAGAAGAGGGCGCGTCAGCCTTGGCCGGCCAGCTCGCTGGCGGCCTCTTGAGTCCTGAGAGTTTGCTGGGAGGTATCGGCAAGGGCGCCACTTTCATCGCCCGCGCATTGTCGGCGGCCGCCAAGCAGGCGCTTATCACGGGTGCCATCAATCCCGTTGTCCAGGGCTTTGAGGTCGCAGGTGGGGTGCGCAAGAACTACAGCCTTTCGGATACGGGCTGGGCGATGGCGACTGGTGCCGTGATCGGCGGCGGCCTTCACGTCGGCGGCGAACTGCTTTCTTCGGCGAAGGTCAAGAATATCCACGCCGACCTGGCCAGTGAGGATCCTCAGTTCGCCAACGCTGCGACGGCGCGCGCGGCGACCGAAGGAGTGGCCGAGAATGCATCAGAGGGGACCGCGCCGGCGGAGGCTTCTGGTAGGCAAGACCACATCGCGAACGAAGCAGGAGCGGACGCGCAAGCTTTCGATAAACCCCCATTATCGAACGCCACGGAGGGCTCGTCAGAGGCCCCGAGCGTCGGCTCGAATGAAGGCCAGGCGACGAAGCAGTCGCATCGCCCGCCGCCGGAAGCGCCAGATCCCCTCGATCTGGCGATGGGCGGAGAATTGTCAGCAGGGCGAGCTCGCGACGTTGCGGCCGGCCTCGAGCAGCAGCAGCGCCGGGTTGAGGACCAGATCTTCGGTGATCGCGCTGACGAGTGGCGAGCATTGCACCGGAAGTCTGACCGCGCTTGGGACAACGCTCGCGATGGCGAAGCGCGCGCGCTGGATGCGCAGATCGACAAGCTGGAGCGTGAGGTCGGTCTGACCGAGGCGGACGAGAACTGGCTGAATGGCCAGGGATGGTCCGAGCATTCCGTCGCTGAGAATTGGCACTACCTCGCCCGTAACCTCCAGGACATTGAAAACGGTCGGGAAGACGCGATCGCCGCGGTGGCCGCCGCGGTACGCGAGATCCCCAAGGCGCACGACTGGTCGCAGATGAACTCTCGCCAGCGCGAATCCGTCCTTACCATCCTGACGGCCCTGAACGAGGAGAAGAAGGCCGGCCGCGATCCGCAAGCCTTCTTGAAGGACGCATTCCGCGAGCGGGCCAGGCGTTACGGCAACGGCCACGACGCGAGGGAACTTGTCGATGAGCAGATGCGCGAGCTCGCCGACTTCCTTTCAGCCCCGATAGAACGATCGGTGCCGTCGGCTTCGGCAGCCTCCGGTTCGGCTCCGATGCCTGTGGCTCGCATCGGATCGGCTGGCCTTCCGGGCGACGCTGTTCCCAACCTGGCAAATCATCGTGTCGCGGTAGCTGACGGCCGCTCGATCGACGTCGCGCCGCGGGTGATCGAAGCCTCCGACCTTAAGGCATCGTCGGATGCTGACTTCGACCCAACCTTGCAGCCGCGCGATCGCGATAGGGCGGCAAGCCAGGCGCAGATTGCCGATATCGCCAATCGTCTCGATCCCAATCGCTTGGGCTTATCCTCAGAGGCGGACCGCGGCGCCCCCATCGTCGGGCCTGATGCGATGGTAGAAAGCGGTAACGGCCGCGTCATGGCCATCCGTCGCGCCTATCACGAGGGTGGGGAAGCAGCGCAGCGATACCGCGAATGGCTGGTCCAGCAGGGTGTCGACCTTGCGCACTTCCGGGAGCCGGTGCTGGTTCGGGTGCGGCTTACCGAATTGTCGCCTGAAGAGCGGCAGGCCTTCACGGTCGCGGCAAACCAGTCGGCATCCCTTGGCCTCTCTGCGCCGGAACGGGCGCTGGCCGATGCTCGCCTACTTCCGACCGAAACGCTCGACCTGATCCGCAACGCCGACGACCTGGGCGCGCTAGCGAACCGCGATTTCACCCGCGCGTTCGTCGCGAAGCTGCCGCCGACCGAGCGAGCTGCCATGCTCGATGCCGGAGGAGGACTGTCGGCCGAAGGGCTCACCCGGATCCGAAACGCTGTGCTGGCCCGCGCCTACGGCAACGCACACGTGCTCACGCGCATTGCCGAGTCCTTGACCGACGACAGCAAGAGCATCTCGAACGCCCTGGTCTCGGCCGCGCCGAACTGGGCGAAGATGCGAGCCGAGATCGAGTCGGGCTTCGTCCGTGCCGATATGGATCTGACGCCGGAGCTGCTGGAAGCAGTTCAGCGGACGGCCGATCTGCGCACCAAAGGCACGAAGCTACAATCACACCTTGATCAACAGGATGCATTCGATCGGCTCAGCGAACCGGTGGAAGCGTTCATGCGGATGTTCTACGATCCGTCCGGTCGACGCGCGGCGGCGGGCCAGCGGATATCCGACGCTCTCCGCTTCTATGCCGATGAGGCACGTAAGGTGACGGCCGAGGCGGGGCTCGACCTCGGCCTGGTGCCGGTGAGTGCCCGCGACGTCCAGAAGCTTGCAGCGGGAAAAGGAGCAGAGGGTTATGTCAAACGAACCGACGAGGGCGGCCTTTTCCTCACCAGCAGCTCTGGTTATGGCGCGCACGGCACGGCGCGTGGCAGACGCGTACAACGACAAAGCTCTGCGGTCGGCGGCCGCGGACCTCGAGACGCGCTCGCTGCAAGCAATCAAGGAACACCAGGCCGAGCTGAATCCCTCGACCTGACGCAGCCTGGTGGCGCGGCGAGGGAGGCTGCAGCAGCTCCGAGCCAAGGTTCCGATAACAGGCAATTATCGATGGCGCCGCCGGCCGAATTGGCGGCGCTCAGCAGTCGCCAAAGCGGGGGCCGGCTCCCGATGGAGAAGGCGCGGCCCAGCGAGGGTGTTTCCGTCGAAAGCGGCACGGGGACCGACGTAGCGCCCGTTCCTGAGCCGCCTGCGCCGCAGCGGCAAACCGCCATCCGGAGCCTGCAGCAGCAGGCGATGGATATCGCAAAGCAACTTGAATTCCCCTTGCGTGAGGGGCGGGTGCGCCCGCGTTCTGCACTCGGCGTTTTCACGCCGGGTACCGGCGTCGTCCGTGTGCGGGAGGTGCCGGACTTCGAGGTAGTTGCTCACGAAGCAGGACACGCGATCGAATACAAAGTGGGGCAGGACCTAACCGACCTGACCGAGCGCTTTGGCAGCGAACTGCGGCCAATGGTTACCAACCCTGCGGCTTACGATCCGTCCGTGCATGTGAAAGAAGGGTTCGCCGAGTTTGTGCGGCGTTACATCGGCAACCCGGCCTGGGCCGAGCAAAACGCCTCCCAGTTCACCAACGCCTTCCGCGATTTCATGCGGAGACGGGCGCCGGATCTGCTGGCAACGCTCGATCGAGCCGGCGAGGCGTATCGGGCCTATCTCGAAGCGCCGTCGGTCAATGCGATCGGCTCGGTTGTGCGCAGCTTCGACGAGGAGCCGCATGGACTGATCGCCAAAGGCATCGCCGCCGTGCGCGACGACGGTTTGCCCGTCGTCATTAAATCGGTGCTGCAGAACGCCTATCGAGCGATCCTCGACGAGCGTGCGCCTGTGGCCACGGCCGTGCGTGACCTGGCGCGTGCGATCAGCGAACAAACCGGAAAGCCACTCGACCTCAAGGCGGCCGACAATCCCGAAATCCTCATGCGCCTCGCGGGCCGGTCTCAGCAGGCTGCCGTTGGAGATATGATGGAGGGGGTGCGGCCCTACCATGCCACGATCCCTGAAGGACCATCACTTTCGGCCGCGCTCGAGACAGCGACAGGGGGCCGGAATTCGGGCGGCTGGGGTAAATGGGACCCCATCAAGAAAGAGCAGTTCAGCGCATACCTGGTCGCGCGTCGCGCTGCGGTGCTGTGGCGGAAGTTCAAGGACGGTCAGCTGCTGAACCCGCCAGCGGCCTTTTCCCTCGGTGACGCCGCGCGGGCCATGGCGGACCTTGAGGCGGCAAATCCCACGTTCCGTCACGCCTCGGATATGGTGCACGCGTACACGCGTGAGCTTCTGCGTAAGGCGTACGATGGGGGCCTGATTCCCGCTGAGCTGTTCGAGAAGCTAGGGAAGGAAGAGTTCTACGTCCCGTTCATGCGTGATCTCTCGGACAAGCCTCTGGCGGGATCGGGCTTTGAGTCCTCGTCCGAAGGGCCGGGCCTGACGCAGGTGGTCAAGCGGATGACCGGCTCCTCGAGGGATATCAAGGACCCGATCGAGTCGATCATGACGCAGACGTTCCTCGTCAACAGGACGCTGCAGCACAACGATGTCATCCGCTCGTTCGTGCGCCTTGCGGAACAGGCCAAACTTGCCGGGGGCAAATATGTCGAGCGGATACCGGCGCAGGAAGCGCGGCAATACACGTTCGATTTGGCCGAGGCGGTAGAGCGGCTTGCCAAGAAGCACGGGGTCGATGCCGACGACACAGCCTTTGTTACCGGCACCCTCACGGATGTGTTCGGAGAAGATCCGATCATTGGCTCGTTCTTCAAGATGGAGCCGACCGGCAAGCGAGGCGAGCCCATCGTATTCTACAAGGAAGGCGGCGAGCTCCGCGCCGCACGCTTCATGTCCGAGGCGGAAGGCCTTCCGCTTTATGAACTGGTGACCGCGCTTCCTGCGAAGATGACGGACCTGTTCTCAGAGGTTGTCGCAGCATCTTCGTCACTGGTTCGCACGGGCATCGTGACAAACCCGACCTTCGCGTTGTCCAATTACATCCGTGACCAATTCGCAACGGCGCTCTTGCGTAGCGACTACGTCCCGATCGTCAGCGGCCTGAGGGGAATCCACGGCGAATTCGCTCAGAGCGAGGCGGCACGGCTCTACGGCGTGGGTGGGGGCGTCTCGGCTGGCGCCGGCATTGCCCCAGTCGAGCGGGCGATCGAGGCGGACGTCCAAGCTCTGGCAAAGAAGGGATACCTCGTAAACCGAGTGACCAGCCTGAAAGGAGCACTGGAGCTCGCGTCTTTCACGGAAGCTGGTACGCGCAACTCGGTCTTTGGCAAGGTGTTCGCGGCCAAAAAGTTGGAAGGCTTGTCGGACTATGAAGCGATGATCGAAGCGGCCTTTCAGGCGACTGATATCCTAGATTTTTCCCGGCATGGTTCTCGGACGGAAGCGGTGCGCCGCTATGTGCCGTTCATCAATGCTCACCTCCAAGGGCTCAATAAAGCCTACCGCACGATGGTGCGGCCGGTGCTCGACAAGGTTCGCGGTGACCAAGTGCTTGCGACGGACGCGGCAGATTTCCGCAATGCCCTGGCTTCCTGGGGCAAGGTCTTTGGAGTAGGCGCCGTTCTGGGTGCCGGCTGGGCGGCTCTCAACGCGACCAGCGAAGCATATCGCGATGCTAGCCCTCGGATCAAAGGCACGCACTTCGTGATTCCCGTCGGCGGCAAAATCCTGCTCGTGCCCAAACCTTTCGAACTCGGTCTTGGTTTCACATCTGGCGAATACGCCTACCAGCGGTTCGCGCAGGATGATCCGCGCGCGGCGGGGCAGTTTGCGCAGGCCGCTTGGGACGTCCTCGCGCCCCCGAATCCCCTTACCGACATCCCGATTATCCGGACGCCGATCGAGCTGGCGACGGGCAAAAGCCTCTTCACGGGCCGCGATATTGTCCCAGATACGATCGCGCGCCGGACGCCCGCAGAGCAGTACACGGACCGCACGAGCGGGCTGGCCAAATATATCGGGCGCACGATTGGGGTGTCGCCCATCAAGGTCGACTATGCCGTCGGGGCTGCTTTCGGCACATGGGGCCGCGACGCCATGGCCTTGTCGCAAGGCGTTGACCAGGACGCGCCGGCGGCCAACTGGGACGACGCGGTGTTCTTCCGGCGCTTCATCAAGGATCCCACCAGGACGTCAGACGTAACCACGAAGTTTTGGGACCTGATGGGCCAGAGCAACGGAAAATATAACCAGGACGTCGCCAGCTACGACAATCTGGTGAAATCTTTCCGCGATGCGGATGCGGAGCAATTCTTGTCCAAGCTCCCGTCAAGCGAAAAGGCGTTTGTGACGCTGAAGTCGGCTGCAAGGGAGGACGGAAAGCCTGCGTTCAAGGCTGACCAAAAGCGACTTCATCCGCTTATCCGTGCGGCAGATGCAGTTACTCTACTCAATGGCCTTCGCCGGGATCTGGTCGCCAACACCTTCAACACCTTCGAGTCTGGCCAGCAGCTCCGGATTGATCCGACGACGCGCCGGGACCTGGTCGACAACGTCCGAGAGCTTGCGCAGCTCGAGATGCGCAACGCTTTCGTGATCATGAAAGAGCCGGGCTACGTCGGGAGGCCGATGATCAGCACGGAGAGCACGATGGAGAAGATCCGCTCCTTGTCCCCTGTTGTCGCGGATGAGATCGCGGCCCGATATGCTACTGCCAAAATCTACACCACGGATGCCGTTGCCGAGGCCTACCCACGGCTGCAGCAGGCACTAGTCAGAGATGGCTCCGATGCCGACCTAGGCACGTTGGCGTTTGACGCCAAGGCGGACGGGTACGAATTTGGCGGGGACCGCGCAAAGCGGCCGCAGAAGCGTCGATTGCAGATTGTGCCGAAGACGGGGGCACGTTGATGGCACGCCTTCGCAACTACCGTCACGAACTCTTCGCCCAAGCACTTGCCGACGGCAAATCGCGGGGCGATGCTATGGTTGCCGCCGGATACAACTGGCATCGCGGCAATCAGAACCGGTTGGCGCAATCACGAGATATCGTCGCTCGAGTGGAGGAACTGCGAAAGGTCAGCGACCATATCGTGGATATCCGCAAGCTTGACCGCGGGCGTATTCTGATAGAACTGGCCCGCATCGCGTGTGCGGAGCCTCCGCTGCGGTCGGCGGTAACGGCGCGAGGCGCCGAGGCACTTCGCCCCGAACACTCCGTGATCCACGTCGATATTCGTCTGGAAGGCGTGTTGGCCAAGCATATCGAGATGCGGCTGCTCGACGACAGGGGCGTCATCAGCGCGCTCCTTCGCTACGATACCGGTACCGATTGTGCTTCGAGCAGCATCTTTAACCCCTCGATCCCTCCTGATTTTGCATTCCTGGAGCGCGCGCTTCGCGAACTCCTGAGCAACCGTGAACTGCCCTGAAGGAGCAAAGCGATGAGAAACACGAACCGAGACGTGCCGCGCCTGAGCAACCCCAACTTCGGCTCAATCAATATTCGCCCGGAAGGCGCCGGGGGCGATGCGGGGGGTGCCCGCATTGTTGCGGAGAACCAGCTTGCTCGATGGCAGGTGGTCGTTGATCAGATCCGAGATCTGAAGCCCCGATATGAGGCCGCTCGCGACGCGATCCTGGCGTTGAAACCGAGGGAAGCCATTCCGGTCTTCGGCCGAGCGCCGGACGTGGATGCTGACGTGATCTCGCTCGATACTGCATTTCAGGCGAACGATCAGCTGGTGCTCGGCTTAGAGGCGCGGGCCGAGGAGCTCGAACGAGAACGGGTCGCTGATCTGCCGGAGGCGCAGAGGCTTCGCATCGAAGTGGATGAACTGAAGGGGCTGGTGCGCGCCGTGATGGTGCGGCTCTCGATCCTCGAAGGCCAGTCCCCCACTCAAGAAGGATCGCCAGTCCCTGCGTCAAAAGCCTCGGCGCCGCTACTTGTGCCGTATGGCGGTGCTCCAGGCCTCGGCGGCGTTTCAGCCTCGTTCGCGGCCGCGCCTTCCGTGGATGGCGGCGGTGTCCGGCGTCTTGGCCGCAGGCCCGGGTAGGGGGGAGTTGCACGTGAAACGACCTGCACGGAGCGAGGCGTCGAAAGAGATATCCCGGGCCAGGGCCAATGCCCATTGGGCGGACCCTGCCGCGCGCGCTGCGCACGCGGAGAAGACGAAGGAGCGCATGGCCGATCCTCAGGTTCGCGCAATCGTTAGCGAGCGCACGCGTGCGGCCATGGTGCGCCCAGACGTGAGGGAGAGGGTCGACAACCGCAGCTCAGATCCGGCCTGGCGACGACGGGTGAGCGAGGGTACGAAGGCTGCTATGTCCGACGCTGCCGTCCGCCAGCTGATCAGCGACCGAACGAAGGCGGGCATTTTGGCAAAAGCCGAACGAGAGCAAGCCCAGCTGAAATGCCTAGAGGATGCGTGGGCAAGCAGCTCGAGCTCGGTCAAGCGGCGCTTCTTGGAGATCCACCTTTCGGGTTCGGAGACGGGCGGAATGACCGTTGCGAGTTCAAAGTGACGGTAAGGCGTGATTATCGGAACTCAGCCGCAACTCCGACTGATGAGTTTTAACCGGCGCGGCTACGCTGGTCCTGTGCGACTCCACAATCGGAGTTATAGGAAATGCTGGCACGAAAGAAAGCTGTCTCAATCCTCTTTTGGCTCGTGGCGCTTCTGCCCTTTCTATCACCTGAGGTGAATGCCCAAGGTTGCGGCCCGCAGAACCCAAACTGTGTCGTGCCGACGCCTGCGCACGGTACGAGCAACAATCAGGCCGCCTCCACCGCATTTGTGCAACAAGCGCTGAATCAATTGGCTGGAGGGACCAACGGCCAAATCCAGTTCAACAACAATGGTGGACTAGGTGGCTTCACTGCATCCGGAGATGTGCAAGTGAACGCCTCAACTGGGGTGGTCACTATCCAGCCTAATGTTGTCAGCAACGTCAAGATGGCGACGATGCCCGATGGAACGATCAAATCGAACATTTCGGGTGGCCCTGCCTCGCCATCTGACAACGCAATTTCAGCAGTGCTCGATAAGCTCTTCGGTACGGTCCAAGGAAGCATGATCTATCGCGACGCCTCGTCTTGGGCCGCGCTCAGTCCCGGCTCGATTGGACAAACGCTTACGAGCGGAGGACCGGCAGCCAATCCATCCTGGACAACCGCTCCAGGTACCGGGACGGTGACTACGGTACAGATTTCGTCCGGCAATGGAGTCGCGACGAGCGGCACCTGTACGATCACCTCGAGCGGCACCTGCACACTTACGATTGATCAGACAGCCTGGACGGCATTTTCGGCGTCGCCAACGTGCTCAGGCGCAACATTCACGACTAATAGTGCGCGATACAAAAATTGGGGCAAAGTCGTTTTTTGGGAGCTGGATATTTCGGTCGCAAGCGGGACATGCGCCGCCGGCAATATTCCGTTCACAATGCCGTTCACGTCTCAGTCGGGAGGAAGTGGCACAGGGTTTGAGTTCGTAACTCAGGGGACCGTCATCCCCTGCTGGATTCTGGCATCTAGCACCACGCTCACCTGTCGGAGCTCGGCCTCGCTTGCCGCAACTTCTCGATTTGTTGTCTCTGGTGTTTTTGAGCGCCAATGATGGACGACGGACAAAAACCATAGAATCGACGACAATCGGAGTCGCTGATGTCAGCAACGCGCAGCTTTTGTCGGCGGCTTCGGTCGATCAGCGTGTGCGGGACCGGGGTGCTGCATCATCGCGCTAAACCCGATAACGTCCGATTATCAAAATTCAGGGTGCTAGACCTCTCGACGAAGGACGAGTTTAGTTTGCCTTATTCTTGCGGGGCTTTCGCGCATCCGCCCCTTTTGCAGCGGCTAAGAGTTCATCCAAAACGAAATGGCCTTGCAGCCAGGAGGCAAGATACGCGGACAACTCGCCGCTGCTCCGGCCGATGATGTCGTAAAGCAGTTGGCGCCAATCCTGGCTTCTGTTGGCCAGGTATGCTTCGAGCGCGAGACCAGTGACAGCTAGGGTCTTTTGATGGGAGAGGAGAGCCTGCGATCGCCAGACCGCGTCTGAGGACCACAACCGCATAAGGAACTCGTGAAGCACCGCGCGGTGCGATCGCATCTCCGCTGTCGGACCGGCCAGGAACTTTAGCGCGGCGCGCAATCCGGGAAACCCGTCGCCGTCCTGACACGCGATGGCGTAAAGGAGTGGAGCGCTCAGCGCAATATGCGCGTGTGCACGTTCGGAAAGTCCTGCGATTGCCATCGCGTAGCGCTCAAAGGACAGATGACGGGCTCGAACTGCCTCGAACAATGCGACCTGCAACCAAGCGCCGTTACACCCGACCGCCGCAGCCGATATATCACGGTAACGCTTGTCGTCGGACAGCAGCAAGGCGCCGGTTTCGCTCGTGAGAAAGGCGGCATCGAGGAAACGGCTTCCGCCAACACCAAGGACTGTCTCAGCCGACTCGGATATGGTGTCAGGGACGAGGACTGGGACGATCTCGCAGTTCGCGAGAATGGTCTCACGCACGCGGGTGAGACCTGCGATTTGACGGTCGCGGCCCTCATCAGTGACCTCGTTGCGGTAGAACCGGCCATCGTGAAAGCCAATGGTCATCTGTTCGCGCCCGCGCCCTTCATTCTCGCGCGCGATCATGCGGTCGATCATCGCGATCGTCGAGGCTGGTGTGCGCAAGGTGCCGAAATAAGCCTTCAGTACCGGCAGTGTGTCGATCTCGACGGCGACCCATGCGGTATAGGGATCTAGGACGGCGGCACGATCACGATGTCGTCGTGCCAAGAGGGCGGCACGATCGCGTTCACCCGCGGATCCTGCGCAGGTGATGATCCGACCACCCAAGCTCCGGATGAATTGGGCAAAGCTAACGGCGTCCGCGCCGCCCACGCGCGCGACGGCAGCGAGCGGCAGCGCCTCCTCCATATAGAGCCGCGCGATGCTCGCATTCTGGTCGGCGCCGCGGCGAACGATTTCGAGCACCTTGTCCAGGTTGTCCTGTCCGACTGTGAAGCGCGCCATCCCCGGTGTATCCGGGAAGCGGGTCTCGAACTCCTCGAGCACGCGGTGGTACAGCTGCAAATACTTGCTGGCGACCTCGGTGACGGTCCAGAGCTCGTCCTCCATGCCGAGCTTGGGCAGCTCGAAGGTCTCACCACGGCGAAGCCCGTTTACACGCGCCGCGATTCCGGAGCCGGGGGCTAGGACACGCAGTCCGAAAAAGTCGCCGCCCTCGTCAATGATGAAGCTTTGTTGCGAGCCGTCCGGCCCCTCGATCAAGACGTATGCGCCGACGCCCGCCGCCGACATCGCGAACATTGGATTGGTATCTTGGAGCAACAGGCTGAGGCCCGCATAGCCGAGCACGACACGCGGGTTATCCGCATGACGCCGGACAAGGTCGTAGGCAACTGGATAGGCTCGCTCGGGATGTCCCTCCCGCATGACAAGTTGAGCAAGCGCCATGATGAGCTCTGGCGGTCCGCTTGAGCGCTCAAGATCGAGTGCGCGCAGCACGGCGCCGGCACCTGCGGCATCGTTGGAACGTCGAAGCGCCTCCACAAGGCGCAACGCCACAAAGGTATCGGTCGGGTCTTCGGCATGGAGGCGATGCAGCAGGCGGACGGCCTCAGGCCGCCTATCGAGATCGAGCAGAAGACTGGCGTAGGCGCGTGCAATCCCGTGGAGGTCCCGCAATCGACCCGGCAGACCGTCGAAGTAAGCAAGATTTCTCGGACGATGAGGATGCTCGTTAGCGTGGGCGACGGCCAGCCGCTCATGCTCGGCATCGAAACCGTCGAACGGCAGGTGGCCGTCAAGGAGACGGATCACCGTCGCCGGCGAGCCAGCACGCGCTGCATGATGTGCCACCATCAGCCGGGTAGCAAGGTGGCAGTCGTCTGGCACCGCGGCAACCGCCGCCGCAAGGGCCTGTTCAGACAATTCTTCTAGTCCGAGCATGAGCGCGACTTGCGCGATTAGGATCAGCCCCCGCGGACTGTCGCAAGTGGCTGCGAGGAGCGCTTCGAGCGGCGCCGGATCCGTGGCGCTGCCGTCGGCAGGTCTGCCCGCCGCCTTGATTGGCGCGAGCGCAATCGCCGTCTCGGCGACACGCTTTTCGCTGTCTGGGACGTTGGCCTTGCCGAATGCGGTTGCCGCTTCGGCCCAGTCGCCGTCTTGGAGCGCGATGACGCCGGCGTGAAAGGCAAGGTCAGGGTCATCGGGCGAAAGCGCGATCAAACGCCGCGCTAGGTCATCCTGGTTGAAGCTGAGGGCGACCATCACGGCATTAAGTAGGATAGCCGGATCGGTGATCGCTGCGTCGGCGATGCGCGCCGCACGAGCGAGCGCGGTCTCGCGGTCGTGCAGCATCCGATAGGCGATCATCGCGTTGGCGAGCGTCTGGGCGGCATCGTCGAAGCTACTCTTCAACAGCCATGGCCGAGCCTGCCAGTTGGCGTCGAGGACCGCGGCCGCGGCGACAAGTCGTTCGCGCTGCTCCGCGTCGAAGATCTGGCTGCGCTGGGCCTCTTCGTCTTGCGTGATCGCGTCGACCTCCGCGACCGCCGCGAGCAGCTTGAGGTTTTCGGACTCCGGGAATCGCGTTAGCGCCGATTTGACAAAGTTCCACCATTGCGGGCCCAAATTGCGGCCGCGCAAGAACACGGCCTGGCCGACGATGACGGCTTCATTGTCACGAAGCGCCTCTGGAATGCCCTCAAGCCCGTCGGTGACCCAGGCGACCCCGACGGCGATCTGGGGCAAATAGGACGCCAGCATCTCATTGGTCGGATCCGCCGCAAGCTGCTCCCGTCCGAAGCGGTAGGCCTCCTCGGCATTGCCGCTGAGGTGCAGGGCCAAGGCACGATTGGCCACGGCGCGGGGATCATCTGGCGCCTCGTTAAAGGCCTCAATCAGCCAGCGGACCGCTTCCGCCCCCTCGCCGCGAGCGAGGTGCTGCAGGCCGATATTGGCCTTAGCCCGGTAGCGGATCGTGGCGCTCGCGTCCGCGGGAAGCCTGTCAAGAAAGCTGCGGAAAAGCTTGAGACTAGTGTCGGGGTCGATATCCTTAGCGTCGTCCCGCAGGCGATCGAGCTGGTCGGAAAGATATTGTTCGTGCGGTGAGGCGCTGGCGGTCTCCGGCCCGATCAAGAGCTGGGGACGAGAGCTCAGAACCTGACCGACAATAAACGCGATCTGAGCCTCGTCAGGCCCGTAATTGTTGACAAAATGGTTGTCCCGCCCTGCGTTCGCCGTGACAACGACGCCAGGGGCATATCGATCCGTGTTGGTGACCGGCGCGCTGTTTGGACCTGAGAGCGTGCCGGCTATTTTCCCGGATCTCGCCCGGTATCCATGCGGAAACCTTCGATGGTGACGTCCTGCGCCGCCTTTACCTTGGCAACGACTTCACGCGCGCCTTCGATGTTGCGGACCAGCGCGTTGCCGCCGGCCTCAATGTCGAGCCCGACTCGGGCGTGCGCGGCGGACTTGGCTACAGCGTCGTCCCTCAACGCCTGGACGAGCGCGTCGACTAACGGTTGGATCTGGACCGCCTCTTCCGGATCGAGGTTGTCCCCGACATAGCGTTCGAGTTCTTTGCCGCCTTCGGTCTGGGTGCCGGCATCCTCGAGTTTCACAAGGGCCTTGGCCGCCTTGGGACCAAACAGCTCGCCGACCTTGTCCTTGAGTTTGCGATAAGCGTCCTTCGTGCCTTCCTTGACGGCCTCGGTCCCAGCCGCGGCCGCGCCGGCGAGGAGCAGGGTGGTAAGTGTGAACGGTTCCGGCATTAATCCTCCCTAGGTTGAGAGGGAAATAATCGCAATCGAGGGCAAATGGAAGGACCTTTGCGTTCTCGTCAACACCACCTAGATCGAACTCTTTGGCGCGAATAGAGGCGTCGGCACTGAGCCTTCCTATAGTGATGATCTCACAGGCTCGATAATGCCTAATTATCGAAAGCAGCCGTCGTCCGGATGAAGCTCCGCTGCTAGACTTCAATGGGCATCGCGGCGAACCTCCGCGAGCTTGCGCTTTAGGTCCAGCACCGCCTATCGCTCTTCAGTCGGATGTACCCGCTTGTAAGGCGTGATCTGTCGCGTTTCGGCGAGCTTGGTCATGCGAGCGGGCAGCGCATATCGCCGTGTGCGGCACGACCTGCACTTCATCGAAGATTCGAGTATCCACAGCGGCGCATCTTTGGGCCGGCGAATGGCATCGAGCGGCGGGCTCGCGCGTGTCTTGCATCGGGCGCACTCGACCTCCAGCCAAGGAAGCCCGCCATTGAGACATTGGCCAGTCGTCGGAGACTGCTGGGCAGGGCCACCATAGCCTTCCATGCGGCCGGACCAGGCTTCGGCCACAGCCCGGTCCGCCTCGCGAACGGCCTGCTCGGCGCGCTCGCGGGCTCCCTCGGCATGGATCTTTGCGCCCATGATCCGGCCGCCCCAGAGAACTTCGCGCGACTTCGTGCTCATGCGAGATAGATTCCGCGGGGTAGCCGGAGAGGCAAGCCGCTAGATTTTGCGGCGGAGCCGGGACCGCACACCTCAACCCGGTCAAGCGCGACACTGAGCCTATCCGCGCCAACTATCGTATAGACACTCAGCGGATGTCGGCTGGTTCGGGCTGGCGGGCCATTTGATCGATGCGGCATGTTGATTTCGCCTTGCGGTTGCGGTTTTATGCGAGCAATATTCTTGCTGGGGAACAATAATGCGCGTTGTGGCGATTTTGGCGCTTAGCTTGTTGTTGGGCGGATGCCTCACTAACGAGCAACGTATTGCGGAACGCAACGCCAAAGACGATCAAAAGTGTCAGGGCTACGGGGCTCGGCCGGGCACTGATGCCTATGTAAACTGTCGCGCTCAATTGGACAGCGCGCGTACGACCGCAACGGCCATTAACAGTGCGACCCCGGCTCAAACGAACGTAGTTGTGCAGTCCTCTGATCTGCCGACACCTATGCCCTCGACAGTCCCCGGACAGCGCTGTACGTCGCGGGGGCCATTTTGCTGAGCAGGATCATCGTGTTCGGCCGCCCTTGGTCGGGGCCAATGCTAACCTGGTCGAATCGAACTTTTTGATATACCGAATTTCCCTTGCTCCGTCGGGCAAAACAGGGGTTTATAGGGGGCTGGCTCCACCAAGAGAGGACCAGTGCCATGGCCGACGAAGTCGAGACTTCCGATCTTTCCAAGATCGCAAAGCTCAACGGAGACTTCCGGAGAAACTACGGCACGCTGCTGGGCGCATTCCTATATCTGCGGTCGATCAGTGCCGCGCGCGGCCGTTCATGGGTTTGGGCTCGGCTGGCTTCGCTTCTTGGTTCGGCTGCGCTAGGATGGCTGAGTAAGGGCCTTGCTTCGCTCTGGTGACGCTCGGGCCAGAGCGTCTCAGCCACGATGCGCCCCATCGAGCAACGGGCAGCGGAGGCGTGATATGGCCAACGCGTTGATTGTTCGCCCTGGGACTGATTTGCTCTCATCGGCGAGTAGCGGGCGGGCCGCGCAATATGTGCGCATGTCAACCGACCACCAGCACTACTCAACACAGAACCAAGCTGCCGCAATAGCGGTCTATGCTGCGCAGCGCGACCTCATGATTGTTCGCACCTACGCCGACGAAGGGCGCAGTGGACTTCGTATCGACCGGCGCGAGGGATTGATTGAACTGATCGACGATGTTCGCAGCGGGCGGGCGGACTTCGATCACATCCTTGTTTATGACGTGAGCCGCTGGGGTCGATTCCAAGACATCGACGAGAGCGCCTACTACGAGTTCATCTGCCGGCAAGCCGGTATCAAGGTCTGTTATTGCGCCGAGGAGTTCGACAACGACGGCAGCGTCATATCGAGCATCGTCAAGAATCTCAAACGGGTGATGGCGGCCGAATATTCAAGAGAGCTCTCGGTAAAGGTCCATGCTGGCGCCTGCCGCGTCGCCAGTCTCGGATTCAAGCAGGGCGGCCCCGCGAGTTATGGGCTCCGGCGCGAACTGGTTGATGAAAGCGGGCGTTCAAAGGGACTCTTGCTGCAAGGCCAACGCAAGCATCTGCAGACGGACCGGGTCGTGATCCGGCCTGGCGCGGAGAACGAGCAGCGGATCGTCGCCCGGATCTTTCGGGAGTTCGTCGTTCACCGGCGATCCCGAGGATCCATCGTTCGTTGGCTGAACAATGAGGAAGTCCCCAACCATAGATCGGCGCCGTGGTCGCATGCCATGGTACGGCAAATTTTGAGCAACGAGGCCTACATTGGCAATAGCGTCTACAATCGGTCCTCGTGCCGGCTGAAGCAATCGAGGAAACCGAATCCGCCAGAGCTATGGATTAGAACCACAGGTCTTTTCGAGCCGGTCGTTGACGAGAGCATCTTCCTCAAAGCCCAGAAAATGTTGAAGGAGAAGCAGGGCAGATGGTCGAACGAGCTGCTCCTGAAGAAGCTGCGAGATGCGCTTGCGGTACATGGGAAGCTGAGTGCCTCGATTCTGGCCGCTACGGAGAATATGCCGAGTGCCGCGTTATACGCGTACCGATTCGGCAGCCTGAGGGAGGCCTTTCGCCGTGTCGGCTACGTTGATCCCGAGCGGAGCTACGATTACGCCGACGCGCGGAAGCAGTCTGAGGCCGAGCTATCGAGACAGGTGGATACTCTGGTCACTCAAATCAGGGCGTGCGGCGTTACTGCAGTCTTCGATGCGCAAGCTGCGGTGATGACGGTTGCCGGCAAGCTCGTCATCTCGGTGCGTATGGCGCGTTACTACGTCGGGAGATGCCACGCGCCCTGTTGGTTGGTCCATCGCCGCAAGTTCGAGCCGGCCGAACTCATTCTTGCGCTGCGGCTGGACAAGGATACAAATAGGGAAGTCATTGACTACTTCCTCCTGCCCTTGAGCGAAATGGCCAAGCACGTGATCGGCCTCACCGCGACGTCCCGGTCTCGTTTTACGGTCTATCGCTGCCCCACAATGAATGATGTGCTGCGGGCCATGATGGCGAAAGTTGCGGCTCAGCTCGCCTGAGTACGCTGCTTGCGCCTCAGGTACGGCGAAAACCTATGCTCGCCGGATTAACGTCATCGCATCGCCGACGGGTGTCATTCAGCATCTTGATACCGGAGACAATCGGGCTGGGGACGGCATCCTGAGCATAGTGGGTGCCACAGGCGGCAGGTGCGGCGAGCGGCTTAAGATGAAGCCCCAAAACACCTAATTTCAGTCCTCGGCGGCAGATATCCGGAAAACCTGCCCTCGGGTCGCTTGCGTGAAGGCGATCTCAATCGCGACGATCTCGGCATAGCCTCGCGTCTCGTCGCCCGAGTTTATAAGGTCCACCACAGTCAGACCTCGGCCGGTATTGAAGTTGGAGGCCAGCCCTCCGGGAATGCGGATGAGCCCTTGCATGCTGGGGCCCTTTGTCTCTATTGCGACCTTAATCTGCGGCGCCCTTTGGAGGGCACGCCGCGCGGGCCGAAGGTCGACCCGTTGCCACGAATCTTGATCGCTTGCGGTCTGGTCCGCGAACCTCCGACCCGACACGGGAGCGAGGGCGGCTATGGCTGGCGAGAGGACGAGCATTGAGACGACAGAAAGGCAGACCAGTTTTCGGCTCATCGATTTCATGTTCCGGCTAGGCCTACCCAAGCACAAAGGGATCGTCTGATCCTTCGCGAAGAACACCACCGCAAGAGGTCATCAGAAGCACATTTCCAGCATCCGATCATCCCGTTGGTTTCTACCGATAATCCCCAATTATCGAAGCTGTGGGAGCACGATTGAACGAGCCCTCCTGCCTTCGCACATGAAATGCTGCTTGCTTCGGTGACTCGGCCGTGATTCGATTCGCGCCATAATGCGAACCATCCTTCTCATTCTCACGGTCTTTGGTTTGGTGCTCGTCGGCGAATTGGGCCGCATGGTGCTGGCGGCCGCATGCGGCGCAGCACTCTTCCTCTCTTTCCGCATCGGCTACCGCACCGGCGGCGAAGATCGTGAGGCTGCGATTACTGCGCTCTCCGTACCCCTCGATCAAAGTCCCCCTAAGAATTCCGAAACTCACCGGCCACTTTTGTTCGCGCCAGACAGAGCCGTTAAGGGCAGTGATTTCTGGCCCGAAACGCAGACCGCTCAGCGGTTTACAAGGAAAAAGCCGGGAAGGGACGCCCATCGGTCGGAGCTCGTTTGTAAACGGTCTCGGGTCAACTCAGAACAAATTGTGACCCACCGGAACGGCCGTTCCAAAAAGTGGGTCACTGAGAGGCAAATTGTTCAGTAGTTTCATGGGGAGAAATTGGCGGCTGGCGCTCCCTAGCGGGATTCGCACCGCTCCGCGTGGCGTCAGCTGAGGGTAGTCAGCGCTCCTCTTCTGCAAGGGCCTTTAGCCAGCTTTGAAGCTTCTCGCCGTTCATCAGCTCAAGGCGATATGGCAGCGCGGGAGCGATGAATGGATCGGCTTCGATTTTAGGGGCAAAGTCGGACGTTGTTGAAATGATCCCTTTAGAGGCGCTGCGATCCATGCCGAGGACGCCAAGCAGCGACCGGCAGGCTTCAGCATCGACGAGATGGTCGGGAGCATAGCGCTTGACGGAGCCCAGGACTTTGATCGCTCCGACACCCTCGCGGCTGGCTATGACGTCGCGGCCGAAATCACCGCTCCGCGGCGTGAGGATGGTTCGGTAGCCGGCCTTCTCGTATGCGCCAGCGACCATTTCTTCCCACTGCTCCGGTGTGAGGTGCCACGCCTGCGACCAATCGTTTGCCAGCACGCGCGCGATCTCCGACCAGACCGCCGATGTCGACTTGAGCAGGACACCCTCGCTGACCTTTTGGCCGTCGGGGACGATGATCCCTTGCATGACGAGGGAAATGACCTTCGAACCAACGCGGATATCTTCTAGAGGAAAGCCGCCGAGAGGTCCCGAGCCGAGCGCGCCGAATCCGAGCAAAACCATGTCTCCTCCTGATGTTGCAGGAATAGGCCTAGGACGCAGCGCCAACAACCCGGCGGCTTGTGCACATAAGGACTGGACCGCGAACGGCGACGCGGCTATATGACCGGCCTGCGAGGCGCTGATTTGCAAAACTTTTAGCCAACCTTGCAAAACTTCCGAAGAAAGCTAAGCGATTTCAGCGACTTCGGTGGGGAATGGTGTAACGGTAGCACAACAGACTCTGACTCTGTTTGTCTTGGTTCGAATCCAGGTTCCCCAGCCAGTTCCGGGTATCATTCCCAAAGTCTGGTTCAGCGCCGGACCGGATGACATGGTTCGTTACCGCTTCGCCGCTCGCGACGGTTTGTCTCATCCAACATTGCATTTCCAAGTCGGATCGCCGCGCGCTCTATCGTCCTTGGGCCAGACAACCCAAGGAGATCCGTAATGCCCTATGTCGATGGTTTCGTTCTCGCCGTGCCCAAGGACAACATCGAGTCCTACAAGGCGCTGGCGACGACCGCCTGCGCGATTTGGATGGAGCACGGCGCCCTCGATTATGTGGAATGCATCGGTGACGACGTTCCCTATGGAGAGCTCACCTCGTTTCCGCGCGCGGTGATGGCGAAAGAGGATGAGGTCGTGGTGTTCGCCTGGATCGTCTACCGAGACCGGGAGAGTCGCGATGCCGTCAACAAGAAGGTGATGGCGGACCCGCGGCTGAAGCTCGAGGGCATGCCATTCGACGGCAAGCGCATGATCTATGGTGGCTTCACGACGCTGCTCCGGGCGAACGACATCGTTGGCTGACGGTGGGCGGGAGGCCTATCTCGCGGCAGGTCGACCGATCTCCGCCCGGAGCAGCAGCGACAGGCAGCCTGCGAGCCGCGTCTCCATCTCTTTCGACGACAGCGAGAGCGGCCCGGGATCGTTGAGAATCGCGTTCACCAGCGTGCCCAGCACGACCTGGAAGCCGAAGGCGATGGCGCGGGTTTTTGCCGCTTTGCGGCCCCTGCCCATGGCCGGCAGAAGGAGAGGGGCGGCGCGCATCGTGGTCGCTTGGGCGAGCGCCTTGAACGGCGTCCATTTGTCCGGGCGGGTGTCGTCATGCTGGAGCGCGGCGCGCAGCACGCCCTCGTGGCTGCGCATCCAGGCCACGATGCCGCTGACGATGATCTGGCAGAGCTGGTCGAGGCTTGAATCCGGTGAGGGGCTCCTGATCTCGCCCAGTCGCTGCTCGCCGTCGCGTGCGGCCAGGGCCATCAGGGCGTTGAAATAGGCCTCCTTGCTCTCGAACCGGCTGTAGAAGGCGCCCACGGTGGCGCCGACCTCGGTGCAGAGCGTCTCGATCGAGAGCTCGGCAAGACTGCGCGTCCGCAGCATGTCGGCGCCGGCGCGCAGCAGCGCCAACGTCGTCTCGCGGCTGCGCTTCTGGCGCGACGGGGCGACGCCGGGCAGGTCGAAGTCGCGAAGCTCGGGCTCTGAGCGTGGTCTCATCAGTGCTTGCATCCGCCTAGAATAATAATCATAATTCGGATTATAATTTAGACGGGGACGGAGCCTGGGTCAACGCGGTCCTTCGTCGGCCGACCAGGGAGGAGCAGATGAGCGCAGGTAGCGGCACGCCGTTTGGCGGCACCGTCGGCAAGACGGTTGCGGAGTCAAAACCCTGGTGGCCGGAGGCGGCGAGGCCGCCCGAAGGCGCGCCGAACATCCTGGTCGTGCTGTTCGACGATGTCGGCTTCTCGGATTTCGGTTGCTACGGCTCGGCGATCAGGACGCCGACCATCGACAGGCTCGCCGCGGAAGGCCTGCGCTACAGCGGCTTCCACACGACGGCGATGTGCTCGACGACGCGCGCGGCGCTGCTCACCGGGCGCAACCACCATTCGGTCGGCGTCGGCTGTCTTGCCAATTTCGATTCCGGTTATCCCGGCTATCGCGGCAAGATCGCGCGCGAGGCGGGGACGCTCGCCGAGATGCTGCGCGTGCACGGCTACCGCAACTATATGGTTGGCAAATGGCATGTCACGCCGCTGACCGAGAGCGGCGCCACCGGTCCGTTCGACGGCTGGCCGCTCGGGCGCGGCTTCGATCGTTTCTACGGCTTCCTCGATGCCGAGACCGACCAGTATGCGCCGGAGCTCGTCTCCGACAACACGCATATCGATCCGCCGGGCACCTATGCCGAGGGCTATCATCTGACCGAAGATCTGATCGACCAGTCCATCCGCTTCATCGGTGATCACGTCGCAGATCGCCCTGATGTTCCCTGGCTGACCTGGGTCGCACTCGGCGCCTGCCATGCGCCACATCAGGCGCCGATGGATATCATCCGCAGCTACGACGCCGCCTTCGCGCACGGCTGGGACGCCGAGCGCGAACAGCGGCTGGCGCGCCAGAAAGCCATGGGGTTGGTGCCGGAGGCAACGCGGATGCCGGCGCGCAATGACGGCGTCAAGGCCTGGGAGGAGCATTCGGCCGACGAGCGGAGGGTCTTCACGCGGCTGCAAGCTGCCTTCGCAGGCATGCTCGATCATTCCGATCGGCATCTCGCCCGCCTCGTCTCGTTCCTGGAGACGGCCGGTATCCGCGACAACACCATGATCATCGTGATGTCCGACAACGGCGCCAGCCAGGAGGGCGGGCCGCTCGGCTTCGTCAACGCAATGGGACCGTTCAACTTCAAGCCGGAGCCGATCGCTGAAAAGCTCAGCCGCATCGACGACATCGGCGGGCCCGATACGCACAGCAATTTCCCGCATGGCTGGGCGATGGCCTCGAACACGCCGCTGCGCCGCTACAAGCAGAACACCCATGGCGGCGGTATCCGCGATCCCTTCGTGATCAACTGGCCGAAGAAGATCGTTGGCCGAGGCGAGTTGCGGCACCAGTTCGTCCATGCCTGCGATCTTACGCCGACGCTGCTGGAGCTGATCGGCATCGAGGCTCCAGCGACCATCGCGGGCTGCCAGCAAATGCCGCTGGAAGGCGAGAGCTTTGCGCGTTCGATCGCGGAAGCATCTGCACCCTCGAAGAGCTCACCGCAATATTTCGAGATGTTCGGCCATCGCGGGCTTTGGCACGGCGGATGGAAGGCCGTCGCCTTTCATCCGTCGGGCACGCCGTTCGAGAACGACAAATGGGAGCTGTTTCGTCTCGACGAGGATTTCTCCGAGACCAACGACCTCGCGGCCGAGGAGCCGGAGCGCCTTGCCCGGATGATCGCCGCATGGTGGGAAGAAGCCGAGAAGCACAAGGTGCTGCCGCTCGACGACCGCTTCGGGCCGCGCTTTGCGGAGAATGCCGCGCGCTTTCACGGCGCGCGCCGGCGTTTCGTCTTCCACGCCGGAATGGGGCATGTGCCGACGGACGTGGCGCCCGATGTACGCAGCCGCAGCTACACGATCGAGGCGCATGTCGAACTGGGCGAGGCAGGCGCAGACGGCGTGCTGATCTCACACGGCGATGCGACGTCGGGCTACAGCCTTTACGTCAAGGACGGCCACCTCGTGCACGATCTCAATATCGGCGGCAGCCACCAGATCGTGCGGTCGGACCGCAAGGTGCTGCCGGGCGCGCGGCGTCTCGGCGTTCACGTCGAACGGCTCGTGCGCAAGGAGCCGCCGGCGAAGGGCGCGCGCACGGGTGTCTCGGAATACACGCTGCTGATCGACGGCGAGCCGGCGGGTTCGCTCCAGACCCAGCTCGGATTCCACACCTTGATCTCGTGGTCCGGGCTCGACATCGGGCGCGATCGTGGCAGCCCGGTGTCGCATTACGAGGCGCCGTTCGAGTACGAGGGACGTCTGCTGCGTGTTACGGTCACCATGCACGACGACCAGAAGCTCGATGGCGATGCCGTCGGCAACGCGCAGATGGCACGGCAATAACGGAAGAAGCCCGCTATTTGATTTTGTCGTAGGCCGCCGCGAAATCGTTCAGCGGCATCGGGATCGCTATCGTCTCCTTGGCCATGTTCTGGAAGGAGACCTTCAACTGCTTGCCTGATCGCAGGGCGGCGAGCAGATCCGGTGCGACCGGTGTCGAGGTGTAGCAGCCACGGTTCTCACAGGTCTGGATCTGGAGATCGACCGTCTTGCCGTCGTCGACCTGGAGCTTGGCGCCGAGGGGCAGATTGATGCCGAGTGGCAACTGAAGCAGCGCGATCGGCGTACGTGTGTCGGGCGCGATACGGATGTTGATGAGGACGACGGTTTGACCGGTCTTGGTCAGAACTGCGTTCTGCTCCATCGCGCATTCGAGCGGCGCATTGCGGCTCGGGCTGGTGCAGCGCACGATCCAGCCGGGTTGCCCCGGAGGAGTGCCGTCCGCCTGCGCTTGCGTCGGAGCGGGCGCCGGCTGTGCGGCCGGGGCAGGAGCAGCGGCGTTCTTCTTGGCGCCCTGCTGGGCATACGCAGCGCCGGTCGACAAAAGGGCAGCGGCGGTGAGGGCGACAAGTCTGGATTGCATGAGCATGACGAAACTGCATTGGCGTGTACCGAGGTCCCGCTGTAGCGTTGCGGGAGGCACGGCGCAAGGTTACTCGGCGGCTTCCTTGACGTTCCCGTGCGCGGGCGCCTCGTCGCTTTCGCCGTCAGCCGACCGGCCCCAGGTGGAGAACCAGTTGTTGAGCTCGTCGAGATAGAGATAGACCACCGGCGTGGTGAACAGGGTCAGCGCCTGGCTGACGATCAGGCCGCCGACCATGGCGTAGCCGAGCGGCTGACGGATCTCGGCGCCGGTCCCGTGACCGAGCATCAGCGGCACGCCGCCCAGGAGCGCGGCCATCGTCGTCATCATGATCGGACGGAAGCGCAGCAACGCGGCCTGGCGGATCGATTCCTCCGGCGTCTTGTGCTCGTCGCGTTCCGCGGCGATCGCAAAGTCCACCATCATGATGCCGTTCTTCTTCACGATGCCGATCAGCAGGATGATGCCGATCAGCGCGATCAGGCTGAAATCGAAGCCGGCGGCCATCAGGATCGCGAGCGCGCCGACGCCGGCCGAGGGCAGGGTGGAAAGAATTGTGATCGGATGGATGTAGCTCTCGTAGAGGATGCCGAGGATCAGATAAACCACGACGAGGGCGGCGAGGATCAACAGTGGCACGGTGCCGAGCGATTGCTGGAACGCCTGCGCGGTGCCCTGGAAGCTGGAATTGAGTGTCGGCGGCGTGCCAAGCTCGGCCATCGCCCGCTGCACGGCCTCAGTCGCCTGACCGAGCGCCACGCCTTGAGCGAGGTTGAAGCTGATCGTGATCGACGGGAACTGGCCCTGATGGCTGATCGAGAGCGGGCGGACCGGATCGGTGCTCCAGGTCGCAAAGGTCGAGAGCGGCACCTGTTCGCCGGTTAGCGGCGATTTCAAATAGAGCTTGTTCAAGGTGTCGAGATTGCCCTGCATCTCGGGCAGTACTTCGAGGATCACCTTGTAGGTGTTGAGCTGGGTGAAATACTGCGTAACCTGCCGCTGTCCGAATGCATCATAGAGCGTGTCGTCGATCAGCTGCGGCTGGATGCCGTAACGGGCGGCGGTGTCGCGGTTGATCTTGAGCTGCACCGTGGTGCCCTGCGTCTGCTGGTCGGTCGCGACGTCGCGCAGCTCCGGCAGCGTCTGCATCTTGGCCAGGATTTTCGGCGCCCATTCGTTGAGCTCGTCCAGATTGGCGTCCTGGAGCGTGAACTCGAACTGCGTACGCGTCGGCCGGCCGCCAAGCCGGACGTCCTGGGCGGCCTGCATGTAAAGGCGGGCGCCCTCGACCTTGTCGAACTGCGGACGCAGCCGCGCGATGATCTGCTGCGCCGAGGCCTCGCGCATTTCGCGCGGCTTCAGCGTGATGAACAGGTTGCCGTTGTTGCCGGCGCGGCCGCTTCCGCCGATCGACATGGCGACGCTGGCGACGTCGGGATCTGCCAGGATGATCTTGCCGAGCTGCTCCTGACGTCTGACCATTTCCTTGAACGAAATGTCCTGGGAGGCTTCGGATGTCGCCGTGATGAGGCCGACGTCCTGTTGCGGGAAGAAGCCCTTCGGGATCAGGACGAACAGGTAGATCGACAATCCGAGCGTGACGAAGAAGATCGCCAGCGTGGTGCGGCGCCAGGCCAGGGCGTGGTCGAGCACATATTCGTAGCCGCGCAGCAATCCGTCGAAGGCGCGCTCGCTCCATTGGTAGAACCGGCCGTGGGTCACCTCGCCATGCGCGCGCAGAAAGCGCGAAGCCATCATTGGCGTCAGCGTCAGCGACACGAACATCGAGACGAAGATGGTCATCGCGAGCACCACCGCGAACTCGCGGAACAGGCGCCCGATGATGCCGCCCATCAGCAACAGGGGGATCAGCACCGCGACCAGCGAGATGCTGATCGACACAATGGTGAAGCCGATTTCCTTGGAGCCCTTGAAGGCGGCCTCCATCGGCGAGTCGCCTTCCTCGATGTAGCGGGTGATGTTCTCGAGCATCACGATGGCGTCGTCGACCACGAATCCGACCGCAATGGTGAGCGCCATCAGCGACAAATTGTCGAGCGAATAGCCGACCACCCACATCAAGGCGCAGGCGCCCAACAATGCCAATGGCACCGTCACCGTGGGAATGACGGTTGCCCAGAAATTGCGCAGGAAGATGAAAATGACCATGACCACGAGGGCGATGGTCAGCAGCAGCGTGAACTGGACGTCTTCGACCGCGGCACGGATGGTCGTCGTGCGGTCGCTGATCAGCTCGATCTTGATGGCGGGCGGAATTGCGGCCACGAGGCGGGGCAGGGTCGCCTTGATGCGGTCGACCGTCTCGATGACGTTGGCACCGGGCTGCTTGAATATCACCAGGAACACGCCGCGCTTGCCGTTTGCCCAGGCCGCCTGCTTGGCGTCTTCGGCGGCGCTGACCGCCTGGCCGATGTCGCGGATTCGCAACGGACCGCCGTTGCGATAGGCGATGATGACGTCGTTCCAGTCCTTCGACTGCGTGAGCTGGTCGTTGGCGTAGATCGTATAGGCGCGCTTGTCGCCGTCGATGTTGCCCTTGGGGCTGTCGACCGTGGTGATCGCGATCGCACTGCGCACGTCTTCCAGCGACAGGCCCTTTGCCACAAGCTTGCCGGGATCGACCTGAATGCGGATGGAAGGTTTCTGCTGCCCGCCGATGAAGACCTGCGCGACGCCCGAAAGCTGGCTGATCTGCTGCGCGAGCTGGGCATCGACCGCGTCGCTGACGCTGGTCAGCGGCAGCGTCTCTGACGTCGCCGACAGCAACAGGATCGGCGCATCGGCCGGATTGACCTTGCGGTAGGTCGGCGGCGAGGGCAGGTTCTTCGGCAACTGGCCGCTGGCAGCGTTGATCGCCCCCTGCACGTCGTTGGCTGCGCCGTCGATGTTGCGGTTGAGGTCGAACTGGATGGTGATCGATGCCGTGCCCAGATAACTCGTCGAGGTCATCTGCGCGATGCCCGGAATTTGGGCGAACTGCCGCTCGAGCGGCTGCGCCACTGACGAGGCCATCGTCTCGGGGCTGCCGCCCGGCAGGTTGGCGGTGATCTGGATGGTCGGGAAATCCACCTGCGGCAGCGGCGCGACAGGCAGAAGGGGATAGGCCACGAGGCCGACGAAGAGAATGCCGGCCATCAGCAGCGAGGTGCCGATGGGATAACGGATAAAAGGTGCCGAAATCCCGCCTCCGATCATTCCTGTCGCACCTTGTTCTGGGCTGGATCCGAGCTTGCTACCGCCGTCGAGACGAGGCTTCCGGGTTGCACCTTGAACTGACCGCCGACGATGACCTGCTGGCCGGGGCTCAGCCCTTCCTCAATGACCGAACGTCCGTCGATGGCATAACGGACCTTGACCTTGTGCAGCTCGGCCTTGTTGTCCTGATTGACCGTATAGGCGTAGAGGCCGTTAGTCGAATGCTGGACCGCGTCATCCGGGACCACGGTCGCATCCTTCAGCGTCCGCACCAGGAGACGCGTCGAGACGGATTGGCCCGGCCACAGCGCGTGGTCCTTGTTGTCGAACACCGCTTTGAGCCGGATCGTTCCGCTGGTGGTGTCGACCTGGTTGTTGATGACCGCGAGCTTGCCCTCGGCCAGCGTTTTCTTGCCGTCGGTGGTGAAGGCGATCACCTTCAGGGCGCCGGCCTTCTGACCCTCGCTGATGTAGGGAAGCTGGTCTTCCGGTGCCGTAAAGATCACGGTGATCGGTTCGACCTGCGATATCGTGACGATGCCGGTCTGCGTCGATGCGTTGACGATGTTACCGATGTCGACCTGGCGGAGCCCTGCAACACCGGTGATCGGTGCCTTGATCTGGGTGTAGTCGAGCTGGGTTTGGGCGTTGGCGATCGCGGCTTCGTCGGCGGCGATCTGGGCGGTGAGCTGGGCGACGGTGGAGCGCTGGGTATCGACCCGCTGTGTCGTTGCGAATTCGCCGAGCTTCACGGCGCGCTGGAGCTCTAGATTGGCGTTGGCTAGGTTTGCCTCGTCCTGCGCCTTCTTGGCCTTGGCTTGGTCAAGCGCGGCTTGATAGGGCCGTGGATCGATTGAGACCAGAAGGTCGCCCTGCTGGACGATCTGGCCCTCTTTGAATTCGAGCCTGATGATCTGGCCGTCGACCCGGCTACGGACCTGGACGGTGTTGAAGCCCTGAACCGTGCCGAGACCAGTCAGGTAGACCGGAAAGTCGGTTTTCTGGACCGGGGCAACGCTGACGGGAACGGCGGGTGGGCGAGGCGGCGCCTTCTGTGCTGTCTGGATCGTTCCGGCCGAGCCGAATTTCTCCCAACCATAATAGCCCGCGGAGGCCACGGCCGCGATGATCAGAAGCCAGAGGATCGGCCGGGACTTTTTCATATGGTCTCGTGTCGGCTCGCATGCCCTCAGCTATGAAGAATGGGGCAGTCATAGAGTTCCATCGTGACGTATATTACACGCCAAGTTCTGGTGTAAACAGCACTATCAGTTGAGAATCCTAAACAATTGGAAAGCTTTGCGTCCCCTCGGCAGTGGTCTGGCGCGGCGATGCATTGCATCTTCCCGGCGTGACCGATCCCCCGGCGCTCTTGCGCACCACCTGCAGCGGAGTGCTCAGGCCAATAGTGTTCGACCGAACCGTAGTTCGGATCGGTTGCAAGAACGGTTCTAAGTCGCGTGGCGGCCGTTTCGGTTGTCAGGCATTTCAGCATCGTCCATATCGGCAGCCATAGGGGGCAACAGGATGGACGAGCTGAACGGCAAGCTGATCGCGTGTCAGATTCTGATCACGGGATTGATCGCGCGTGTCGCCAACGAGCAGCGCGATCCCTTGCACTTCCTCACCGACTTTCGCGACGAGATCAAAGCTGTCGTGAACGGCGTCAACATCGCCGGCATGGACAGCACCGAACGCGTGCGCGCCGTCGCGCAGAAGACGGTCGACGAATTGTTCTCGCTGATGAAGCCGCCGAGCAGCGACTGAGAGTGAGCGGGTCTATCTGCGTTATCCTTAGAACGAATCCAATCGCGTTTAGAACGATTTCAAACTGCAGTTTAGAATCGCTTTGATCTGGATTGATTTAAGGGTTCTCGCGAACGGCTCGCATTGACCCGCTATTTTGTGGCCGATACCAAAAGCCATCGTTCGTCGAAGTGAACGAGCGAACAGGAATATGGGGCGTTTGGTAATGGGGCAGGTGGTCGCACCGAAGTCGTTGCGTTCGGTCGCAGCATTCGATCCGGTGGATGAGAGGTTCGCGGGCGTTTCCGGCAAGAAGGTTTCGGCGGTTGCGAGCTTGATCGCGGTGGCGTCGGTGTCGGGCGGCGCGCAAGCGCAGCAGTCGAGCCTGCCGCCGGTGACGGTCGATGCCCCCGTCGAGCGTCCGCGCCCGACGACCTCGAAGCCTTCGCCCGAGCAGGTGCGTGCCCGCAACGCACTCCGCCGCGCCGCGCAGCGCCAGCAGACGGCGCAGCAGTCGGCTCCCACGACGCCATCCGGCGCGCCCGATGGCAATCCCTATGCCGATCCGGCGGCGCCCTACAAGGTCGATCATGTCCAGGCCTCGGGCAAGTTTCCCGAGAAGATGCTGAACACGCCGAAGACCATCACGGTGCTCAGCAAGGAAGTGCTCGAGGACAAGAACGCCACGACGCTGAAGGAGATCGGACGTTCGACCGCGGGCGTGACGCTCGGCTCGGGCGAGGGCGGCAACGCGTTCGGCGACCGCTTCTTCATCCGCGGCTTCGACGCACGCAACGACGTCTTCATCGACGGCATCCGCGATCCCGCCGTTTCCATCCGCGAGAACTTCTTCACCGAGCAGATCGAGATTCTGCGTGGCCCTGCATCCTCCTATGCCGGCCGCGGCACCGCCGGCGGCGCCATCAACATCGTCACCAAGCAGGCGGGCGACGTCAACTTCAAGCGCATCGGCACCGAGTTCGGTACCGACATGACCAAGCGCGTCACGCTCGACGTCAACCAGGTCATCGACCCGACCTTCTCGGTGCGCACCGGTGGTCTGTTCCAGGACGCCAACGTCGCCGGACGCAACTACGTCACGGACAATCGCTGGGGCAGCTTCATCTCGACCAAGTATACCCCGACCAACGACATCAAGATCACGACGAACTACGTCCATACCGATCTCAGCGGCTATCCTGATTTCGGCGTGCCCTATTACAAGCAGGGCAACGTGCCGGTGACCTCGGCGGGCATTCCGCGTGGAAATTGGTACGGCTTCCTCAACCGCGACTTCCAGACCGCGCGGCAGGATTTCGGTACCGGCACGATCGAGTACAAGGTCAACGAGGCCATTACCCTGACCAGCAAGGTGCGGGGCGAGCACTCGCTGCTCAACTACATCGGCACGCTGCCGCAGAACCCGAACACGACCAGTCCCAATCCGCTGCTCTGGACCACGACGGCGAGCGCGCAGAGCCGCTACCAGAATGTTGACGTGTGGGCCAACCAGAACGAGGCCACGTTCAAGCTCGACACCGGCGGCGTCAAGCACACCGCCGTGCTCGGGGTCGAATATTCGAACGAGAATATCTCGATCGACCGCTACACCGGCCTTTCTTCGGAACTGTTCGGCGGCGGCTCGACGGGAGTCAATCTGTACTCCCCGCAGTACACCAACATTCCCTTCAGCAACACGCCCTCGCTGGTTGGAAACCCGACGCGTTATGGCGTCAACACCAGCAGCGTCTATGTCATGGACACCGCAAACTGGCAGGACACGGTCATCGTGAACGGCGGCGTCCGCTACGACGGCTATAGCCAGAGTTCGTCCACAAACTCGGCCTACCTCAAGCAAACCGCCGATCTCGTCAATTACAACGTCGGCGTGGTCTACAAGCCGATGTCGATCGGCAGCATCTATGCAGCCTACGCCACCTCGGCCAATCCGTTTGGTTCGGAGCTGGACGCAACGGGCACCGACTACGGCGGCGTTCCCGCCAACTCGACCATTCTACTCGGGCCTGAGCGCAACAAGGCTGCTGAACTCGGCACCAAATGGGAGCTGGCCGATCGGCACCTGCTGGTCAGCGCCGCGCTGTTCCAGACGACGAAGGACAACGCACGCGAGACCGTCAATGGCTTGCTCACCTCCGGCGCAGCCTACAGAATCCAGGGCATCGACATCGAGGCGGAGGGCAAGATCACCGACCGCTGGAGCATCTTCGGCGGCTTGGTGCTGATGCAATCGAAGGTTACGCAGAGTGGCGTCGCCTCGAATCTCGGGCTGCAGCTTGCCAATGTTGCCCACCAGTCGTTCAGCATGCTCACGAAGTACAAGTTCGATGACGGTTGGGAGCTTGGCGGCCAGGCGGTGTACCGTTCCAAGGTCTATGGCGGCACGTTCGCGGCCAACACCGGCAACGAATTGCCGAGCTACTGGCGGTTCGATGCGTTCGTCGAGAAGAAGATCGATCAGAACTGGACCATGAAGCTCTACGCCCAGAACCTTACCAACAAGCTGTACTACGATACGCTCTATCGCAGCGCAGTGCCTTTCGTGGCGGTGGCGCCGGGACGGGCGTTCTACGTCGTGACGACAGCGAAGTTCTGATCATGTTGACGTGTTTGCCTGGCGTTCTCAGCAAGGATGATGTGGCGGATTTCCGCCGCATCATGGACGCCAGCGAATGGGAGGACGGTCGCTCCACCGCCGGTGCGCAGTCGGCCATGGTCAAACGCAACGAGCAATTGCCGCCGGACAGCGAGATCGCGCGCAAGCTCGGCAACCGCATCATCTCGGCGCTGACATCGAACCCGCGTTTCATCGCGGCGGCGATTCCGCTGCAGATCTTCCCGCCGCTGTTCAACCGCTATGCGGCGAGCAGCGGCCACCATTTCGGCCTGCACGTCGACAATGCGATCCGCGGCGACCGCCTGACCGGCCTTCGCATCCGCACGGACCTTTCGGTCACGCTGTTCCTCGCCGAGCCGGAAGATTATGACGGTGGCGAACTCGTGATCGAGGACACTTACGGTTCACACGAGGTAAAGTTGCCAGCTGGCGACTGCGTGCTCTATCCCTCGACCAGCCTCCACCTCGTCACCCCGGTGACCCGGGGAATGCGGGTTGCGTCTTTCTTCTGGCTCCAGAGCATGATACGGGACGATCAAGCCCGGAGCATGATCTTCGACCTCGACACCGCGATTCAGTCGCTGGTGGAACGGCTCGGGCGTGACGATCCCGAAACGGTCAAATTGACGGGTATCTATCACAATCTCATTCGCTACTGGGCCGAAGTATGAAGACCATGACCTTCCAAGCACGCCTTGCCGCCGCCGCCATGCTGGCGGCCGCCTGGCTCGCGTCTCCTGTTTCTGCCCAGACACAAAGCCCGCCGGCGGCACCGGTCCAATCGACAGCTCAGCCGTCCGCGGCCGACACGGTTCCGTCGGCAACTGCGCCTGCGGCCCCTTCGGCTTCGATCGCTCCTGCCGTTGCAGGCGCGGCGCCGGTGGCAACCAATTCCGCGAGTGCGAAAGCCGATGCGGCCGCCGTCGCGCCGGCCATGAAGGAATTGTCGCCGTGGGTGATGTTCATGTCGGCGGACATCGTCGTGAAAGCGGTGATGGTCGGGCTCGCCTTCGCATCGGTGATGACCTGGACCGTCTTCATCGCCAAGTCGATCGAACTGTCGGTCGCCTCCACCAGGCTTCGTTCGGCACTGAAGAAGATTGCGGAGGCGCGCTCGCTCGCCGAAGCGCAGATGGCTCTTGGCACCAAGCAGGGCATCCTTCCGTCCTTCCTGGCGGCAGCGCTGCGTGAGGCGCGGATGTCGGCCGGCCTGTCCAGCGATGCCGGCATCAAGGAGCGCGCGGCCTCCAGCTTTTCCGAGATCGTGCGGGCCGAACAGCGACGCATCCGCATCGGCATGGGCGTACTCGCCACCATCGGTTCGACCTCGCCGTTCGTCGGCCTGTTCGGCACGGTCTGGGGCATCATGAACAGCTTCATCGGTATTTCGAAGTCGCAGACCACGAACCTCGCGGTCGTCGCGCCCGGCATCGCAGAAGCGCTGCTCGCCACCGCGATCGGCCTCGTCGCCGCCATTCCCGCCGTCATCATCTACAACCACTTTTCGCGCGTGACGAAAGGCTATCTCGAACTCGTCAGCCGCGCGTCGGGCGCGGCGGGGCGGCTGCTCTCGCGCGATCTCGACCGCAGCCACGGCAGCGTGCATTCGCGCGCAGCGGAGTGAACCATGGGCGTTTCGCTCGCAGACAACGACGGCGAAGACGACGATTTCTCGGAAACGCATGACATCAACGTCACGCCGTTCATCGACGTCATCCTGGTGCTGCTGATCATCTTCATGGTCGCGGCGCCGCTTTCCACGGTCGACCTGCCGATCGATCTGCCGACCTCGAGCGCGACGCCGCAGAAGAAGCCGGACAAGCCGACCTATCTCAGCATCAAGCCCGATCTGACGCTCGCGATCGGAGAGAACCCGGTTCACCGGGCCGAGTTGATCGGGACCCTCGACGGCCTGTCCGATATGAGCAAGGATAAGTATGTCTTCCTGCGCGCCGACAAGTCGGTGCCGTATGGCGAATTGATGGGTGTCATGGAGCTCCTGCGCTCAGGCGGCTATACGCGGGTGAAACTGGTCGCGCTGGAAGGCGCGCCGGGGGCGCCTGCGCCAGGCGCCGCTCAGCCTTAGAGGCCGGTTCATGTCGGACGAACTCAGACCATCCCGGAGGCTCTGGATCCTGGCGGCAGTGGCGGCGCTCGCGCTCCATCTGGGTGGTGCAGCGCTGGCGCTGGCTCATTTGCGCACCGACGACGACGGCGACGGCCTTGGCGCCAACGGTGCAGAATTCGCCGTGGAGATGGCCTCGCCCAAGGCGCCCGAAACCGATCTGCCGCCGGGGCCTGACAGCGAAGCCATGCAGGAGCAGCAGGCGCTCCCCGAGCAGAAGGCCGAGACCAAGGAGACCGAGCTTCCAAAGGATCAATCGCAGGAGGTCGAGGATCCCGACCGGGTCGTGACCGAGAACAACGCGAAGAAGCCGGCAGAAGACGATCCGAAGATTCAGGCGGTCGAGACTCCGGCCGCCGAAGCGTCGCCGAAATCGGTTGCGACCGCGCGGCAGACGCTGGAGGAGGATGCCCGCGAGGCCGAAAAAGCGCTGGCGCCGGTCATCGGTATCGGCAAGGACATCCTGAAGCTGACGGCCGATTGGAACCGCAAGATCAGCGCGCATCTCACGCTGCACAAGGTCAATCCGGAAGGCAAAGTGCCCAATAACCAGAAGGTCAAGGTGAGCTTCGCGATCAACCGGAAGGGTAACGTGCTGTCGGTGGACGTCGTGGAGTCGTCGGGGGATGCCGCCTACGATGCTGCGGCGTTATCGATCGTCCGCAAGTCGGATCCGATCCCGCAGCCGCCTGCAGGGCTGACCGAGGACCGGTTCGAGCGTACCGTCGATATCATCTTCACACCTCCGGACGCGAAGAAGAAAAAGACGGCTCAGCGCCAGTAGAGCCGGATGCCGACATAGACCACGACCAGGCAGACAAAGATCAGCGCTACCGGGAGGGGCCGTTTCTGAGCTCCGCTGGCTGCGCTTGCCCCGAAAAAGCTGGTCGTCTTCGGTTTCGGCGCCGGACGCCGGAAGGCGGTAACATTGTCCGCCGTCGCTTCTGGCGGACGGGTGCGGACGTCGGGCGGCGTTCCAGCTCCGCCCATCTCGACATAGTAGGCCTTGTAGATCGCGCCGATGGTGACTTCGGTGGCCTCGTCCTCGCTCATCTGCGTCAGCAGGTTCTTGTAGCTGCTAAGGAACTCCTGGGCCTCAGGCGGCAGCGCCGACGCGCCGTTGAGCTTGGCCATCATCTTCCAGGTGGCGAAATCCGCACGGGCGCGGGTGTCGGCGCGTCGCGCGATCAGCATATCGGCAGCTTTGACCAAGTCGGCCTCTGGCCCTTCGGCTCGTGTTCGGGTGTTCTGTTCAACTACGCGTTGCCGGTCAGGAAGAGAACAGCCTGAATCACATGACCGGTCAACGTTCGCAGTATTACTGAAATAACATCAAGATTTAGACCGAACTGCGAGCCCGCGAGCGGCAGCAGGATCAAGAGGCCGATCAGGATCAGCATACCGAACGGCTCGAGACGGGCGAGTGGCCAAGCGAGCTGCCGCGGCAACAATCCGACCGCGACGCGGCCCCCGTCGAGCGGCGGGATCGGCATCATGTTGAAGACCGCCAGCACCGCGTTGATGATGAGGGCATTCTTGAGATTGTCGGCAACCCATTTCGCCGCGCTTGCGGGCACCAGCGGCAGGGCGTGGAAGGCGAAGGCTGCGGCGAGCGCCAGCAGGATGTTCGTGACGGGCCCGGCCAGTGCCACCCAGACCATATCGAGCCTGGGGTTGTTCAGCTTGCGGAAGTTCACCGGCACCGGCTTGGCATAGCCGAACAAGAACGGTGAATGTGCGAACAGCAGCATCGCCGGCAGGATCACGGTGCCGAACGGATCGATATGCCGGAGCGGGTTGAAGCTGACGCGGCCGAGCTGCGAAGCCGTGTTGTCGCCGAGCCTGTCCGCGACGAAGGCGTGCGCGGCCTCATGGAAGGTGATGGCGAGCACCAGTGGCAGCGCCCAGACGGAAAGATCATAGAAAGAGATGTTCACGGTTCGTCTGTCCCGGTTTGCCTCGCGGCCTTGCAGCGGACCCAGCCAACCCGGCGGTGCAGCAACGCTTCAGTCCAACATAGGGAGCACGCCGCCGTGCCATCTCGCAACTCATGCGGGGATCGTCGTCTGATACTGGATCAAGCCGTCGTCGAGCTTCAGCCAGGCGAGCTTTTCCGACACCCAGATGTGCTCGGTCGGTGCAAAGGCGTTGCGGTCGTCGAAGGTCGCAAGCGCCACGCCCGCCAGCGTGCCGTTGCGACGCCAGGCGAACAGGCGCGTGCCGCAGCGTTTGCAGAACACGCGGTCGATGTTCTCGGAGGAGGCATAGCGGGCGGTGTCGCCCTCGACCGTCAGTGCGCGCTGGTCGAATTGCGCGCGGGCGAAGAAGGGCGAGCCCATCGCCTTCTGGCAGATGCGGCAGTGGCAGATGCGGACGTTGAGCGGATCGCCCTCCGCCTTGAACCGCACCGCGCCGCACAGGCAGCCGCCTTCCCGGATCATGATGTCCTCAATAGGTTGCGCGCCCGCCCGAAATGTCGAACACCGCGCCGGTCGAGAATGCGCAGTCCTCCGATGCGAGCCAGGCCACCATCGCGGCGAGCTCCTCCACCAGCACGAAGCGCCCCTTCGGGATCTTCGACAGCATGAAGTCGATGTGCTGCTGCGTCATCTGGTCGAAGATCGCGGTCTTGGCTGCTGCCGGCGTCACCGCGTTGACGAGGATGTCGTGTGCCGCCAGTTCCTTGCCGAGCGATTTCGTCAGCGCGATCAGGCCGGCCTTGGACGCCGAGTAATGCGACGCGTTCGGATTGCCTTCCTTGCCGGCAATCGAGGCGATGTTCACGATCCGCCCGTATTTCTGCTTGAGCATGACAGGCACGATCGCCTTGCAGCAGATGAAGGGGCCGTCGAGGTTGATGCGCAGCACCTTGCGCCATTCCTTGAGGTCGGTCTCCCAGACCGGCTTGTTGACGCCGGCAATGCCGGCATTGTTGACGAGGATATCGATCTTGCCGAAGGCGGCCAGCGTGGCATCGCGAGCCTGCTCGACGGCCGCGGTGTCGGTGACGTCGACCTTGAGCACGCGGGCGCTGTCGCCGATCTCCTTTGCGGTCTTCTCGGCCAGCGCCGAGTCAAAGTCCCAGATCGCGACCATCGCACCCGAGGCGACGAAGCGTTCGGTGATGGCGCGGCCAAAGCCCTGCGCGCCGCCGGTGACGACGGCAACGCGCCCGTTGAGATCAATCTTGTTCATGCTGGCGGCCCCTGAGCGTCAGAGCATGTAGCCGCCGTCGACCACGAGGTCGACGCCGGTGGTGAATGCGCTCTCGTCGCTGCCGAGATAGACCGCCATGGATGCGATCTCCTCGGCGGTGCCGAGGCGGCCCATCTTCTGGCGGGAGATGAACATCTCCTTGCCCTGCGGCCCTTGCGCGGCGGCGCGGTCGAGCATCGAAGGGGTCTCGACGGTGCCGGGACAGATCGAGTTGCAGCGGATGCCCTTGGTGATGAAGTCGAGCGCGACTGCGCGCGACAGCAGCGACACCGCCGCCTTCGACGCGCTGTAGACATAGCGGTTCGCCGGCGGCCGCAGCGCCGCGCAGGACGAGATGTTGACGATGCTGCCGCCGCCGCCCGCAATCATGTCGGGCAGGAACGCCTTGATGGTCCGGTGCATCGACTTGACGTTGAGGTCGAACGAGAAATCGAAATCCTCTTCCGAGCACTCCAGGATGGTGCCGTGATGCACGAAGCCGGCGGCGTTGAGCAGGATGTCGATCTTGCCGACGCGCTTGGCAAAGGCGTTGACTTCGGCAGTGTTGCGGACGTCGAGCTTTGCGACCTCGGCGATGCCTTCCTTGGTCAGGCTCGCGATGCCGCTTTCGTTGATGTCGGTGGCGATGACGGTCGCGCCTTCACGCGCGAAGGCGATGGCGCATGCGCGCCCGATGCCTGCCGCAGCCGCCGTGACGACGGCGCGCTTTCCCTTGAGGCGGTCTGCCATGTTGTTGTTCTCCTCACCTTGAATTTGGTTGTCAGTGCCGTAGCCCGGATGAGAGCGCGAGCGCGATATCCGGGAGCGGTGCCCCGGGTGTCGCTTCGCTCACCCGGGCTACGCGCACTTCGCTTAGTGATTATCCCGCGCCACGCCAAACGTGCCGGCGACGTTCTGATACCGCGTGGCGAGCTCCATGCAGGCACCGGTCGATTGCTGGCCGACGGTGTTGCGGTAAATCTCCTGCCACGGCGTCTGGTTCGGCGGATGCTTGAAGCCGCCATTGGCCTTGAGCTCGGCATGGCGCTTCTTCAGCTCCTCGTCCGAGATCAGGATGTTGGCGCTGCCCTTGTTGAGGTCGATGCGCACCTTGTCGCCGGTCTTGAGGATCGCAAGACCGCCATTGGCGGCGGCTTCCGGCGAAGCATTGAGGATGGAGGGCGAGCCCGAGGTGCCGGACTGCCGGCCGTCGCCGATGCAGGGCAGGGACAGGATGCCGCGTTTGATCAATGCTGCCGGCGGCTGCATGTTCACGACCTCGGCGCCGCCGGGGTAGCCGATCGGCCCGGTGCCGCGGATGAACAGCACGCAGCGCTCGTCGATGTCGAGGGAGGGATCGTCGATCCGCTCGTGATAGTCCTCGGGGCCTTCGAACACGATGGCGCGGCCTTCGAAGGCGTTGAGGTCCTTGGGGTTGCTGAGATAGCGGTCGCGGAATTCCTTGGAGATCACGCTGGTCTTCATGATCGCGGAATCGAACAGATTGCCCTTCAGCACCAGGAAGCCGGCGTCCTTCACTAGCGGCTTGTCGTAAGCCCGGATCACGTCGTTGTCGGGCTCCGGCGCATTCTTGCAGTTCTCGCCGATGCCGCGGCCGTTGACCGTGACCGCATCCTCATGGATGCGCTTGTGCTTCATCAGCTCGCGCACCACGGCCGGCACGCCGCCGGCGCGGTGGAATTCCTCGCCGAGATAGAAGCCGGCCGGCTGCATGTTGACCAGCAGCGGCACGTCGTGGCCGACTTTCTGCCAGTCCTCGATCGAAAGCTCGACGCCGATGTGGCGGGCCAGCGCGTTGATGTGGATCGGCGCGTTGGTCGAGCCGCCGATCGCCGAGTTGATCACGATGCAGTTCTCGAACGCCTTGCGGGTCAGGATGTCCGAGGGCTTGAGGTCCTCCCAGACCATCTCGACGATGCGCTTGCCCGTCTCGTAAGCGATCTGGCCGCGCTCGCGATAGGGCGCGGGAATCGCCGCGCAGCCCGGCAGCGAGAAGCCGAGCGCCTCGGCAAGGCCGTTCATGGTCGATGCCGTGCCCATGGTATTGCAATGGCCGACCGAGGGCGCCGAGGAGGCCACGATCTCCATGAACTCTTCATAGTCGATCTCGCCGGCCGCGAGCCGCTCGCGCGACTTCCAGACGATGGTGCCGGAGCCGGTGCGCTCGCCAGCGTGCCAGCCGTTCAGCATCGGGCCGCCCGACAGCACGATTGCGGGCAGGTTGACGGTCGCCGCCGCCATCATGCAGGCCGGCGTGGTCTTGTCGCAGCCGGTGGTGAGCACCACGCCGTCGAGCGGATAGCCGTAGAGGATTTCGACGAGGCCGAGATAAGCGAGGTTGCGGTCGAGCGCCGCGGTCGGGCGCTTGCCGGTCTCCTGGATCGGATGGGTCGGGAATTCCATCGCGATGCCGCCGGCTTCGCGGATGCCTTCGCGGACGCGGTGGGCGAGCTCGATGTGGTGGCGGTTGCAGGGAGAGAGATCGTTGCCGGTCTGGGCGATGCCGATGATCGGCTTGCCGGACTGCAACTCGGCGCGGGTGAGGCCATAATTGAGGTAGCGCTCCATATAGAGCGCGGTCATGCCCGGATTGTGCGGGTTGTTGAACCATTCCTGCGAGCGAAGATGACGGCGAGCCCCGTTGCTGCCGGTGGCATGCCCATTGGTTGGTTTCTTTGTCATTGGTTTCTCCTGCAATGCAAACGCTCTGGCGTCCGTCTCATCGTGTCGGCATGTGCAATGCCCAACGGCGCGAGCGATGATCTGCCTTCCCGCTGGCGGGTCGTTTCCTCACGAGTCCGATACTAGTCGTGGCTACTTGGTAACGCTATCATTTTGTTCGTCGCGCCCGCGGCGGCAACGGCTGGCCTGCTGTCCGAACGCCGTGCCGACGAGCTTTGCCGCTCGATCACCTTGAAGCCGAGATCGAGCACCGGCTGCTCCGGGCGCCGCCCTTCGATCGCCTCGATCAGCATGGTGGCAGCCGTCCGCCCCATCTCGTAGCGGTTGGTTCGGACGCTGGTGAGGGTGGGGACGGCGGAGGCCATGAACTCGAGGTCGTTGAAGCCGACGATCGCGATCTGCCCGGGCACCTCGATCTCCCGGCGCCGGCATTCGAACAGCACGCCGAGCGCGAGGTCGTCATTGGCGCAGAACACCGCATCGATGTCAGGCTCCCGTGCCAGGAGATCGGTGAACAGCGTCCCGCCGAGCGTCACCGAGGTCGGTGTAGCGGTCGTGACGACGAGGCGCTGGTCGAACAGGCCGGCGTCCTTCATGGCCGAGACATATCCGTCCAGCCGTCGCTGCACCCGCGGGTCCATGCGCGCACCGACGAAGCCGATCTTGCGGTGGCCCTGCTCGAACAGGTGCGCGATCGCCGCGCGGGCTGCATCATAGTGCGAAAAGCCGATCATCATGTCGACCGGATCCGGCCCGATCTCCATGATCTGCACGATCGGGCAGTCCGCGGCTTCCAGCATCGCGCGGGATTCCGCGGTCTGGTCGATGCCGGTGACGATCAGCCCGGCCGGCTTCTGCGCCAGGAACAGGCGCAGCAATCTCTCTTCCTGGAGAATGCTGTAGCGCGTGTTGGACAGCTGGATCGAGTAACGGCTGCCCTCCGACGCGTCATAGATGCCCCGCAGCACGTCCGAGAACACGTTGTTGGTGAGGGAGGGGATCAATACACCGATGACTTCGGTGCGTTGCGAGGCCAGCGCGCGTGCGGCAAGGTTGGGCACATAGCCGAGCTCCTTGGCGGCGCTCTCGACCCGCGTCCGCTTGGCGACCGACAGCGCCTCCGGATTGCGGAAAAAGCGGGACGCGGTAATCGGGCTGACGCCGGCGAGCTCGGCCACTTCGGCCAGCCGGATTTTGCCTGACTTGGTGCGTTTTCGACCCATTTGCTGCTCTTAACACAGTCAGTCCTGCAAACAAAGGAACGTTGACAGCGCTACCAGCAACGACTAACCAAAGACAAATTGCCAAAACCGCACAAACTGCCGACAATGTCGCCCGCTAAGATCGGGCTTCGTTCGGTGAAGTCTGAAAAACAAGACGGTCGCGGCGCGAGAGGCGTCGTGGACTTTCGAGGAGGGAGCTAGATGTCGTCTGTGCAAATCCGCGACGTGCGGAAATCGTTCGGCAATTTTGAAGTCCTGCACGGCGTGACGATCCCGATCGAGGACGGCCAGTTCGTCGTTTTGGTCGGCCCTTCCGGATGCGGCAAGTCGACGCTTCTGCGCATGCTCGCCGGTCTCGAGAACATCACCTCCGGTACGATCTCGATCGGCGACCGCGTCGTCAACAATGTCCAGCCCAAGGAGCGGGACATTGCGATGGTGTTTCAGAACTACGCGCTCTATCCGCACATGACGGTGGGCGAGAACATGGGCTTCTCGCTGAAGCTGCGCAACGCCAGCTCGGACGAGATCAACAAGCGCGTCAAGCGCGCCGCCGAGATCCTGGCGCTGTCGCCGCTGCTCGACCGCTATCCGCGCCAGCTCTCCGGCGGCCAGCGCCAACGCGTTGCCATGGGCCGCGCCATCGTGCGCGATCCGCAGGTCTTCCTGTTCGACGAACCCTTGTCGAACCTGGATGCCAAGCTGCGCGTCGCCATGCGCACCGAGATCAAGGAGCTGCACCAGCGGCTGAAGACGACGACCGTCTACGTCACCCACGACCAGATCGAGGCCATGACCATGGCCGACAAGATCGTCGTCATGCATGACGGCATCGTCGAGCAGATGGGCACGCCGCTCGAGCTCTACGACAAGCCCGACAACCAGTTCGTCGCCGGCTTCATCGGCTCGCCCGCGATGAACTTTCTCAAAGGTCATGTTCGCGTCAACGGGGTTGCCACCTTCGAGGGACCGAACGGCGTCAAGCTGCCGCTCAAGACCGCGCCGGCGGGCTCGGACGGCCGCCCCGCAGTCTACGGCGTGCGGCCGGAGCACTTCACCATCGCCGATGACGGCGCCGAGGCCGAGATCATCGTAGTCGAGCCGACCGGCTCGGAGACGCAAGTGTTCGCCAAGGTCGGCGGCGAGCAGGTCGTCGCGGTCTTCCGCGAGCGTCACCAGTTCAACCCGGGCGACAAGGTGCGGCTGAAGCCCGACCCGTCCCTGGTTCATTTGTTCGACGATGCAACGGGCAAGCGCATGAACGCGTAGTTCACAAGACGAAATCCATAAGACGACAAAGCATAAGACGACAAAAAAGCATCACAGGGAGGACGACATGCAAGACTTTACCCGCCGGAGTCTGCTTCAAGGCGGAACGGCACTGGCTGCGACCGGCATGCTGACCGGGCCGGCACTGTTCGACTTCGCCAAGGCTTGGGCGCAGAGCGCGCCCTGGAAGGCCGAGCCTGGCGCCAAGTTGACCGTGATGCGATGGAAGCGCTTCGTGCCGCAGGAGGACGATGCATTCAACGCGATGGTAGCGGCGTTCAAGGCCGCCACCGGCACAGAGATGAACGTGTTCAGCGAATCATTCGAGGACGTGCAGCCGAAGGCCTCGGTCGCGGCCAATACCGGCTCCGGACTCGATCTCGCCTGGGGCCTGCACACGCTGCCGCAGCTCTTCCCCACCAAAGTCCTGAAGATGAACGACGTTGCCGACTATCTCGGCAAGAAATATGGCGGCTGGACCGATGCTGCCGAGAAGACCTGCAAGCTCGGCAACGACTGGCTCGGCATTCCCGTCGCGACCAACGGCGGTTACATGACCTATCGCAAGTCGGCGCTCGAGAAGGCTGGCTTTAAGGAATTCCCGAAGGATTTCCCCGGCTTCCTCGAAATGTGCAAGGCGCTGAAGGCCAACAACACGCCGGCCGGCTTCGCGCTCGGGCATGCTTCGGGCGACGGCAATTCGTGGCTGCACTGGGTTCTGTGGGGGCACGGGGCCTACACGGTCGACCAGAACGACAAGATCATCATCAATTCGCCGGAGACGGCGAAGGCGCTGGAGTACTGCAAGGCGCTGTACGAGAGCTTCATCCCGGGCACGGCGTCCTGGAACGACTCTTCCAACAACAAGGCGTTCCTTGCCGGCGAGCTCTATTGCACGGCGAACGGCATCTCCATCTACGTCGCCGCCAAAACCGATGCGACCAAGAAGGAGCTCACCGCGGACACCTATCACGCGCTCTGGCCGGTTGGTCCGGTCGGCAAGCCGACCGAGCTGCAGCTCGCGCTGCCGATCCTCGCCTTCAACTTCACCAAATATCCGAACGCGGCGAAGGCCTTCGTCGCTTTCATGCTGGAGAAGGAGAATTACGAGAAGTGGCTGGATGGCGCGCAGGGCTATCTCACGCAGACCTTGAACGCGTACGAGTCGGCGCCGATCTGGACGGCCGATCCCAAGAATGCCGTGTTTTCGCAGGCCTCCAAGCGCACGCTGCCGGCGTCCGGCATCGGCACGGTCGGCGAGAAGGCGGCAACCGCGATCGCCGATTTCATCGTCGTCGACATGTTCGCCAATTACTGCACCGGCGCCAAGGATACGAAGGGCGCGATGGCGGACGCCGAGCGCCAGCTGAAGCGCATCTATCGCTGACGGTCACGGAGCGGGCGGCCGTTCGGCCGCCCGCTCGTCAACATTTCGATCAGGGATATCGGGCATGGCTGATGTCGCAATACCCCGGGCCAAGCCTCAGATGAGCGAGGCGAACGCCTGGACCCAGCTCAAATACAATCGCAACTGGCTCGGCTTCTGGTTCATGGTGCCGGCCATGGCATTCCTGATCTTCTTCCTGGCCTATCCGCTCGGGCTCGGCATCTGGCTGTCGTTCACGGACACGCGCATCGGCAGGGTCGGGCACTTCATCGCCACCGAGAACTACGAGTGGCTCTGGGACGACTCCATTTTCTGGCTGTCCGTATTCAATACGCTGCTCTACACCTTCGTCGCCAGCGCCTTCAAATTCGCGATCGGACTCTATCTCGCGCTGCTGCTCAATGAGCACATGCCCTTCAAGGCGATGCTGCGCGCGATGGTGCTCATTCCCTTCATCGTTCCGACGGTGCTCTCGGCGCTCGCCTTCTGGTGGATCTTCGACTCGCAATTCTCGATCATTTCCTGGTCGCTGAAACAGCTCGGCCTGATCGACCAGAACATCAACTTCCTCGGCGACACGACCTGGGCGCGGATTTGCGTGATCTTCGCCAATGTCTGGCGCGGTGTGCCGTTCGTCGCGATCACGCTGCTCGCGGGCCTGCAGACCGTCTCGCCCTCGCTGTATGAAGCGGCAACGCTCGACGGCGCCACGCGGTGGCAGAACTTCCGCTACATCACCTATCCGCTGCTGACGCCGATCATCGCCGTCGTGATGACCTTCTCCGTGCTCTTCACCTTCACCGACTTCCAGCTGATCTGGGCGATGACCCGTGGCGGCCCGGTCAACGCCACGCATCTGATGGCAACCCTGTCCTACCAGCGCGCGATCATCGCCGGGCAGCTGGGTGAGGGGGCCGCAATCTCCAGCGCCATGATTCCCTTCCTGCTCGCCGCGATCATGGTGTCATGGTTCGGCCTGCAGCGTCGCAAATGGCAACAGGGAGAAAGCAATGACTGATCTTCCTGCCTCGAAACTGGATCTCAAGGCCGTCATATCGGCGCCGTCGCGCGTCGACAACAGCGAGGGCATGAGCTACCTGCAATCGGTGCCACGCAGGCTCGTGACGCTCTATCTGCCGCTCACGATCATCGTCGTCGTCCTGCTGTTCCCGTTCTACTGGATGGCGTTGACGTCGGTGAAGCCAGACGAGCAGCTGCTCGATCTCGACAAGTACAATCCGTTCTGGACCTGGAATCCGACGTTCAAGCACTTCCACAAGCTGCTGTTCGAGAGCTATTATCCGTATTGGCTCTGGAACACGATGTACGTGGCGATCTGCGCCACCATTCTCTCGATCGTCGCATCAGTGTTTGCGGCCTACGCGATCGTGCGGTTGCGCTACAAGGGGGCCAACCTCGTCGGTGGACTGATCTTCCTCGCCTATCTCGTGCCGCCTTCGATCCTGTTCATTCCGCTCGCCACCGTGGTGTTCCAGTACGGCCTTTTCGACTCGCCGCTGGCGCTGATCCTGACCTATCCAACGATCCTGATCCCATTCTCGACCTGGCTGTTGATGGGCTATTTCAAGACCATCCCATTCGAGCTCGAGGAATGCGCGCTGATCGACGGGGCGAGCCGGTGGCAGATCCTGACCAAGATCGTCGTGCCGCTCGCAATCCCCGGCCTCATCTCGGCCTTCATTTTCTGCTTCACGCTGTGCTGGAACGAGTTCATCTACGCCCTGACGTTCCTGCAGTCGACCAGCAACAAGACGGTGCCGGTCGCGATCGTCAACGAGTTCGTGGATGGTGACATCTATCGGTGGGGGTCGCTGATGGCCGGAGCACTGGCCGGTTCGCTGCCGCTCGTCATCCTTTACGCCTTCTTCGTGGAGCATTATGTGTCGGCGATGACCGGCGCCGTGAAGGAATGATCACGGGCTTGCCGAGGGCGCGTCAGGAGCGGCGCGCTCCGGCCGACAAGAAGGAGTAGGCTCTTGCACATTCTGGTTCTGGGCGCCGCCGGCATGGTCGGCCGCAAACTCTGTGAACGGCTGTTGCGCGACGGTCGGCTCGGCAACAGCGACATCACAAAATTGACCATGCATGACGTGGTCGAGCCGAAGAAGCCGGAAAGTGCCGGCTTCCCCGTCGAGACCGTGTCGGGCGATTTCGCCGTGCCGGGCGCTGCCGAAAAGCTGATCGCCGGCCGCCCCGACGTGATCTTCCACCTTGCCGCGATCGTCTCGGGCGAGGCCGAGCTCGATTTCGACAAGGGCTACCGCATCAACCTCGACGGCACGCGGATGCTGCTCGACGCCATCCGTCTCGCCGGCGGTGGCTACAAGCCGCGCGTGGTGTTCACGTCCTCGATCGCGGTGTTCGGCGCGCCGTTCCCGGACGCGATTGGCGACGAGTTCTTCCATACGCCGCTGCTCAGCTACGGCACCCAGAAGGCGATCGGCGAACTCCTGCTCGCCGACTATTCCCGCCGCGGCTTCCTCGACGGCATCGGCATCCGCCTGCCGACCATCTGCATCCGCCCGGGGCTGCCCAACAAGGCGGCATCGGGCTTCTTCTCCAACATCCTGCGCGAGCCGCTCGCCGGCAAGGAAGCGATCCTGCCGGTCTCCGAGGACGTCCGCCACTGGCACGCGACGCCGCGCTCGGCCGTCGGCTTCCTGCTCCACGCCGGCACGATGGACCTCGCCGCCGTTGGCCCGCGCCGCAATCTGACCATGCCGGGCCTGTCGGCCACGGTCGGCGAGCAGATCGCCGCGCTGAAGCGTGTCGCCGGCGAGAAGGTCGCAGCGCGCATCAAGCGCGAGCCGGATCCTTTCATCGTCGGCATCGTCGGCGGTTGGCCGCGCAATTTCAACGCCAAGCGGTCGCTCGAACTCGGCTTCACCACGGCCGAGAGGAATTTCGACGACATCATCCGCATTCACATCGAAGATGAACTCGGCGGCAATTTCGTCGCCTGATCGCTGACTGACCGGGTCACATGATGGCGAGCGTAGCTTGCATCGGCGAATGCATGGTCGAGCTTCGGCAGGCCCAGGGGGGCGCCTCGGCCGGGCAGGGGCAGGGCGGCGGGCTTTACTCGCGTGGCTTCGGCGGCGACACCCTCAACACTGCCGTCTATCTGGCGCGGCTTGAGATCAAGGTCGACTATCTCACCGCGCTCGGCGACGATGCCTTGAGCGATGAGATGATCGCGGCCTGGAATGCGGAGGGTGTCGGCACCAGGCGCGTCGTGCGTCTGGCGGGCAAGCTGCCCGGCCTCTACATGATCCAGACGGATGCGAAGGGTGAGCGCCAGTTCTTCCACTGGCGCGACAGCGCGGCAGCGCGTCAACTGATGAGCCTGCCAGAGACGGATGAACTGCTCAACTCGCTGATGAGCTACGACATCGTCTATCTCTCCGCGATCACGCTCTCGATCTACGATGGGCCCGGACGCGAGCGCCTGTTCGCGGCGATCAGGCGCGCGCGGCTGCTCGGCACCCGCTTCGTGTTCGACACCAATTTTCGCGCGCGGGGGTGGCCGGATCGCGAGATCGCTCGGGAGGTGTTTGCCACGGCGCTTGCGACCGCCGACATCGTGCTGACCTCGACCGAGGATCTGCTTGCGCTCTATCCCGGCGAGAGCCATGAGCAGTTGATGGCGCGGATTCCGAGCCCGGAGCTGGTGTTCCGCCTGGCCGAGCCGGTGAGCCTCTTGCGCTTTCCCGGCGGCACCAGCGAGGTGCGCGCCGAGCCGGTGACCAAGCCGGTCGTTGACACCACCGCGGCAGGCGACAGCTTTGCCGCGGCCTATATCGCCGCCCGGCTGGCCGGCTCGGACCCGGTGGAGGCCGCCCACGCCGGCCACCGCCTCGCCAGCCTTGTGATCTGCTATCCCGGCGCCATCATTCCGGGCTATGCCATGCCGCCGAAAAAGCGGCACCGGCCGGCGGCCTCTCGCCAGGCGACCAAATGAATCGAGACCTATGACCACGACTGCGCAACAAAATCACCTCGTCTCGCTGTTCAAGGCGGCGACCGTCATTCCCGTCCTCACCATCGAGCGCATCCAGGATGCGGTGCCGTTGGCGCGTGCGCTGGTTGCCGGCGGCGTCCGCACGCTGGAGGTGACCCTGCGGACCCCCGTCGCGATCGAGGCCGCCAGGGCAATGATGGCCGAAGTACCCGAGGCGATCGTCGGCATTGGCACGATTCTCAATCCGGCCGACTTCACCCGTGTCGAGAAGCTCGGCGTCGCGTTCGGCATCAGCCCGGGCCTGACACCCGATCTGCTCAAGGCCGCAACCGACAGCTCCCTGCCGTTCGCGCCGGGCATTGCCACGGCCTCCGAGCTGATGATGGCGCTGTCCTACGGGTTCGACGTCGCAAAATTCTTCCCGGCCGAGCAGGCCGGGGGCATCAAGGGCCTGCGCGCCCTCGGCGGGCCGTTCCCGAACGTGCGGTTCTGCCCGACCGGCGGCATCAGTGAGGGCAATGCGGCGACCTGGCTCGCCGAGCCCAACGTGGTTGCGGTCGGCGGCTCCTGGCTTTGCCCGACGGCGGAGATCCGGGCTGGGAACTGGGCCGGCATAACTGCCATCTGCCAGCGCACCGTCCAGGCCCTGAAAGCCGCGTGAAGTCTTGCCTTCATTGGGCTAAGACTTAGCTCAGGAAGAGACCCCCAGGGAGAGATGACCATGACCGCCAGCATCGTCGGATGGGCGCATACGCCGTTCGGCAAGTTCGATACCGAAACCGTGGAAAGCCTCGTCGTGCGGGTCGTCAACGAGGCGCTGGCCGATGCCGGCATCTCGGCCTCCGACGTCGACGAGATCGTGCTCGGCCATTTCAACGCCGGCTTCTCGGCGCAGGATTTTACCGCCTCGCTGGTGCTCCAGGCCGACCCGAAGCTGCGCTTCAAGCCGGCGACCCGGGTCGAGAACGCCTGTGCCACCGGCTCCGCCGCCGTGCACCAGGGCCTGCGCGCGATCGCCGCGGGCGCCGCCAAGATCGTCCTGGTCGTCGGCGTCGAGCAGATGACGCGCACGCCGGGCCCGGAGATCGGCAAGAACCTGCTCAAGGCCTCCTATCTGCCTGAGGACGGCGACACCGTCGGCGGCTTCGCCGGCGTGTTCGGCAAGATCGCCAGCTCCTATTTCCAGAAATACGGCGACCAGTCCGACGCGCTGGCGCTGATCGCGGCCAAGAACCACAAGAACGGCGTCGCCAATCCCTTTGCTCAGATGCGCAAGGACTTCGGCTTCGACTTCTGCCGCGCCGAGAGCGAGAAGAACCCTTACGTCGCGGGTCCCTTGAAGCGCACCGACTGCTCGCTGGTCTCCGATGGCGCCGCCGCGCTGGTGCTGGCCGATGCCGAGACCGCGAAGGGCATGAGCAAGTCGATCGGCTTCCGCGCCACCGCGCACGCCCAGGACTTCCTGCCGATGAGCAAGCGCGACATCCTCCAGTTCGAGGGCTGCACGGTCGCCTGGCAGCGCGCCCTGGAAAAGGCCGGCGTGACGCTGTCAGATCTCTCCTTCGTCGAGACACATGACTGCTTCACGGTCGCCGAGCTGATCGAATACGAAGCCATGGGCCTGACGCCGAAGGGGCAGGGCGCCCGCGCCATCAAGGAGGGCTGGACGCTGAAGGACGGCAAGCTGCCGGTCAATCCGTCCGGCGGCCTCAAGGCCAAGGGTCACCCCATCGGGGCCACCGGCGTCTCCATGCATGTGATGACGGCGATGCAGCTCGCAGGGCAGGCGCCCGAGGGCATGCAGCTGAAGAACGCCAAGCTTGGCGGCATCTTCAACATGGGCGGCGCTGCCGTCGCCAACTACGTCTCCGTGCTGGAGCCATTGAAGTAAGCTCTCGTAGCCTTGTAGGGTGGGTTAGCCGCAGGCGTAACCCACCTTTTTTGTCTCTGCGGAGACAGGGTTGGTGGATTACGCCTGCGGCTAATCCACCCTACGACCTTTGCGTTAAATCATGGTGGACCGGCTTCGGCTCGTCTTAATGCTCCTCACTGATTTGCAGGGAATGCATCATGAGCAATGACTACGAAGATTCACTGTCGATGGACGCGTTGAACGATCGCATCGCGATCCTCGAGGACAATATCCGCCAGCTCATCGAGCAGGCCGCTGCCGCCTCGGGCGAGCAGAACGAGTCGCGCATCGCCGACCGCATCAATCAGCAGAACGATGAGCTCGAGCGACTCCTGAAGATTCGCGAATCCCGCCAGAAGAAATAGCGGACCGATATCGCCGCGCGATGCATGCCGCCATACGCCGCCCGCCCTTGCGCGAGCGGCGGCACTGCCGTTAGCTGGACCGAAATCGCAGGGCGCTTGAGCTCCGCGCAATCGGGAGCAGACGATGGGGCCGCTGAAGGGCGTCAAGGTCATCGACATGACCACCGTGCTGATGGGGCCGTATGCGACCCAGATGCTCGGGGATTACGGCGCCGACGTCATCAAGGTGGAGTCGCTGGACGGCGACGTCACCCGGCTGATCGGTCCGATGCGACACGCCGGCATGGGCCCGGTGTTCCTCAACACCAACCGCAGCAAGCGCTCGATCTGCCTCGACCTGAAAAAGCCTGCGGGGCGCGAGGCCGTCCTGCGGCTGCTGAAGGACGCCGACGTTCTCGTCTATAACGTTCGTCCGCAGGCGATGGCGCGGCTTCAGCTCGGCTATGACGTCGTCTCGAAGATCAATCCGCGCCTGGTCTATGCCGGTGTGTTCGGCTTCGGCCAGGACGGGCCCTATGCCGCAAAACCGGCCTATGACGATCTGATCCAGGGGGCCACCGCGCTTCCCGCGTTGATGGCTCAGACCGGCGACGGCGTGCCGCGCTACGTGCCGAATGCGCTGGTCGACCGCATCGTCGGCCTCACCGCCGTCGGGGCGATCTGCGCCAGCCTCGTGCACCGTGACCGCACCGGCCGCGGCCAGCGCGTCGACATCCCGATGTTCGAGACCATGGCGGGATTCGTCATGGGCGACCACATGGGCGGGCTCACCTTCGAACCACCGCTCGACAAGGGCGGTTATGCCCGCCACCTCTCGCGCGACCGCAGGCCCTACAAGACGTCCGACGGCTATCTCAGCGTCATTGTCTACAACGACAAGCAGTGGGAGAACTTCTTCAAGGCCACCGGACGCGACGATCTGCGCGCCGATCCCAAATTCGCGACCTTCGCGGGCCGCGCCGCCAATATCGACGTCGTCTATGCCGAGCTCGCGCGCATTTTCGAGACGCGGACCACGGCCGAGTGGATCGACCTCCTGACCAAGGCTGACGTGCCGGTCATGCCGATGCATGACCTCGCGTCGATGCTGCACGACGAGCATCTGGAGGCGACCGCTTTCTTCCCTGTCGTCGAGCATCCGACCGAAGGACCGATCCGCAGCATGAAGGTGACCGCCACGTGGTCCGAGACCGAGGCTGAGCCGGCGCGGCTGGCGCCCAGGCTCAACGAGCACGGCGCGGAGATCCTTCGCGAGCTCGGCTATTCCGCTGACGAGATCGCGGCCATGGTGCGTGACGGCGTCACGCGCTCGGTGCCGGAGGAGGAGAGAGCATGAGCTTCATCACCGGCGTCGGCCTCACGTCGTTCGGAAAGCACGAAGGCTCGTCCTCGCTCGACCTGATGAGCAGCGCCGCGCAAGCCGCGCTCGACGATGCCGGTCTGAAACGCTCGGACATCGACGGCATCCTCTGCGGCTATTCCACCGTCTCCCCGCACATCATGCTCGCCACCGTCTTCGCCGAGCATTTCGGGATCAGGCCGAGTTACGCCCACGCCGTGCAGGTCGGTGGCGCCACGGGGCTCGCAATGACGATGCTGGCGCATCATCTCGTCGACGCGGGCGTCGCGCGCCACGTGCTCGTCGTCGCCGGCGAGAACCGGCTCACGGGACAGAGCCGCGATGCCTCGATCCAGGCGCTGGCGCAGGTCGGCCATCCCGATTACGAGGTGCCGCTCGGCCCGACCATTCCAGCCTATTACGGCCTCGTCGCAAGCCGCTACATGCACGAATATGGCGTGACCGAAGAGGACCTCGCCGAGTTCGCGGTGCTGATGCGTGCCCACGCGTGCACCCATCCCGGCGCGCAGTTCCACGATCCCATCACGGTCGCCGACGTCATGGCATCCAAGCCGGTCGCGATGCCGCTCAAGCTGCTCGACTGCTGTCCGGTGTCGGATGGCGGCGCCGCCTTCGTCATCAGCCGCGAGCGGACCGGGCAGGCGGGCGTGCGCATCCGCGGCTGCGCCCAGGCGCATACCCATCAGCATGTCACGGCCGCGCCTGGCCTCAGTGAGCTCGGCGCCGAGATTTCCATCGCGCGTGCCAAGGAGGCGACGGGCCTTGCGATCTCCGACGTGCGCTACGCCGCAATCTACGACAGCTTTACGATTACGCTTGCGATGCTGCTGGAAGACCTTGGCCTTGCCGGCCGCGGCGAAGCGGCCGCGCGCGTCCGCGCCGGCCATTTCGGCCGTGACGGCGCCATGCCGCTGAACACCCATGGCGGCCTGCTCAGCTACGGCCATTGCGGCGTCGGCGGCGCCATGGCGCATCTGGTCGAAGCGCATTTGCAGATGACGGATCGGGCGGCGAATCGGCAGGTGCGCGATGCCTCGATCGCGCTGCTGCACGGCGACGGCGGCGTGTTGTCGTCCCACGTGAGCATGTTCCTGGAGCGGGTGCGATGAGTGATCGAATCGTAGACTGGAGCAGGGGCGAGCAGGCCATCACCTTTCAGACCTGCGCCGTCTGCGGGAATGTCCAGTATTTCCACCGCGCCTTCTGCGCGGCCTGCGGCGCGCCCGATCCGCGCGAGCAGCGTGCCAGCGGCACGGGCAAGGTTTACGCGACCTCGCTGGTCTGCCGCGCCGCCACACCCGAGACGCGCGCGCACGTGCCCTACAACATCCTGCTGGTCGACTGCGCCGAGGGTTTTCGCATGATGGCGCACGGCGCGAACGATCTCGCCATCGGCGATTCGGTCGTCGCGAGCTTCAGGCCCTTTGCGGGAAAACTCGTGCCGTTCTTCACGAAAAGGGCGTAGTGGGATTCGTCATTCGGGGGCGGTCCAAGGGACCGAGCCTGGAACGGGTATTCTGGGCCTGGCCTGTGCGAGGGCCACCCCGGAATGACGAAAGCTTTGAACTAACGCCCGTAGAACAAGATGCTGGCGATGACGAGCATCGCCGTCACCGCCAGCATATGCGCGAGCGCTCCCGAGGCCGCCCCCTTGGTGGCTTCCTTCATGCCATTCTCTCCCTAGACTTGGGCGTGACTCATCGTTGCGCGGTCAGCGCTCACGACGGCCAATAGTTTTTACTCGGAACACCCCACTTCTCGAGTATTCGCCGCGATCTGTCCCCACGCTGCGAATATCGACTGTGTCAGGGTCGATCAGCAATGCGGCGGCAATTTGACTCGATGATGTTGCTCCTGCGTCGGCGCAAGAATAGAGTTTCGGAGTACTCTCGCCGGCAAAGACAAAAAGCATCAAAAGCTCAGGAAAATCATGGCCCGCATCGGTTACAGCGACCCGTCCAAGGCATCCGACCGCACCCGCGAAATCCTCGACAAGAACCGCAACGCCAACATCTTCCGCATGATGGCGCACTCGCCGAGCTACTTCGAGCAGTACTGCCGCCTGGGGGGCGCCATCCGCCACAAGGGCGAGCTCGATCCCATTGTGCGCGAGCTTGCAATCACCCGCACCGGCATCTTGTGCGAGGCGCCGTACGAGATCGTCGCCCACAAGCGCATCGGCAAGAATGTCGGCGTCACCGACGAGCAGAACGAGGCGCTCGAGAACTGGCAGGCCGCGTCTTGCTTCAACGAGGTGCAGCGCGCTGCGCTCGCATTCACCGACGAGGTCGTGAAGCTGAAGAAGCCGACGGACGCGACCTTCAAGTCGATTTCATCGAAGCTGACGCCGGCTGCACTGGTCGAGCTTCAGCTCTCGGTCGGATTCTACATCATGACCTCGAAGTTCCTCGAGACGTTCGAGATCGACCTCCAGCCGGTCACTGAAGTGGTGGGCTGATCAGACAGAAGCGGCGAGGGAAGCCGATGACGATCGATGAATATGCGGCGTGGGCCGCCGGCGTTGCCAAAGTCGACGAGCATCCGTCCAACGAGCGGTTGTCCTATCTAGGCCTTGGCCTTGCCGGTGAATCCGGCGAGGTCGCCGACCACATCAAGAAGCTCCTGCGCGATGATTGGCTCGACAAGGCGGGCCTCGTCGATGAGCTCGGCGATGTCATCTACTACTGGGCCTGCCTGTGCGCCGCGACCGGCCAGCAGCCATCCGAATTGCTCGAGGCCAGCGCCGCCAAGATCAAGCGACGGCTTGGCGAGGCCGCGAGCCGCTAATTTAGGCCTCTCACGTCGCCGTCAAAATATCGACCTTGGCGTTGGCGACGATCAGGCGGTCGGCCAGAAGCTGCGCGAGGTTGCGCATGATGCATTCGCTGGCGCGTGGGTGCTGCTTGCGGAAGCGTTCGAAATCCTTCAGCGGCACCTCGCATGCGGTTGCGGCCATGTCGGCGAACACGTCGGCCGAACGCGTTGCCTCCAGCAGTGCCATCTCGCCGAACGCCATCCCTGCGGTGAGCGTCGCCAGCCGTATTCCGTCGGGCAAGGTGACGTGCACCGCGCCGCTGCGAAGGAAATACAGGGCATCCGCGGGATCGCCGGTCGTGAGAATCTTCGCGCCGGACGGATAGGTTCTGATGATGCAGAGCGAGGCCAGATCGGTCAGCTCTTCCTCGCTCAGTCCTGTCAGCAGCGGCTGCTCGGCGAGCTCTGTGGTCTCGTGAAAATCGATCGAGCCGCCGTAGCGATACACGATCTGGTCTTCGGCCCATTCGATCGCGGTGTCGAGCAGGTAGAAATCGCGAACGTTCTTCAGCTCCGCGGTCCATTCGCGCAACGTGTTCCATTCCTTGGAGGCACGCCTGACGCCTGACAACACGACCGTCACGTTCAGCGCCGCAAGCTCCTCGAAGGCCTCTGCGACCAGCCGCGCGCCAGCGCGCGTGGTCGAGGTCACGCGATGCAGATCGAAGATCACGAATTGCGGCCGCGGGCGCCCGGCAAGCCGCCGCGAGACGTAGTCGACCGCGGACAGCGACAGCGTGCCGACCAGCTCGATGATGCGCACCTCCTGCTCGTGTGCCGCCAAAATCTCGCGCTCCTGCGGGCGGCGCACGCGGCGCGAAGGGCTCTTGCCGATGTCGTAGTCTGCGATGACGGCGTTGCGCGCATCGTCGCTGCGGTTGAGCATGTGCAGATCGTAATGCGAGGACAGCGCCTCGCAGACCTTGATGCCGCGCACGCTGTTGCCGTGCTTGTCGAGGCGCGGCGAATAGCTGCCGAGACCGAGGCGGGCGGGCAGAGCGGCCAAAATGCCGCCGCCGACCCCACTCTTGGCGGGAATGCCGATGCGGTAGATCCATTCGCCGGCATAGTCGTACATGCCCGACGACGTCATCACCGACAGCGTGCGCGAGATCGCGTAGGGCGTGAGCACCTGCTCGCCCGTGACCGGATTGACGCCGCGATTGGCCAGCGTTGCCGCCATCACCGCGATGTCCCGCGCGGTGACCAGCACGGCGCACTGGCGGAAATAGACGTCGAGCACGGCGGCCACGTTGTCGGAGATCACAGCGTTGGTCTTGAGGAGATAGCCGATGGCACGGTTGCGGTCGCCGGTCTGGCTCTCGGATGCATAGACGGCCTCGTCGAGCGCGAGGTCGCGTCCGGCAAAGCGGCTGAGCGCGGCGCGAATCTGCTCGAAGGCCTCCGTGCCCTTGCTGTCGTAGATCAGCCCGGTGCAGGCGATCGCGCCGGCATTGACCATCGGGTTGAACGGATGGTTCTCGGAATTGAGCCGGATCGAGTTGAAGGGGTCGCCCGAGGGCTCGACGCCGATCGCGCTCTCGACCGTGCCAGCACCGAGCAGGTCCAGCGCCAACGCGAACACGAAGGGCTTGGACATCGACTGGATGGTGAAGGGCACCCGGCTGTCGCCGACTTCATAGACATGGCCGTCCAGCGTCGCCAGGCTGATGCCAAAATAGGCAGGGTCGGCCTTGCCCAGTTCTGGAATGTAGTCGGCGACCTTGCCTGAGGTCTCGGCGGCGAACTCGCTCAGGCAATTGTTCAGAAACCGCAGCAAAGGCGGTTTGGAGCGGGTCCAGGCGGTTTCGAGAGGCGAATGCGGCGTCATCGCCTCTCTTGTGCAACGCAATCAGGGTACGCGCAACCCGTCCGGAACGATGGTCTGCCGCCGCAGCAACAGCAGGGCAAGCAGAAGCGTCGGCAGCAGAATGGCCAGCCCCAGCATCGTGACCTGCATCTGCGACAGCGGCATGATTCCGCCGCCGGGGGTCGCCACCACGAAGCCGCCGATCACGAGCAGCACGCGAATGGGCCATTCCAGCGCGCCGGCGCCGCGCAGGTCGCCGACGAAGGGCTGATAGCCCTGGATGCCGCCGCAGATGAACAGCGTTCCGAGGGCGGCGAGGCCCATCAGACCGAGGCCGGCAAGATAGGGGCTCGGTCCCTGCAGCACCAGCGCCGGATTGAGCACGAAGAAGAACGGCAGGAAATAGATGATGCTGCCGACCCACATCGATTCCCAGCCCGTCTTCATCGCCGGCGAGCCGGCGATGCCTGCGGCCGCGAACGAGGCGATGGCGACCGGCGGCGTGATCGAGGACAGCATGCCCCAGTAGAAGATGAACATGTGCACGGCCATGCGGTTGAGACCGAGCTTCTCCAATGCGGGCGCGACCAGGATGGCGAGGAAGATGTAGCAGGCCGTCGTCGTCAGCCCGAGGCCTAGAATGAGGCTGGTGAGCGCGCACATGCCGAGCAGCAGGAACGGGTTGTCGCCGGCGATGTGCAGGAGATCGTTGGCGAGGCTCGAGACGACGCCGGTCATCGAGAACGCGCCGATCAGGAGGCCGCAACCGGCGAGGATGCCAACAAGCTCCACGAAGGTGCGTCCGTTCACCTCGAGGAATTTTCCGATCGTCGCCAACGTCCAGCGCGTGTCCTTGGAGAAGAGCTGGTTGAGGACCAGCAGCAGCGCGGTCGCATAGAACGGCGCGTGGCTCTCGCGCTTGAAGTACAGCAGCATGACGATCAGAAGGGCGATGACGAAGACGTAGTACCAGCCGTCCTTGATCGTATCCATGACCCGCGGCAACTCGGCGCGCGGGATTCCCTTCAGCTTGTGGCGGGCCGCATAGGCGTCCACCTGCATGAACAGGCCGATGTAATAGAGCACGGCGGGAATGATGGCGGCGAGGGCGACGTCGGCGTAGCTGACGTTGAGAAACTGGGCGATCACGAAGGCGGTGGCGCCCATCACCGGCGGCGCCAGCACCGCGCCTGTCGAGGCGCAGGCCTCGATCGCGGCGGCATAGGAGGCGCGGAAGCCGCTCTTCTTCATGACGGGGATGGTCATGGTGCCGGCGGTCAGCACGTTGGAGATGATCGAGCCCGACATCATGCCGAGCAGGCCGCTGGCGAAGATGCAGACTTTTGCCGCGCCGCCGCGGAACGTGCCACACAGCGCGAAGGCGAGGTTGATGAAGAATTTTCCGGCCCCCGTCATCATCAGCGCGGTGCCGAACACCAGGAAGCCGATCACGGTGTCGGCAAAGGCCTGGATGGGAATGCCGAGCAGGCTTTCGCCCGACAGCACGTGATAGGCGGTCGCCTGCTCCAGCGTCGATTGCGTGCCGCGGAACGGCCCGAGCCAACCGGCCTCGGCGAACAGCGGATAGACCGTAAAGGGCAAGACACTCAGCAGCAGGCTCCAGCCGCCGGTGCGGCGCAGCGCCTCCATCAGCATCGCCCACATCACGAGACCGGCGGCGATGACGCCGTTCGGTGCGCCGCCGAATTCCCAGCCGGCCTCCGCCGCCTTGCGCACGTTCGACATCAACATGATCGCTGCCGCGAACGCCGCGACGAACAGGAGGAGGTCGTACCAGGGAATGCGGTCGAGCGGGGCACGCTCCGTGCCGGGAAAGATCAGGAAGGTGAAGGGCAGCATCAAGGCGATCAGGAGATAGAAATACTCCGTGTTGAGCTGGGTGTAGCCGATGAAGAAGCGCAGCGAGAATTGCTGGTTGATGCAGAGCAGGATCGTCGCGGCGGTCGCGCCCACCAGCATCCAGCGCCAGGCGCCGCGCAGGGTGCGCACGCGTGTGACCTCCGCCTCCTGCATGTTGGCGGCGGCGCCATGCGGATCGTCGAACACGATCCGCTTGGCCTCGTTCTGCGAGGCGGTGGAGGTGGAGGAAGACATCATTGATCCCGCGCGTGGGCTGCTGAACGCAGACTAAGCCAATGGCAGTTGTTTGAATCGCTCGGGCCGCGCGCTCAACCTCTCCCGCTTGCGGGAGAGGTCGGCGCGCAGCGCCGGGTGAGGGCTCTTTCCTCTGGGGGAATCCCACCGTGGAGACACCCTCTCCCCAACCCTCTCCCGCAAGCGGGAGAGGGAGCGCACCTTCTTCTCGACATCAAGCTCGGTCTCAGCACGCTATTCCTCGAACCCGTTCGGCATGTTGGCCTTGGCGAGCGCTGTCGCGCGGGCCTTCATCCAGCCGTCGAGAAACGCCTTGTCATCCGACGCTGGATTGGTCTTGCCGTAATCGGCCCAAGCTGCGCCGAGCACTTCCTGGCGCTTGATCAGCTTGTTGTTGTGCGCCTCCTGCGAGTCGCTCCAATGTCCGGCCTCCTTGAGCGCCTTCACCGCCCCGGGATGTACCGGCACCACCCAGTTCTTGGTCTGGCGATCCGCTGCAAGCCCGCCCGCACCGGGCGCGGAATCCTTGTAGGCGTCGTAGTTCACGATCATCGCCTTGGTGATCGCATAGACTTGGTCGGCCGGCTGCGAGGCGTAGGCGACGAAGATCGGGTACGGGTAGTTGCCGAGTTCGACTGGTTTTTCGGGGGAGATGCCGGCGCCGCAAGTCGCAAGCTGCGGGAAGAAGAACGAGCCGACCTTCTGCATCCGCGCCCAGCCTTCCTTGTCCTTGGCCGGCAGCGGCGGCCAGATCAGCCCGCGCGGCGAGGTCTCGGCCTCCTTGGCGGGACCGGTGATGGTGGTGCCGAAGGCGGCATCGACATCATTGTTGATCAGCCCTTTCCACATCGCGCCGTAGCTCGCGAATTCGACGACCTTGACGTCCTTCTGGGTAAGGCCGGCGAAGGCGAGCACCGCGAGCGAGTTCTGATTCAGCGCGGGCGAGCCGACCACGAAGCCGACGCGCTTGCCCTTGAGATCCTTCAGCTCCTTCACGCCCGTGTCGGCGGCGACGCCGAGCGAGCCGCAATTGCAGTCGACGGTCGAGAGCAGGATCTGGAGCGGCTGCGGGCCCCATTCTTTCGAGCCGAACTCGAACACGCCTTCCTGCGCGAAATAGGTACCCGATCCCATCGCAGATGAGACCGCGCGCTTGGCACGCAGCGGCGCAAGGCGCGCGACGTCGTTGCCTGCGGGAAGCACGCGCACATCGGTACCGAACTTGTCCTTCATCATCTTGCCGACGCCGACCGCGATGTTGAAGCCGGCGGTGCCGGTGTCATAGGCGGTGAACGTCAACGTCGCCGGAAGCTTGACGTCCTCGGCCGACGCGTAGCGTGTAGACGCAAAAGAAATGCCCGCCACCAAGGCAGGCGCGAGCACGAGCAGCCCACGAAGCATGTTTCCCTCCATCATCCTCGCTTCAGCGCGAGGACATTCTTGCTTGAACCGGATCATGTCATCCGTGACCGGCGATGGCAACGCCGTACCGTGCCTGTGCGAATGCGGCTGACAGATTGTCGCGGGAAACGACGGATGAACCACTCAACTCGCGACGATCGCGATCGCCTGTCCCTCGGCAACGACATCGTCCAGCTTGACGAGCAGCGAGGTGATCGTGCCGCTTGCGGGGGAGGGGACTGGTATTTCCATCTTCATGGCCTCGACAATTACAACGTCGTCGCCATCTGCAACGGTTCCTCCAACTTGCACGGGAGTTGCGCAGATGCGTCCCGCGATCTCCGTGACGATCTTAATTTCTGGCATGCCATCGCCTTTTTGTTGTCGTCGCAAAATGCCTGAGGTAGCGTCGTCTGCAAGTGGAATTTAATTCCGCAGAGCGGAACAAACGGTAGGAAACATGGGACGACGATCGGAGCGGTTGAGTAGGCAAGGCATGCTCGCTGGCGATGCCGGCGAGGGTGATGTCATCCAGGTGGTTTCGCGCGCGTTCGACGTGTTGCGATGCTTCGAGGGCCACGATAGCAGGCTCGGCAATCTCGAGATCTCAAACCGCTGCGGTCTGCCGCGCTCGACGGTTTCGCGGCTAACGCACACGCTGACCCGCATGGGTCAGCTCGTGTATCTCCCCCGCGACCAGAAATATCGCATCGGTCCGAGCGCCGTGGCGATGAGCGCTTCGATGATGAAGGGCGCGCAGCTGCGCAGCATGATTCGGCAGCGGCTCCAGGAAGTGGCCGAGCAACTGCCTGGCACCGTCGGCTTCGTCGTCCCCGATCGCTTCCATCTGGTCTATCTCCAGTTCGCGCGCTCGGCGACCGCGCTCGGCCTGCACGAGGGCACCGGCAGCCGCATCTCGATGGCTTCGACCGCCGCGGGCGCCGCCTACACCGCGGCCCTGGCGCCGGAAGTCGGCGATGCCTTCATCGCGGAGATGGAACGCGAAGCGCCCGAGGCTGCGAAGATTCTGAAGCCCCGGATCGAGGCCAATCGGGAGTCGTTGCGCGAGCGCGGCTATGTCGTGGCCTGCGGCTTGTGGAGCCCGCACATCAACGGGCTCGCGGTGCCGATCTGGTCGCCGCAGTACCAGACCTTCGTGGTCATCACCATCGGCCTTCTCTCTGTGATGTACGACGAGCAGCGTCTGCATGATGAAGTCGCTCCGCTGATGCTCGCGCTCGGTCGCTCGCTCGGCAGCCTGATGGAAGGCGCGGAAGGCGACGCCTTCAACAACCGTATCTCGCGCAAGCCGGTCGCCATGGCCGTGCACAACAATAACAAGCCGATCAATTCGGAGGGAGTGAATGAACTGGAAGCCGGAACTCGACGAGCTCGCCCGGCGCGAAGCCTTCGCGCGGGAGATGGGCGGCGTTGACAAGGTCAAGCGACAGCATGACCAGGGCCGGCTGACTGTTCGGGAGCGCATCGACAAGCTGATCGATAAAGGCAGCTTTCATGAGATCGGTGCCGTCTCTGGCATCGGTGAGTACGATTCCAGCGGCGAACTGCAGAAATTGACGCCGGCGAACTGCGTGTTCGGCCGCGCGCGCGTCGACGGCCGCACCGTGGTCGTGGTCGGTGACGATTTCACGGTGCGCGGCGGCTCGGCCGATGCGTCGATCTCCGCAAAGCCGCTGATGGCGGAGGAGATGGCGCACGACTTCCGTCTCCCCATCGTCCGTATCATCGAGGGCTCCGGCGGCGGCGGTTCGGTCAAGACGATCGAGACCAAGGGCGCTGCGAACCTGCCTGGAGGCATCGGCGGCACGCGCTGGTATCGCTTCACAACCGAAAATCTCTCGCGCGTGCCGGTGGTCGCACTCGGTCTCGGCTCGGTGGCAGCCACTATTCCATCATGACCCGGAAGTCCGCGATGTTCGTCGCTGGACCACCGGTGGTGAAGGCGCTTGGGCAGGACCTCACGAAGGAAGAACTCGGCGGCGCCGACATCCAGACCCGCGCCGGCGCGGTCGATCACGCCGTCGACACCGAGGAGGAGGCGTTCGCCTGTGCGCGACGATTCCTCTCCTATCTGCCGTCATCGGTCTACGAGCTGCCGCCGACATTGCCCTGCACCGACCATCCGGAGCGCAGCGACGAAGCGCTGATGAATGCGGTGCCGCGCAACCGCAAGCAGGTCTACAAGGTACGGCCAATCATCGAATCCGTCGTCGACAAGGGCTCGTTCTTCGAGGTCGCCAGGAATTTCGGCAAGCCGATCATTGTCGGTCTCGCCCGGCTCGAGGGCAGGGCGGTGCTGCTCCTGGCCAGCGACAGCTTTCACTATGGCGGCTCCTGGACGGCCGACGCCTGCCAGAAAGTGGTGCGCTGGGTCGACTTCGCCGAGACCTTCCATCTGCCGATCGTCTATCTCATGGACTGCCCGGGCTTCATGATCGGTCTCGATGCCGAGAAGGCGGCGACCATCCGCCACGGCGTCCGCGCCATGGCCGCGGTCAACCAGACCACGGTGCCCTGGTGCACCGTGATCCTGCGCAACGCCTTCGGTGTCGCCGGTGTGGTGCATCAGCCCGCCGACCGCTTCTCGATCCGTTATGCCTGGCCGTCAGCTTATTGGGGTTCTTTGCCGCTCGAAGGCGGCATCGAAGCAGCCTACCGTGCCGACATCGATGCGGCGGAGGACAAAGCGGCGAAGCTGAAGGAGATCGAGGCGCGGCTCAACAAGCTGCGCTCGCCGTTCCGCTCGGCCGAAAAATTCTGGGTCGAGGAGATCATCGATCCCCGAAAGACGCGGTCGCTGCTGTGCGAGTTCGCGCGCCTCGCCGAGCCGCTGCGCAAGCCGGGGCCGCCGGAGAATTTTTCGATCAGGCCTTGATGCTCTGTCATCATCGCTGCCGCGACAATCTTGTCGCTGCGGCGATGGCGTGACCTCAAAACTAGAACGCGCTACGGTCCCCCAACAAGAACAAGAGGAAGCGCCAATCGTGTACGACTTCATCATCGTGGGCGGCGGCTCGGCGGGGTCCGTGCTGGCCCACCGGCTCTCTGCAAAAAGCGCCAACAAGGTCCTGCTTTGTGAGGCCGGGCAGGACACGCCGCCCGGCAACGAGCCGGCTGAAATCAGGGACAGCTATCCCGGCACGGCCTATTTCGATCCGCGCTTCCACTGGACCGAGCTCAAGGTCACGACGCAAGTCGTCAGTCACAACAATCCCAACGAAGCCCGTCCGCCCTTGCGCAAATACGAGCAGGCGCGCGTGCTCGGCGGCGGCTCGTCGATCAACGGCCAGATGGCCAATCGCGGCGCGCCGACCGATTACGACGAATGGGAGGCGCGGGGCGCCGACGGGTGGAGCTGGAACGACGTGCTGCCCTTCTTCAAGAAGGTCGAGCGCGATCTCGATTTCGACGGACCCTATCACGGCAAGGACGGCCGGATCCCGGTCCGCCGCATCCCGCGGGAGCACTGGACGCGGCATTCAGAGGCGTTCGCGCAAGCCTTCCAGCAGGCCGGCCATCAGTTCCTGCCGGACCAGAACGGCGAGTTCGTCGACGGCTTTTTCCCGGTGACGCATTCGAACCAGGCCGAGCAGCGCGTCTCGGCCGCCATGGGATATCTCGACCGCGACACCCGCAAGCGCGCCAACCTCACGATCTCCACCAACACGCAGGTTCGAGAGCTTCTGTTCGAAGGTACGCAATGCGTCGGCGTCAAGGCCGTGGTCGATGGGCGCGAGCAGGAATTCCGCGGACGCGAGATCATTCTCTCTAGCGGCGCGATCCATTCGCCGGCGCATCTGCTCCGCGCGGGCATCGGCCCGGTCGGTCACCTCAAGGATCTGGGCATTCCCGTGCTGATGGGCTTGCCGGGCGTCGGCCAGCGCCTGATGGATCATCCCTCGATCTCGCTGTCGTCCTTTGTCCGCCGCGGCGCGCGCATGAACGAGCACACCAGGCGCCACATGCAACTCGGCCTGCGTTATTCGTCCGGGCTGCCGGGCGTACCGAAGGGCGACATGTTCGTCGTCCTGCTCTCCAAGTCGGCCTGGCATGCGGTCGGGGAGCAGATCGGCTCGTTGCTCACCTTCGTCAACAAGACCTATTCTGAGACCGGACAGGTCAAGCTTGCCTCGCGCGATCCCTCGGCAGAACCGGTCGTCGAGTTCAACCTGTTGTCCGACCGGCGCGACCTCGATCGCCTGATGAGCGGCTTCCGCAAGATGGCGGCGATTCAAATGAGCGACATCGTGAAAAAGGTGACGGACAAGCCATTCCCGGCCGCCTATACCGACAAGGTCCGCAAGATCGGCGTGGTCAACACCAGGAACAAAATCCTCACCAGGATCGCCGCAACGCTGATGGACGGGCCAGCGGCGCTACGTCACTACATGATCGACAATTTTGTGGTCGAAGGTTTTACCTTCGATCAGGTGATGAACGACGACGAGGCGTTGGAAGCCTTCGTGCGCAAGGCGACGATCGGCGTGTGGCATGCCTCGTGCTCATGCCGCATGGGCCGCGCCGACGATCCGATGGCGGTGGTCGACAATCAGGGCCGAGTCAGGGGCGTGCAGGGCCTGCGCGTGGTCGACGCCTCGATCTTTCCGGTGGTGCCGTGCGCCAACACCAACTTCCCGGTCCTCATGTCGGCGGAGAAGATCGCGGCCGCGATCATGCAATGAGGGGCAGCCGCTTCCGGCGATCCGCTGCAGCGCAGCGAACAGCAGCAATGCAGCCATTTTTGGCCGCTCTTTAGGCCCATTTCAGCCAAACTGTTATTGATTTCTCGCTGTCCGGGGCAGGGTCTCTCATTGGAGTCCTGCAATGTTCAAGCGAGTATTTTCTGCGTGCGTCTTCTTTGTCCTGGGTTCTGTCGCTTCTGAAGCACGGCCTTATCGCATTCACCAAGCCCCTGAATGCAATGTCACCATGCCCTGCGACTTCTCGTTTTCGCAGACGCGTAGCGAGCGGAACTCCAGGTCCTCAGTTTCCAGGTCTTCGGTTTCCAGGTCTTCGGTTGCAAGGTCTTCCGTAGTTTCCAGGTCGCCGCTGCAAGCCTACCGCTCGACGCAACTGACGGTGACTGATGCAGGCGGCACCGCCACGACGGCGAATGTCTCCGGCGCTCGCGTTGTCGGCGGTCGCCCGGCGGGCTGCCCTTCGTCCTTCTGCGGCTGCGGTGCGGCCCTGCGCGTGTTTGGCCGTATTGTGCCGGAATTGAATCTTGCGTCCAACTGGCTGCGCTTTCCGCGGACATCACCCGCACCAGGAATGGTCGCTGCGCGACGAGGACACGTTTTCGTCCTGGAGCAGCACGTCGGTGGCGATGTCTGGATGGCCTATGATGCCAACTCGGGCGGGCGCGCGACGCGGATCCACGCACGTTCGTTGCGAGGGTATACGATCGTCAACCCCCGCGCCGGCTCGGTAGCTTGAGGACAGCGAGCACCACGCTCGACAAGATCACGGAAGGGTCGCAACATCCTTGCGACCCTTCCACGCTGAATCGATCGTGGGCGCCGGGCCAAGCCTCGATCACAGCCGCAGCACCTTGCCGGGATTCATGATGTTTTGCGGATCGAGCGCGCGCTTGATGGCGCGCATGATGTCGAGCTCGGTCTTCGTCCGGTAGTGGCTGAGCTCATCGAGCTTGTCGATGCCGATGCCGTGCTCCGCCGAGATCGAGCCGCCCATGGAGGTGATGAGGTCGTTCACGGCCCGTGTGATGGCGCCCTTGTATTGGGCCAGCGTCGGCTGATCCATGCCGACCGGCCCCATGAACGAGAAATGCAGGTTACCGTCGCCGATGTGTCCGAGCGGATAGGGCCTGATGCTCGGGAGAATGTCGAGCACGGCCTTGGTGCCCTTGTCGATGAACTCCGGTATCCGGGAGATCGCCACCGACACGTCGAAGCTCAGCCCAGGTCCTTCGGCCCGCGAGGCCTCGGCGACACCCTCCCGGATACGCCACATGTTGCGCGACTGGCCGACCGTCTGAGCGATCGCGGCATCGAGCACACGACCGGCCTCGAGTTGATCGCCGAGAAACTGCTCCAGCTTCTCGGACATGCCCTCGGTCCCATCACGGCGTGCCCGCGCCGACGACCATTCGAGCAGGAGATACCATGGTGTGTCCGCCCTCAGCGGATCCTGGGTGCCGGGAATGTGGCGCAGCACCATGTCGATGGCGCTGCGGCTCATCAGCTCGCAGGAGCCGACATTGTCTTCGGACGCTGCATGGGCTTCGGACAGGATCTCCAGGGCCGCGCGTGGATCGCCGATCGCCAGCCATGCGGTGCAGACGTCTTTCGGCGCAGGCCATAGCTTGAGCACGGCCTTGGTGATGACGCCCAGCGTGCCTTCGGCGCCCATGAAGAGGTGCTTGAGGTCGTAGCCGGTGTTGTCCTTCTTGAGCGCGCGCAACCCGTCCCAGACCTCGCCGTTGGGCAAGACGACCTCGAGCCCGAGCACGAGATTGCGGGCATTGCCATAGCGCAGCACCTGCACGCCGCCGGCGTTGGTCGAGAGGTTGCCGCCGATCATGCACGAGCCCTGGGCGCCAAGGCTGAGCGGCAGGAACCTGTCGTGTTGGCTTGCCGTCTCCTGAAGCGTCTGCAGCACGCAGCCGGCTTCGACCGTCATCGAATAGCCGACGGGGTCGACGTCCAGCACGCGGTTCATGCGGCCGAGCGACAGCACGATGCCGGTGTGCGCGGGCCAGGGCGTCGCCCCGCCCATCAGGCCGGTGTTGCCGCCCTGCGGCACGATCGCGATGCCGTGCTCATGGCAGAGCCGGACAACTTTCGAAACTTCCTCGGTGCTGCCAGGACGAACGACGGCTCCGGCGCCGCCAACCAGCAGCCCACGCCAGTCCGTCACGAACGGTTGCTTGCCGTGGTCGTCCTCGATCAGCCCCTTCTCGCCGACGATCGCGCGCAAGGCATCGCGGAGTTCAGAGGTCAGAGGAGTGGTCGGAATGATGGGATCGGAGGATAGGAAGGCAGCGGGCATCTTGTTTCCTCTGGCGCATCTTGGTGTGCACTGCGCACGTAACGTGCGGAGGCTATTGTCCACGTTTGGGCCGCGGAGTCTAACGGGATGTGGCCCAAACCGGTGAGCCTCCAGGGGAGCGTCACCAACGCCCCGGGCAGGACAGGACCGCAGCGACGACAGAATCCGGCGCATCGGCCATCGCGGCCAGATCCGGGTGTTGCTTTTGCCTGCGACTTTTCCCGATCCCGGCAACGTTCAGGCATTCCGTGCAACATTCCCAAACATCTTCGCCAACATTCCGTGGCTGTTCGCGCGTAGGACGCCCAGACTTTGGGGATAAGGATCGGAAGAATGCCACTGAAGATTTCGGCGGCGCGCACAGGCATTGGCGCGGCCTGCCTCGTGCTCGTCGGCATCAGCCCGTTATGCGCAGAGCCGGTGTTCGACGGTTTGGCCGGCGCATGGTCGGGCGTCGGCACGATGAAGCCGTCCGATGGTCCACTTGAGAAGGTCCGCTGCAAAGTGGCCTACAACGTCACCAGGCCGGGACGGTCGTTGACGCTCGATCTGCGCTGCGCAAGCGATGCGTACAAAATGGTCCTGTCGGCGAACATCGAGCAGAGCGGGACTGAGCTTTCCGGCAACTGGTTCGAGAGCGAATACCGACAGGGCGGCAAGGTCTACGGCACGAACAAGGATGGCCTGATCGAGGCGCGAATTGAGGGAAACACGGTGGCGGCGCTGGTGACCATCCAGACCAAGAGCAATCGTCAATCCTTTCTGATGGAAGCGCCGGGGTCCTGGATGTCGGAGGTCGCGATCGAATTGAACAAGGACTCGAAGTGAGGCGATTCTCGCGCCGAGCGGATTTGGTGACGCCGTCTGTTCGGCGTCACCACGGTCAGCAATTCGGCCTACTTCAGGCCGCTGCCGTCTGCCGCATCGGCTGCCGCGACAGCGCCAGCACGATCAGCGCGGCGAACACGCACAGCGCGCCGGCAATGAAGAACGCAGGCAGATAGCTCTCATAGACGGTGCGCGACAGCCCGGCGCCGAAGGCGGCGGCGCCTGCGCCGAGCTGATGGCCGGCAAAGATCCAGCCGAACACCAGATTGGCGCGCTCCGGACCGAACTTCTGCGCGGTGAGCCGTACGGTCGGCGGCACCGTGGCGATCCAGTCGAGCCCGTAGAACATCGCGAACACCGAGAGGCCGTAGAACGAGAAGTCGCTGAAGGGCAGGAAGATCAGCGAGAGCCCGCGCAGCCCGTAATACCAGAACAGCAGCCAGCGGTTGTCATAGCGGTCCGACAGCCAGCCCGACAGAATGGTGCCGACGAAGTCGAATATGCCCATCGCAGCGAGCAGGCTCGCCGCCTGCACCTGAGGGATGCCGAAATCGAGACACATCGGGATCAGGTGCACCTGCACGAGACCGTTGGTCGAGGCACCACAGATGAAGAAGGTCGCAAACAGGATCCAGAACGTTCCCGATCTGGAGACGTCGCGCAGGGTGCCCAGCGCAACGCCCGTGATCGATCCGTGGCTCATGGGCGGGGCGGGCAGCGGCGCGGTGCCTTCGTCGCCGAAGGGGCGCAGGCCGACATCGCTCGGCCGGTCGCGCATCGCGAGCAGCACCGCCAGCGCCGACACGCAGAGCATGATGCAGACGAGGCCGAGGGCGAGCCGCCAGCCGTAGCGGTCGGTGAGGCTTGCCAGCAGCGGCAGGAACACGAGCTGGCCGGTGGCGACGCTCGCGGTCATGATGCCGATGACGAGGCCGCGTCTTGCCGCGAACCAGCGCGTGGCAATGGTCGCGCCGAGCACCAGCGCGGTCATGCCCGTGCCGATCCCGATCACCACGCCCCAGAGGGCGATGAGCTGCCAGACCTCGGTCATGCCGAGGGAGAGCACGAGCGCCGAGACCACGATCAGCTGCGCGACCAGCGTCACGTTGCGCAGGCCGTAGCGGTTGAGCAGGGCGGCGGCGAACGGCGCCATCAGTCCGAACAGGATGAAGCGGATCGACAGCGCTGAGGAGATTTGCGCCGTGCTCCAGCCGAACTCCTTCTGAAGCGGGACGATGAATACACCGGGCGCGCCGACCGTGCCGGCGCTGATCAGCGCGGCCAGAAAGGTCACTCCGACCATCACCCAGCCGTAATGGATGTTGCGGCGGGCAAGGGCTGCCGCGAGCCAATTCGAAATCATTGGGCCTCGGGATTATTGATGGGCAGGTCGCAAGAGACCTGCGTCAGTCTGCAGGATGACACGAGACGGGTCTGTCTGAAATGACAGAGTTCCCTCGTTTTCTGACTTTCGCCCTCAGCGCCCCAGCCGCTCCACCGCGATCGCGGTGGCTTCGCCGCCGCCGATGCAGAGCGCGGCGATACCGCGTTTGAGGTTCTGCGCCTCGAGTGCGTGCAGCAGCGTCACGATCAGCCGCGCGCCGGTGGCGCCGATCGGGTGGCCGAGCGCGCAGGCGCCGCCGTTGATGTTCAGCTTCTCGCGAGGGATGCCGAGATCGCGTTGCGCCGCCATCGCCACCACGGCGAAGGCCTCGTTGATCTCGAACAGGTCGACATCGCCGGCGCTCCAGCCGACCTTGTCGAGCAGCTTGCGGATTGCCGGGATCGGCGCCGTGGTGAACCATTGCGGTTCCTGGCTATGGGTGGCGTGCCCCTTGATCTCGGCCAGAACTGGCAGGCCGCTCCGATCGGCGAGCGAGCGCTTGGTCAGCACGAGTGCAGCGGCGCCGTCGGCATTGGCGGAGGAGGCCGCCGGCGTGATGGTGCCGTTGGCGCGAAAGGCCGGCTTCAGTCCGGGAATCTTGGCGGGGTCGACCTTCAGCGGATGCTCGTCATTGGCGATGACGCGCGGGCCGGCCTTCTCGGTCAGCGTGATCGGCGCGATCTCGGCCTTGAACGCGCCGCCCTCGACCGCCTTGCGCGCGCGGCTGAGCGTCTCCATCGCATAGGCATCCTGATCCTTGCGGGTGAACTGATAGGCTTCAGCCGTCGCCTCACCGAAATCGCCCATTGAACGGCCGGTCTCGTAGGCGTCTTCGAGCCCGTCCATCATCATGTGGTCGATGACGCGGTCATGGCCGACGCGATATCCGCCGCGCGCCTTGGCGAGCAGATACGGCGCATTGCTCATGCTCTCCATGCCGCCGGAGACGACGATCTCGGCCGAGCCGGCTCGGATGATGTCGTGCGCCAGCATGGTCGCCTTCATGCCGGAGCCGCAGACCTTGTTCACGGTGGTCGCTCCGGTGGCGTCGGGCAGGCCGGCCGCGCGCGCCGCCTGCCGCGCCGGTGCCTGGCCCTGGCCGGCCGGCAGCACGCAGCCCATGAAGACCTCGTCGACCTTCTCGGGCGCGAGCCCGGCGCGCTCCAGCGCCGCGCCGATGACGTGTGATCCGAGCTTGTGCCCGGGGAGCGGCGACAACTCGCCCATGAAGCGGCCGAGCGGGGTACGGGCGGCGGAGACGATGACGACGGGATCGGCGGCTTCGGCCATGACGGAACTCCCTGCGATGTTGGGTAAGATTATGATCATCATATGATGCGACGCAAAAAATGCAACCGCGCTAGGGATGATAAATTGTCGTGGTTCAGATGAGATTTGGTCGTTCGATCGAAGAGATTCGTCTTCGCGGCACGCTGTCATCACCCGCGAAGGCGGGTGATCCAGTATTCCAGAGGCCGTAGTTGGATTCGGAGAAGCCGGCGTGCGTCATGCCCCGCCTTCGCGGGGCATGACGCCGTTCCTGGAGCAGGTCTACCGCTTCCGGTTGACAAATGCCTGCATCAGCCGCGTCGGCTCGTCGGTCAGGAACGACTCCCCGAACACCTTCACGCTCAGATTCACCGACTCCGTCAGCGGCAATTCCTCCCATTGCCGCAGCAGCGCCTTTTGCGATCGCAGCGCCTCGGGGCCGCATTCGAGCAGCGCCTTCACGACTTGCTCGACCGCGGCATCCAGTTCGCCCGGCGCGGCGACCTTGTCGACCAGGCCCCAGGCCAGCGCGGTCGGGGCGTCGATGTTCTCCGCAGTCATCACCAGCCAGCGGGCGCGGGCCCAGCCGATCAGGCGCGGCAGGAGCGCGGCATGGATCACCGAGGGGATGCCGACTCGGACCTCCGGCATGCCGAAATGCGCATCATGCGCCGCGATCCGGAAGTCGCAGGCCGCCGCCACTTCCAGCCCGCCGCCGAGGCACCAGCCGGGCATGCGCGCGATCACCGGGGCTGGGAAGGCGCGCACCGCCTCGCAGAGATCGCGCAGGCGACTGATGAAGGCTTCGGCGGATTTCTGGTCGAGCTTTGCCATCTCCTTGATGTCGGCGCCGCCGATCAGGCTCTTCTCGCTCTGGCCGCGCAGCACAACGGCGCGGATGCTGCGGTCGGAGCTGAGCTGCTGCAAGCCCTCGCGCACGGCATCGGTCACCGGCGAGCCGAGAATGTTGAGCGGACCGGCGTTGCAGATCGCGACGTGGACGACGCCGCGCTCATCGCGCGTCACGCCGCAGTGATCGTTGAGCATTTCCATCTTGGCATCTCGGGTTTCGTGGACGCGTGCGAGGCGCACTGGTCGGGATCACTTCCGGGCCGAAACGCCCGGCTTGTCAAGCATGCGGCGAGATTGAGTTGCCAGCGCGAAGTCCGCGACATAGTATGATGTATATCATTCAAAGAGGCAGCCATGACCGACATCGATCAACTCGACCTGTTTTCGCCGGCGCAGCGGCGTGAGCGCGTGGTGGATTGGCAGGTGCCGGCGCCGGTCGCGAGAGCGGCCATGGGGCTCTCGGGCATGGACGCCATGCTGGGCATTCGCGACGGCCGTCTGCCGCCGCCGCCCTTTGCAAAGCTGATCGGGTTCACGATGGCGGTTGTCGAGCCGGGCCGGATCGTCATGGAACTGGAGCCGCGCGAGGATCTTGAGAATACCATGGGCCTCCTGCACGGGGCGACCGCGGCGGCGCTGCTCGATACCGCCATGGGATGCGCGATCTCGACGCGGTTGGAGCCTGGGCAGGGCTCGGTGACCCTCGACCTGAAGCTGACCTTCCTGCGGCCGCTCTCGGTTCGCTCCGGCCTGATCTCGGCCGAAGGCAAAGTGATCAAGCTGGGACGCCAGACCAGCTACACCGAAGGCTTCGTCCGCGACGGGAAGGGCGCCCTTGCGGTGCACGCGACGGCGACCTTTTCCATGATCGGCAACAACTCAACATGAATTAATGCACCGTTCCGATTGCTTTCGTGGTATGAAATGATCTCCGACATCCAATGAGATCCGCATGCGCTATTCCCGGGAACACAAGCAGGAAACTCACGACCGGATCGTGAAGAAAGCCTCCGTGCGGCTGCGCGAAAAGGGTGCCCATGGCGTCGGCGTCGCCGACCTGATGAAGGAGGCAGGCCTGACCCATGGCGGCTTCTACGCGCATTTCGATTCCCGCGAGGCGCTGGTGATCGAGGCCTTTGGCTATGCCATGGACCGCTCGATGGAGCACTGGGCCAAGCTCACGGGCGAAGCTGCTCCCGAAAAGCGGCTGGCGCTGGTCGCGGAAAGCTATCTCTCGACGCTGCATCGCGACAATCCCGGCCACGGTTGTTCGATTCCTGCACTTGGCGCCGAGATCGCCCGCGAGAGCCCGAAGACGCGAAAGGCCTTTGCCGGCAAGCTCGACCAGATGATCGAGATGATGACAGACTACATCCCAAACATGCCGCGCAAAGCCGCCCGCAAGCAGGCCATAGCGACGCTGGCAACCATGGCTGGTTCCATGCTGCTGGCGCGCATTGCCGGCTCCAGCGAGTTGTCGGACGAGGTGCTGAAGGCGGGCAGGGACAGCGTGCTGGATGGCGCGAAGCGCGAGCCGAAGGTGGCAGCGGCGAAAAAGGCGAAGCAGCCGTAGCGTGGGCAAAGGCGCAAAGCGCCGTGCCCACCATCTACCTGAGATCGCGGCAGACGTGGTGGGCACGCTTCGCTTCGCCCGCCTACGGGGGCCTTCCCCCAAACAACGCCCGCTCGCGCTCGACGATCTCGCTGATGTAATCGGCCACCGCCCTGATCCGCGCAAGATCCTTGCTGTCGGCGTGCATCAGCATCCAGAAGGTCCGCGTGATCGAGATGTCGTCGGGCAGCACCGCCTTGAGCTGCGGATAGTCGCTCGCCATGAAATGCGGCAGCACCGCGATGCCGAAGCCCGAGAGCGTGGCGTTGAGCTGTGCGATCAGATTGGCGCTGCGGAAGCGCGCGGAAATCTTCGGCGACACCTGCGGCAGGTAGTCGAGCTCCGGCGTGAACAGCAGCTCTTCGATATAGCCGACGAAACGGTGCTGCGGCAGGTCCTGCCGCGAAGTGATCTCAGGGAAGCGGTCGAGATATCCGGGCGCGGCGTAGAGCCCGAGGCGATAGTCGAGCAGCTTGCGGCCGACGATGCGGCCTTCCTTCGGCATGGTCAGGCTGATGGCGATATCGGCCTCGCGCTTGGAGAGGCTGAACAGCCGCGCGGTAGCCACAAGTTGCAGGTCGAGATCGGGATAGCGGTCGGCGAAAGGGGCGAGCCGCGGCGCCAGGAAGGCGGTGCCGAACCCGTCGGGTGCCCCGATCCGTACCGTGCCGGTCAGCCGCACCACCGAGCCGCCGACCTGCTCCTGGTTGGCGACGATGGTCGATTCCATGGCTTCCGCGCTGTCGGCGACGCGCTGGCCGGCCTCGGTGAGGAGATAGCCGGTCTTGCGCCGGTCGAACAGCTTGGCTGACAGGTGCTTTTCCAGCCGGTCGACGCGGCGGATCACCGTGGCATGGTCGACGCCGAGCTGTTTTGCAGCAGCCGAGACCGAGCCGCCCCGCACGATGGCCAGCACGAAGCGAAAGTCGTCCCAATCGATAGCGCCTTGATCCAGCATTTTCGCACATCTATGGTGCAATATCTCAGACTTGAATCCTATAAAATGCAGGTCGATAGGATTTGTCAAAGCGACCATGCTCGGCCTAAGGAGATCATCCCATGCGTTCAATCGGACATTTCATCGGTGGCAAGGAGGTCAAGGGCACCTCTGGCCGCACTGCCGACGTCTTCGAGCCGATGACCGGTGACGTCCAGGCCAAGGTCGCGCTGGCCTCCAAGGCCGAAGTCCGTGCCGCTGTGGAGAATGCCCGCGCCGCGCAGCCGGAGTGGGCCGCGACCAACCCGCAGCGCCGCGCCCGCGTTATGATGAAATTCGTCGAGCTGGTTCAGCGCGATTACGACAAGCTCGCCGAACTGCTCGCGCGCGAGCACGGCAAGACCGTGCCCGACGCCAAGGGCGACATCCAGCGCGGCCTCGAGGTCGCGGAGTTCGCCTGCGGCATTCCGCATCTGATGAAGGGCGAGTACACCGAAGGCGCCGGCCCCGGCATCGACATCTATTCGATGCGTCAGCCGCTCGGTGTCGTCGCCGGCATCACGCCGTTCAACTTCCCGGCGATGATCCCGATGTGGAAGTTCGCGCCCGCGATCGCCTGCGGCAACGCTTTCATCCTGAAGCCGTCGGAGCGCGATCCCGGCGTTCCGATGCTGCTCGCTGAACTCATGATGGAAGCGGGCCTTCCGGCCGGCATCCTCAACGTCGTCAATGGCGACAAGGAGGCGGTCGACGCCATCCTCGACGATCCCGACATCAAGGCCATCGGCTTCGTCGGCTCCACGCCGATCGCGCAGTACATCTATGAGCGCGCCGCGCAGACCGGCAAGCGCTGCCAGTGCTTCGGTGGCGCCAAGAACCACGCCATCATCATGCCCGACGCCGACATGGACCAAGCCGTCGACGCGTTGATCGGCGCAGGCTACGGCTCGGCCGGCGAACGCTGCATGGCCGTCTCGGTCGCGGTGCCTGTCGGCAAGTCGACCGCCGACCGCCTGATGGAGAAGCTGATCCCGCGCGTCGAGTCGCTCAAGATCGGCACCTCGATCGATCCGTCGGCCGATTACGGTCCGCTGGTAACGCGCGAGGCGGTCGAGAAGGTCAAGGGCTACATCGACATCGGCATCAAGGAAGGCGCAACGCTCGCCGTCGATGGCCGCGGCTTCAAGATGCAGGGCTACGAGAATGGCTTCTATCTCGGCGGTTCGCTGTTCGACAACGTCACCAAGGACATGCGGATCTACAAGGAAGAGATCTTCGGCCCCGTGCTCTCGGTCGTGCGCGCGCATGATTACAAGGAAGCGCTCGCTCTGCCGTCGGACCACGACTACGGCAACGGCGTGGCCATCTTCACCCGCGACGGCGACGCTGCGCGCGACTTCGCAGCCAAGGTGAACGTCGGCATGGTCGGCATCAACGTGCCGATCCCGGTGCCGATCGCCTATTACACCTTCGGCGGCTGGAAGAAGTCGGGCTTCGGCGATCTCAACCAGCACGGCCCGGACTCGATCCGCTTCTACACCAAGACCAAGACGGTGACCTCGCGCTGGCCGTCCGGCGTCAAGGAAGGTGCGGAGTTCTCGATCCCGCTGATGAAGTGACCTCCTAAACGTCATTGCGAGGAGCTCTTGCGACGAAGCAATCCAGACTGTCTCTGCGGAGGGATGCTGGATTGCTTCGCTGCGCTCGCAATGACGAAGGGACAACAGCGATAGGCGACGACATGCAGTTCGTTCTGAACGAGGATCAGATCGCAATCCGCGACATGGCGCTGGCGTTCGCTGCGGAGAAGATCGCGCCGCATGCGCTGCGCTGGGACGAGGAGAAGCATTTCCCCGTCGACGTCATGCGTGAGGCCGCCACGCTCGGCATGGGCGGCATCTATATCCGCGACGATGTCGGGGGATCCGCGATGTCGCGGTTCGACGCGGCGTTGATCTTCGAGGCACTGGCGACGGGCTGCCCGACCACGTCGGCCTTCATATCCATCCACAACATGGCGAGCTGGATGATCGATGCCTTCGGCAGCGACACCCAGCGCCACACATGGCTGCCGAAGCTCTGCACCATGGAGCTGATCGCGAGCTATTGCCTGACTGAGCCGGGCGCCGGCTCGGACGCGGCGGCGCTGCGCACCCGCGCGGCGCGCGAGGGCGACCACTACGTTCTCAACGGCCAGAAGCAGTTCATCTCGGGCGCGGGGGGCACCGATCTGCTGGTTGCGATGGTGCGCACCGGTGGCGACGGCCCCGGCGGCATCTCGACCCTCGTCATTGACGGCAAGACGCCGGGCGTCTCCTTCGGCGCCAATGAGCGCAAGATGGGCTGGAACGCACAGCCGACCCGCGCGGTGATGTTCGAGAACGCCCGCGTGCCGGTGGCCAATCGCCTCGGCGAGGAGGGCGTCGGCTTCAAGATCGCGATGGCCGGCCTCGACGGAGGCCGCCTCAACATCACGGCCTGCTCGCTCGGGGGTGCGCAGACCGCGCTCGACAAGGCGCGCAGCTACATGAAGGAGCGCAAGGCGTTCGGAAAGCGGCTCGACGAATTCCAGGCGCTGCAATTCCGTCTCGCCGACATGGCGATCGAGTTGGAGGCCGCGCGCACCTTTCTGTGGCGTGCTGCGGCGGCGCTCGACCGGAAAGACCCCGACGCCACCATGCTGTGCGCGATGGCAAAACGCTTCGGCACCGATGTCGGTTTCGAGGTCGCCAATCATGCGCTCCAGCTTCACGGCGGCTACGGCTATCTCAGCGAATACGGAATCGAGAAGATCGTGCGCGATCTGCGCGTGCATCAGATCCTCGAAGGCACCAATGAAATCATGCGGCTCATCGTGGCGCGCAAACTGATCGAGGGCGCGCGATGAGTTCGGTGGAAGAGGGCGATCTGATCGTTCGCCGCGAGGGCGCGGCGGGCGTGATCCGGCTCAACCGGCCGAAGGCGCTCAACGCCATGACGCTGGAAATGTCCATCGGCATCGACGCGGCGCTGGACCGGTTCGAGACCGATCCCGAAGTCGCGGTGATCATCCTGGAAGGCGCGGGCGAACGCGGTCTCTGCGCCGGCGGCGACATCCGCGGCCTCTGGGAGAGCTCGCGCGAGGGCGGCGATCTCGGCGCGCGGTTCTGGCGCCAAGAATACATCATGAATGCGCGGATCGCGAAGTATCCGAAGCCATATGTCGCGTTCATGGATGGTCTCGTGATGGGCGGCGGCGTTGGTCTCTCAGGCCACGCCAGCCATCGTGTTGTAACAGACCGCACCAAGCTGGCGATGCCCGAAGTCGGGCTTGGCTTCTTCCCTGATGTCGGCGGCACCTGGTTGTTGTCGCGCTCCCCCGGCGAGATCGGCACTTATTTCGGCCTGACCGGCCAGACCATGAACGGCCCGGACGCGATCCACGCGAAGTTCGCGGACGCCGTGGTACCGGCGGCCAAATGGCCGGAATTGCGCGAGGCGCTGACAAAGGTTCCGAAGGGCGTGACCGCCGCCGATGTCAGCAAGCTCATCAATGGCTTTAGCACCGGCGAGGCTGCAGGACCGGTCGCCGCGAGGCAGGCGGCGATCGACGCGCTGTTCGGTTTCGACCGCATGGAAGACATCTTCGCTGCGCTCCAGCGCGACGGTTCAGAATTTGCGCTGGCCACGCTCAAGACGCTCAACGAAAAGTCGCCGCGCGGCATGGTGGTGACGCTGAAACTGTTGCGGCTGGCGCGCAGCGCATCGAGTCTGGAAGAGTGCCTGGTGCGCGAATACCGCGCCGCGCTGGAAGTCTTCCGCAGCGACGATTTCCGCGAGGGCGTCCGTGCCGCCGTGATCGACAAGGACCGCAATCCGATCTGGTCGCCGCCGCGGATCGAGGATGTGACGCCGGAGATGCTTGCGCGGTATCTCGCGGAGATCGGCGCCGAAGAATTGAAGTTCAACTAACAACGCTACAGCGGAGGAAACGAAAATGGCCACGATCGCATTCATCGGTCTCGGCAACATGGGCGGCCCGATGGCCGCCAACCTGGTCAAGGCCGGCCACAAGGTGGTGGCGTTCGACCTCGTGGACGCCTCCCGCAATCAGGCCAGGGCCGATGGCGCCAGCATCGCCGAGAGCGCCGCGGGCGCGGTGAAGGGCGCCGATGTCGTCGTCACCATGCTGCCGGCCGGCAAGCACGTGCTCGGCGTCTGGAACGAAGTCGTTCCAGCCATGACCAAGGGCGCGCTGATCATCGATAGCTCCACCATCGATGTCGAGAGCGCGCGGCAGGCGCACGCGCTGGCCGCCGAGCACGGCGTGCTCTCGGTCGATGCGCCGGTCTCCGGCGGGACCGGCGGCGCCAAGGGCGCGACGCTCACCTTCATGTGCGGCGGCGAGGAGAAGGCGTTCGCAGCCGCCAAGCCGGTCCTCGAAAGCATGGGCAAGAAGATCGTGCATTGCGGCGGCGCCGGCGCGGGGCAGGCTGCCAAGATCTGCAACAACATGATCCTCGGCATCTCCATGATTGCGGTGAGCGAAGCCTTCGCGCTCGGTGAGAAGCTTGGCCTCTCGCACCAGGCGCTGTTCGACGTCGCCTCGACCTCGTCGGGCCAGTGCTGGTCCCTGACGACCTATTGCCCGGTGCCGGGCCCGGTGCCGACCTCGCCGGCGAACAACGACTACAAGCCGGGCTTCGCCTCGGCGCTGATGGTAAAGGATCTGACGCTGGCGCAGGATGCGGCGAAGGCCGCAGGCGCGGCGACGCCGCTCGGCAAACATGCGCAGGAGATCTATCAATCGTTCGACGCAGCCGGCCAGGGCGGGGTGGATTTTTCCGGAATTATCAAGCACGTTAGGGGTCTGGCCGGGAAAGCTTGATGACGACATTCCAGGAAGCGCGCGCGTTATTACTAGAGCACCGCACGGACTACGAGGCAGCGGTCAAAGGATTCCGCTGGCCTGATCCTGTGCCCTTCAACTGGGCGCTCGACTGGTTCGACGCCGAGCTGGCCGCGAGTGCGGAAGCCAAGGACCGGCCTGCGCTCTGGATCGTCGATGCCGCGCAGGACCGGCAGACCAAGCTTACCTTCTCGGCCCTTTCGAAGCGCTCGAACCAGGTCGCCAACTTCCTTCGCGCGCAGGGCTTGAAGCGTGGCGATCATCTCCTGCTGCTGCTCGGCAACGTCGTTCCGCTGTGGGAGACCATGCTGGCGGCGATGAAGCTCGGCGTCGTCGTCATTCCCGCGACCACGCTGCTCACCGCTGACGAACTTCGGGACCGGCTCGATCGCGGCAAGGCGAAAGCGGTGGTGGCCGCCGAGGATCAGGTCGCTAAATTCGCGAGCCTTGGCACCGAGAATGTCGTGCGCATCGTGGTCGGCGCGGCTTCCAACGGCTGGCTTGCCTATGACGAGGCGGCCAAAATGCCGGAGGGCTTCACGCCGGATGGCCTGACCAACGCCGACGATCCGATGCTGCTTTATTTCACCTCGGGCACGACGGCGAAGCCTAAACTCGTCCGCCACAGCCAGCGCAGCTATCCGGTCGGCCATCTCTCGACCATGTACTGGATCGGGCTGAAGCCCGGTGACATCCATCTCAACATCTCTTCACCCGGTTGGGCCAAGCACGCCTGGAGCTGTTTTTTCGCGCCGTGGAACGCGGGCGCGACCGTGTTCGTGGTCAACCAGCCGCGCTTCGATGCCAAGGCGCTGCTCGCCACCATCGGCCGCTGCGGCGTCACCACGTTGTGCGCGCCGCCGACGGTATGGCGGCTGTTCATCCAGGAGAACCTTGCATCGTTCAAGGTGGCCTTGCGCGAGGTCTGCGGCGCCGGCGAACCACTGAACCCCGAAGTGATCGACCAGGTGCGGGCGGCCTGGGGCCTCACCATCCGTGACGGATACGGCCAGACGGAGACCACCGCGCTCGCCGGCAACTCGCCGGGCCAGAAGATCAAGGTCGGCTCGATGGGCCGGCCGCTGCCGGGCTATCGCGTCCAGATCAGCGACGCCGACGGGAACCCGGCGAAGGAAGGCGAGGTGACGCTGGTGCTCGGGACTGAGCGCCCGGCGGGCCTGATGCAGGGTTATCAAAGCGACGATGGCAAACTGTCCGGCGCGGAAGGCGAGCTCTACCGCAGCGGCGACGTCGTCTTCGAAGACGACGAGGGCTATCTCACCTTCGTCGGCCGCTCCGACGACGTGTTCAAATCGTCGGATTACCGCATAAGCCCGTTCGAACTGGAGAGCGTGCTGCTCGAACATGAGCTGGTTGCGGAGGCCGCCGTGGTGCCGAGCCCGGACCCGATCCGGCTCGCCATTCCCAAGGCCTTCGTGCTGCTGACGTCGGGTGCGGAGCGTTCACCCGAGACCGCGCTCTCCATCTTCAAGCATCTGCACGCGCGCCTCGCGCCATTCAAGCGCATCCGCCGTCTCGAAATCGTCACCGAGCTGCCAAAGACGATCTCTGGAAAAATTCGTCGCGTCCAGCTACGACGGCTGGAACGCGACGGCGATCGCGACGATCCGCTGCGCGGCCGGGAATTCCGTGAGGAGGAGTTTCCGGAGTTGCCGAAAGCCAGGGGGGAAAGTTAAGAAAGATCTCGTCATTCCGGGGCGCGCGAAGCGCGAGCCCGGAATCCATTTCGCAACACGCTCGGCGGCGCGATGGATTCCGGGCTCGATGTTCCGCATCGCCCCGGAATGACGGCACCAGGAGCTATCAATGAACGAAGTCTGGAAGAAGCCGCCGATTACGCTTCAGGCCTATCAGGCTATGGTCGGCAAGGAGATCGGCGTGTCCTCATGGCACCTGATCGACCAACCCCGCATCGACACCTATGCCGACGTGATCGAGGACCACCAATTCATTCACGTCGATCCTGAAAGGGCGAAGAAAGAGACCGCGTTCGGCACGACGATTGCGCACGGCTTCCTGACGATGTCGCTGATGTCGATCATGTCCTATGAGGTGATGCCCGTGATCGCGGGCACCACGATGGGTGTGAACTACGGCTTCGACAAGCTGCGTTTCATCTCGCCGGTGCGCTCTGGCAAGCGCGTCCGCGGCCGCTTCGTGCTGGCCGAAGCCAAGCTCCGCAAGCCCAACGAGTTGCAGTCCCGCACCAACGTCACGGTCGAGATCGAAGGCGAGGACAAGCCCGCGCTGGTCGCGGAGTGGCTGGGGTTGATCTATTTTGCCTGAGGCCAACCGTCGTTGCCGGGCTTGACCCGGCAACCCATCGCTGGTCAAAAGTCGTCCAAGTCTCGCGCGGAGCGCTCTCGCCCTCTCCCCTTGTGGGAGAGGGTGGCTTCGCGGAACGCGAAGCCGGGTGAGGGGTATCCATCCACGAACTCGGCTGCCGCGAGATACCCCTCATCCGGCGCCGTAGCCGACGCTACGCGTCGGCGTCCATTTTGGGTACGGCGGCCGTAGGCCGCCTATGCCACCTTCTCCCGCAAGGGGAGAAGGAAGAAGAAGCAGGATCGCACTCATGGCAATCAGGTTCGACGGACGCGTCGCCATCGTCACCGGCGCGGGCAATGGTCTGGGACGTGCGCATGCGCTGGGATTGGCCAGCCGCGGCGCCAAGGTCGTGGTCAACGATTTCGGCGGCGCGCGCGACGGCACCGGCGGCTCGCTGTCGCCGGCCGAAGCCGTGGTCGAGGAGATTCGAAAGGCCGGCGGCACCGCGATGGCCGACGGCGCCGACGTCTCGAATTTCGAGCAGGTCACCGCCATGGTCGAGCGCGCCACCAAGGAATGGGGTAGCGTCGACCTGATGTGCGCCAATGCCGGCATCCTGCGCGACAAGTCGTTCGGCAAGATGGAAGCCGCCGATTTCCAGAAGGTGCTCGACGTGCATCTCGTCGGCACCTTCTATTGCTGCAAGGCGGCCTGGGCCGGCATGCGCGACCGCAATTACGGCCGCATCGTTCTGACCACCTCGTCCTCCGGTCTCTACGGCAATTTCGGTCAGGCCAATTACGGTGCGGCGAAGTCGGGCATGGTCGGCCTGATGAACGTGCTCGCCGAAGAAGGCCGCAAGAACAACATCCGCGTCAACATCATCTCGCCGACCGCGGCGACCCGCATGACGGAAGAGCTGCTGCCGCCGCAGGCATTGCAGCTGATGAAGCCGAACGCGATCACTCCGGCGGTCGAGTACATGCTGAGCGAGGACGCGCCCACACGCACCATCATGGGCGCCGGGGCCGGCTCCTTCGCGGTGATCAAGATTCTGGAGAGCGAAGGCATCAACCTGCCGGAGTCCGAGTGGACGCCGGACGCGGTCGCCGCGCATTTCGCCGAGATCAGCGACATGTCGAAGGCGAAGGCGCTAACGGGTGCGTTCGAGCAGACGCAGAAATACGTGGCGCAAGCCGCGGCACGGGCGGGGATCAAGCTCTGACGGCCGTCGCCGTCATCGGCGCCGGCCCCGCCGGGCTGATGGCGGCGGAGGTGCTGGCGCAGAGTGGCGCCCGCGTCACCGTCTACGACGCGATGCCGTCCGCGGGCCGCAAGTTCCTGATGGCCGGCCGCGGCGGGCTCAATCTCACCCACAGCGAACCGCTGCCGCAATTCATGACGCGCTACCGCGAGGCCGCGCCCAATCTGAAAGCCGCCATCGACGCGTTTCCGCCGGACGCGTTGCGCGCCTGGAGCGAGGCGCTGGGCGAGCCGACCTTCGTCGGCACCAGCGGGCGCGTGTTTCCAAAGGCATTCAAGGCTTCGCCCTTGCTGCGCGCGTGGCTGCGGCGGCTTGATGCCAGCGGCGTGCGCTTCGCGTTTCGTCATCGCTGGATTGGCTCGGGCGAGCACGGCCGATTGCTGTTTCGCACCAGCGGCGGCCAACGTTCCACCGAGGCCAGGGCAGTGGTGCTCGCCCTCGGCGGCGCAAGCTGGCCGCGGCTCGGATCCGACGGCGGCTGGGTCGATATGCTCGCGGCAAAGGGCATTGCCATCTCGAGGCTGAGGCCCGCCAATTCCGGCTTCACGGTTGCATGGTCCGACGTCTTCCGGGAGCGCTTTGAGGGCCAGCCGCTCAAGGGCGTGGCGCTGACGATCGGAGCACACACGGTGCGCGGTGAGGCGATGATCACCCGCTGCGGTATCGAAGGTGGCGCGATCTATGCGCTGTCGGCGGAATTGCGTGAGGCGGTGCTGGATCTCGGGATGGCGACGCTGATGATCGCGCTGCGGCCCGAACTCGACACTACTGCGCTCGCCACGCGGCTATCGGGGACGCGCGGCAAGCAGTCGCTCGCCAACTTCCTGCGCAAGGCGGCGCAATTGTCGCCCGTCGGCATCGGCCTGATGCAGGAGGCCGCCATCGCATCGGGCCGGCCGCTGGCGTCGTTCTCGCCGGCCGAGCTCGCACGCCTGATCAACGCCATTCCGGTTCAGCTAACCGGCGTCGCTGCGATCGAGCGGGCGATCTCGACCGCGGGCGGGATAGCTTTCGACGAGCTGGACGACCGCTTCATGCTGCGCAAGCTGCCGGGCGTGTTCGCCGCCGGGGAGATGCTGGACTGGGAAGCCCCGACCGGCGGCTACCTGCTGCAGGCCTCGTTCGCCACGGGCGCTGCTGCGGGCAGGGGGGTGCTGGCGTGGCTCGCCAGGTCGTAGGGTGGGTTAGCGAAGCGTAACCCAACACGTCTGTATCTGCATCGAGAGAAGTGGTGGGTTACGCCTTCGGCTAACCCACCCTGCCAGAGCGATGCCTACCGCAACTTCCCCCGCGCCGCCACCGGCAGCGTGCCGATGATCTCCTCGCCGCGCACCATCACCACTTCGTCCATCATGTTGACGACGACGCAGACATGGTTCGGCACGATGCGGACGACGTCGCCGACATTGGGCCGGGTGTTGCTGCGTGAGAGGTCGAGGAAGCCGTGCTCCTCGGCGAATTTCGCGATCTTGGCTTCGGGGTGCTCGAGGATCAGGCCGTGGCCATCGAGGCCGCCGGTATCTGACGTCAGCGTCTTCGAGCCGGCGTCGAGGATACCGCGCTCGGGCGCGGCTCGGCTCACCACAGTCGAATAGATGTGCAGCGCGCAATCGTCCCAGCTGGCAACGCCGGCGGCGACCTGCATGCGGTCGTTGTAGATATAGGTGCCGAATCGATGCTCGGTGCCTCCCTTGAGCTTGCCGAGATTCTTCAGGTTCGGCGTGCCGCCGGTCGAGACGATCTTCGCATCCAGACCGTGCGCGCGTACGCCGGCCAGTGCCTCGTCGTAAAATTTCTGCGCGTCGGCCCAGCCGGTTTCGGTCGGGTACATCATGAATCCTGCGAACTCGAGTCCCTTCGAGGCCGCGATCTCACGCGCCAGCGCAACCGCCTCGGCCGGCGTCTCGACGCCGGCTCGCTTGCGGCCCGTGTCGCATTCCACCACGACCGAGAGCGGGCGCCCCGATGCGGCCGCGGCCTTGGGCAGCCCCGCAACGACGGTCGAATTGTCGGCGGCGACCGTCATGTTGGCTTTCGCCTGCAGCGCCCCGAGCCGCGCCATCTTCTCCTCGCCGAGCAGATTGTAGCTGATCAGGATGTCGTCGATGCCGGCGTTGGCCATGATCTCGGCTTCGCCGAGCTTCTGGCAGGTGATGCCCTTGGCGCCGGCCGCGACCTGCATCTTGGCGATGGTCGGGTTCTTGTGCGTCTTGATGTGGGGACGGTTGGCGACCCCGGCGTCGTCGCAAGCCTTCTGGATCCGCGCGATGTTGCGCTCGACTCTATCCATGTCGATGACGGCGCAGGGCGTGCCGTATTCACGGGCGATTTTTGCGGCGAGGGGCGTGGTCATGAGATGTCTCTATGTTCGGTCCTGTAGGATGGGTAGAGCGCAGCGAAACCCATCATTTGCGGCAACCCGGCAGGTGTCGATGGGTTTCGCTGCGCTCTACCCATCCTACGGTTCAAGCCTGTTCTATCTCTTCACGGAGCATTTCGAGTTCGAGCCAGCGCTCTTCGGCAGCGGACAGTTCTTCGTGCGCCTTGGCGATCGCGGCCGACGTATCGTCGAACTTCTTGCGATCCTTGGCGTAGAGGTTGGGATCGTCCAGCACGCGTTGCAGCCTGGCGATGTCGGCCTGCAGCGTTTCCATCTTCTTCGGCAGCGTCTCCAGCGCGTGCTTCTCGTTGAAGCTCAGCTTCCGTTTCGGCGCGGACGCGGCCGCAGCAGCGGAGCGCTCTTCTTTCTTCTCCGCCGGGGCTTGCACCTTTGCCGTCTCGCGCTTCAGGTCGGCGCCGCGTTGCGCCAGCATGTCGCTGTAGCCGCCGGCATATTCGACCCATTTGCCGTTGCCCTCCGGCGCGATCACGGAGGTGACGACGCGGTCGAGGAAATCGCGGTCGTGGCTGATCAGGATGACCGTGCCCTCGTAGTCGCCGAGCATGTCTTCGAGCACGTCGAGGGTCTCGAGGTCGAGATCGTTGGTCGGCTCGTCCAGCACCAGCAGGTTCGACGGCTTTGCCAGTGCGCGTGCCAGCATCAGCCGGCCGCGCTCGCCGCCGGAGAGTACCTCCACCGGCGTGCCGCGCTGCTCCTGTGCGAACAGGAAGTCCTTCATGTAGCCGACGACATGCTTCGGCTTGCCGCCGACCATGATCTGGTCGCCGCGGCCGCCGGTGAGGGCTTCCGCCAGCGTCGACTTCGGATCGAGGCTTTCGCGGTGCTGGTCGAGCGTCGCCGTCTCCAGATTGGCGCCGAGACGTATCGTTCCGGAATCCGGCTGCATGCCACCAGTGAGCAAATTGACCAGCGTGGTCTTGCCGGCGCCGTTGGGGCCGATGATGCCGAGCCGGTCGCCGCGCTGGATGCGGGTGGAGAAGTTCTCGACGATCTTGCGCTCGCCATAGGCCTTGGTGATGCCCTTCGCCTCGATCACCAGCTTGCCGGACTGCTCGGCTTCCGCGGCTGCGAGATTGGCATTGCCGGCGGTGCCGCGATAATCGCGGCGCTGGTCGCGCAAGGCATGCAGATTGGCGAGCCGCTTGACGTTGCGCTTGCGCCGACCGGACACGCCGTGGCGCAGCCAGTGCTCCTCGTCGACGATCTTGCGGTCGAGCTTGTGCTGGTCGCGCTCTTCCTCGGCCAGCACCTCGTCGCGCCAGCTCTCGAACGAGGCAAAGCCACGGTCGATCTGCTTGATCCTGCCGCGGTCGAGCCAGGCGGTGGAGCGCGAGAGATTGGTGAGGAAGCGGCGGTCGTGGCTGATCAGCACCAGCGCGCTGCGGCGGCTGTCGAGCTCCTTCTCCAGCCACTCGATGGTGGAGAGATCGAGATGGTTGGTCGGCTCGTCCAGCAGCAGAATGTCGGGCGAGGGGGCCAGCACGCAGGCAAGCGCCGCGCGGCGCGCTTCGCCGCCGGAGAGATTCTGCGGGTTTTCCTCGCCGGTGAGGCCAAGCTGCTCCAGGAGGTAGCGCGCCTGGTGCTGGTCGTCGCCGGGCGCGAGACCCGCCTCGACGTAGGCGAGCGTGGTCTTGTGCTCGCCGAAGTCCGGTTCCTGTGGCAGGTAGCGTAACGTAGCGCCCGGCTGCACGAAGCGGGTGCCGCCGTCGGGTTCGACAATGCCGGCGGCGATCCTCAGCAGCGTCGACTTGCCCGAGCCGTTGCGGCCGATCAGGCAGACGCGCTCGCCGGGCGCGACGTTGAGCTCGACGCCGTTCAGGAGCGGCGTGCCGCCAAAGGTCAGCCTGATGTCTTTCAGTTGGATCAGCGGCGGCGCCATGATCAGCCCTGACTTGTTGCGGCCTGATCGGCGCGGCGGCGCTGGATCCGGCGCAGCGTCTGGTCGAGCGCCGAGAGGAAGGCGGAGCGGTCGCGCGGCGCGAACGATCGCGGCCCGCCGGTGACCTCGCCGGCCGAGCGCAGATCCGTCATGAGGTTGCGCACCGCCAGCGTCATCCCGATCGACTCTTCCGTGAACGGCTTTCCGTTCGGCGCGATCACATCGGCGCCCGCCTTCACGCAGCGGCTCGCCAGCGGAATGTCCGATGTCACGACGACGTCGCCGGGCCTGGCGCGCTCCGCGATCCAATCGTCCGCTGCGTCCATGCCGGCACCCGCGGCGATCCGCTCGATCAACGGGTCCTGCGGCACGCGAATGAAATTGCCGGCGACGACGCTCACGGGTACGCCGTGCCGGAGCGCGACACGGTAGATCTCGTCCTTCACCGGACAGGCGTCGGCGTCGACATAGATGCGGGTGGGGATGTCAGTCATTCGCCGCGTGGTACCCCATTCGGGCCCTAAAGGCGAGGGGATTGACCCTGGTTCCTCAGGCCCTACGATCGCTCCTGAACAACAAGAAAACAGGGAAGAGGCCCATGCCGAACCGGCTCGAAACCTACCGTGTCCAAGCCTACAACACCGCCAAACAATCCGAAAACAAGATGCATGACGACAATGTGGCGCGCCGCTTCGGCTTCTCCGGCGGGCTGGTCCCGGGCGTCGACGTTTTTGCCTATATGATGCACTTGCCAGTGGCGCGCTGGGGCCGCGATTTCCTCAGCCGGGGACTGATCGAGGCCCGTTTCATCAAGCCGGTCTATGACGGCGAGGCGGCCGATGTCGATGCCACCGAGCACAACGGCTTGCTCACGATCGAGGTGTTCAGCCGCACCGAGCTTTGCGCGACCGGCACGGCGTCGCTGCCGGAGCAGGCGCCCGCCGTGTCATTGAGTGACTATGTCGCGGTCCCCGCGGTGGCCGAGCGCAAGCCGGTCAGCCCTGCGACGTTCGAAACAGGCAAATGGCTGGGAACGACGCCCCGACGATGGGCCGGGCAGGACGCAACGGATTATCTCGCCGACATCAGGGAGACCGACCCGATCTTCACGCGCGAAGACCTCGGCCATCCCGGCCTGATCCAGCGCGTGATGAACCGCGTGCTGGTCGACAACACGATCCTGGGCCCGTGGATCCACGTCGGCAGCCGCATGCAGCTGTTGTCGGCCGCACGCGTCGGCGACGAGATCACCGCGCGGGCGAAGGTCACCGCGAATTACGAGAAGAAGGGCCATCGCTTCGTCGAACTCGACGCGCTGGTCGTCGCCAACGGCACGACGCCGATCGCGCACTGCCAGCACACCGCGATCTATCAGCCGCGCGAGCAGGCGGCGGCGTAGTCTCTTCACCTCGCCCCGCTTGCGGGGAGAGGTCGGCGCGAAGCGCCGGGTGAGGGGGAGCTTCCGCAAATACGGTGAAAGCTGGACTCGCGGAGAGTCCCCCTCACCCGAAGCCTCGCTGCGCTCCGGATTCGACCTCTCCCCGCAAGCGGGGCGAGGTGAACAACAACCTACGCCGCCTTTTGCTTCGCATCCTGGATCGCGCGCCACACGCGCTCCGGGGTCAGCGGCATGTCGATGTGCTTGATGCCGTAGTCGGACAGCGCATCGATCACGGCGTTCACCACCGTCGACAGGCTGCCGGCACAGCCGGCTTCGCCGCAGCCCTTGCTGCCGAGCGGATTGGTCGTGGCCGGTACCGGGTGGTCGCCGACGGTCATGTTCGGCACGTCCTCGGCGCGGGGCAGGGCGTAGTCCATCAGTGAGCCCGTGATCGGCTGGCCGCTTTCGTCGTAGCGGACGTGCTCCATCAGCGCCTGGCCGATGCCCTGCACGACGCCGCCATGCAGCTGGCCCGCGACCAGCATCGGGTTGATCACCGTGCCGAAATCGTTGACCGCGCTGTAGCGCACGATCTGCACCACGCCGGTCTCCGGATCGATCTCGACCTCGGCGACATGGCAACCGTTCGGGAACGCCGAAGCGATCGGTTCGCTGGTGTGATCGACATCCAGCGAGTCGGGCACGCCGTCCGGCACCTTGCCGTCATGCAGCTTCTTCGCGAGCTCCATGATGTCGATGCTGCGGTCGGTGCCGGCGATCGTGAAGCTGCCATCGGCGAACTCGATGTCGGCCTCGGACGCTTCGAGCATATGCGCGGCTGCGCGCTTGCCCTTCTCGATGACGAGCTTTGCAGCTCCGACGATGGCCTGGCCGCTCGCCATGATCGAGCGCGATCCGCCGGTGCCGTTGCCGGTGTGCACGATGTCGCTGTCGCCCTGTACGAGCTTGACGCTCTCGAAGGGCACGCCGAGCTGCTCGCACAGCACCTGCGCGAACGGCGTCGCATGACCCTGGCCGTAGTCGAGCGTGCCGGTGATCAGCTGCACGGTGCCATCGGGATCGAACACGATCTTGCCGAGCTCCGGGCTCGGCGGCGCCGTGACCTCGAGATAGGAGCCCACCGCGATGCCGCGCAGCTTGCCGGCCTTCTTGCTCTCCTTCTTGCGCTTGGCGAAGTTCTCATGGTCGGAGATCTCGAGCGCCTTGTTGAACACGGCCTGGAAGTCGCCGCTGTCATAGGTGACGCCGGAGGAGGCCTGGAACGGGATCTGGTTCGGCTTGATGAAATTGCGCTTGCGCAAGGTGAGGCGATTGATGCCCATCTCGTCGGCGGCGCGGTCGATCAGCCGTTCCATGTAGTAGTTGGCCTCGGGCCGGCCGGCGCCGCGATAGGCGCCCATCAGCGTGGTGTTGGTCAGCACCACCTTGATGTCGACGCCCATCAACGGGGTGCGATAGACGCTGGAGAAATTCTTGCCGGTGTTGAGCGAGAGCGGCCCGGGCGCGACGCCGGTGATGTAGGCGCCGAGATTGCCGTAGCCGGACAGTTTTGCCGCCAGGAAATGGCCCTCGGCATCCAGCGCGAGTTCGGCGTGGATCTTCTGCGCACGGCCGTGGCTGTCGGAGAGGAAGCTGGTGGAGCGCTCGTCGAGCCACTTCACCGGCCGTCCCAGTTCTTTCGCCGCGTACAGGATGCACATGTATTCGGGGTAGTTGATGTTCTTCATGCCGAAGGAGCCGCCGACATTGGCGGTGAGGATGCGCACCTTCTCGTTCGGCACTTTCAGGTTCTTGGCGAGGTTGGCGCGGTTGCCGGCGACCCCTTGCGTCGGCACCTGAAGCGTGTAGCGCTCGGTCTTCTTGTCATAGGAGGCAAGGCCCACCCGCGGCTCCATCGAGACCACGGCGACGCGGGTGTTCTCGATGTCGAGCTTGGTCACATGAGCGGCGTTCGCGAAGGCCGCGTCGACCTTGTCCATGTCGCCATAGTGGTAGTCGAGCGCGACGTTGTTCGGGATGTGGTCGTAAAGCTGCGGCGCACCGGGCTTGGCGGCTTCCTCGGGATCGGTCACCGCCGGCAGAGGTTCGATGTCGAGTTCGACCGCTTCGGCAGCGTCGCGCGCCTGCGCCAGCGTTTGTGCGACCACGAAGGCGACGGGATCGCCGACGAAGCGGACCTTGTCGGTCGCGAGCGGCTGGCGGTTGGTCTGGAGCAGGGGCGAGCCGTCGCGGCTCTTCAGCGGCAGGCCGCAGGTGAAGGGGCCGTAGCCGGCGGCATCGAGATCCTTGCCGGTCCACACCCCCAGCACGCCCGGCATCGCCTTGGCGGCATCAATGCCGATGCCGCGGATGATGCCGTGGGCATGGGTCGAGCGGACGATCACGGCATAGGCCTGGCCGGGCAGGTTGAAATCGTCGGTATAGCGGCCCTTGCCGCGCACCAGCGTGTCGTCCTCCTTGCGGCGGACGGGCTGTCCGACGCCGTATTTTTGCAGTGCAATAGCATTTTCGAGCGTGGACGATTTGGCGTGTTCTTGCATGGAGAATGACCTGAAAAGCCGGCATTTGCGCATTTTCGCGGCAGCGGAGGACCGGACACTGTTCAGATAACCCACGGCCCCGTTCACGACAACGCACGAATGGGCATGGTCCTATGTGATGCGTTGTTGCGCAGGCCTGCCGCGCTGCTAATGTTTGAGGCGAAAAAGCAATTCCAGATCGGCCCATTGGGCCGCGGAAAGACAGTTTGTATGAATGACCACACGCGGCTCCGCGACGGCCATGGGCTGCACGGTGAGCTGGAGGGGTCGATGGCGGCGGTGGCATTGGCCACCGGAACGGCCGTCCCCGCACAGGCGCCGGGAACCGGCGTCTATGCGGCGCTGGACCTCGGCACCAATAATTGCCGGCTGCTGATCGCCTGTCCGACTCACGACGGCTTTCGCGTGGTTGATTCCTTCTCGCGCATCATCCGGCTCGGTGAGGGTGTCTCGGCGACGGGCTGCATCAGCGACGCCGCGATCGAGCGCGCCATCGCAGCGCTCAGCATCTGCCGCGACAAGATCAACCTGCGAAGGGCGCGGCGGCTGCGGCTGATCGCGACCGAAGCCTGCCGCGCGGCCTCGAATGCGGAAGGTTTCCGCAGCCGCGTCGCGGCCGAGACCGGGATCGAGCTCGAGGTGATCGACCGTGAGACCGAGGCGGCGCTCGCCGTGCTCGGCTGCTCGCCGCTGGTCGACCCGAGGGGACGAGGTGCGATCCTGTTCGACATCGGCGGCGGCTCGACCGAGCTGGTGCGGATCGAGCGCGATCCGCAAAATCCCGCACCACGCATCAAGGCCTGGATGTCGATCCCGTACGGCGTGGTCACGCTTGCCGAGCAGTTCGGCGGCCGCGACGTGACGCCGGAGATCTATGCGGCGATGGAGCGCGAGGTCGCGAGCCACGTCGCGCCGTTCGCGGAGGAACACGGCAGCGACCTCGCCGGCATGCATCTGCTCGGCACGTCGGGCACGGTCACGACGCTCGCCGGCATCCATCTCAACCTTGCGCGCTACGACCGTCGCCGCATCGACAGCATCTGGTTGGACGATGCCGACATCACCGCGACCATCAACAAGCTGCTCGGCATGAGCTATGAGGAACGCGCGAACAACAGCTGCATCAGCGTCGAGCGTGCCGACCTCGTGCTGGCCGGCTGCGCCATCCTCGATGCCATCCGCCGAGCCTTCCCGCTGCCGCGCCTGCGCGTCGCCGACCGGGGCCTGCGCGAAGGCATGCTGGTCGAGATGATGCGCGAGGACGGCGCGCTCAGGAGCTGGTGAGATGGCCAAGGACACCACCGGCCGCTTGCACGTCCAGGTCAAGACCGGCGGCAAGCGCAAGCTCTCGTCCAAGCTCTGGCTGGAGCGGCAACTCAACGATCCCTATGTCGCCAAAGCCAAGGCGGCGGGCTATCGCTCGCGCGCGGCGTTCAAGCTCCTTGAGATCGACGACAAGTATCATTTGCTGAAACCCGGCATGGCGGTGGTCGACCTTGGCGCCGCACCGGGGGGCTGGAGCCAGATCGCGGCCAAGCGCGTCGGCTCCGCGGACGGCAAGGGCAAGGTCGTTGCGATCGATCTGTTGGAAATGCCGGAGATTCCCGGCGTCGATTTCGCCCAGCTGGACTTCATGGAAAACGACGCGCCAGCGAAGCTCACCGCGATGCTGGGCGGCGGGGCCGACGTCGTGATGTCCGACATGGCCGCCAATACCACCGGTCACCGCAAGACCGACCAACTCCGGATCGTCGGCCTGGTCGAGACCGCGGCCGCGTTCGCTTGCGACGTGCTCAAGCCCGGCGGCACGTTCCTGGCGAAAACGTTCCAGAGCGGCGCCGATGCCGAGCTTCTGGCGCAGCTCAAGCGCGATTTCGCCACGGTACGCCACGTCAAGCCGGCGGCGAGCCGGCAGGATTCCTCGGAGCGCTACGTGCTGGCGACGGGCTTTCGTGGCGCTACGAGGAGCGAGTCGGACAGGACCGGCTAGGCGAACAAGAAATCCTGCGCGTTGAAATTCACGACGGCTGCGATCGTGAGGTCGTTATTTGCATCGAAGTGAATGATGGTGTTTCCCCCGGTCACTTCGATGCTCAAGTCGTCAAGACCGTGGATGTCATTCGCGGCCAGGCCCGTCAGATCGATTTTGTCCCGGCCCTGTTCGAAAACAGCCGTGTCATGTCCGTTCTGGGCGGCAAAGACGAATGTATCCGCGCCACATCCGCCAAACATGCCATCGTTCCCGAGACCGCTTACGAGCGTGTCGTTGCCGTCGCCTCCATCGAGGACGTTTCCCGACCCGCCAAACACCGTGAGTTGATCGTTGCCTGTACCGCCAGCAAGGAAGCTCGATCCGAGCGAACCCGGCGCAACGGTTGCGGCAAGCACATCGTGTCCAGCGCCGCCATTCAAGCGGTTCTCGGCAGTCGAATCGTCTGTAACCGCAGGATCAGGAGTTGCCCAAAGAAACGCAGTGAGGTGGTCATCTCCGGCGCCGCCATTCAGAACGTTGGCGACATCGTATAGAGCCTGCTCCGGACCGAATCCACCCTGAGCTACGGCGTGGAGGTGCGCCGTGAGATTGTCTCGTCCGTTGCCTCCCTCGAGTTGATTGAGTGCGTGAACAAACCCGCCGAGCGCGGTGGAGTCTGCGACCAGATTGTCATTGCCTCTCCCGCCATCCAGGTAATTCGTGACATCTGTGACGGCGTTCTCCCCATCGGTGGAGTGGATCGCCTCGAGGGTGTCGTTGCCGTCATCGCCCCAGAGCTGGTTGATGCCCACCGGAGTCCTGGAATTGGAGTCGGTCAGGTTGAAGGCGTGCAAGACGTCGTCGCCCTGGCCCCCATGCAGCTCATTGGTGACCAGATCGGTCTGATTGGATACGCCCTCGGCGCTGGCATTCAATTCATCGTTGCCGGCACCGCCGAAGAGGACGTTACTGGCTGTGCCGTGGAACGCGGAGAATGCCGTTTCGGCATGAGCGGTGACCCGATCATCGCCCGAACCGGCGTCGACGGTGTTCAAGGCGATACTGTTTCCGAGGGTGTTGCGACCGTCGGCGACGGCGTGAATGGTATCGTTGCCGCTTCCGCCGATCAGATCGGTCTGCACGGTCACATCTGCGAGCACAGCAAGCGCCACATTTGCCGTGGCGCTGATGGTGTCGTGTCCGCTGCCGCCATCGAGCCGCACATCGGCGACCTGCTCCGGATTCTGAGGCGCGTTCCCACCTTGAAGGGTTACGGTCGCATTGAGATCGTCGTTGCCTGTCCCGCCGAACTGAATGGCGAGTCCGTGCAGGGGCGTATCGCTCTGCAGCGGGACGACGACATTGGTCGTCAAATTGTCGTTGCCGCTGCCGCCGATCAATGCTGTCCGGTTGAATGCGCTGTCCAGATGATCGTTGCCGGCAAGTCCAAAGACGATGTCGCCCTCGGCGCGCGTGCTCAGGACATCATTGTGTCTGCTGCCGATGATCAGACTGTTGATGGGGTCCAGAAGGGAAATCCAGTCGAACAGGTGAGAATCCGCGAGAGTTCCGTCGGCTCGAAGCAATTGCTGAGCGACCTGGCTTTTTGTTTGAATGGTATTCGCCATGTTTTCCTCCCTTGAGCATTAAATAATGAGGTCAACAGAACTCGGCGCCGGGATTAAATTTCGCGAAGCGCGACCAATAGGGCGCAATCGCTTCGCGCTGCCGCCTCATGCATCAGCGCATGGGCGAGCCGCCGGGCCTTATCGGCGCCGGTCTGCATCATCTTTTCCTTAGGGCTTCCGTTGCCGCAGCACCGCGAACCTTCCGCAGGCGGCGTCATTAAATCATAAGTTGTATTAATGTCGAATCAAATTTAATCGCGGTATTTAATTTTTCTTGCAGTATTTAATTTGTCTTCTGATAGGCGCTTGGAACATTGGTCCCCACACAGGTCGCTACGGTAGGGGAACGTGTTCTTGACCGTCTACAAACGCAAGCAATGGCCTATCCCAGCCGCTGATCCCGCACGTCCTGCGTATCCTCGCTCGCGGCCTTGACGGCGGCCTTCGCCGCGCCTTTGCCGGCACCCTTGCGGCTGGCGATCTCCACCGCCTTGCGGCCGGAGATCTCGTTTCCGGCATCGGCTGGCATCTGCCAGAAGAACCAGCTCGACGCCGCGGAGGTCAGCGCGACCACGAGGAATGCAGGGGCGAACACGGTCGCGTCGATCTCGCTGACATGGTTGAACCACATCGTCGTTTCGACGCAAGCCGCGCCGACAGCGACGCCGGCGGAAACCGCGAGTTGCTGGTTGACGCTGACGAGGGTGGTCGCACGGCTCATTTGTGCGGTCTCGACTTCGGCATAGGCGACCGTGTTGATCGCGGTGAACTCGAGCGAGCGGAAGAAGCCGCCGACGACCAGGATCACCATGATGATGAGCAGCGGCGTCGTCACCGTGAACAGGGCGCAGACGCCGAGGAAGAAGGCGCTGACGACCGCGTTCACCGTCATCAGGTTTCGGAAGCCGAAGGTGCGGATGATGCGCGCCGCCAGCGTCTTCATGCCCATGGCCCCCAGCGAGGAGGCAAAGGTGACGAGACCCGAATGGAACGGTGACAGACCGAAGCCGATTTGCATCAGCAGCGGCAGCAGGAACGGCAACGCGCCGATGCCGAGCCGGAACAGGAAGCCGCCAAACACGGCCGCGCGCAGCGTCGGCAGCTTCAGAAGCGAGAAATCAAGCACCGGAGACCCCGTGCGCCGGGCGTGGATGACATAAAGCGTCATCGAGATCGCACCGCCCGCGATCAACGCGGCAACGGTGCTCCACGGAAGTAGGTTGAGACCGGCAACCGACAGGCCGAATGCGATGCCTGCGAGGCCGATGCCCGCGAGCACCATGCCGTAGAGATCGAACGGCTCGCGTTCCTCGCTCTTGATCGGATCGATGAAGCGCAGCGCCATGAAGATGCCGAGCAGGCCGATCGGAATGTTGATCAGGAAGATCCAGTGCCAGGAAGCGTAGGTGGTGATGAAGCCGCCGAGCGGCGGGCCGATCACGGGACCGATCAGGGCAGGGACCGTCACCCAGGCCATGGCGTTGACCAGCGCGCTCTTGTCGACCGAGCGCAGCAGCACGAGGCGTCCGACCGGCGTCATCATCGCCCCGCCCATGCCTTGCAGGATGCGCGCGAACACGAAATCGGTGACCGAGGTCGAGAGCGCGCAGCCGACGGAGCCTACCATGAACACGCCGACGGCGATCGCAAACACCATGCGCGCGCCGAAGCGGTCGGCGGTCCAGCCGCTCGCCGGGATGAACACCGCCAGCGACAGCAGGTAGGATGTGATCGCGAGCTTCAGCGTCAGGGGGCTGGTGCCGATGTCGGCGGCGATCGCGGGCAGCGAGGTCGCGATGACAGTGGAATCCATGTTCTCCATGAAGAGAGCGGTGGCCACGATCAGCGGAATGACGCGTTGCTTGTCGACCATGACGGATTGGTAATGAAAATCGGAAGAACGGGCGGACTCGCGGCTTATCACCGCCATCCCCCAGGGACCACTGCGGATCGACGCATGGCACCCAGATCCCGCGTAACAACGGTGTGACCGTTCCCCTCGCATTCCGGCTCGCGCCTTCGCCGTGGAGTGGAATGGCGGCGGTTGGGTCGCGCATGGGCTGTCTCCGCCGGATTAACGCAAAAAGTCTGTGCATGGCTGGCCAGCGGTCCGAATTGCTTTGATTCGTCACGCAGCCGTGCTATCGACCCGCGTCAACCCCACCGATGGGCTCCGATTCTCCGGCGTTGCCGCAAGGTACGCCGAGGGCGGCGCTCATCCATAAGCATTTGCGGCAGGGCCGCAGGAAGGAGTTGGCAGATGGCCACGGTGCAACTTCAAGGCATTCGCGAAGCCTTCACGTTCGACGACGTGCTGTTGAAGCCGGGCCTGTCGGATGTCATGCCGGGCGAGGTCGATATCCGGTCCCGCGTCACCCGCGCCATTCCGCTCAACATCCCGATCATGGCCTCGGCCATGGACACCGTCACCGAGGCCCGCATGGCGATCGCCATGGCGCAGGCCGGCGGCCTCGGCGTCATCCATCGCAATTTCGATCCCGAAGGGCAGGCCGCCCAGGTCCGGCAGGTGAAGCGCTACGAGTCCGGCATGGTGGTGAACCCGCTTACCATCAGCCCCGACGCCACGCTCGACGATGCGCTGAAGCTGATGAGCGATCACGGCATCTCCGGCATTCCCGTCGTCACCGGCGCTGGCAAGTCGACGCCCGGCAAGCTGGTCGGCATCCTCACCAACCGCGACGTTCGCTTCGCGACCAACCGTCAGCAGAAGATCTCCGAGCTGATGACGCACGAAAATCTCGTCACGGTGCGTGAGAATGTCAGCCAGGACGAGGCGCGTCGGATGCTGCATCAGCACCGCATCGAGAAGCTGCTCGTCGTCGACGATCAATATCGCTGCGTCGGCCTCATCACCGTGAAGGACATGGAAAAGGCGGTCGCCCATCCGCTCGCCTGCAAGGACGCGCAGGGGCGCCTGCGCGTTGCCGCCGCCACCACGGTCGGCGATAGCGGCTTCGAGCGCACCGAGCGGCTGATCGATGCCGGCGTCGACCTCGTCGTCGTCGACACCGCGCATGGCCATTCCCGTCACGTGCTGCATGCGGTGAACCGCATCAAGCGCCTGTCCAACTCGGTGCAGGTCGTCGCCGGCAACGTTGCCACCACGGAAGGCGCGCAGGCGCTGATCGATGCGGGCGCGGATTGCATCAAGGTCGGCATCGGCCCGGGCTCGATCTGCACCACCCGCATCGTCGCCGGCGTCGGCGTTCCCCAGCTCACCGCGATCATGGATGCGGTGGAGGCGGCGAAGAAGTCGGACATTCCCGTCATCGCCGACGGCGGCATCAAATTCTCCGGCGATCTCGCCAAGGCGCTCGCCGCCGGTGCCGACATCGCGATGGTCGGCTCGCTGCTCGCCGGCACCGACGAGACGCCCGGCGAAGTGTTTCTGTGGCAGGGCCGCTCCTACAAAGCCTATCGCGGCATGGGTTCGGTCGGTGCGATGGCGCGGGGATCTGCCGATCGCTACTTCCAGCAGGACATCAAGGACACCCTCAAGCTCGTGCCCGAAGGCATCGAGGGGCAGGTGCCCTACAAGGGCCCGGTCGGCAACGTCATGCACCAGCTCGCCGGCGGCTTGCGTGCCGCGATGGGCTATGTCGGCGCGCGCGACATGAAGGAGCTGCACGAGAAGGCCCAGTTCGTCCGCATCACCGGCGCCGGCCTGCGCGAAAGCCACGTCCACGACGTGACGATCACGCGCGAGAGCCCGAACTATCCGGGTGGAGGGTAGTCACCGGTTACGGCGCGCGCTGGTTTCGGTGCGTCGCCTCAATAAAGGTGTCATGCCCCGCGAAGGCGGGGCATCCAGTACGCCGCAGCTGCTCGGCTTAATCACGACCGCCTCTGGAATACTGGATCGTCCGCCTTCGCGGACGATGACAGGGAGAATGGGGCGAGAGCGTACGCCAACAGCATCATCGCTCTGCCTCCACCGCTTTTGTATTGACGCAGCTCCCTCCCTCCGCTTCCGTCCACACCGAAACGCAATTTGGAGGAAGCGATCATGTCCCAAGGCAAACGCATCGTTCTGGCCGCACGTCCCGTCGGCGAACCCAAGCCGTCTGATTTTCGCCTGGAGGAATTCGCTGTTCCGACCCCCGGGCAGGGAGAAGTCCTGCTGCGCACGATCTGGCTTTCGCTCGATCCCTATATGCGCGGGCGCATGAGCGAGGGGCCGTCCTACGCGGCGCCCGTGCCGATCGACGGCGTGATGGAAGGCGAAGCGGTCAGCGAGGTCGCAGCGTCGAACAACCCTGATCTCGCGGTCGGCGACATCGTGCGCGCCCGCACGGGCTGGCAGACGCATGCCATCTCCAACGGCAAGGGCCTGATCAAGGTCGATCCCAAGCTCGGTCCGATCTCGACCTCGATCGGCGTGCTCGGCATGCCCGGGATGACGGCCTACACGGGCCTGCTCGACATCGGCAAGCCGCAACCCGGCGAGACCGTCGTCGTCGCCGGTGCCTCCGGTGCGGTCGGCTCGGCCGTGGGCCAGATCGCCAGGATCAAGGGCGCGCGCGCGGTCGGCATCGCGGGCGGCAAGGACAAGTGCGACTATGTGGTGAAGGAGCTCGGCTTCGATGCCTGCATCGATCACCGCGATCCCGATCTCGCCGCAAAGCTCAAGGACGCGTGCCCGAAGGGCATCGACGTCTATTTCGAGAATGTCGGCGGCGCCGTGTTCGAGGCGGTGTTCCCGCTGCTCAATCAGTTCGCGCGCGTGCCGGTCTGCGGCCTGATCGCCCATTACAACGACACCGAGGCCAAGCCGCCGAAATGGGCCGCCAGCATGATGCGCGCGACCCTGACCAAGCGGCTGACCTTCCGCGGCTTCATCGTCTCCGACTTCGCGTCCCGTCATGGCGATTTCCTGCGCGACATGTCGAGCTGGGTCCGCGAGGGCAAGGTCAAGTACAAGGAGTTCGTGACCGAGGGCCTGGAGAGCGCGCCCGGCGCCTTCATGGGCCTCCTGAAAGGCGCCAATTTCGGCAAGCAGCTGGTCCGGGTCGGGCCGGACAAGGCTTGATCGTCGCACCAGGCCTTTCCGGCCTGGGGATAGTTAAGAAAGAGTCACCAATTGGCCACACCTTGCGGCAAAAGCCGCAGGTGTGAACGCCCGTTGATTGACGGGCCGGCGAAGGCATTGAATCATCGCGCATATTTTGGGTGTTGCGATGTTAGAGATCAGTGTTTTCTGCGTCATCCTGCTTGCCGCCGGTTACTGGACGACCATGTTCGTCATGGGCCGGCGTGACGACGTCATCCACGGCAAGTTCGTTCACACCGAGGACGAGGGCGATTTTGCCCGCCCCCCGATGCCGACGCCACCGCCGCCATTTCCGAAGCGCGCGCTCCACGCCGCCCAAACGGCGAGGCAACCGCCTGCCAATGATCCGGCGGCCAAGCCGGTGAACAGCGAGGCATTGCAATCCTTGCTCGCCGCGATCCAGCAGGATCTCAAGAGCGTCGCCTGAGTCAGTGCTCGCCCATCTGGGCGAGCAGTTCCTCGATATCGACATCGCGCTGGCCCGCAGCCCTGACGTGGCGGACTTCGAGACTGTCAGGCTGGAAGCAGTATTCGACCAGGCCGACTTCCTTGATCGCGATCCGGTCCTGGCGCGCATCGTTGATCACGAAGCCCGCGGATGGCGCCCACACATGGCGGGTGCGACGCCAAGTGAAATCGCGCCGCTGGTGCACGTGGCCGCTGGCGACGAGGCGCAGGTCGACATGCGCGAACATCTCGATCAGCCGCGCCCGCGCCGGTTGTGGGACGTAGCGGATCGAGGTCTCCGGCGTCTCGGGATCGTCGGGCAGGCCGAGGAACAGCGGCTTGTGCAGGAACAGCGCGACCGGCCTGCCGTTCGTGCGCGCAACCTCCGAGGCAAGCCAATCGAACTGCTCGGCCTCGAAGCCAAGCCCCGAATTCATCACCAGCGAGTTGAGGCCGATGAAGCGCCAGCCCGCGGCCTCGAACGACCAATGGTCTTCGCCGATGATGTCGCAGAACTGTCGGCGGTGCGCCTCGCTGACGGGCGGCTTAGGCGCAGGCCCGATTGCGGTCGGATTGTCGCCGATGTCGTGATTTCCGGGAAGATAGCGGCAGGCGACGGGCAGGGCGTCGTGCAGGCCTTTCGCGAATTCGAAGTCATCGCGGCTGGTCGGGCCGTCGAACGAGACGTCGCCGGTGTTGATGACGAGATCGGGCCTGCCAGCATCGATGTGCTCGCAGATGCGGTGAAAGTTGGCGATCAGGCCGGGAAAGCGCCGGCCAAGATGAGTGTCGGAAATCTGCGTGAGGCGAAATTCGGACATGGGAGCATCATACCCGTCGCCGCGCGTCGGAACGATGACGGCGCGGGCATGGATCGCAGCGAACAAAGTTTAAAGCACGCGGTAGCGGATCGTGTAGCCGTCCTGCGGCGCGACCGGGCCTGCGAGCGGCGAGGCGATGCGGTCGGCGAGATGCCAGGGACTGAATTGCCCGGAGCGATGCGGCTCGGCCGGCAGGCGGAGGCGGAATTCGAACGTTCCCTTGCCCGGCATGTTCACGACCAGCAGCCGGTCCGCAGTGCGGTGGTTGAGCGCCACCGCGCCGCGCAGCAGCGCGCGTCCATCCGCAAGATCCCGCACCCCCTCGACCAGCGCTAGCGTCTGGTTGCGGTCGGTGTGCAGCTCGATCTGCGTGTCGGCTACCCCCGTCAACGTCTCCCGCGGCATGCGGATCTCGAACTCGACCGCGGGCTTGGAGGGATTGAGGCCGAGATAGGCGAGCGCAGCATGGCGCATGTCGTAGGCGGCAAAGGCGAACAGGACCATGGCGGCCAGGGTGGCCAGGCCGTGCCTGACGACGTCGCGCCAGGTCCGGTAGCTCAGGCGGAAGTAGACCGTCATCGCCAGCGCCACCGCAAGCGCGGCGGCGATACCGGCCAAGGCCGACATCAGAATGCCGAGTCGCCCGTCGGCGGATTCGGCGAGAAGGCTGGACAGCGTGTTCATGGCGGTATCTCGCCTCAGGCCCGGAGGGCAAAATCGCTTTGATTGTCGAGCCTTGGTCGCGTGATCGGGAACGCCGGTTCAAGTCGTTCATTGTCAGCGGCAAAAGTCGCGGCTAATGACGGTGGCGGCATTTCGCCTCCCGGGAAAGTTCCGATGTCCGTTCAAATGGTCCTGCTGCCGGTCTTCGTGCAGGTCGCACTCACCTTCGCTCTGCTGATCGGCATGGTGATGGCGCGCCGCAAGACGCTGGTCTCTGGCGAGACCAAGATCCGCGACATTGCGCTGGGCGAGCCGAACTGGCCGAAGGGCGCCACACAAATCGCCAACTGCTACCGCAACCAGTTCGAGCTGCCGGTGCTGTTCTACGTCCTGATCGCGCTGGCATTGCCCTTGCGCCGCGCCGACCTCTTCATCGTGCTGATGTCCTGGGTTTTCGTGGTGACGCGCTTTGCCCATGCCGGCGTGTTCGTCTCCTCGAACGATCTCGGCCGCCGCTCGACGGTCTGGCTTGCCAGCGTGCTGGTGCTGCTGGCGATGTGGGTCTACTTCGCGCTGAAGCTCTTGCTGCTGATCTGAGCGCGCATGATCCCGGAAAAGTGGATCCCGGTTTTCCGAGAAGATCATGCGCAAAACCGAAAGATTTAAATGACCCCCGCTGCCCGGCTGTCCGCAGCCATCGAACTGATCGACACCATCGAGAAGGACCGCGTGCCCGCGGCCAAGGCACTGAAGGAGTGGGGCACCGCGCACCGTTTCGCCGGTTCCGGCGACCGTGCCGCCATTGCCGGTCTGGTCTGGGACGTGCTGCGCCGCTACGCCTCGAGCGCGTTCCTGATGGATTCAGATACCGCGCGGGCCCGGCTGATCGGCATGCTCCGCCTCGAGCGCAACATGGACACGGCCACCATGGCCGCGCTGTTCGACGGCAGCCGCTTCGCGCCGGCGCCGCTGACCGAGGCCGAGCAGGCCGCGCTCGCCTCGCGCTCGCTCGAGCACGCGCCTGCTGCCGTCGCCGGCGACTATCCGGACTGGCTCGATCCGCACTTTGCGAAAGTGTTCGGCGAGGACCGCGCCGCGGAGGCCGCGGCGATGGCGAGCCGGGCCCCGCTCGACCTGCGCGTCAACACGCTAAAGTCCAACCGCGACAAGGCGCTGCGTGCGCTTGCTCATCTTCATGCGAAACCGACGCCGTGGTCGGTAACGGGCCTGCGCATCGAGCTTTCGGCCGATGCGCGCAACCCCGGCATCCAGGCCGAGGAGGATTTCATCAAGGGCGCAATTGAAGTGCAGGATGAAGGATCGCAGCTTGCGGCCCAGTTCACCGCGGCAAAACCCGGCGAGCAGGTGATCGATCTCTGCGCCGGCGCGGGCGGCAAGACGCTGGCGCTCGCCGCCTTGATGCAGGGCAAGGGCCGCCTGATCGCCACCGACCGCGACAAGCGCCAGCTCGCCCCGATCCATGAGCGGCTGTCGCGCGCCGGCGTCCACAATGCCGACGTGCGCACGCCCAAGGGCGAGGCCGACCCGCTTGCCGACATTCGCGCCTCGGCCGACCTCGTCGTGATCGACGCCCCCTGCACCGGAACCGGCACCTGGCGCCGCAACCCCGACGCCAAATGGCGGATGCGCCCGGGCGCGCTGGAGATTCGCCTGCGCGACCAGGCCGAGGTGCTGGAGCGTGCGGTTCCGCTGATGAAGCCGGGCGGCCGCATCGCCTACATCACCTGCTCGGTGCTGTCGGAGGAGAACGGCGAGCAGGTGAGGGCGTTCGTCGGGCGCCATCCCGAATTCGCCGTCGTCCCGCCCGAGCAGACCGCGAGCGTGCTCTGGAACAAGACAGAAGCTTTCGGCGAAGCCGCGCTCCGGTCGGCGGAAGGCTGGCTGATGACACCGCGGCGGACCGGGACGGATGGGTTTTTCGTGGCGGTGTTGAGGAGGACGGCCTGATCTCACTCCGCCGTCATTCCGGGGCGCCCGCAGGGCGAGCCCGGAATCCATCGTGCGGCAGTGTGTGCGGTTCGATGGATTCCGGGCTCTCGCTTCGCGAGCCCCGGAATGACCGGGGCAAACAAAAACCCCGCAGACCGATCCCGGTCGCGGGGCTCTCCTTTTCTGGCGTTCTGCCGGTACGTCCGCGGTCAGAACGTTGCGTGGCGGTTAGCCGACGCGGAGATTGTCAGCCGAGGACTTGCCGCTGCGGCGGTCGGCGACGATGTCGAACGAGACCTTCTGGCCCTCGTTGAGGGTGGAGAGGCCGGCGCGCTCGACCGCGCTGATGTGCACGAACACGTCCTTTTGGCCGTCGTCCGGCTGGATGAAACCATAACCCTTTTGGGTGTTGAACCACTTCACGGTGCCCATAGCCATGGGAATTTCCTTTGTTAGAGAGGGTACGCACGCGGACCGGTACGCGTCGCTGCGCCCTTGATCCTGTTCAGTCGATGTTTGGAGAAGTCATCTGAAGCGTGCGCGCCCGTCGGTAACGAAGCGAAGCGGCCCAGTCGTTCGGCCAAGTATCGATGATCACAATATAGCGAGAATTTGGGGCTACTTCAAGGCACCACCCGTGGCTCGGGATGTCGCGCCTCTTTGCTATTTTGCGCTGCAATGAACCGGCCGGACGCATCAGTCCACGATGAAGAGCGTGGCGCCGGTGGCCGTCGAGGACCGGTGCGCGGCGTCGCCAAAATCCGACACCTGGTAGCTCATGCCTGCGGTCAGCTTGAATTTGCGCCCGTCGCGCAGCTCACTGTCCAGCTCGCCCTTCAGCACGTAGAGCACGTGGCCCCGATCGCACCAATGGTCGGCGAGATACCCCGGCGAATATTCCACCATCCGCACCCGGAGATCGCCGATATTGAGCGTGCGCCATTTGGCCTCACCGCTCTCGCCGGGATGCGTGGTCGGAGCGACCTTGCTCCAGTCGGTGACGGTGAAGGGGGAGGTGGGGAGTTTCATGGTGGGGGTCTCCGGGGCAGCAGCGTGTTGTTGGCGTACGGTCTCGCCGCAGTCTCCGTCATGGCGAACGTAGCGACTTGTCCGCCGAAGCCTTTGGCGAAGGACGGATGGGCCGCGGCGTACTGGATTCCCCGCCTTCGCGGGGAATGGCGGGGTGCGGACGAGTCTCTCATTGCACCAGATGATTCGCCGAGCCCTGCACGATCAGCCCGGCCTCGTTCACCCGCAGATACTCGCAGATCTTCTTGCCCCGCTCGTTCGCGTAAAACACCACCACGCTGTCGGGGCTGACGAACAGGTCGATCAGCGAGAAGTGCAGCTCCGGCAGCAGCCCAAGCGCCTTGCCCCAATAGGCGCGCAAGGCGTCCTTGCCGCGCACGGTCCCGCTGGCGTCGAACCCCATCGCGGGGATGCGGTCCGAGGTCATCACGGCCGCCTCGTCATAGAGCGCGAGCACGCGGTCGAGGTCGCGCGCATTCCAGGCCTCGACCCAGGTCCGGCCGAGCGCGGCCAGCGTTGATGGCTGATGATGCTGTGACATGGCGTTCTCCCGGAGCCGTCCCTTCTGAAGATGGGCGCGTATAGGTCAATATTACTGACCTATATGCGTTTGTCCATGCCCAAAGAAGAATGTGGGCGCGCGGCGTGCGCGGTTGCGGCACGCCCGCTGCCAGCGTATTTGCTGGCCATGACAGCAGCACAGAACGACCGCTCCGCGTCGACGCCCTCGGTGGCCTCGGCGCACGACAAGATTCTCATCGTCGACTTCGGCAGCCAGGTGACGCAGCTGATCGCGCGTCGCGTGCGCGAGGACGGCGTCTATTGCGAGATCGTCCCGTTCAACAAGGCCGAAGCGGCCTTCGACGAGATGAAGCCGAAGGCGGTGATCCTCTCCGGCGGCCCGGAATCGGTGCATGAGGCCGGCTCGCCCCGCGCCCCCCAATTGATCTTCGATTCCGGCGTGCCGGTGATGGGCATCTGCTACGGCCAGATGACCATGGCGGCCCAGCTCGGCGGTGAGGTCGAGGGCGGCCATCACCGCGAATTCGGCCGCGCCGATGTCGAGGTCAAGGCCGACAGCAAGCTGTTCGAGGACGTCTGGTCGTCAGGCAGCAAGAACCAGGTCTGGATGAGCCATGGCGACCGCATCACGAGGATGCCGCCCGGCTTCTCCGTCGCCGGCACCTCGCCGAACGCGCCGTTCGCGATCATCCAGGACGAGAAGCGCAAATATTACGGCCTGATGTTCCACCCCGAAGTGGTGCACACGCCCGACGGCGCCAAGCTGATCCGCAATTTCGTGCGCAAGATCGCAGGGCTCACCGGCGACTGGACCATGCGCGCCTTCCGCGAGGAGGAGATCGCGAAGATCCGCGCGCAGGTCGGCAAGGGCAGGGTGATCTGCGGACTCTCCGGCGGCGTCGATTCCGCCGTCGCGGCCGTCCTGATCCACGAAGCCATCGGCGACCAGCTCACCTGCGTCTTCGTCGATCACGGATTGATGCGCCTCAACGAGGCCGAGCAGGTCGTCGACCTCTTCCGCCATCACTACAACATCCCGCTCGTGCACGTGGATGCCTCCAAGCAGTTCCTCGGCGAGCTCGAAGGCGTTACCGACCCGGAAGCGAAGCGCAAGACCATCGGCCGCCTCTTCATCGAGGTGTTCGAAGCCGAGGCCAGGAAGATCGGCGGCGCGGATTTCCTAGCGCAAGGTACGCTCTACCCCGACGTGATCGAGAGCGTCTCCTTCACCGGCGGTCCCTCGGTCACCATCAAGTCGCACCACAATGTCGGCGGTTTGCCCGAGCGCATGAACATGAAGCTCGTCGAGCCCCTGCGCGAGCTGTTCAAGGACGAGGTGCGCAAGCTCGGCCGCGAGCTCGGCCTGCCCGAAATCTTCGTCGGCCGCCACCCGTTCCCGGGCCCCGGCCTCGCCATCCGCTGCCCCGGCGAGATCACCAGGGACAAGCTCGACATCCTGCGCAAGGCGGATGCCGTCTACATCGACCAGATCCGCAAGCACGGCCTCTACGACGAGATCTGGCAGGCTTTCGCCGTGCTGCTCCCGGTCAAGACCGTCGGCGTCATGGGCGATGGCCGCACCTACGATTACGTCGTCGGCCTCCGCGCCGTCACCTCCACCGACGGCATGACCGCGGACTTCTACCAGTTCGACATGAAGTTCTTAGGGGACACTGCGACGCGCATCATCAACGAGGTGAAGGGTGTGAACCGGGTGGTGTACGACGTGACGAGCAAGCCGCCCGGGACGATTGAGTGGGAGTAGGAGATTGGCCGGAGACGGGGCGCCGGTAGCGGGAGATATCTATAGCTTTCGCACATCGCCTTTGTCGGCGTTTGCCCCGCCGGAGACCGGTCGCTATGCGGCATTCAAGATTCTGGGCGTCAACGAAAGATATGTTGCTATAGCTGTGCTGGAGGGTATTTGGTCGACGCCTCCCAGCTTGAGCGTAGCCAATGAGGCGCTCATTCTTCATGAACATCGCTTTGCGCATACGGGTCGAAGGGCCACGTTCGGTGTCAATGTTGATTGGTGGACGCCGTCCGAACTCGACATTGTTTCCTTATTGGGACGCGGGAGATTGTCGGTTGAGGAAGAGGCGATAGGCGCGACGATTATTGGGTTTGGAATCGGATGTAGCTACTCGACCCTCCGTTATGCCAACCATGCAGCCGAAGGCGAGTGGCGGTGGGAGCACGATCGGGACGCGCTTATAGCCGAATCCGAGAAGAGCAAGGCGAAGGCCGCTGCCGAACGCGCTGCAAAGGAAGAACGATACCGAACGCGCCTTAAGAATCTCACTTGGGAAAAGCTGCTTGCCGAGACGCCATTCGAAAGATGGGTGCGCTCACCACCGTTCCCGCCGGCGGAATTCACCGAGGCTGCCCGAGAAACAATCTGCAACGCGTATCGTGAGCTTCGTGAATTGGGAACAAGGCCGCCGAAGGCGAGCGTGCGATCGATCCTTCGACGCTGTGTTGAATGGTTCAACGAAGCGGACAAAGCTGCCGGAGGAGTAATCGAAACCGAGGAGCGCGAGGACATTTGCGCGATACTAGAAGAGATGGCTTTCGTGGCGAAACAGAAGAGCCTCGTTGATGAGATCGGCAATTGGCGGGAATGGTGAGAATTGCGGGCCGTTGAATTCCGGCAGCAGCTGGAGTCGCTCTGATCTATATTGTGGCGTAGCCTGGTGAGCACAGCCCGTAGGATGGTAGAGCGCAGCGAAACCCATCGCGAGTGCCGACGAGTTTGACAGGTTTCGTTTGGCGTGGACTGAAGATCGTGACGCACAATGCGCGGGAGTTCGGTCGCGTCGGTGGCCTCGGGCTCGAGGACTGGCGTACCCCATAATCAGACGTCGAGGCTTGGGCTGCGCGCCGCCGCTGTCTAATCTTCAAAGGGATGTCCGCCCCCAAAGTTGGCGTAATCTGCCCAAGTCTTGGCGCCTTCCGTCAATGCCGCTGGTCCGGCGCTGGCCTATCTTCCTCGCACAAGCAAGGAAGGTGACACATGTTCGATCGCAACAAAAAATCCGCTCTCGTCACGGGGGCGTCGTCCGGAATGGGCAAGGAGATCGCAAAGCGGCTGATGGCCGACGGCTACCAGGTCTATGTGGCGGCCCGGCGAGTGGCCGAAATGGATGACCTGAAGGCGCTCGGGGCGCATCCGCTCCGCATGGACATCGCCAGCGAGGCCGATATCGTGGCGGCGGTCGATGCGATCACGGCGCAGACGGGCGGCGTGGACGTATTGGTCAACAATGCCGGCTTCGGCCTCTATGGGCCGATGGAGGAGATCGGTTTGGACGAGGCGCGATATCAGTTCGAGGTGAACGTCTTCGGCCCCGGCCGGCTGACGCAACTGTTGCTGCCGGCGATGCGTGCGAAGAAGGCTGGCCGGATCATCAACATCACGTCGATGGGCGGCAAGATCTACACGCCTCTGGGCAGTTGGTACCATGCGACCAAGCATGCCCTCGAGGGCTGGTCCGATTGCCTGCGTCTCGAACTCGCCCCGCTGGGCATCGAGGTGGTCGTGATCGAACCCGGCCTGATCGAGACGGGATTTGGCGACGTGGTGGCGGATGGCCTGCTCAAGCGTTCCGGCACCGGACCCTATGCGGGGCTGACCCGCGCGGTCGCGGCCGGAACCCGCGACACCTATGCCAAGGGACGCACCAGCCATCCGCGCGTGATCGCGGATGTCGTCGGCACGGCGGTCGCCGCCGCCCGTCCACGCACCCGCTATGTCAGGGGCAAGTTCGGCGCGCTGCTGATCGCGATGCGCACATGGCTGGGCGACCGCATGTTCGATCGCATCCTCCTCAGCCAGCTGCCGAAGGGCGCCTGAGCGTCATGCGGCCCGCTCCCGCTGACCGGTGCAAGGTGCCGCATGGATTGTGGAATGCGGTGAAGGCGATCGGCATCCCGCCCTCGGCGCTGCTGCGCCAGGCGCGGCTGCCGGTCACGCTCTCCCAAACCGGGGAAGGCATCACGACTGCGCAGTATTTCGCGCTGATGCGGGCGCTGGAGACGCTGTCCGACGATCCTGCGGTTGGCCTCAAGATCGTGCGCAGCGCCGACACGGCGGTCCATCCGCCTTCCACCCTCGCCGCCTTTTATGCCCGCGATCTGCGCGACGGGCTCGAACGGCTGGCACGGTTCAAGCGGCTTTGCACGCCGGAGACCCTGGAGGTCACCGAAGGTCTGGATGGGGGACGGCGCAGCTGCACCGTGGGAATGACATGGTTTCACGCCAGCGAGGCCGAGCCGTCGGTGAGTGTGGACGCAACCTTTTCCACGCTGATGGAGCTGGCACGCCGTGGCACCGGGACCGACGTGCGCCCCTTGCGCGTCGATCTCGCCCGGCCCGGCAAGCGAAGCGCTGTCCACGAGAGCTATTTCGCCGCGCCGGTGCGGCTCGGCGCGCCGCGCGACCTCCTCGTGCTCGACGCCGCCGATCTCGACCGGCCGTTCCCGGGCCACAACCCTGAAATGCTCGCCATGCTGACGCCGGCGCTGGGCAGCGCGCTCGAGGAGATGCAGGCGCGGTCGCTGAGTGAACAGGTGGTCCTCGAACTCAAGCGCAGCCTGCCAAGCGGTCGACCGGACGTAGGCGAGGTCGCCCGCAGGATGGGCATGAGCGAGCGGACGTTGCAACGTCGGATCACCGAGGAAGGCCGCAGCTTCCGCGAGCTGCTGGTCGAGGCCCGGCGGGAGCTCGGTCTCCGCCTTCTCGGCGACGCAGCCCTGGAGCTCGACGAGATCGCGTTCCTGCTCGGTTACCAGGACGCGACCTCGTTTCATCGCGCCTTTCGCGAGTGGGAAGGCGTCACGCCCGGACGTTGGCGGGAGCTCCGCTCCAATGGCGCCACTTAGACGACGCACATCTTGGCTGCTGCGATCTATATCCTAAGAAGCAAGGTAATCTGAGCAGGCTCGGTAAACCCAAGTCTTCGCCCGAGTTCGACTGAGTTTGTAAAGCGTCTTACGCATATCTCCTCGAAGGCACATTGGGCAGAGCGAGCTCGTCCTTGCGGCTTTTCGCCCTGAGGGTCTTTTGCCGAATCTGCTGGAAGAGCGCGTGAGCCTCTCGCCATGATCCGCGATCTGAGGCCATCGCAGAAAGTCGCTGCAGCGTCTCGCCCATCCTTGCACGCACTCTCGAAAACGGCGAGCATTTCGAGCATTGCCGAGATGATGTCAGTCGGATGAGTACGCATCGGCCTTTCCCCGGAAAAGGCCAGAATAACACTCCGGGGGTGAACCGTTCGCAGCCCTGCGGCGTTGAAGGACGGTGCAACTCTCCTCCTTTGCCCCAGACCCATACATCCTGATCCTGACGGGAGCGGGCCTGCTGATCGCGCTCGTCGCTTGGCTGCCGCTCGCCCTCAAGCGGCTGCCGCTGTCTCTGCCGATCGTCTGCATCGGGATCGGGGCTGCGATCTTTTCGCTGCCGGCCGTCACGCTCCGGCCACTGCCGCTCGATTACCCCGACTTCACCGAGCGTTTCACCGAGTTCGTCGTTATCATTGCGCTGATGGGGGCCGGCCTAAAGCTCGATCGCCCGTTCAGTTGGCGAAAGTGGAGCGTAACCTGGCGGCTGCTGGCGATCACGATGCCGATCGGAATCCTCGCAATCACCGCATTGGGAGGGTGGATGCTGGGCCTGTCCTGGGTCGCGGCTCTGCTGCTGGCGGCAAGCCTTGCACCGACCGATCCGGTGCTGGCGTCCGACGTTCAGGTCGGGCCTCCCAAGACCGGGGAAGAGGATGAGGTTCGCTTCGGGCTGACGTCCGAGGCGGGCTTGAACGACGGCTTCGCCTTTCCGTTCGTGCATCTCGCGATCGCCCTCGGCTTGGCGACGACAACGGGGAAACCCTGGGCTGGGCAGTGGCTGCTCCACAATGTGCTGTGGGAGATTGGCGCCGGACTCATCGGTGGCTGGCTCATTGGTCGGCTGTTCGGCTGGCTCACGTTCCACGTTCCCGCCGACACGAAGCTATCGAGGACGGGAGACGGCCTCATCGCGATCGCTGCCACGTTCGTTTCTTACGGCGTGACCGAACTGATCCACTGCTACGGCTTTCTTGCCGTTTTCGTCACCGCACTGACGCTACGCCGGTCGCACCGCGATCACGAATTCAACCGGCAAATGCACGACATCACCGAGCAGGTCGAGCGGCTGGCCATGATGGTCCTGCTGCTGCTGTTCGGCGGGGCGCTGGTCAACGGCTTGCTGCGCCCGCTCCAACTGGTGGATGTGGCAGCCGCGGCGGCGATCCTGCTCATCATCCGGCCGATCGGCGGGTTGATTGCGCTGGCTGGATTCAAGGCTCGCTTTTCGGAGAAGATAACGCTGGCCTTTTTCGGGATCCGAGGCGTGGGCTCGTTCTACTATCTGGCCTATGGACTCAACCATATGGAGTTGACCGTTGGCGAGCGGTTGTGGGCGATCGTTGGCCTGGTAGCGCTGCTTTCGATTCTGCTTCACGGACTGACGGTCACGCCGGTCATGCGACAGCTCGACAGGAGTCAGGGGCGGGATCCAGACGCCGATGACGCGGCGCCACCGCCAAGCCGTCGGGAACCGGCGTCAGCGTAGGACGGGCGGATCAGCGTTCGGTTGGTTGTAGATCGCGGATCTGACACGATAGCGTCGGCTCCTGAGGGGACGGGCCGCTCTTGGCAGTGCTTGCCAGGATAGAAGAGCCTTATCGCTGGTACAGGCATCCTCACGCGATCGAACGAGGCGCGGCAACGGCAGTTCCGAAGCCGCGAGAATGCATTTGCGCTTCAATTTCAACTCAGCTCGGGACTGCAGACCGTGCGGGGGGTAGGACATTCAGGCATCTTGAGACCGTAGTGTGTCAACGATACGTTCCAAGGACGGTGCCCGCAGAATGCTTAAAACTCTCGACATCTGATGATCGAGGCAGCTGGAACCAGCGCAGGTTGAAAGCAGTGGCTGCGGGCCGCAATTGATGTCGGGGGCGGAGCTATGTCCGACTTACTGCCCAGTGCCTTGGATCTTGCGCGCTTTCAGTTTGCCTTCACGGTGGTCTGGCACTTTCTGTTTCCGGCCTTCACAATCGGACTGGCGAGCTATCTTGCCGTGCTCGAAGGTCTGTGGCTGTGGACAGGTCGCGGCGCCTATCTCGACACCTATCGCTATTGGCTGAAGATTTTCGCGGTCGCCTTCGCCATGGGCGTCGTGTCCGGTCTGGTGATGTCATATCAGTTCGGGACGAATTGGTCGGTCTTCGCAGACAAGACGTCTCCGGTGCTCGGGCCGCTCCTTGGCTACGAAGTGCTGACGGCATTCTTTCTCGAGGCCGGCTTTCTGGGCGTCATGCTGTTTGGCCTTGGCCGCGTTGGACCGCGCCTGCATTTCGTCGCGACATGCTTCGTGGCGGGCGGCACGTTGCTTTCGGCCTTCTGGATTCTTGCGGCGAACTCCTGGATGCAGACGCCGACGGGACATGCCATGGGGGCGGACGGCCAGTTCATTCCCGAGAGCTGGCTCGGGATCATCTTCAATCCGTCGTTCCCTTATCGATTCGCCCATACGGTGACAGCGGCTTACTTGACGACCGCGATGATCGTGGGGGCGGTCGGTGGCTGGCACCTTCTTCGGGACAGGATGAACGAACGCGCCCGCATCATGTTTTCGATGGCGATGTGGATGGCTACGATCGTGGCGCCGCTTCAGCTTTTGATCGGCGACCTGCATGGCGTGAATTCGTACCACCACCAGCCGGCCAAGGTCGCGGCCATGGAAGGCCACTTCGAAACCGAACGCCGTGCGTCCTCGATCCTGTTCGGCATGCCGGATGCCGAAGCCGGGGTAACGCGCGGCCAAATTGCCATTCCTGGCTTTGCGAGCCTTTACCTCACCCATAGCCTTGATGGAGAGGTCAAGGGACTGAAGGCGTTCCCGAAGGACACCTGGCCCACCAACATTCCACTCGTCTTCTGGGCGTTCCGGGTCATGGTGGGTCTCGGAATGTTGATGATCGCTTTGGGCGCGACCTCGCTCATCCTGCGTTGGCGCGACCGCTTGTATGACTCGCCATGGCTGCACCGCTTTGCCGTGGCCATGGGACCCTCCGGGCTCATTGCGGTGACGGCCGGATGGACGGTCACAGAGGCCGGCCGACAGCCTTTCACCGTCTATGGACTCCTCAGGACCGCGGATAGCGTCTCGCCGATCGCCGCGCCCGCCGTGGCCGCATCGCTTGCTGCATTCATTGTCGTGTACTTCATCGTGTTCGGCGCAGGCATCGCCTATCTGTTTCACCTCTTCCGCCAGACGCCTGAAGCCGGCGAGCACGGACCGCCGCAAGGCCAGCCGGTGCGCACGGCCGGTATCACGCCGGCGCCAGGGCTGGTGGATCGCGAGACGGGCAGAGCAGAACCGCGGCCGGCGGGGATCAGGCCATGAGCATCGACCTCACATTGATTTGGGCCCTGCTGATCGCCACAGCCGTATTTCTCTACGTGGTGATGGACGGCTTCGACCTCGGCGTGGGCATCCTGTTTCCGGCCGAGGTGGCGAGAGCGGACCGCGATGTCATGGTCAATTCCGTGGCACCGGTCTGGGATGGCAACGAAACCTGGCTCGTCCTCGGTGGTGGCGGATTGTTCGCCGTGTTTCCATTGGCCTACGCGACGATTTTCCCCGCGCTATACATACCGCTCATTCTGATGCTGCTCGCGCTGGTGTTTCGCGGCGTGGCGTTCGAGATGCGGTTTCGCGCGCGGACTTCCGCGGGTGAAATGTGGTGGGATCGCGCCTTCTCGTGGGGCAGCTTTGCGGCTGCGTTCCTCCAGGGCGTCTGCCTTGGCGCCATCGTGCAGGGCATCCGCGTGGAGGGGAGGGCTTACGCCGGCGGTTGGTGGGACTGGCTGACGCCTTTTTCGATTCTGACCGGTGTTGCCCTGGTTGCCGGCTACGGCCTGCTGGGCGCGTGTTGGCTGGTTTGGAAGACGGATGGCGCGCTTCAGGCACGCTGCCGCAACTATGCACGCGTTCTCGGCCTTGCGACGCTCGGATTCATCGCCGTCATATCACTGATGATGGTGATCCAAAGCGCGGCGTTCCGCGCGCGATGGCTGACGCTGCCGAACATGCTCTACGCAGCACCCGTGCCGATTCTCCTGGCCCTGCTGGCATGGCGCTTTCATCGCGCGCTGGGCAAGGGCGAGGATGTGGTGCCTTTCCTGTGCGCGCTCGGCTTTTTCCTGCTGTCCTATATCGGGCTGGGGATCAGCATGTGGCCGATGATCGTGCCGCCTTCGATCACGATCTGGCAGGCGGCCACGCATCCCAGCAGCCAGTTGTTCCTGCTCGTCGGGGCGGCGGTGCTGGTGCCGGTGATCCTTGTCTATACCGGCTACGTGTACTGGATATTCCGCGGCAAGGTGCGGCACGGCGAGGGATATCACTGATGCTGCGTGTGTCTCGAACCTGGCAGCGGTTGCTGTGGTTCGTCGCGCTCTGGGCGGCAGGCGTGATCACGCTGCTGGTGATCGCCATGCCGATTCGATGGCTGCTGAAGGCATCGTAAGACAAGCGATGCCTGAGTGTCGGTAGCGCGGGTTCATCCTTCACAACAACCACCGCAAAGCGCAACAGCCCCTGCGGCGCAGCGGGGTGCGCCAATTGCTCGTCCTGTCATTCCCCGGCGCGGCTTGTCGCCGCTGAATCGATTGCGGAGGGGCATTCGTCCCGTTGCCGGCATGTTGCGCGAAGGCCTTTGCGTTTGACTTACCTCATTGTGACGATCATTCAATCTGGCAGGTGTTTCCTATCGATTCAGACAACAGGTTGACTCATGAAGAAGGGCCACATCTTTGGGCGGGTGCTGTGTGCCACCCTCGTACTGACGAGCGTGGCCGCCGAGGCCTGCACGCGGTTCATCTACGAGACCGGCAACAAGACCTATATCGTTGCCCGCTCGATGGACTGGATGGAGGACCCCAAGACCGACCTTTGGGCATTCCCCCAGGGCATGGCGCGTGACGGAGGCGTCGGCCGTGGCTCCGTCGCCTGGACCTCGAAATACGGATCGGTGGTCGCATCCTTCTACAATCTCGCGACGGTCGAGGGCATGAACTCCGCCGGCCTCGTCGCCAACACGCTTTATCTCGTCGAGACCGATTACGGGGACGCCAAGGCGTCCGGCAAGCCGCTGATGTCGGTCGGGGCCTGGACTCAATATGCGCTCGACAACTTTGCGACCGTCGCCGAGGCCGTCGACGCCCTCGCGCGCGAGCCCTTTGCGATTGTCGCGCCGGCGCTTCCCGATGGCAGCGCCGCAGGCGGACACCTGTCCCTCGCGGACGCCTCGGGCGACAGCGCCATCTTCGAGTACGTGAAAGGCAAGCTCGTCATTCACCACGGCCGATCCTACACGGTCATGACGAACTCTCCGACCTTCGACCAGCAACTGGCGATCTCGACCTATTGGAAAAACATCGACCGGCTCTCGTTCCTTCCCGGCACGATCAATTCCTCCGATCGCTTCGTTCGCGCGAGCTGGGCGCTCCAGTATGCGCCGAAGGAGAAGGACAGCAGGTTGGCGGTGGCCACGTCCTTCTCGATGATCCGCGCCATCTCCGTCCCGCTCGGGCTCGCGGAGAAAGGCAAGCCGAACATCGCCGGGACCATCTGGCGCTCCGTCTCCGACAGTCAGGCCAAGCGATACTACTTCGAGTCTTCCTACAATCCGTCGATCTTCTGGGTTGATATCGCCAAGCTCGATCTCGCGGCTGGCTCCAAGCCCCGCCGTCTCGATCTTTCGAGCCGACCGATCTACGCGGGAGAGGTGTCGGACAAGTTCTCGGTGGCCGAACCGTTCAAGTTCCTGTCTCCCTGACAGGCGCAGCGCAGGGGGGCCGTGGCGCTATTTTCCTCCTGACGGCGCCGGGCTGTGCACCGAGTTGGCCGGATACGTCGAGCTCGTGATCGTCAGCGTGCTTGCATCGAGGTTGTAGATGCTGGCCCCATCGCGGGCCTTGTTGTTCGAGAAGGTGGATTGGCTCACCTCGAGGATCGTCGCCTCCAATTGCGAGGCGCGGCTGATCTCGTAGATGGCGCCACCCTGGTGGCGAGCCCTGTTACCCGTGAACCGGGTTTTGGCGTAGCTCACATGAGAGCCGTAGTCCTCATAGGTTGCGCCGCCATCCTGATGAGCGTTGTTGCCGACAAATGAGCACGTCTGGCAGACGGCGACGACACCCTCGCGGTTGACGTTTGCCCCGCCATAGACCGCCCGGTTGCCTTCGAAAACGGTATCCGAAATGGTGAGGTTGGCCTTGCCGAAGGCGTAAATCGCACCGCCTTCAAGAGCCTCGTTGTGCTCGAAGCGGCAATTCTGGAGGGTCATCTTGAACCCAATCGCAGCTTGCCGCGGCAGAAATTTCTTGCCGGCGTGATAGGCGAGCAATCCTCCGCCCTTGCCGTTGTAAGTCGATCCGAGCGCGCGGCCGTCACGCAGCGTCAGACCGTCCAGCACTGTATTGTCGGCGCCATAGAGCACGTGGGGATAGTGATAGCCATCCTTGGCGGCCTTCGCGCTCAAGATCGTCCGCGCGCCCGAGGCGGGCCGCTGCTCCAGAGCGGTTTCAGTTCCGGCAAAGCCGCCGTACAGCTTGACGCCGTCGTAGAGAGTGAAAGCTGCAATTCCGTCGTTCTTCCTGGCGGGCCGATACGTGCCTGCCTTGATCCAGACCGCCGCATTCGAAACCGACGCCAGGTCGATGGCCGCCTGCAGATCCGAGAACGCGGTCGCCCAGGAAAGCCCGTCCTGAACTTTGGCGGGCCTGTTGGGGGTGACATGGATGACGGGCGCGGAGACGGCTTTACGGGTCACGCTCGGCCGCGTGTACTCACCGTGATACTCGACCGCTCCGTCGTTCTTCACATAGAGTTGGACGAGCTTCTCGATCAAGCCATTCTTCAACAGGAGCTCGCCGTTCAATCCCGGCTGATAGCCACGTCCATATGTCGGCGCAGACTTGAGCTCGCTGGGCGCCAACTGTCCCTTCAGATTGCTGATCGGAATGAATTCGGCCAGCGGCAACGTCTTGCCCGGAGGAACCGACGAGCCGACCTCCGATACAATGTCTTCATGCCAATTGTAGACGTTATCGACGATGCTGCGGATGAGGATCGGATTGCTGTTCGCACCGGTCCCCTGGTAGAGGCCCGGTCCCAGTTCGCTGCTTGCCTTGTTGTCGACGATCGTCACGTTGACGAGCAGTGGCGCCGCGCCGCCATCGTTGCCGACACCGCCGGCGCTGACCGCCGAATTGCGCGTGAATAAGGCGTTGAAGACGAGAGGCGAGGCGGCAAAGTCGTTGTAGAGGGCGCCGCCCTTGTCGTTGCTGCGGTTGCCGATGAACCGGCAGTTGATGAAGCGCGGCATCGCGCCGAGGTCGTTGCTCACGCCGCCGCCGCGCAGTTCCGCCACGTTGTCGATGAAGTCGACGTTGATGAAAGTCGCTTGGTCGGCGCCGGGCTTATGCACGTTGTAAACGGCGCCACCCTTCGGAGAATAGTTGCTCCTGAAAATGGTGTTGCGCACGACGGGGCTGGTCATGAAATTCCTCATGCCGCCGCCGACCACCATGTCGTTCTTGAGGATGTCGGCGGGTACGAGGTGCATGCGCGGGACGTCGGTCCCATAAGCATCCGAGACCGTGAATCCATCCAGAATGGCCCGATCGGCCCCCATGATGATGGTTTTCGTGTTCTTTGTCTTGTCGCCCTTGCCGATATCGCCGCTGAGAACGGTCACGTTCCTTCGGAAGTTTCTTTGCTGCCGCGCCGTTTCGGTACCGGCGAAACCTCCATAGACGGCCACGTCCTCTTTGAGCACGAAGGACTTGGTCTGGTCGCTCGCATCGGGATGATAGGCGCCGCGCGCCACCCAGATTTCGTCGTCCTTGGAGGCCGCCGCCAGCGCATCCTGGAGAGACCGGAACGCCGTCTTCCAGGCACGCCCGTCTCCCGCAGACCTGCTTTCGTGATTCACGTACCAGATTTTCCCGGATGCAGCCTGTGACACGCCCGAAGCAAGAGCCACGACGATCACTGCGAACAAGGCCGAGAAAATGTACTTCATCGTCGTTCCTGACAGATGGTTGACGCGACGCGTGCCCAGGGGGCGCAGCTTGACGGAGCAAGATCGTCGCCGACTGGCGGGTAAGATGCATATTGAGCAGACTCGTGCCTGCACGATTCTGCGACGGATCACAATGTGCGGTAGCGCCGACACGCGCTCGACCTCGATCGTTCGCGTTGATGTGAGTCAATGCAGCGTCATCGCCTGATGCGCGCGATTCGGATGTGACCTGGTCTGTGGATCCGGTGCTGCGCGCCGCTGGCGGCTGTCGCAAAACACGTTTGTTGACGGCGGCGGCCCATCGCCGTCCACGCGATCTGCGGGCGCGTGGCGCAAAGCAAAAGTCTGACCGCGACCCTCGTCGCCGCGTAGCTGCCCAGCGCGCGGGCGAGATGCCTGCTACGCTCTTCCATGCTACGACGTCAGCATTGCCTCTCTGGAGCAACCGTTGATGTCCTCCGTGCCTAACACCGCCGGGCTACCTGCCACCTCTGCCTCTACCGATCCCGAAGCCCTCGGCTGGATGCGCGGCTTCCCGCCGTCGCCCGATCGCACCATCACCTTCCAGGACGGATCGTTCCGCAGCTTCCCCGAGTTGCGGTGGGCCTGGAGCAACATCCGCCAGCTGGTGCCGACCGTGAACGTCTGGCGCGGGGCAGGGCCTGCCTCGGTGCTGCCGCGGGAAGACCACGACATCGGCGCGGTCGCCTCGACCACGATGGACGGCCGGCCCATGACCTTCGCAAAGATGCTGGAGGAGACGTATGCCGACGGCATCGCCGTGCTGCATCGGGGCAGGCTGATCTATGAGCGCTATTACGGCGCGTTGAAGCCGCACAAGCCGCATATCGGAATGTCGGTGACGAAGTCGTTCACCGGCGTGCTCGCAGGGATTCTGGTCGCCGAAGGCAAGATCGATCCGCAGGCACAGGTCGCGGACTACGTGCCGGAGCTGAAGGCGAGCGCATTCGGCGACGCGCGCGTGCACGAGGTCATGGATATGACCACGGGGCTTGCCTACACCGAGGTCTATACCGACAAGAATTCGGACGTGTGGGGCCTGCGGCGCGCCAACGGCATGGCGCCGATTCCGCCCGACTATGACGGCCCGACCACCATCTTTGATTTCCTCATCTCGCAAAAGAAGCAGGGCGAGCACGGCAAGGCTTTTGCCTACAAGACCGTCAATACCGACGTGCTGGCCTGGATCATCCGGCGCGCCAGCGGCATGACGCTGTCCGATTTTCTGTCCGAGCGCATCTGGCAGCCGATGGGTGCGGAGGAGGATGCGCATTACCATGTCGACCGCATCGGCACCGAGAGCGGCGGCGGCGGTCTCTCCACCACGCTTCGCGATCTTGCGCGCTTCGGCGAGACCATGCGCAATCACGGCCGCTTCAACGGCCGCCAGATCGTGCCGTCACAGGTTGTCGAGGACATCGCGAGCGGCGGGGACCCCGAGAAGTTCAAGCCGGCCGGCTACACCACGCTGCCGGGCGCCTCCTACCGCAATCAATGGTGGGTCACGCACAACGCCCACGGTGCCTACATGGCGCGCGGCGTCTACGGTCAGGGCATCTACATCGATCCCAAGGCCGAAATGGTGATCGCGCGCTATGCCTCGCATCCAATGGCCGGCAACGCCGCCAACGACCCCGTCACGCTGCCGGCCTACATGGCGCTGGCGAAGGCACTGATGGCGGGCGGGTAGGAGGAGTCGCGCTTGCGCCACGCACTCGCTGTCACGCTCTGGCAGGACCGCGGCATCGCGTCACGGCCGTCTGCGACTAGATGGAGTCGCCACGGAGAAGGGGCGATCGAAGGCGGCGTTGTCGCGAACCTGCCCCGAGAGTTTGGCTATGATATCGGCCACTTCACCCGCCACCACAGCGCGACGACCACGCAAAGATCGATCAAAAGATGGATGGTCAGGGATATCCAAGGCGGGTTGGCCGTTGCCACCAGCTCCTTGATCGACAATTTGAACGGGCTGGTAGCTGACTCCATGAAGGCAGAAATGTCCCTTTGCAGCTGTCGATTGATCGTGAGTCCCTGATACAGCAGACTCCAATGTCCGACTGCGAATGCCAGGAAGCCACAAGTCACAGCGAGGGCAACGGTGGCCGGCAAGGGTGAGGCGGAAGTTCCATACCCCGCAGCGGCGAAGGTTGCCACGACGTAGACTGTCCACAAATTATTGATGGTTGTCGTTTGCTGAGAAAAAAGCGCGACGGCGTGGTTGAGCTCAAACTTATCCATTTGGCGGCTCCGCTCATCTGAAGGTAATCGCAGCCTTGAACGGTCTGCTGGTTCGGACGGGTGAGACAAAACTTCCAAAGCAGTATGGCTGGCCTGTCTTCTGATGATACACCGTTCGGTAGAGGGAAGGGAGGTGGCGCGTAAGACGTGTATCGCTCAGCGCGTCGGAGGAGGCGGGAGATCAGCATGAAGTCTCCCTAAAGGCCTGCCGAAGTCCCGCAGTTCGACGCCGTCTCGTCGCTCGTATGACATCCTCGGTGTTGCCGGACAGACCGCCGCCTCGTTGCCGCTGCGGCGGATCAATCGGGCGTTTCGATGCTGCGTCAGAATATTAGTATGGACTTATATTAGTGTAAATCGATATTCAGGGATCGAACGAAACGTTCGGGAGGAATGCCATGGAAATCGACGTGGCCAAGGTGCTGGGACTTGTTGCGCGTTCAGTGCGCAATTTCGACAAGGACGGCAAGCCGGCGAGCGTGGTGACGCTGACGCGGCTCTACGACACTGGCGTCGACGATCTCTGGGACGCGGTGACCAGCCGGGAATGCATTCCGCGCTGGTTCGCGCCGGTCGAGGGAGAGCTCCGGCTCGGGGGAAGGTACCAGATCAAGGGCAATGCAGGCGGAACCATCACAGCCTGTACGCCGCCGAGCCATTTCGCGGCAACATGGGAATTCGGCGGCGCCGTGAGCTGGATCGACGTCAAGCTGACCGCGGAACGAAGTCAGGCGCGTTTGACGCTTGAGCACACCGCGATCATCGAGGATCATTGGAATCAGTTCGGCCCCGGTGCGGTCGGCATCGGCTGGGACCTCGCGCTTGCAGGACTCGAACGATATCTTGCGACCGGGGCGTCGGTCGACCACGAGACGGCCGAGGCGTGGATGGTCTCGCCCGAGGGCAAGGACTTCATGACCACGAGCGGGGAATATTGGCGTGCGGCGCACGTCGCAAGCGGGGTCGATCCTGACGAGGCGAAGCAGCGCTCGGACCGCACCATCGCCTTCTATCGCGGCGAGACGCCGCCCGACATCGTTCATCCCGGCACGGGAAGCTGATGCACGTCTTCGAAGTCCTCGCCGATCCCGTGCGCCGCCGCATCCTCGAGCTGCTGGCGTCGAAGGAGATGGCGTCCGGCGAGGTCGTCGAGGCGATCGGAGCCGAGTTCGGCATCACCCAGGCGGCCGTCTCGCAGCACCTCAAGGTGCTCAGGGAGAGCGGCTTCGCAACCGTTCGGGCGGAGGCGCAAAAGCGTCTCTATTCGGTCGACCCCGCCGGACTTCAGGCGGTGGATGCATGGGTCGGGCAGTTCAGGAATTTCTGGGAGCCGAAGCTGGATGCACTGGCAACCGAGATCGCGCGCGGCAAGCGCGAGCGTCGCAAGGCGCCGATCGCCAGGCGCAGCGGGAAGAGGGCTTGAGCTGATCGCGATACCGGAGTGAGGCGCGAGGTTACGCAAGAGGCGGAGCCGGGTCGCAATACTCGATCAGCAACTCGGTGAGGACCCGTATCTTCCGCGCGGGATGCAGGCCTGGGGGGCGAACGACATAAGCACCCGCCGGAGACGGGGGAAATCGGGTCATGACCGGCACGAGCGCGCCGGAGGCTACGTATTCATGGGTGAGCCTGTCGGGAAGATAGGCGACCCCAAGTCCTGCCAGCGCAGCAAAAACCAGAGCTGTGCCGTTGTCGGCCTTGAAGCGCCCCTGCGGACGCACCGTGACGATCTCGTCGCCATCCATGAGTTGCCACGTTTCTGTGCCCTGCATCAGGGCTTCGTGGGCGAGGAGTTCCTCCGGCGATTCAGGCGACCCATGGGCCTTGATGTAGTCAGGGCTGGCGAGAAGCTTCCCATAGACGGGACCGACGCGCCTTGCGATCAGATTGGAGTCCTGAAGATGGCCAACTCGTATCGCGCAATCATATCCTTCTGCGACGAGATCGACGAAGCGATCACCGTAGCAGGTCTGGATCTGAAGATGGGGATGGCGCCGGCCCATTTCCGCCAGGATGGGAGCGAAGTGGATCGGGCCGAAGGAAAGCGGCACTGCGACGCGCAAGCGGCCGCGCAGTTCTCCGGCGGGCAGAACTGCTTCCTTTGCTGCCTCGATCTCGGCGTGGACTCTGGCTGCATGGTCTCGGAAAGTGACGCCGGCCTCCGTAAGGGCAGCCCCGCGGGTCGTTCTTGCAAGCAGTTGAACGCCAAGCTCCGCTTCAAGCCGGAGGAGCCGACGACTGACGATCGATTTGGCGACGCCCAGCCGTGTCGCGGCGGACGAGATCCCCCCGGCGTCGGCGATTTCGACGAACGTCCGTATCTCTTCAATATCCAATTCAGCGTTCCTCATTCGGCGACACAGCGTGCCGCGACCTGACACTACCGTATCGCATCCGGGACCATCAATCTCGCACCGGGCTACGTCGCTGTTGGCGTACGTCTCCGAACCAGTGCCGCTCACAGCGGCAGTAAAGGATGCAACGATGACTTTTCGTAACGGCCTTGCTTCGCTCCTTCGTCCCGAAGACTCCGTCCTCGTTCTGATCGACCACCAGCCGTACCAGCTTGCGAACGTGAACAGCCACGAACCCCAGATGGTGATCAACAATACGGCTGGGCTGGCCAAGGCCGCCAAAGCCTTCGGTGTTCCCACCATCCTGACCACGGTGATTGCTGAACGGGGTGGTCTTCTTTTTCCTCAGATCACCGACGTTTTCCCTGGCCAGGAAGTGATCGACCGGACGTTCATCAACACCTGGGAGGATCGCAAGGTGGTGGATGCAGTCAAGGCAACTGGCCGCAAGCAGCTCATCATTGCTGGCCTGTGGACCGAAATTTGCGTTGCGATGCCGGCGATTCAGGCTCGCGGCGAAGGCTGGGACGTCACGGTGGTCACCGACGCCTCTGGCGCCGTTTCGGTGGAGGCCCACCAGGTTGCAATCCAGCGCATGATCGCGGCGGGCGTGAATATGATGACCTGGCTGGCGGTCGCGGCCGAATGGCAGCGGGACTGGGCTCGGATCGATCAAGCTGCCGCGCTGACGGAGGTGATCATCCAGCATGCCGGCGGTAGCGGCATCGCATACCTGTGGGAGCAGCAGCTGCTCAACACGCCCGTTCCCGCCAAGGCCGGATGATCTGAGCGTGTGAGGCGCCAGCGGCTGCGCGAAAGCGAGGGCCGCTGGCGCCGTCCATCCGTCTGGCTTTCGGCGCTGGCGGGTAGCGAATTCATTTGGCTGATCCCCTCAAGGTCTGTGCATCTTCTCGTACTTCTTCACCAGCCGCTCCCGCTTCAGCCGCGACAGCCGCTGGATCCAGAACATGCCATCGAGCTGGTCGATCTCGTGCTGGTGGCACACCGCGCGCAAGCCATCGGATTCTTCGGTCCGCGCGTTTCTATCGAGATCCTGGTAGCTGATCCGCACCCGCGCATGGCGCTGCACCTCGTCGTTGACCCCGGGCATCGAGACGCTGCCCTCGCGGTGCATGATCATCTCGGGCGATGCCCATTCGATTCGCGGGTTGACGTAGGTCTGCGGGCCGGCCTTGGCGTCGAGCTCCAGCACGACGACGTGCAAGGGCACGCCGATATGCGGCGCGGTGATGCCGATGCCGGGCGCAGCGCGCATGGTGTCGAGCAAGTCCTGCGCAAGTTCGCGCAAGCCATCGTCGAAAGCGGTGACGGGGCGGGCAGGGGCCATGAGCCGACGGTCGGGATAGCGGATGATGGGGCGGATGGTCATGATGCAATTGGCTTCGGTACTACGCCCACACCGGCGGCGACCCGATTGAATCCCGCAACGCGGCAGTCAGGATCGTCAGTTTGGCGGACGGCTGGGCGAGGGCACGCAACAGATAGACGCCGGCCTTCGCCTCATTCCACCGTTCGTCGTCGAGCGGAATTCGTGTCAATGAACCGGCGCGTACATCTGTCCCGACGACCCAGTCTGCCAGGAATGCGATGCCGATGCCGGCGAGTGCCGCGAGCCGCATCGCTTCGAAGTCGTCGCATCGAAACACGGCTTGCGGCCCGGGCGCTGCGCCCGCGGGGTGGCCAAGCACGTCCGTCCAGCCCAGCAGGTCGGCGCCGTGCAATTTGTCGATCAGCCGATGGCCGGTGAGGTCTTTCGCTTCGGTCGGTGTGCCGTGACGATCGAGATAGGCAGGCGTGGCGACCAGCAGTCTGTTCTGCGATGCCAGCTTGGTCGCGATGAGGGTGCTGTCGGCAAGTTCGCCGATCCGGATCACGGCATCGAGCCGCTCCAGCACGGGGTCAGCGAGCCTTTCCGTGAGATCGAGCTCGACCGTGAGGCCGGGATGATCCCGCATGATCGTTTCCAGGGTGGGGATCACATAGCGCTTGCCAAAGGTCGGAAAGCAGGCAAGGCGAAGAACGCCAGCGACCGCACCGTCGAAAGCGGCGATCTCGGCGTGCGTGTCGGCCAGGTCGTCGAGCAACCGCTGCGCGCGTTCGAACAGTCGTTCTCCGGCATCGGTCACCGCGAGGGCGCGGGTCGAGCGCACCAGCAGCGGCACGCCGACACTGTGCTCCAGCGCGTCGATCTGCCTGACGATGGCCGAGGGCGTCACACCGCGATGACGCGCGGCGCTGGAGAAACTCCCGCCACGAACCACGTCAACATAGATGGCCAGATGTTCCGCAAACCGCGGGTCTTTCATCTTTGCGCCTTTCGCAAAAGGGTTTCGAGCTCAACGTTCATTATCATCATCCCTCAGAAGCCGTATCTCCTCTCTCGAAGGCGGGCCTTACCGGCCCAAGCCATTGAATGGAAAGAGATTATCATGAAGGTTCTCGATCGCATCCTGTCGCAATCGGCCTATACCGCGGTCATCGATGTGCCGCTCGACCGAGTGGACATCGCCGAATGGCTGTTCACGCTCTCCGAAGCCGAATATCTGCGCTGCTGCCCGCCTGATCACATTGCGGCCGGCGTCAGCACCACAGACGACGGACGCCGCATGATGATCAACGTCGAGCAGATCGGCACCGGGCTGGTCATCCAGCACTACGTCGCGGAAGAGGCCGGCAAGACCTACTGCCGCATGAATTCAATCTCGGACGTGTTTACGACAAATGGCCGGACCCAGGTCAACGTGATCTGGGAGCTGAAGGCCGAAGCCATCGATGAAGGGCGAACACGTTACACGAACAGCGTCACGGCACACCCGACCGATGTCTTCATGGCATTCCTGGACAAGCACGGCATTTCCTTCGAAGACGCCGCCAACGCGCGCCAAGCGGCCGGAAGCGACCACAATCGCCGCGAGACCCCGTTGTTTGCCGCCAGCATCGCGCGGCGCGCCAAGTCCCATGCGAAGGCCCATACGAAGGCCCATACGCAGGAGCAGGCAAAGTGAAAGGCATCGTCTATGACGGTTTCGGTCCGGCGGAGGTTCTCCGCCTGGCCGAAGTGCCGAGGCCGGAGGTTCGTCCCCACGACCTGCTGGTGCGTGTCAAGGCGGCAGGCGTCAACCGCGCGGATATTCTCCAGCGAAACGGCGCCTACGGCAATCAGAGCTTTGGCGAGAGCACCCTGCTTGGCCTTGAACTGGCCGGTGAAGTCGTTGGCGTCGGCGGCGAAGTCGACGACGTCTCGATCGGGCAGCGTGTGATGGCGATCGTCGGCGGGGGCGCGTATGCCGAATTCGCCCGGGTCGACCGTCGCATGGCGATCAGCATTCCAGACAACGTCTCGTTCGTCGAGGCCGCGGCGATCATGGAATCATTCGTTACGGCCGTCGAAGCGGTCTCGCATGTTGCCGGCGTCGGGCAAGGTCAAACCGTCCTGGTTCACGGTGCCGCGGGAGGAGTGGGCTCCGCCTGCGTGCAGGTCGCCCATGCGCTGGGCGCCACCGTCTACGCAACGGCGAGCGCTTCGCGGTTGTCGCGAGCATCGGAGCCGCCGTTGTGATCGACTATCGGGCCGACGATTTCGAAAGCGTCGTCGCGAGGCTTACCGATCATCGCGGCGCTGACGCCGTGATCGATTTCGTCGGCGGCGATTACCTGCCGCGCAACCTTCGCAGCCTTCGGCCTGGCGGAACCCTTGTTCAAGTCGGCATTTTGAGCGGCCAGCACGCCCCCTCGATTCCGCTCAACCTTCTGCTCCACAACCATTTGCACTTGGTGGGCACCGTCATGAAATCGCGAGGTGTGGAGGAGAAGCGGGCGATGGTCCGTCGTTTCTCCGAAGGGTTCTTGCCGCTGTTTGAGTCGGGTGGGCTGAAACCGTTGGTCGACCGGGTGTTTCCGCTGGAACGCGCCGCCGATGCCCATCGCAGCGTGGAGCGGGGCGGAGGATTTGGAAAGGTTGTCTTGGCGGTGGATTGAGCGCGGGCAGGGGTGGATGATGACATTGTGCCGGTGTTTTGCCCGACGTGTCAAAACTGCCGTCCCGGCATTCGTACGCTGCCGGCATCGTAAGTCATTGATCCCGCAGCGGCCGCCTACTGTGCATGGGGTTGTTTTCAGCTTTTTGCTGGCAGGTGACAAGAGTTGCGGCAAAAATGATGTGAGCCTGTCGGTCGGCGTAGTTCCCATTCGTCTTTCACCCAAGACAGACCAGACGGGAGACCGAAATGCCTTCTTCCAACTATCGCTGGGTGATCGTCGCGGCCGGTGGGCTGCTCGGCTGCGTCGCGGCCGGCGGCATGTTCTCTCTGCCGGTGTTCCTGCAGCCGATCGCGAAGGACACGGGCTGGTCGGTGACCGGCATTTCCAGCGCGATGACGATCGGCTTTCTGGCGATGGCCTTTACCAGCATGGCCTGGGGCGCGGCGACGGACCGGTTCGGGCCGCTGCCGGTGGTGCTGACGGGATCGACCGTGCTGACGCTCAGCCTGTTCGCCGCGAGCCATGCGACCTCGCTTCTGGTGTTCCAGGTCGTGTTCGGCCTCCTGGTCGGCGGCTCCTGTGCGGCGATTTTTGCGCCGATGATGGCGACCGTCACCGGCTGGTTCGATACAAATCGCAGCCTCGCGGTGTCGCTGGTCTCCGCGGGCATGGGCATGGCGCCGATGACGATGGCACCGCTCGCGGCCTGGCTCGTCTCCGGCCACGACTGGCGGACCTCGATGCAGATCGTCGCGCTCGTGGTCGGCGCGATCATGATCCCGGTCTCGTTCCTGGTCCGCCGTCCGCCGGCGCTGGCGCATGCCGCGGCCGCACCGGCGGGCGAGGGCGCTGCGCAAGGCGAGATGTCGATGGGCGAAGCACTGCGCTCACCGCAATTCCTCATTCTGCTTGCCACCAACTTCTTCTGCTGCGCGACCCATTCCGGCCCGATCATCCATACGGTCAGCTATGCCGTGAGCTGCGGCATCCCGCTGGTCGCGGCGGTGACGATCTACAGCATCGAGGGGTTTGCGGGCCTCGGCGGGCGCATCGCCTTCGGACTGATGGGCGACCGTTTCGGCGCCAAGCGCGTGCTGGTCTCGGGGCTCCTGCTGCAGGCGTTCGGCGCGCTCGCTTACGTCTTTGCGCATCAGCTCACGACGTTCTATGCGGTCGGCGCCATCTTCGGCTTCATCTATGCCGGCACCATGCCGCTCTATGCCGTCCTCATCCGCGAGAACTTCCCGCTCAAGATGATGGGCACGGTGATCGGCGGCACCGCGATGGCCGGCAGTCTCGGCATGGCGACAGGCCCGCTCGCCGGTGGCCTGATCTACGACGCGTTCTCCAGCTACGCCTGGCTCTACGTCGCGTCCTGGGCGATGGGCCTTGGTGCCTTCCTGATGGCGATGATGTTTCGGCCCTTCGCAAAGCCGCAGGCCGAGGCGGCGCCGGCAACGGCGTGAGCTGGCGTTCCGGAACGATGCGCGATGCATCGCTTCGCCAATGCATCGAGGCTGCCGTTACTCCCCGGCCAGCACCTTCTGCCAGGTCGGGATCACGGCACCTGTCTGCAGCTTGCCGTCCTCTCCTTTTCCGAGAATGCCGAGATCGAACACAGGCTTGTACGTTGCCCGGTTGTCGGTGAGATATTTGGCCTTCACCTTGTCATCGAGCGTGGCATTGAAGGGATCGACGACGCCCCGGTACTGGATGCCGATGAAGTAGGGGAAGGCGGCCTTGCTCAGGCGCGTGCGGTCTGAAACCTCGGCGCCGAATGTCGCGACGTAGTGATACACGGCGCGGTTTTGCCCTGGAACAAAGCTCTCGATGCCGTTGTAGAAATCGAGGTCGCCATAGCCGGAGACGAATTCATAATCCTCCGCGAAAGAGCCGGTCTTGGCATTGAACAGAAACTTGTCCTGGTCCGCTATCTGATAGCTGACGGGCAGGATCGACTGGCCGATGTCGGCCCCCCACAAGTCGGAGGATTTGAGCAGGTAGTTGCGAACCACGGCGCTCTTGCCGTTCGGGAGCCTGACACCGGCTTCCCAATAGACATAACCCTGACCGTCGCGCTTGAGGCCCTTCCTGTCGCTGAGCGCCTTGATCTCGCCCGCGAGTTTGGCGTCGTTTCCGCTATACCGCACGGGGCCTTCCGTAGCCTCGTCGGCAAGGAGCATATCCGCTTTCGCCTTCTGGAACAGATTGACGAGGCTCGCGCCGGTGTCGTTGCCGCGATCCCAGTTGCGCACCGCCCATTCGGGCATGGAGCTGCGGTGGCCGGTGCCGCCCTTGCCGGTTTCGATCCAGTCACGCTTCACATAGCTCGACCGCAGCGTCTTGATCCCGGAGGTTTTGTCCAAGGATGCGTATCCCAGCGGTCCGTAGATCGGGTAGCTGTCGATGGCGTAGCCGACGATCCTGGAATGCGCGCGCGACCCGAGCGCAAAGGGGTCCTTCAACCGTTCGAGCAATTCACGCGACATCTGGTGGTTATGAAAGATGCCGCGGCTCTTGGGGAATTGCGGCAGGTCGCTCGGCGTCGCATGCGAAATGTCCGAATTGACGATCGTGGCTTCGGCAACGTTCGCGTCATAGGCCCACGCGCCCTTGTTATTGTAGGAAAACGTGTCGGTATAGTTGAAGATGCTGACGCCGTTGACGAAGATGCCGATGGCTCCTTTCGAGGCGAACGCATGCAGGGCTGCGGTGTCGGGTTTCGGTTCGGCGGAGATCTTGTAGACGCCATAGATGTTGCCGGGCTTGAAGCCGGCGAACAGCTTCGGCGTTTCCATCGTGTAGTCGGGAATACCGGTGACGTAGACCAGGGCGTGGTCGAAATTACCGGCGAGTTCCAGCCCGACGACGTCTGCGGGGATGCGGGAGACGACCTTGCCCCAGACGGGTGTGTCGCTGTTGGCGAAGCACGGCCTGGCCTTGTCGGTGTTGACCCAGAGATTCGAGACGACGCTCGTCCAGATCGGTTTGGTCTGAAGGTCCGCGAATGCCGTCCCGTCGTTGTAGGGCGCGCTCAGTCTCTTGACGATCTTGCTGCTGAGGAAGGTCGCGGTCGGACAGGATGTCGTCTTGCCATGTCCGCGAGGCGCGGTGTCGTGGGCGGAGGCCGGCCATGTGAGCGCTGCCGCACAGATATTGCTGCATGCCAGTATCGTCATTCCCATCGATGGCCGGCGGGGGCGGAAGCATGCAGTCATTCAAATTCTCCAGACACGATGCACCTCTTGGTCCGAGGCGTGCGACGTCACAGCACCATGAGGCCAGACGGCCGGTAACCGGCTCTGCGCGATGGAAGTCGTCATGATTTCGGAAGGCGCCGTCCCCGCCTGATTCGATGCGCATTATGCAACAAGGCGGCTAGGCTGGCAGAGGTTTTTGATCGCGTGCCGCCGGGCGGCGCATGCCCGAGCAGACCGCGACCGGGCGCGCGCTTTGCAATGGCAGGTCTACGTCGCCAGCCGCTTCTCGAAGAACAGGTCCGGATAGGGATCGTCGTTGAAGCGGGGGATCTCACGCCAGCCCGTGCTGCGGTAGAGCTGGCCGGCCTCGGGCAGCGCGCTGTTGGTATCGAGGCGCAGCAGCGCGATGCCGAGCTCGTGCGCGGCGTTCTCGGCCGCGTCCATCAGGCGACGGCCGAGCCGCAATCCGCGGGCGGCCGGCGCGACCCACAGACGCTTGATCTCGGCGTAGCCGCGATCCGTGCCCTTCAGCCCGACACAGCCGATCGGCAGCGTGTCCGACATCGCGACGATGAACGTGCCGCGCGGCCTTCGCATGTCCTTGGCATCGGGATCGCGCGAGAGCGAGACATCAAAGCCCTGTTTGAAGCGGCGGCCGAGCTCGGCATAATACTCACCAAGGCAATAGCGCGCCTCATCGCTCTGCGGGTCGATTTCGTTCAGCGCAACGCGCTCGCGCGTCAGCGCCGAGGCGATCAGATCCATCGCCGCCAGCAGCGCATCGCGTTGCGAATGCTGCGCAAGCAAGCCCTCGGCCTGCGCGTTCGACAGCGCTTCATAGGCTGCGAACTCGCGCCGGCCCGTGCGCGTGAGCTTTGCCACGCGACGTCGCGCATCATCCTCATGCGCGGCGGTCTCGACCAGCCCTTCCTCCTCGAGGCTGCGGAGCAGCCGGCTCATCAGCCCGGAATCGAGGCCGAGATAGTCGCGGATCTCCGCCACGTCGGAGCGGCCGTGCCCGATCGCGTTGAGCACGCGCGCCGCACCCAGCGGGCGGCCGCGTCCGAGGAACGAGCTGTCGAGCGCACCGACGGCAGAGGTGACCGCACGATTGAAGCGGCGAACGCGGGAGACGGCATCAAGCATGATGTCTGACTTTAGTCAGATATATTCCCGTGTCAATTGCGCCCGGCAGCCGGCAGGGCGAGCACGATGCTGGACCATGATCGACGGCTATCCGCGCGAGAACGACCCGTGCGTCTCGAAGCCGCCGCGCGCCTCTTTGTGAGTTGTGCTGCAGCTGCGGACCGCTACGATCGATCCTCGCAGGCGGCAAACAAAGACCGGGAGGCGGCATGAGCGCGCAGGACCATAAAGTGAAGGGATCGGACCTGTTCGTCGCGGCGCTGGAGAACGAAGGCGTCGATCGCATCTTCGGCGTTCCCGGCGAAGAGAATCTCGATCTGGTCGAATCGCTGCGCACCTCGAAGATCGAGCTGATCCTGACCCGCCACGAGCAGGCCGCCGCCTTCATGGCCGCAACGCATGGACGGCTGACAGGCAAACCCGGCGTCTGCCTGTCGACGCTCGGCCCCGGTGCGCTCAATCTGTCCACGGGCGCGGCCTATGCGAATCTCGGTGCGATGCCGATGATCCTGATCACCGGCCAGAAGCCGATCATGAGCAGCCGGCAGGCGCGGTTCCAGATCGTCGACGTGGTCGCGACCATGAAGCCGCTAACGAAGCTATCGCGGCAGATCGTCAACGCCTCCAGCATCCCGACCGTGGTGCGCGACGCCTTTCGCGTGGCGATGGAGGAGCGGCCGGGCCCGGTCCATCTGGAGCTGCCTGAGGACATCGCCGGCGATGAAGTGCCTGATGTCCCCGTGGTTCCGGTCCATCCGATCGAGATTCCGGTCGCCCATCGTGCCGCGCTCGACCGCGCCGCGGAGATGATCCTGGCCGCAAAGCGTCCGTTGGTCATGATGGGGGCTGCGACGAGCCGGCCGCGGTCGACCCATGGCATCGCCAGCTTCGTGCGGCGGACCGGCATTCCGTTCTTCACGACACAGATGGGCAAGGGGACCGTGCCCGGCGGCACCAACCTCTACATGGGCACTGCGGCGCTGTCGGAGCGCGATTACATCCATGACGCGATCGACGCCGCCGACCTGATCGTCGCCATCGGCCATGATCCGATCGAGAAGCCCCCCTTCATCATGGGCCCCGCGGGGCCGAAGGTCATTCACGTCAGCTACACGCCAGCGAGCGTCGAGCAGGTCTATTTCCCCGATGCCGAGGTCGTCGGGGACGTCGGCCCGAGCCTGGAGCTGCTGGCGGATCGGCTCGAAGGCAAGCTGCCGCAGGCCGCGGCGCTGCTCCCGCTACGCGAAGAGATCCTGAGGCATATCGCCGATCGCGCCACCGAGGCGCGCTGGCCACCGACGCCGCAGCGCATCGTGCACGACATCCGCCAGGTGATCCCGGAAAACGGCATCGTCGCGCTCGACAACGGCATGTACAAGATCTGGTTCGCGCGCAACTACCGAACCCGCGTCGCCAACACGCTGTTGCTCGACAATGCGCTGGCGACGATGGGCGCCGGCCTGCCGTCGGCGATGATGGCCGCCATGCTCAATCCCGGCTGCCGTGTGCTCGCGGTCGCCGGCGACGGCGGCTTCATGATGAACAGCCAGGAGATGGAGACCGCGGTCCGTCTCAAGCTCAATCTCGTCGTGCTGGTGCTGGAGGACAAGGCCTACGGCATGATCCGCTGGAAGCAGGCAGTCGATCATTTCGCCGATTACGGCATGACCTTCGGCAATCCCGACTTTGTCCTGTACGCCAAGGCCTATGGCGCCAAGGGGCACCGCATCGAGACGATCGACAGTTTTGCCCCGACGCTGGATGCGGCCTTCAGGGAAGGCGGCGTGCATCTCGTCTCGATCCCGATCGACTATTCGGAGAATGTGCGCGTGCTCGTGGACGAATTGCGGGCGCATGAGACAACGAAGGCGTGATTGATGAAGCGGAGCTGTCGCGGCATCGCTCGCGATGACGGAGGTCTGGGCGGGCACGTCCAGCCTGGATGAGAGCCGCACTTGTGTTGAGGTCGCCGATCGCCGACACTCCCAATCACTCAACCAATCACAGGACCATGAAATGACCCGCGTTCGTTGTGTCACCGAGATGGGCATGGGCGTCGACGTCCACGGCAGGGACGCCACCAAGGCGGCCAAGCGCGCCGTGTCGGATGCCATCAGGCATTCGAGCCTCGGCTTCTTCCGGATGATCGGCAAGACCGCGAACGACATGTTCGTGGACGTCACGATCGCCGTGCCCAATCCCGAAGCCGTCGACAAGGACGCGGTTGCCAAGGAGCTGCCTTACGGCACGGTGACCGTCAACGCGGTCAAGGGCGGGCTGGAGATTCCCTCGGCCCCGGAACAGGGCAACGATCCGATCCTGATCGCCAACGCCGCCGTCATCGTCAGCTTCGAGAAGGACTGAGCCGGTGTCGGGCGGTGATTTGGCGCTGCTGGATTGGCCGATCTGGAGCGCGCTGACGACCACCCAGAAGCATCTCGCGGAAGGCGGCCCTCGGGCGCTGCGCTATCCCGCGGACATGACGCCGTTTGCCGACATGGCCGACATGTCCGCGGCAGGTTTTGCTGCATTGGGTGATCTGATGCCGGGTTCGGAGGTTGCCGTGCTGTTCACGCCGGAACTGGTCGACGTTCCCGACGGCTTCAAGGTTGTGCTCGCCGATACCGGCGAGCAGATGATCGGCTCGCCCGCCGACAGCCCGCTGCGCGACGCAGAGATCGTCACCCTGGGTGCCGCCGACGTTCCCGCGATGATGGCGCTGACTGCGCTGACGAAGCCCGGACCCTTCGCGGCGCGCACGCACGAACTCGGCACGTTCCTCGGCATCCGCGCCGGAGGCGAACTGGTGGCCATGACGGGCGAGCGGATGAAGCCGGGTCATTTCACCGAGATGACCGCGGTCTGCGTGCATCCCGAATACCGGGGCCGCGGCTATGCGCAGGCGCTGCTGGCGGCGGTCGCGCGCCAGATCGAGGCGCGCGACGAAATTCCGTTCCTGCACGTATTTTCCAACAATGCATCAGCAATCGCCCTGTACCAGCGGCAGGGCATGCGGGTCCGGCGCCGCCTCCATGTCACCGCGCTGATGAAGCAGGAATAGCCGCCGCGCGGGCTTCATATTTGGCGAGTTCGCGCTATATCCGTCCCAACCATAATTGGGGAAACACATGGACGCCAGGACACCTGATTTTTCCGCCGCGCGGACGTCAATGCAGCGCTACGTCGATCAGGAGATCATCCCCGGGGCATCCTGGGCGGTGCTGCGGGGCCGTGACGTCGTCGACCAGCAATGCGTCGGCTTTGCCGACCGCGAGGCCGGCACCGCACTTGCGCCCGATCACATCTTCCGCGCCTTTTCCAACACCAAGATCTTCGTCACCTGCGCGATCATGCTGCTGGTCGAGCAGGGCCGCATCGGGCTCGATGATCCCGTCGAGCAATTCCTGCCGCAGCTCGGCAATCGCAAGGTGCTCAAGCAGGGTGCGACGAACTTGGCGGAGGTAGAGCCCGCACAAAGCCAGATCACGATCCGTCAGTTGCTCACCCACACCGCCGGTCTCAGCTACGGAATATTCGATCCCGGCACGGTGCTGTTCAAGGGCTACAACGAGGCGCGCGTGCTCAATCCGCTGACGCCGCTCGTCGACATGATCGACCGGCTCGCCGATCTGCCGCTGTCCTATCACCCTGGTACGGCCTGGGAATATTCCGTGGCGACGGACGTGCTCGGCCGGGTCGTGGAGGTCGTCTCCGGTCAGGCGCTCGATGTCTTTCTGAAGTTGCGCATCTTCGATCCGCTCGGCATGACCGATACGGGCTTCCACGTTCCGGAGGCGCAACAAGGCAGGCTGGTCGCGCTCTACAATGGCGCGGACGTGCTCGATCCCATGAAGCCCGGCCTGACCCGGGCCGACCATCTGCCTTATCCGCAAGCCTATCGGCGGCAGTTGCCGCGGCTGTCGGGCGGTGGCGGGCTGGTCTCGACCTTGCCCGACATGCTGGCGCTGGTGCGCGCGCTGCTGCCCGGGTCGGACGCGCTGCTGAAGCCCGAGACGCTGCGGCAGATGATGACGAACCAGCTGCCTGCAGGCCAGACCATCCGCTTCGCCACTCTCGGGCCCATTCCCGGCAAGGGCTTTGGTCTCGGCGGCGCCGTCACCTTCGCGCCTACGCCGTTCGATCCCCCGAACTCGACTGGTGAATTCCAGTGGGGCGGTCTTGCCGGCACGCATTGGTGGATCTGCCCTGAGGCCAATACCGCCGGCGTGCTGATGACCCAGCGCTACATGGGCTTCTGGAACCCGTTCTTCTTCGAGTTCAAACGTCTGGCCTACCAGGCGGTGGGCGCGAACTGACCATCAGCTGGGTGCCGGTTCGTCGGTGCAGGCACAAGGCAAAGCCGACAACGCAAGCTGGCGAGCGGGAGGATGGCTCCTCCCGCTCGCCGGCTTTCTCGTTCAGTCCTTCCACGGATCGAACTCGCCTTCGCCGGCCATGGCGACGGCGAACGGCCGCAGCGTGTGCAGGACCCGCACGGTGCCGGCGTGCTGGGCAAGCACGTCCGGCAGGCGGCGATAGGCCATCGGACTTTCGTCGAGGTCGGCACCGATCAAGGTGACGCCGCGCTCGTTCAGCCACTGGTCCATCTCCGCGCGCGAGAAGCGCCGCTTCGCCTCCCGTCGTCCGAACAGGCGGCCGGCGCCGTGGACGGTCGAGTACAGCGAAGCCTTGGCTTCCGGGCTGTCGACGCCTTCGAGAATGACGGCGTCGTCGCCCATCGAGCCGCCGACGAATCCCTTCTGGCCGGGAAACGCCGGCGTCGCGCCCTTGCGCACCACCCACAGATCCTTGCCGTCGTGGGTCTCACGCCAGGCATAATTGTGGTGGTTGTGCACGCTCTCGGTCACGCTGCCGCCGATGATCTGGCGGACGCGCTCGACGACCCATTCGCGGCCCGCATAGGCGTAACGCCCGGCGAGCTGCATCGCCGCGATGTAGCGGCGGCCGAGCTCGGAATCCTCGTCGACCACGGCTGGCGGGACGTTCATGCCGTCCTTGCCGCCGGCGGCCTTGAGGTAGCGCGTCGCAGAGGTGTGTCCGAGACCGCGGCTTCCGAAGTGGACGCCGATCCAGACGAAGCCTTCCTCGTCGCGCATGAGGTCGACATAGTGATTGCCCGATCCGACCGTGCCGAGCTGGCTCGCCGCCTTGTTGCGGTAGGACTCCATGTCGCTCTCGCGCCAGGCATCGCCGTCGTCGAACAGCGCATGCTCCGCCCGTTCGGCATTGGCACGTCCCACGCCGAACGAGATCGTCTTGGCGACGTCGCGGATGATCGTGGGCACGAGACCCGCGATGTCGTCGAAGCGCGTGTCGAGCCGGGCCGCCATGTTGCCGCAGCCGATGTCGAAGCCGACGCCGGAGATGCTGATCTGCTTCTCATAGGCGATGACGCCGCCGACCGGCTGCGCATAGCCGAGATGGCCGTCTGCGCAGATCACGCCGGACGCGACATTGCCGACCGCCATGCAGTTGCGCATCTGCGCGATCGTCGCGTCCTCGTGCGGGCCGAACACCTTCAGCGGCGCATTCTGGAAGCGGGCGTCCTGCATTCGGAACTCGGCGATCGAGCTCGCGGTTGCATTGGCCTCGCGGGCCAGATGCTCCTTGCGCGCGGCGTCCTTGTACAGGCACCAGGCCGGCTGGCCGCGTCCTTCGCCGACGCGCGAGTCGGGATCGACGCCGGCGGCGAGGCAGAGCTCGCGGGCGCGTTCCATGTAGGGATCGGGTCGTCGCATGGTCGTGGGTCCTTGTCATTCCACCCGCACCTTAACCGGGGCGGCGGGTCATTTCAGAGATTTTGAAAGGCCCCGGGCGCGTCTTGCGTCCGGGGCCGCTGTCGTTGCGCGTCAGTGCAACGCCGTCTCCGACGCCGCGATCCACGCGACCACAGCTTCAGAGAAGCCGTTGACGCGGGTCCAGGCGCCGTGGCCGACACCGTGCTGATACGAGGCCACGTTCACGATGGTGCCGCGCGCCCTGGGCTCTGGCACCTGGTCGTGGCTCTGCTCGTCGGTGAAGACGATCAGGCGATCGCCCTTGCGGTCGATCTCCGTCCCGGCCTTGCCGAGATACGTCCCGCCGTGGGGCTGCGAGTTGATGATCGCGTCCCTGAGCGCGAAGCCGCGGCGGGGCGGGACCTTCACGACCTCATTCGAGAAGGTGAAGATCTCGACCTCGTCGCAGATCTCGCGGGCGAGGATGGCAAGACCACACGCCGCCTCCGCGCGCGTCATTTCCGACTGCGCGGAGAGGGTTGCGAACATCGAGCCCGAGACGTCGATCAGGAGCCGTGTCCGGCCCGGAAGCCGCACATGGTCCTTGACCGACTTGAGCATCGCAGCCTCGAGCTCGGGCTCGAAGTCCGGCGCATAGCGCGCCGCCGTGATGAAGCGGTAGGGAAGGATACGATCCGTCCGCATCGCCTCGATCGCGCCTACGATGGTCTCGCGCGGGACCTGCGCAGTCTGCATCAGCCGCAGATTGCGCAGCAGCGCCAGGCCGCCGAGCTTTCGCTCGGCGATCAGCCGCTCGAAGGTCTCGCGCTTGCTCTTGCCGGCCGAGAGCGAAACCTCCCAGGTGTCGGGGGAAGCAAGCTCGCCATCGACGAGCTGCTTCCACACCTTGGCCTGTTCGGCATCCCTGGGCTTGGCGTGCACCAGGAACAGAACGTCCCTGATCCGCACCGCGCCGTCGCGGTCCCACTTGGCGAGCTGGTAGGCGTCGAACTTGGTCAGCGCGCGGGCAAGGCCCTTCTTGACCTGCGCCGACACCGGCTGACGCTTGCGCTGCTGCTGAGGGCCCAGCGCATCCGCCCAGTAGATCGCGAGCAGCTCCGTCATCTCGTCGGGCCGCTGGATCACCCGGGCAAGCGTGTCGGCCACGAGGGCGCGGTGCTTCTCGCTGCGCGCCATCTCGCGGATGACAAGCAGCGGCGCGTGCCGCAGCTTCATCACCTCGCGCGCCTCGATCGCAAGCTGCGCGACCCTGGCGGGCGCGACCTTGGGCACGAGCGCCTTGATGCGGTCGGCGATCGCGACGCCGTCCTCATAAAACTGGTCCTCCCACAGGAGGCAGTTCATCAGCGCGCGCTTCAGCTCCATCTCGGGCGTGAAGCGCACGGCGCGTGCGCCCTCCCGCGTGAAGGCGCGAGCGATCTTGTTGAGCCTGACCATGACGGCCTCCTCTTGGGTTGATGGGGACGTGGAAACGGTGCCGGGGAACAAGCGAGGCTGTACTGCCCTTGCGGGCAAGTCACATGCTCTACCGCTGAGCTACGGACGTTCGTCCGGAAGGAGTCGAACCTTCGACATTGCGATCCGAAGTAACAGCGCTCTTCACCACCGGCGGTGGCTAAGGGACACGATCCGGGAACTGGCGATTGCTGTACCCGACGAGCCGAAGCTTGCCGGAAAGCGCTCTGGCCACTGAGCTACCGGTGCATGGTACACCGGGCGGGATTCGAACCCGCGACCTCTCGCGTGATAGGCGAAGTAACAGAAATCTTCACCACGGATCGTGATGGGGTTGGCGGGGAACGGGCGATGCTGTTGCTGCCCTTGCGGGCGAACCGCCTTTCGGCGCGCAGGAGTCGAACCTGCTCGGCGCTTTCGCGCCTTTACCATGAAGTAACAGACACCTTCACCACCGCCAGGCCGATGCTTTCACACCGGCCGTTGAGGGGTAGGCTGGGGAACGGGCGATATCGGCTTCAGTGACGACAACACAGGACCGTCCTTGCGGATGGACCTGCGCCGGGCCGCGTGCGTACCTTTTCCGAGGCCGCATCCCGGTGCGTGTGTCAAAGGCGGGAGGCATACCCGCTTTGCCGTGTGGAGAAGTATCCGATATCTTCACCACCAGCGTCGGTTGAGCCGCGATGACAGCAGCAAACCGAGTCACAAAAATTCTATCGCGGCGCTGTCGACGCGCCGCATGTTGCGAACCATCAGGGTTCGCTCTGCCATCGGTGTCCGGCTCCTCGCCTCGTTCCCTCCGGCAGGCCCCGCGCGCTTGGGCACGCGCCTCTCCAGCGCGAGCCCCGAGATCCGGGTCTCTCGTTCCGGCGATTGCCGGGATGTTCGACTGGGCCGCGCGGCGGTCAACAAAAAACCCTCCGGAGCGGCAGGCTCGGGAGGGTCCGTGAGAAGCGGACTATCGATCTTGCGGTCAGGCAAGATCGCTCCCATGAGCCGGGCATGCGACATCGAATAGCTCTGAGCTATTCGGTATGCGGGCAATTCTTTCGTAGCGGTACGGCATCGCTCGGTTCATGGTGTCTGTCGCGAACGGAAGTGTTCGCGAGGTCGCGGGAAATACGCCTGCAACTTGCGGATGTCAAGCGAAGGCACGTATGAAATTTATGGGGTCAGCGAACGACGTGCCAACCTATCTCGGTCTCGACGGATTTCGCTTCGGCTGGGTCGCTGCCTGGATCGATGAGCGTGGCGATCATGGCTTTGATTACTCGCCGGGCCTGGCGCGTCTGCTCGGGCTGCCGCATGCGCGTGCGATGATCGACATGCCGATCGGTTTGAATCCGAGCGGCTACCGCGCGTGCGATCTGCGTGCACGCGAGCTGATCGGCCCTGCCGTGTTTCTCGGCGCGCGCCGCGATCTCTGGACGTTCCCGGACATGGCCGCCGCCAATCGCTACTACTGGGAGCACGAAGGCAGGGGCAGGGGCGTATCGGCGCAGCTCTGGAATATCAGAGACAAGCTCGAGGAGGTCGACGATTTCATGACGCCGGCGCGACAGGCGACGGCGCGGGAAGCTCATCCGGAATTGATCTTCTGGAATCTCGCGGGCCGGGTCCGGCTTGAACCGAAGACGTCGCTGCGGGGCCGCGAGCAACGTATTGCCCTGCTGAGAGACCGGGGCTTCACCAGGATCGAACGATGGCTGACGCTTCGTCACGGCACCGGCATCGGCCGCGACGATCTCATCGATGCCTGCGCCTGTGCGACAGCGGCGCGCGACAGCACGCAGCGCGTCGGTGGGGATGAGCTCGATCCGCGCGGGCTGCGGATGGAAATCAACTATTGAGTTTCCTCCTCGCGGTACCCTCCGTCGCCCGAGCGGCTGCGACGAGCATGGCTCTGCTCACGATCCTCGGCATCGTCGTCGAGTCTTGCGGCTCTCTTCTCGTACGCCTCGGCCATCGACTGCAAGCGATGCGCGGCTTCAGCATGTGCGAGATCGCCGGCGACGCGGCGACAGCGTTCAGCATGTTCGAGCAAGGCGCGTTTCTCGATGTTCATTCGGAGACAACGCTGTGGAACGACCATCGGTCCCTGTGGGCTGGTTGAAACGGCGGCTTCGTTTCGGCTTGGGAAAAAGTAGCAATATTTTCGCGTGCGCCCAGGAACATGGCGCATCAGCCGACGTTTAGGCAAAGGACTGCTGAGGGACAAACGCCATGTACGACGTGTGCCAATTGGCGACCGGGATGCTCGCGATCGCCTTTACGGCCCTGCTGCTGATCACGGGCGAGCGGTTCATCGAGTATCGACTGCAGCATGAAGCAAGGACCCCGATCATGGCGATAACAACGCTGCCGCCATGAGCACAGGTCGCCGGGACGAAGTGGACTTGCGCCGCACGGCGCCTCGCCTAGATTGAGCACGCCTCAGTCCGTGCAACAAAAGGTCCCGATGTCCGATCTTTCAGCTTTTCCCATCACCAAGCGCTGGCCGGCGAAACACCCCGATCTGCTTCAGCTCTATTCCCTGCCGACGCCGAACGGCGTCAAGGTCTCGATCATGCTTGAGGAGATCGGATTGCCTTACGAAGTTCACCTCGTGGACTTCGGCAAGGACGATCAGAAGACGCCGGAATTCCTCTCGCTCAATCCGAATGGCAAGATCCCGGCGATCCTCGATCCCAATGGTCCCGGAGGCCGGCCGCTACCGCTGTTCGAGTCCGGTGCGATCCTGCAGTACCTCGCCGAGAAGACCGGCAAGCTCTTGCCGCGGGATGCTTCGCGCCGCTACCAGACGCTCCAGTGGCTGCACTTTCAGATGGGTGGTGTCGGGCCGATGTTCGGGCAGGTCGGCTTCTTCCATAAGTTCGCCGGCAAGGATTTCGAGGACAAGCGGCCGCTGGAGCGCTACGTCAACGAGTCCAGGCGCCTGCTCGGCGTGATGGAGGCGCATCTTTCCGGCCGGCAATGGTTCATGGATGACGACTACACCATCGCCGACATTTCGATGCTCGGCTGGGTGCGCAATCTCATCGGATTCTACGGCGCCGGCGATCTCGTTGAGTTCGGTCAGTTCGCGGCGGTCGGTGCCTGGCTCGAACGCGGGCTGGCGCGTCCGGCGGTGCAACGCGGGCTGAACATTCCTGAGCGGTCGTAGGCTGTTTCCTAAAACAGCCGTCCGCCGTTCGGCACGGGCTTGCTCGGCTGCACCAGCACGACCTTGCCGGCGGCGTCGGGAAAGCCGAGCGTCAACACCTCGGAGACAACAGGGCCGATCTGGCGCGGCGGGAAATTGACGACGGCAGCGACCTGCTGCCCGACCAGCGTGTCGAGCGGGTGATGCTCGGTGATCTGGGCCGAACTCTTGCGGACGCCGATCGTGGGGCCGAAATCGATCCACAGCCGAAAGGCCGGCTTGCGCGCTTCGGGAAACGGCTTGGCGTCGACGATGGTGCCGACGCGGATGTCGACCGCGAGGAAGGCATTGAAGTCGATGGTCGGCGAGGCGGCGGCCGCGGGATCGTGGGTGACGTGCATGGTCGTTCCGTCCGGAGGGTGGCGTTGTCGCCGATATTGTCGCGCGAACCGGAGTTTCGTACAACGCCGCACCCACTGGCATCAGGCATGCGCGAGGAACGTCTTGCCCAACATCATCTACGGCATCAAGAACTGCGACACCATGAAGAAGGCGCGCGCCTGGCTCGATGCCCATGACGTGCCTTACGCGTTTCACGACTACAAGGCGGCGGGCGTCGAGAAAGACAAGCTCAAGCAGTGGAGCGACAAGGTCGGGTGGGAGACGCTGCTCAATCGCGCCGGCACGACCTTCAAGAAGCTCCCCGAGGCCGAAAAGGAAGGCCTTTCCGAGAAGAAGGCGCTGGCCCTGATGCTAGCGCAACCATCGATGATCAAGCGGCCGGTGCTGGAGGTTGGCGGCAAGCTGCTGGTCGGCTTCAAGCCGGAGACCTATGCCAAGGAAGTCGGGGCCAAGTCCCGCTAGTTCAGCTCGATGATCTCGGTGGCGACGCTCGGGCCGGAGGGATCGGCGAGCTCGACCACGTCGGCCGCCGCGATACGGCCGGGCGCGCGATGAAACAGCTCGCGATCGATCACGGTGCGCAGTCTCGGGCGCGGCAGCGCGTCATTTCCGCGCATCAGATTCTTGATCTCGAAGCCGCCGTCCTCGCAGAACGTCTTGATCGACGCGATGATGTGGCTGACCTTTAGGTCGGTCATGAACGGCAGCAGCAGCCGTTCGTAGGCGACGATGCGGCCGCTCATGTCCTCGACTTCGGCCACGCTGTAGACGGGCAGCGCGCGTGCCAGGCATTCGTGATAGATCGGCATCACGAACGGGGCTAGCCGCGGCCCGACATAATCATCGAGCAGGACACCCTTGCCGGTATGTCCATAGGCACGCGAGATGCGCGTGCCTTCGCTTTGGATGGTGAGGCGCGGCGTCGGCGTCGAGAATTCCACCGTGTAGTAGATGAGATCGGACAGCTCTTCCTCGAGCCGCGCAGGCTGGTACTCCCAGATTGCCGGTGCGACCTCATGGCGCGCATAGAGCCGCAGCCACGTATTCAGGAGATCACGCTGCCTGATCGACTTGACGACGGAAGGCGCGGCGCTTGCGAAATCCAAAACAATATTCCCCACGTAGAAACCCCCGCGCATGATCCGGCTCGCAGGAAAATTTTCTATGAAGGCTGGCGCACCGAACGAAAGACCGTTAACGACGGCTTGATGGCCGGTGCCTTGCGAACCGGGAGGCCGGGCAGGCACGACATCAAAACGCGTCCGACGAAGGGAGCATTTGTATCCCAGCCGGAGGCCTGACCTGCTCAGCTTTCCGCCTTGCCTAACCCCCGTCACCTCCGGCATATTCCGCGCCCGGAGGCGGCGTCCAGGGTGGGCTCCAAGGCCTCCGGACAGCCGAAGCAACAAGGACAGCCACGCGCCTTGCGCGGGCAGGGGGAAATCTGTTTGGCCGATGAGTTCATTCTCGAAACGGAAGGCTTGACCAAGGAGTTCGCGGGCTTCTTCGCCGTCCGCGACGTTGCGCTCAAGGTTCGCCGTGGGAGCATTCACGCGTTGATCGGCCCGAACGGGGCCGGCAAGACGACCTGCTTCAATCTTCTGACCAAGTTCCTGAAACCGTCAGCCGGAAAGATCCTGTACAGGGGACAGGACATCACGGCGATGGCGCCGGCGGACGTCGCCCGCATGGGCCTTGTGCGCTCCTTCCAGATTTCGGCGGTGTTTCCGCATCTCACCGCGCTGGAGAACGTCCGCGTGGCGCTTCAGCGCCAGCACGGCTCTTCGTTCGACTTCTGGCGCTCCAAGTCCGTGCTCAACCGCTTCAACGATCGCGCCCGCGAGCTGCTCAATGACGTCGGCCTCAGCGAGTTTGCGAACACGCCCGCGGTCGAGATGCCCTATGGGCGCAAGCGTGCACTTGAGATCGCAACCACGCTCGCACTCGACCCGGAGATGATGCTGCTCGACGAGCCGATGGCCGGAATGGGCCACGAGGACATCGACAAGATCGCGGCGCTGATCAAGCGCATCTCGGCGAAATACACCATCCTGATGGTCGAGCATAATCTGAGCGTGGTGGCCAATCTCTCCGACATCATCACCGTGCTGACGCGCGGGCAGGTGCTCGCGCAGGGCCATTACTCCGAGCTCACCAAGGACGAGCGCGTCAAGGAAGCCTATCTGGGAGCCGGTCATGCCTGACACTGCGATCGCCGAGGCTCCGGCCATGGCCGCGACCGGCGGAAACATCCTTCAAGTCCGCAACCTCGAAGCATGGTACGGCGAGTCCCACATCCTGCACGGGATCAACTTCGACGTGAATGCCGGCGAGGTCGTCACCTTGCTCGGGCGCAACGGCGCCGGCAAGACCACCACGCTGAAGTCGATCATGGGCATCATCGGCAAGCGTACCGGCTCCGTGAAGTTCAACAATCAGGAGATCATCCGCGCGACCTCCGACAGGATCGCGCGCATGGGCATAGCCTTCTGCCCGGAGGAGCGGGGCATATTCGCCAGTCTCGACGTGCGCGAGAACCTGATGCTGCCGCCGGTGGTCCGCGAAGGCGGACTGCCGCTCGATCAGATCTTCGAGCTGTTTCCGAACCTGAAGGAGCGGCTCAACAGCCAGGGCACCAAGCTGTCGGGCGGCGAGCAGCAGATGCTCGCGATCGCGCGTATCCTGCGCACCGGCGCGAGCTTCCTGATGCTGGACGAGCCGACCGAGGGCCTTGCTCCGGTCATCATCCAGCAGATCGGCCACACCATTGCGCGGCTCAAGAAGGAAGGCTTCACGATCCTGCTGGTCGAGCAGAACTTCCGCTTCGCATCGACCGTCGCCGACCGGTATTACGTGGTCGAGCACGGCAAGATCATCGACGGGTTCTCCAATTCGGAGCTTGCCGCCAACATGGACAAGCTCCACACCTATCTCGGTGTCTAACGCCTCGACGCATTCAATAGTGGATTTCCCGGAGGGAATTATGAAACAGCGTTTTTCTGCACTTCTTCTCGGCATGGCGTTGGGATTCGTCGCGAGCGGCGCGTCGGCACAGGACAAGACCGTCAAGGTCGGCGTGCTGACCGATAATTCCGGTCTCTATTCCGACCTCGGTGGTGCGGGCTCCACGCTGGCCGCTCAGATGGCGATCGAGGATTCCGGACTTGCCGCGAAGGGCTGGAAGATCGACTTGGTCTCCGCCGACCATCAGAACAAGCCCGATATCGCCACCACCATCGCGCGCCAATGGATCGACGTCGACAAGGTCGATATCTTCATGGACGTGCTGAACTCCGGTGTCGCGCTCGCGGTCAACAATGTCGTCAAGGAGAAGAATTCGATCCTGATCGACACGGGTGCGGCGACCTCGGATCTGACGAACGCCCAGTGTTCGCCGAACACGATCCATTGGGTCTATGACACCTACATGCTGGCCAACAGCACCGGTCAGGCGCTGGTGAAGGCCGGCGGCGATACCTGGTACTTCCTCACGGCCGACTACGCGTTCGGCGCGGCGCTGGAGCGCGACACCACGGCGGTGGTGCAAAAGGCGGGCGGCAAGGTGCTCGGCAGCGTCAAGCACCCGCTCAATTCCTCGGACTTCTCCTCGTTCCTTTTGCAGGCGCAGGCATCGAAGGCGAAGATTGTCGGCCTTGCGAATGCCGGCGGCGATACCACCAATTCGATCAAGCAGGCCGCCGAGTTCGGCATCGTTGCCGGCGGACAGAAGCTTGCCGGACTGCTCTTGTTCATCACCGACGTTCATTCGCTCGGCCTCAACGTGGCGCAAGGGCTCAATTTCACCGAGACCTTCTACTGGGATCTCAACGACGGAACGCGTGCCTTCGCCAAGCGCTTCTCCGAGCGGATGAAGAACAAGGCGATGCCTTCGATGGTGCAGGCCGGTGTCTATTCGGGACTGATCCATTACTTCAAGGCGCTGGAGGCGATGGGCGGCAATCCGCATGACGGCGCCAAGGCGGTCGAGAAGATGAAGTCGATGCCGACCGACGATCCGCTGTTCGGTCAGGGCAGTATCCGGGTCGATGGCCGCAAGATTCACCCGGCCTACCTGTTCGAGGTCAAGAAGCCCTCGGAGTCGAAGGGGCCGTGGGACTATTACAAGCTGGTGGGCACCGTCCCCGCGGACCAGGCGTTCCGGCCGCTCTCCGAGAGCGCCTGTCCGCTGGTGAAGAAGTAACTCTCGTGGCCCGCCGCGCGGTCGTGCCGCAGGCGGGCTTTCATTCTGGTGGCGGAAGCTAATCTCGATGCAGGCTCTATACGCTCAACTACTGGTGGGACTGATCAACGGCTCGTTCTACGCGCTGCTCAGTCTCGGGCTTGCCGTGATCTTCGGCATGCTCAACATCATCAACTTCGCCCATGGCGCGCTCTACATGATGGGCGCCTTCGTCGCCTACTTCCTGTTGAACCTCGGCGGCATCAATTACTGGTGGGCGCTGTTGCTGGCGCCGATCATCGTCGGCATCTTCGGCATGATCCTGGAACGGACCATGCTGCAATGGCTGACCGGGCTCGATCACCTCTATGGCCTGCTCCTGACCTTCGGCATCGCGCTGATCGTGCAGGGCGTGTTCCAGAACTATTTCGGCTCCTCCGGCCTGCCTTACGCCATTCCGGATCAGCTCAAGGGCGGCATGAATCTCGGATTCATGTTCCTGCCGATTTATCGCGGCTGGGTCGTCGTGTTTTCCCTCGTCGTATGCTTGGCGACCTGGTTCCTGATCGAGAAGACGCAACTCGGCGCCTATCTGCGCGCCGCCACCGAAAATCCGACACTGGTGCGCGCCTTCGGCATCAACGTGCCGCGCATGATCACGCTGACCTACGGTCTCGGCGTCGGCCTTGCCGCGCTCGCCGGCGTGCTCTCGGCGCCGATCAACCAGGTGCGGCCGCTGATGGGCGCCGACCTCATCATCGTGGTGTTCGCGGTGGTCGTGATCGGCGGCATGGGTTCGATCATGGGCTCCATCATCACCGGCTTTGCGCTCGGTGTGATCGAGGGCCTGACTAAATATTTCTACCCCGAGGCCTCCAACACCGTCGTGTTCGTGCTGATGGTGCTGGTCCTCCTGGTGAAGCCAACGGGACTGACGGGAAGGGCGGCCTGAGATGACAACCCTGACGGACGATACGCTGCCAGCAACCCCGCGCGCGATGCGCGACGAGATGATCGTGTTCGTGATCATGGCGCTGGTGCTGGCATCGGTGCCATTCACCGGCGTCTACCCCTTCTTCGTGATGCAGGCGCTGTGCTTTGCGCTGCTGGCCTGCGCCTTCAACCTGCTGATCGGCTATGGCGGATTGCTTTCCTTCGGACACGCGATGTTCCTGGGAACTGCGGGCTATTGCAGCGCGCATGCGCTGAAGGTGTGGGCGCTGCCGCCCGAGCTCGGCATCCTCGTCGGCATCGTCGCGGCGTTCGCGCTGTCGATCATCACCGGCTACATCTCGATCCGCCGCCAGGGCATCTATTTCTCGATGATCACGCTGGCGCTGTCGCAGCTGCTGTACTTCATCTATCTCCAGGCGCCGTTCACCCATGGCGAAGACGGCATCCAGGGCATCCCGCAGGGACGCATGTTCGGGGTGCTCGATCTCTCCAAGCCGACGGTATTGTATTATGTCGTGCTGGTTGGCTTCCTCGCCGGCTTCCTCCTGATCTTCCGCATCATCAACTCGCCATTCGGCGAAGTCCTGAAGGCGATCCGCGAGAACGAGCCGCGGGCGATCTCGCTTGGCTACCGCACCGACCAGTACAAGTTCCTGGCCTTCGTGCTGTCCGGCACGCTGGCCGGCTTTGCCGGCGCGCTGAAAGTGTTCGTGGCGCAGAACGCCTCGCTCACCGACGTCCACTGGACGATGTCGGGCGAGGTCGTGCTGATGACCCTGGTCGGCGGTCTCGGAACCATTTTCGGTCCCGTGGTCGGCGCCTTCGCTATCATCGCCATGCAGCAATATCTGGCTGGTTTCGGCCAGTGGGTGACGGTGATCCAGGGCGCGATCTTCGTGGTCTGCGTGCTCACCTTCCGCCGCGGCGTCATCGGCGAAATCGCGCATTACTTCCGACGATCGCTCTAACCGACTGATTTAAAAGCGGTTTGCGAACCGCTTGAAAGCGGTGGATGACCCGGCTCCGCGAGCGTGAGATGACACGCGCGCGGATGAAAAATGGTCTATGACAGTTTTGTGACGCCCTTCGGGCCTGACCATTTCCAACCGGTAGCCTATCCCCATGATGCGATGGTTTCGTGCGTTCCTTCCAAAGGAAGAGCGGTTCTTTGAGCTGTTCGACCGGCATGCCCAGACGGTGATCCAGGGGGCGATCGCGCTCCAGGGCATGCTCAATGGAGGCGAGGAGACGCCGGTCTATTGCCAGCGCGTCAACCAGTTCGAGAACGACGCCGACAATATCACCCGTGAGGTGCTGACCGCGGTCCGCCGCACCTTCATCACCCCGTTCGACCGCGGCGACATCAAGAACCTGATCACGTCGCTGGACGATGCCATCGATCAGATGCAGCAGACCGCCAAGGCCGTGATGCTGTTCGAGGTCCGCACCTTCGAGCCTCCCATGCGCGAGATCGGCGGGCTGCTGATCGAATGCGCCAATCTGGTCGGGCGTGCGCTGCCGCTGATGCAATCGATTGGCCCGAACGTCGCCATGCTGACCGCCATCACCGAAGAGCTCGGCAAGCTGGAGGGGCGGGTCGACGATCTCCACGACATCGGCATGAAGGAGCTGTTCCTGAAGCATCGCGAGGGCAATGCGATGGACTTCATCGTCGGCGTCGAGATCTACGACCACCTGGAAAAGGTGGCCGATCGCTTCGACGACGTCGCGAACGAGATCAACAGCATCGTCATCGAGCAGGTGTAACGCATGATCCGGAAAAGTGTCCTGCGGTTTTCCGCTCAGATCATGCCCAAAGTGTAAGGCAGGGCCGCCGTGGATGCAGCGTTGGGTCTTCCCATCCTGGTCGGCTTGATCGCCGTCGCGCTGCTGTTCGACTTCCTGAACGGCCTGCACGACGCCGCCAATTCGATCGCGACCATCGTCTCGACCCGCGTGTTGCGGCCGCAATACGCGGTGTTCTGGGCCGCGTTCTTCAATTTCATCGCGTTCATGGTCTTCGGCCTGCACGTCGCCCAGACCATCGGCACCGGCATCATCGATCCCTCGATCGTCGATGCCCAGGTGATCTTCGCTGCGCTGGTCGGGGCCATCGTCTGGAACCTCGTGACCTGGGCGCTCGGCATCCCGTCCTCGTCGTCGCATGCGCTGATCGGAGGGCTCGTCGGCGGCGGCATGGCGAAGGCGGGGATCTCGGCCGCGGTGTGGAGCGGCCTGTCCAAGACGGTGCTGGCGATCGTGCTGTCGCCGCTGGTCGGCTTCCTGCTCGCCATGATGCTGGTTGCGATCGTGTCGTGGGCCTCGGTGCGCTCGACACCGTTCGCGGTGGATCGCGCCTTCCGCGTCCTCCAGTTCGCCTCCGCATCGCTCTATTCGCTCGGTCATGGCGGCAACGACGCACAAAAGACCATGGGCATCATCGCGGTGCTGCTCTATTCGCAAGGCCATCTCGGCAGCGACTTCTCGGTGCCGTTCTGGGTGGTGCTGTCCTGCCAGGCGGCGATGGCGCTGGGCACGCTGATGGGCGGCTGGCGCATCGTCCGCACCATGGGCCTGCGCATCACGAAATTGACTCCGATGCAGGGTTTTTGCGCCGAAACCGGCGGGGCCGCCACCCTGTTCATGGCGACCTTCCTCGGCGTTCCCGTTTCGACCACCCATACCATCACCGGCGCGATCGTCGGCGTCGGCGCCGCCCGTCGCGTCTCGGCGGTGCGCTGGAACGTCGCCAGCTCCATCGTCTATGCCTGGGTGATCACGATCCCGGCCTCGGCCATCGTGGCGGCGCTGACCTGGTGGATTGTCCAGATCTTCGTCAGGTAACGAACTTCAATCCGGCGATCCCGGCGACGATCAGGCCGATGCTGGCGAGGCGGAATGCCGTGGCGGGCTCGCCGAACAGGATGATGCCGAGCGTCGCGGTCCCGACCGCGCCGATGCCGGTCCAGACCGCGTAGGCGGTTCCGACGGGAAGCGACTTGAGCGCGAGTCCGAGCAGGATGACGCTGCCGGCCATCGCCACCAGCGTGATCACGGATGGAACAAGCCTGCTGAAACCCTCGGTGTATTTCAGGCCGATCGCCCAGGTGATCTCGAGAAGGCCCGCGACGAACAGAATGCTCCAGGCCATGACGACCCTCCATACCAAGGCAGGGTCGTCCCCGCGGCTGACAGGCTGAGAAATGGGAAGGTCGTCCTTCCCGAAAGTCGATATGGGGCTGGCCGGAAGCCTCCGCAATCACCAAATGAGGCTTGATAAGGCCCGTTTTCCCTGCCACACGCTCCCGCCATGTCCGACATCGCCACCACCACAGCCGAATCGCCGGCCCGATCCCCGCTTGCCGCTGAAGTGGCGCGGCGGCGGACCTTCGCGATCATCTCCCACCCCGACGCCGGCAAGACCACGCTGACCGAGAAGCTGCTGCTGTTCGGCGGCGCCATCAACCTGGCCGGCCAGGTCAAGGCCAAGGGCGAGCGGCGCAACACGCGCTCGGACTGGATGAAGATCGAGCGCGAGCGCGGCATCTCGGTCGTGACCTCGGTCATGACCTTCGAGTTCGAAGGCCTCGTCTTCAACCTGCTGGATACGCCGGGCCACGAGGACTTCTCGGAAGACACCTATCGCACGCTGACGGCGGTCGATTCCGCCGTCATGGTGATCGACGCCGCCAAGGGCATCGAGGCGCGCACCCGAAAGCTGTTCGAGGTTTGCCGCCTGCGGGACATTCCGATCATCACCTTCATCAACAAGATGGACCGCGAAAGCCGGGACGTCTTCGAACTGCTCGACGAGATCGAGAAGACGCTGGCGCTCGACACCACGCCCATGACCTGGCCGGTCGGCCGCGGCCGCGACTTCCTCGGCACCTATGATGTCGTCAATGGCGGCGTGCGCCTGCTCGAAGGCGGCGGCGCCAAGACCGGCGCGGCGCAGCAGATCGAGATCGAAGAGCTCGCCAAGCTCAACGCCAATCTCGACGTCTCTGCCGTGAAGGACGAGCTGGAGCTCGTCACCGCGGCGTCGAAGCCGTTCGAGCTCGAAGCGTTCCGCGAAGGCCACCTCACGCCGGTCTATTTCGGCAGCGCGCTGCGCAATTTCGGCGTCGGCGACCTCCTGGAAGGCCTCGGCAAGTTCGCGCCCGAGCCGCGCGCGCAGGACAGCGACCAGCGCAAGGTGGAGGCTACCGATCCGCGCATGAGCGCCTTCGTGTTCAAGATCCAGGCCAACATGGATCCGAACCACCGCGACCGCATCGCTTTCGCACGTCTGTGCTCGGGCAAGCTCAGCCGCGGCATGAAGGCCAAGCTGGTGCGCACCGGCAAGAGCCTGCCGCTGTCGAGCCCGCAATTCTTCTTCGCGCAGGACCGTTCGGTCGCGGACGAAGCCTTCGCAGGCGACGTCGTCGGCATTCCCAATCACGGCACGCTGCGCATCGGCGACACTTTGACCGAGGGCGAGGATTTCAACTTCGTCGGCGTGCCGAGCTTCGCGCCGGAAATCGTCCGCCGCGTCCGTCTCACCGACGCGATGAAGGCGAAGAAGCTGAAGGAAGCGCTTCAGCAGATGTCGGAAGAGGGCGTGGTGCAGGTGTTCCGCCCGCGCGACGGTGCGCCGGCGCTGGTCGGCGTGGTCGGTGCGCTCCAGCTCGACGTGCTGAAGGCCCGGCTCGAGGCCGAATATTCGCTGCCGGTCGAATTCGAGGTCAGCGAGTTCCAGCTCGCGCGCTGGGTCTCCTCGGAAGACAGGAAGAAACTCGACGCCTTCATCGCCGCCAACACCTCCAGCATCGCCGACGACGTCGATGGCGATCCCGTGTATCTCGCCCGGAACGAGTTCTATCTCGGCTACACCAGGGAACGCGCCGAGGGCATCGAGTTCACCAACGTCAAGGACGTCAAGAAGAAGGGGTAGGGTGCGCTTCTGTGCGCCACTGTGCGGCCACCCCTCCGCCGTCATGCGACGACACCGGAGTTGAACGCGAGCATGTGAAGGCGCACGGGCTTGACCCGCTCGTCGACGACGCCACGTTCTCCCACGTGGCATTGTGAGCTCACTCCATGTGGCGCGGCATCCTGATCCTTGTCCTGCTGGCGGTATCGGCCGCCGCCGACGCGCGGCCCCGGCAGATCAATCCGATTCCGTTTTCGCACGAGCCGTGCAGCGTGCTCGACGGCAGGCCCTGCACGCCGTCCTATTGCAGCCCGCTCGAGCCCGGTCCCTGCATTCCCGAGATCGATTATCCCTACGGCCAGAACCTCCAGCTCACGATCGAGAGCGTGCCTGCAGAGTCCGACCGCGCCAAATACCGCAAGCCCGATCACGATCTCGATACGATCGGCGACCTGTTCGCAGAGCTGCGCAGCTGCTGGTCGCCGCCATCGGACAATGCCCGCGCGGGCATGCAGATGTCGGTGCGGTTCAGCCTCAACCGCTCGGGCGGCCTGATCGGGCCGCCGCGCATGACATTTGCGACCGCGGGCGTCCCGGCTGATACGCGAGCGTCATATCTGAACGCGATCAATTCGTCGCTGAAGGCCTGCCTGCCGCTGAAGTTCACCAGCGGCCTTGGCGGCGCGCTGGCTGGCCGACCGATCGCGGTCCGCTATGTCGACAATCGGCAGTTCTCCAATTAGCCGTGAGGACTCCTCCATCACCTCATGGTGAGGAGCGCGTTCTTCGCGCGCTCCTCACCCATGAGGGGGAAGAGTTGCGAGCGGCGGCCAATCGATGATACCTCAGAAGCGGGGCGCTCGCCGAAGGGGAGGATGTCGTGGGTCTGCTGATCATGATATTGGGGCTGGTGCTGTTCTTTGCGGCCCATGTTTTCACGACGAAGCGCGAGGCTCGCGCGCAGGCGATCGCAAGGCTCGGCGAGGGGACCTACAAGATCCTCTATTCGCTCGTCTCGCTCGCCGGTCTGGCACTGATCATCTGGGGCTTTGCCAACTATCGCGCCACCGGCTGGATCGACGTCTGGTATCCGCCGAAAGCGATGAAGCACATCGCGCTCGCCTTGATGCTGCCCGCCGTCATCCTGGTGGTGGCGTCATATTTGCGCGGTCGCATCTATGCGACGCTGAAGCATCCGATGCTGGCCGGCATCAAGCTGTGGGCCGCCGCGCATCTGCTCGCCAACGGCGATCTCGGCTCGATCATCCTGTTCGGTTCGTTCCTGGCCTGGGCGGTGTATGACCGCATTTCGCTCAAGCATCGGACCGACGCCGGCGCGCCGCCGATTCCGGTCGGCGGCGTCAGCAACGATCTGATTGCGGTGGCCGTGGGCTTGGTCGCTTATCTGGCGCTGGCATTCGCGTTCCATCCGGTCGTGATCGGTGTTCCCGTCATCGGCGTCTAGCCGATCAGCACAAGACAGGATCTGCTCGATCATGCGCGGAAGGTAGCAAGAGCAACAAAGCCGAGGCACGCCGATGGACTGGTCGCGATCGCAACTTCCGCCAATGCGGTACGAGGCGCGCTTCGGCGATCGAATCGTGCCAGCATTCGCGGACCGGCCCGAGAGCCTGTGGGCGATGATCGCGGACGCCCGCGCCCGCAACGCCGACGGCGAAGCGCTGATCGCAGGCCATGTGCGCCTGAGCTGGCAGCAGGCCGTCGACCAGGCCGCACGGATTGCAGCGGGATTTCGCAGGCTCGGATTGCAGCGCGGCGATCGTGTCGCGATCCTGCTCGGTAACCGCATCGAATTTCCATTGCTGCTGTTCGCCGCCGCGCATGAGGGCCTCGTGACGGTGTTGCTCGGCACGCGGCAGCAGAAGCCGGAAATCGCCTATGTGCTGGCCGATTGCGGTGCAAAGATTCTGATCCACGAAGCCGCGCTCGCCGAGCGGCTGCCTGATGCGCAGGATGTGCCGGATGTGATCCACCGTGTTGCCGTCGACGATGATCCGGCTCTGTCGCGGTTCACTCTGCTCGCCGACAACCCGCCGGCGGAGGCGCCGGCCGAGACGAGCGAGGACGACACCGCGATGATCCTCTACACCTCGGGCACCACCGGCAAGCCGAAGGGCGCGATGCTGGCCCATTGCAACATCGTCCACTCCTCGATGGTCTTCGTCTCCTGTCTGCAATTGACGGAGGCTGACCGTTCGATCGCGGCCGTGCCGCTGGGCCATGTCACCGGCGTCGTCGCCAACATCACGACCATGATCCGCTGTGGCGGCGCGCTGATCATCATGCCGGAGTTCAAGGCCGCCGATTATCTCAAGCTCGCCGCGCGCGAGCGCGTCACCTACACGGTGATGGTGCCGGCGATGTACAATCTCTGCCTGCTCCAGAGCGATTTCGACAGCTACGATCTGTCGAGCTGGCGCATCGGCGGCTTCGGCGGCGCGCCGATGCCGGTCGCGACGATCGAGAAGCTCAAGGCGAAGATTCCCGGCCTGAAGCTGATGAACTGCTACGGCGCCACCGAGACGACGTCGCCCTCGACGATCATGCCGGGCGAGTTGACCGAGCGCCATATCGACAGCGTCGGCCTGCCGTGCCCGGGCGCGCACATCGTCGCGATGGGGGCGGACGGGCGCGAGCTGCCTCGCGGCGAGATCGGCGAACTCTGGATCCAGAGTGCTTCCGTCATCAAGGGTTATTGGAACAACGCGAAGGCCACGGCCGAGAGCTTCACCGGCGGTTTCTGGCACTCCGGCGACCTCGGCTCGGTCGATGCCGAAGGCTTCGTCCGCGTGTTCGATCGGCAGAAGGACATGATCAATCGTGGCGGGTTGAAGATCTATTCGGCCGAGGTCGAATCCGTGCTGGCCGGCCATCCCGCCGTGGTCGAGAGCGCGATCATCGCCAAGGCTTGCCCCGTGCTGGGCGAACGCGTCCACGCGGTGGTGGTGACGCGCACGCCGGTCTCCGGCGAGGCCTTGCGCGCCTGGTGCGCCGAAAGGCTGTCGGACTACAAGGTGCCCGAAACCATGGCGATCACCGCCGAGCCGCTGCCGCGCAACGCCAACGGCAAGGTGCTGAAGCGGCAGCTGCGGGAGC
>NZ_LSIC01000122.1 GCF_001556045.1 Bradyrhizobium sp. CCH5-F6
CTCGGTGCCGGCAGCGACAAGTATATCGACCCCCGCCTCGGCGTGCTTGATGGCGTGCTCTTTGGCTCCGGTCAGTGCGCCAACGAGGATGCCCTTCGACCGTGCCCGTTCCATGATCGACTTCGGTGGCACACCGAGGGCATTGACGAAGAGCTTGATCGGATGTTGGAACGCCACGTCGAGAAGCTTTGCGGCTCCCGCCTCCCGCATGCTGTCGGCCGTGCGCTTGTCGTACTCGCCGCTCCAAAGATCCGACGTATCGATGCCGTGCCGCTCGAGGAGGCTGTTCACGAATTTTCGATGTCCGTCCGGAATCCGCGACTGCAGCTCAGCCTCTGCAAGGTCACCCTGCTTGTCCTCCATTTTGTTCGGAATCAGCAGGTCGATACCGTAGGGCCGGCCCTTGACACGCGAGTCGATCCAGTCCAGTTCGATTTTCAAGCTCTCTGGTGTGTGTCCGACAGCGCCGAGAACGCCGAAACCGCCTGCGTTCGTCACCTCTGCCACGACATCGCGGCAATGACTGAACGCAAATAACGGGAATTCGATACCCAACTTCTTGCACAACGCCGTTTTCATGGTTGCCGCCTCCTCTGTCTCTTGCGCCCACAGATCCAAGCTGTCCGCCCAGATTCGCGCGGGGGGCCGCGCAGGGCTTTCGGTGTCATGCTGGGCATCCTGTTAGACCTATATGCGATCGGAAGACGAGCCCAACGCTCCGCCCAGGCTGGCGTGCCGGTCATCCGAGCAGGAGTGGGAGCTTTCGAGGTCCCCTGACCGCACCTTCGGACCACGTGACAGCTTTGGAATCGGCGAGGTGAAACTCAGGAATCCTCTTCAAGAACTCCTCGACCGCAACGGTGAGTTCCATGCGCGCGAGGTTCGAACCGACGCAACGATGTATTCCGAGGCCGAAGGCCGCATGGCGGTTCGCCTTGCGGTCAATAATGACCTTATCGGCGTCCGGGAAAACCGCGGGATCTCGGTTGGCCGCCGGGAAGGAGAGCAGCACCATTTGCCCCTTCTCGTAAGGGCAGCCACCTACGACCGTGTCCTTGGCGACGAGCCTCGCCATGGTCACCGGAGAATAGGCCCGCAAGAATTCCTCAATGGCCGTCTGCATCAGCGCGGGCTCAGCAACTAGGCGGCGCCGATCAGCGGGCGTTTTGGCCAAATGCCATAGGCAAGCTCCGATCCCGCTCCATGTCGTATCGATACCGGCAATGAGCAGAAGGCGGAGGGTGCCGAGGATGTGGTTGTCCGTCAAAGGCGCACCATCAATCCGATCGGCGGCCAGATAACTGATGAGATCATCGGCCGGCGACCTGCGACGCTGCTCCACGTGATCCAGCAGGTAGGCGGTCATTTCCGACAGGGTACGCACCATCGTGGCATCGTCCAGGATGGCTTCCTCAACGAGCCCATGCACCCATCCACGGAACATTTCCCCATCGCTTGGCGGCAGGCCAAGCATCCCTGCAATCACACGCACCGGAATATGCTGGGCAAAATCCACCGCTGCGTCGCACGTCTCGTCGCCGATAAACCGATCGATGAGGTCATTGCAGATCATGCGCGTTGTCGGGATCAGCTTGTTGATGGCTTCGGGCGTGAACTGAGGCAGCAGGACCATACGTGCGGCGCGATGATGCGGCGGATCAGACGTGATCGGAGGCGCCGGCGATTTCACGGGGGGCGGCGTCTCGCGCACCTGAACCCGCCGTGAAGAGAAATGCTCGGTATCATACGCAATCTGACGGATATCTTCGTAACGCGTGGGAAAGTACACACCCTGGAACCGACTCGTATGAGCAACCGGACAGGATCGGCGCAGCTCGTCCCAGATTGGGAACGGGTCTTCAATCCATCGCGGGTCAAGGTGGTCGAAGTCTGTTGCCCAATCAGTGACGGGATGCCGATCTCTCATACTCGGACCTCCATTCCTAACGACGAGCCGCCACGTTTGGGCGGACGCCACTCTCATCCACAGAGTTCTTCCATCTCACGCCGATCGCGGCTGTTCGGCTCAGGCAACCCCGACCATACCGCGCCGCACAAACCGTCGACTCCTCGCCAACGAATTTCTAACGATTGTTAGGGATATCATCTAGCTCGTCTTGCCGGACGTCAAGAAGTTACGGGTTCCCCCTTCTGCAGAAATGCACGGGATATGCCAATATCCATCATTATCCCCATCCGCCATGTGACGCTTGTTGTCTGCCAACGTCTTTTGGATCGAGCCGCCGGCCTGCGGCAAGAACGCGGCTATTTGGCGTGCCGCCTGGACCCCTGCATGCTGGGGGCCGGGCTACGAACGGTTAGCCATCGGGCTTCGCCTTCGCGAGCGAAACCATTGCGGTGCCACCGCCGGCGCCTGGTGGATTCTCCACAATTACGGTAACGTCGAGAGCCTCGCTGAGCTTGGGTGCGACGGCACGAGCGAGCACATCGGTCGGCCCGCCCGCCGGGAACGGTATCAGCCACGTGATCGGCTTTGACGGATAAGCTTGCGCCGACACAAGCGACTAACGCCCAGAGATTCCAAGCCGCGCAGCGCTTCGCCGAAGGGCGTGTCGGCTTACGGCAAGAGCCTTTGCCATGTCCCGCTCGTTGGGCAGGCGGTCGCCCATTCCCAGGACGCCCGAGCGGGCCTCGTCGCGGATCTGATCCGAGATCACCTCGAACGTGTGGTGGGTTTTGATTGGTCGGATCGACATCTGGCCTGCTCAATTGATTAACGCACCGTCGACCGGCCGCAAAGTGGCTTATCGTGCGCTGCGGTATGCGTTGTCCATGCCGGGCGCGGCAACCTCAGGTTAGATTCCAGTTCTCTCCTTTGATTTCTCTCCTTTGATATCGTGAACAAGACAAACTGCCCGGCCAGGTCAGCAGGGTCGGAATGACAAGGCCGACGCCCCTGCCGCTCCGGTCGGCGCGAAACACAGGACGTGCTCTGGTCCATTATGGCGAAGGTAATGGCGGCCGAACCGCCGAGCACGACGCCATCCTGGTCCATGAGCTGCGCGGCCCGCAGTTCTGAGGCCGCCGCCCAACGCGCCGAACCAAAGGTTGCGGCCGTCTTTGCCTCGCGCGCCCGCCAGATCGACATTGCAAAGGCAACGATGCCACCCGATGGCTGTCAGTTCGTGATCCATGCGAAGGCGCTGCCCGGCAACCGCTATGACGGCCACGCGCTCGCAACCGTCATCCCCGAGATAGAGGCGCTGATCGGCAACACCATCGCGCGCATTCTCCTCGACAAGGGTTATCGGGCCACAACGCCCCGCCGGATTACAAGTTCAGGGTGTTTACGTCAGGCTAGAAGCGGCGGGTAACGCCACAGATCAAGCGCGAGATGCACAGCCGGCGTTCGTTCCGTCGTCGAGCCGGTGATCGGCCATCTCAAATCCGAACCCCGAATGGGCCGCAATTACCTTTGGTATCGCGACGGTAACGCCACCAATTCCGTCCTTGCTGCCGTCGGATAAAACTTCCGCCGCCTCATCAACCGGCTGAGCCTTCTGCTGTTCAAAATCCTAGCTCGGCCCAGCCTCGGACTGCGGCTCATGTCAGCCTGAAATCCCGGTTCTTCAGGGTCGACTAACGAGTTGAAGGCATTTGAAAACCGGCGCGCGCATGACCGAAATTTGACCCACGGGTAAATTAATGTATCCTCTCGTAAATTGCATGCCGCAACTCTGCGGCCTTAATTGCGGATGGGATGCGACCATGAACAAGCATTTCAGCGATACAGGTTCGGAGCCGTTTTTGTCAGAACAGCAGCGCATGGTTCGCAACACGGCGCGCCAACTTGGACGGGATGTCCTTGCCCCAACTGCAGCCGAGCGTGATAGCACCTCGGCGTGGCCGACCGAGGAGCTGAGAGTTCTCGGCGCCCAGGGTTTCATGGGCATGACCGTCTCCGAGGAATACGGCGGCTCGGCATCTGGCTTTCTCGCCTATTGTCTCGCCATCGAGGAACTTTCCGCCGCCGACGGCGGGGTCGGAACGATCGTCCACGTTCACAATCTCGGCGCAGCTCATGTCATTGCGAAAAACGGCACTGCCGAGCAAAAGCAGCGACTGCTTCCTGCGCTTGCCTCCGGCGACAAGATCGGCGCCTTCCTGATTACCGAGCCGCAGGCTGGTTCCGAAACATCGGCACTTCGAACCTCGGCGCGCCGCGACGGCGATGATTTCGTGATCAACGGGACCAAGCAGTTCATCTCCAACGGCAGCGAGGCCGGCGTGGCGATCATCGTCGCGCGCACCGATCCGGGTGCAGGCAAGCGCGGCTTCACCACCTTCCTGGTCGAGCCGCCTGCAAAAGGCTACATAGTCAGTCGCATTGAGGAAAAACTCGGGCAGCGGACCGCGCATACCGCCCAGATCCAGCTCGACGACCTCCGCGTTCCCAAGGAAAACATCCTCGGCACGCTCGATTGCGGCTACGGCATCATGATGTCAGGTCTTTCCGACGGCCGCATCGCCATCGCTGCGCAGGCGGTCGGAATCGCGCAGGCGGCTCTCGAAGCAGCCATACATTATGCGCGCGAACGTGAGGTCGCAGGCAAACCGATCATGGAGCTGCAGGGCGTCAGCTTCGCTCTCGCCGACATGGCGGCGCAGGTCGATATCGCCCGACAATACTATATTCATGCCGCGCGCCTGCTCGAGGCCGGCCTGCCCTGCATGAAGGAGGCTGCCATCGCGAAGCTGTTCGCCAGCGAAATGGCCGAGAAAGTGTGCTCCGAGGCGCTGCAGATTCATGGCGGATACGGTTATCTGCGGGATTTCCCGGTGGAGCGTTACTGCCGCGATGTCCGCGTCTGCAAGATCTACGAGGGCACCAGCAACATCCAGAAACTCATCATCGCCCGCAATCTTTGACTTGCGATGGGTATTCGCGTTGATAAAAGCTGACCGAATCAGCTCAATTGTGCCGGGATCAGCGCTGCTGTTCTCGCAATGAAATTCTAGGAGTGGTGGTGTCTGGCCGTGACCGTCAGCTTGCCGCGTGGAACGACACCGTTCAGACCCGCGACCAGCAATTCAATCTGAAGCGAACCGCCTTGCTGAAAGAGGCGGCGCGCGCATTCAGCTCGCAAGGATATCATGCGACGTCGCTCGACGATGTCGCCAAGACGCTTGGCGTGACCAAGCCCGCGCTCTATTATTACATCAAGAACAAGCAGGAAATCCTGTTCGAGTGCCATATGCTGTCGCAGGATCTCGGCGATCGCGCGTTCGAGCACGCGTACAAGACCGGCAGGAACGGCCGTGAAATTCTGCTTTCGTTTGCGAAGGAATTCATCGAGTCGCACAACAGCGAGATCGGCGATTGCGCCGTCCTCGTCGAATTCCAGGCGCTCGATCCCGCCAACCGCAAGATCGTCGCCGCGCGCCGTGACAAGGCGCAGCATCAGATGCAGGCGATTATCGAGAAGGGCATGGCCGACGGCAGCATACGGCAGGTCGATCCAAAATTGACCGTGTTTTTCTTCATGGGTGCGGTCAACTGGATGGCACGGTGGTTCGATAAGGACGGACCGAAAAGCGGCGCGGAGATCGCGAAGGTTTTTACAGACCTTCTCGACCACGCCGTTTCGCCCTAGCCTAAGAGCGTATCCCGCGGTTGCTGGATATTGCGTATATCCGTGGGATCGGCCCCCACCTTGAGCCGTTAAGGCAAAAGCGGACGAGAGCCGTCCCGCGAGCTATTGACTGCCGACTGAAGCGAACCTGCGCGCGGCCCGTTGCTGGCTTGCTGCGCGCGCCGCATCGTAATCATGCGTCATGCGGTCGATCACGCCCGCAGCCGGCTCGACACGCTCGACATCGCCAACGCCCTGCCCCGCGCTCCAGATATCCCGCCATGCCTTCAGCGTCTCGATCTCCTTCAGGAGATTGAAACCGTCATGCTTCGGCTCCGGCCTGAAGCCGCTGCGTTCGAGGCTTTTGCGGAGCATGTTGGCGGGAATGCCAGTGACTTCGGCCGTCAGCTGAATGTCGTCGGCGTTGCTATCGATCAGCATTTGCCGGTAATCATCCGCCGCCATGCTCTCCGTCGCCGCGATAAAGGGCGTACCGACATAGGCGAAGTCGGCGCCGAGCTCTTCCGCAACATGGATCAGGCGGCCATTCGAGATCGCCCCGGCGAGAACAAGGGGTCCGGCGAAGAATTTACGAACGGCGGTGACGAATGCGAAGGGGTTGAGCCAACCGGTGTTGCCGCCGGAGCCGCCACACAACAAAATCAGACCATCAACGCCGGTTTCCGCCGCGCGTTGGGCGTGTTTGAGCGAGGCGACGTCGGAGAAAACCAAGCCGCCGTAGCTCTTTACGGCGGCAACAACACGACCCGGATGTCCGACGCTGGCAATCACCAGCGGCGACTTGTGTTTGACGACCAGATCGACGTCTTCCGCCAGCCTGGTGTTGGTTGGATGGACGATCAGGTTCGCTGCATAGGGAGCCGCGTCCGGCTGCAACTCGGCCGTGATCCTCGCGAGCCATTGATCCAGGATTGCCGTCGACCGCGCATTAAGGGTCGGAAAAGAGCCCGCGACGCCGGCCTGCGAACAAGCGATGACAAGGTCGGGACCCGATACGAGAAACATCGGCCCAACCAGAACGGGCAATTTGAGCTGGGTGCGGAGTTGCACAGCAAGATTGGGGTCGCCCAGCATTCGTTCACGCCGTGAATTGGTCGCATGAAAAGCGTCAAAAATCTATTTGACTTGCAAGTAAGTATTATGCCTGATTGGTCATAACGCAACGAAAATAACTACGCGCGCGCTTTGAACGACTGCGCGACTACGGAGGAGACATGAGCGCCGAAGCGGCGACCCATGCGGAGCCCAACGTGAGCGGTATGCGGCCGATGCTGACCGCAGACCGTCTGCGAATGTCGTTCGGCGGCGTTGTCGCCCTGAACGAAGTCTCGATCGAGATCAGGCCCGACGAGCTCATTGCGGTTATCGGCCCCAACGGCGCCGGCAAAACCTCGCTGATGAACTGTATGAGCGGCTTCTATCGACCGCAGCAGGGCCGCATCGTGTTCGATGGTGAGCAGATGGTCGGCCGAAGCGTCCATCAAATCGCGCGATCCGGATTGGCGCGGACGTTTCAGGGAACGCACATCTTTCCCGGCATGACCGTGATCGAGAACATCCTGATCGGGCGGCACATGCATATGCGCAGTTCGATTTTGCAGGCCTTCGTGCATTTTCACTGGGCCCAAAAGGAGGAAGCGCAGCACCGCGAGGTCGTCGAGGAAATCATTGAATTGCTGGAAATCGAATCGATCCGCCATCAGCCGGTCGGAACACTTGGATATGGCTTGCGCAAGCGTGTCGACCTCGGCCGCGCGCTCGCGCAGGAACCGAAAATTCTGCTGATGGACGAGCCGATGGCCGGGATGAACAACGAGGAAAAGGAAGACCTCGCCCGGTTCATCCTCGACGTACGCGAGGCGCGCGGCATCCCCGTCGTACTCGTCGAGCACGATATGGGTGTGGTCATGGACCTCGCGGACCGCATCTACGTACTAGATTTCGGGAAAATGATCGCGACCGGAACGCCCGCCCAGATTCAGCGGGACCCGCTGGTCATGAAAGCTTACCTGGGCGAAAAATGACCTCAGCCGCCACACCAATGAAAACATTGCCGCAGGCATTCGTCGACCGGGCCACGGCGGAGCCCGAGCGGCTAATCGCGCGTCACAAGTATCGGGGCATCTGGCGTGAGTTCCGTTACGGCGACGTGCTCGAGCGCGTCCGCAACCTGGCGGTTGGATTGCAATCGATGTCGTTTGCGCGCGGCGAGACGGTCGCCATCATCGGCGAAAACGAGCCCGAGAATTTTTGGATGGAGCTTGCCGTGCTCTCGCTCGGCGGCAAGGTCGTCTCGCTCTACCCCGACCTCACAGTCGGTGAAATCGAGTACCTCCTGAACGACAGTCAGGCGGTTTACTTCGTAGGCCAGGACCAGGAGCAGATTGACAAGGGGCTCGCAGTACTCGGCAGCGTCCCGACATTGCGCAGGCTGATCTACTGGGATGATACCGGCATGTGGTCTTACCGGCAGCCGAGCCTCATGAAGCTCGAGCACATGGAAGACGAGGGACGCAAGCGGAACGCCGCCGAGCCGGGGTTGTTCGATAGCCTTGTCGCATTGGGCCAGCCTGACGACATCGCCATCCTGTCCTACACATCCGGCACGACGGGGCGTCCCAAAGGCGTCATTATCACGCACCGTTATCTGATCGACAACGCGCATCGATTGGTGAACGGCACCGACCTGACGCCGGGCATGGATTACCTCACCTACATTGCGCCTGCCTGGGTCACCGAACAATTGTTCGGTGTTACGATCGGCGTCACCTTGCCGCTGGTGGTCAACTTTCCGGAGTCGCCGGAGCAGGTTCTGGCCAATCTCCGCGAACTCGCGGTCGAGGCGATGGTGTTCGCACCCCGGCAATGGGAGAGCCTGGCCTCGACGATCCAGGCAAAGATGCTCGACGCGGGGCCAATCCGCCGCCGCATTTACGAATGGGGCGTCAAGATCGGACGCAAGGTCAACGTCGCTCGGCTCGACGGCAAGCCGGTACCATTGGCAGCCCACTTGGCATTTCCGATCGCGGAGACTTTGGTTCTGAAGCCGTTGCGCGACAAGCTCGGCCTGACGCGCGTGAAGGTCGCGCTGAGCGGCGGATCAACCATGGCGCCCGATGTGTTCCGGCTGTTTCACGCCATCGGCGTACCCTTGCGCAATATTTACGGTTCGACCGAGATCGGCATCATGACGATTCACAAGGGCGAACGCTACGACCTCGAAACCGTCGGCCACTGGCTTGAAGCCCACCCCGCAACAGCGGCGCTGGAATGGAAGGTTTCACCGGACGGCGAACTGCTCGTACGCGGTGGATCTTTCTTTCAGGGCTATTTCGGCAAGCCCGACAAGACCACCGAACGAATAGATGGCGGATGGTACCGGACCGGCGACGCTGTTTCCGTCACTACCTCCGGCGAGTTGGTTTTCCTCGAGCGGATCGAGGATCTCGCCAAGCTGAGTTCCGGTCAAAGCTATCCACCGCAATTCATCGAAACGCGGCTGCGCTTCAGTCCGTTCATCAAGGACATCATGACGCTTGGCGACGCGTCGCGGGACTACATCGGAGCGTTGATCAATATCGACATGGGTGTGGTATCGCGGTGGGCGGAGGAACGCAGGCTGGCTTATTCGACATTCGCCGACCTCTCGCAAATGACAGCCGTAGCCGATTTGATCCGCGAAGAGATCGTCCGCATCAACAAATTTCTGCCCGATCATGCACAAGTCCGGCGATTTGCGAATTTTCCCAAGGAACTCGATCCGGACGAGGGCGAATTGACCCGCACGCGCAAGCTACGACGTGAATTTCTGGTGCAACGCTATGCAGAATTGATCGACGGCCTCTACGCCGGCAAAGATCGCGTGGCGCTCTCAATCCCCGTCACCTACCAGGATGGACGCCGCGGAACGATGGCGGCCAACGTGCTGATTCATTCCGTCGACGCGGCCCCTCTGGTCGCCACGGCGGTGCAGGCGCGGCGCAAAATGGCCGGGATGTCATGATGATCGACTTTCTGAATTACCTGATCAACGGTTCGCTGGTAGGGCTCCTTTACGCCCTTATCGCGATGGGCTTCATTGTCATCTACCGCGCGTCGAAGGTGTTCAACTTTGCGCAAGGCGAGCTCGTCGTGTTCGGCGGCTTCATCGTCTGGTGGATGGTGATCCAAACCGGACTGCCACTGTTCGTGGCGCTTCCGCTGGCGATGGCGGTATCGGCGATATTCGGGCTTATCATCGAGCGCATCTTTTTTTCGCGTCTCGTCGGCGAGTCCAGTTTCGCGATGGTGATGGTGACGATCGGCCTGCTGATTCTCATCAGGGGCCTCATCCTTTTGATATTCGGACCGCAGGTCCGGCCGTTTCCGATCATCTTCGCGTTGAAGCCGGTGATCATCGGCGACATCCTGATTCCGCGGTCACTGCTGATCGGCGCCGTGATCACGGTGATTGTCGGACTGGGCCTGTCGTGGTTCTTCAACAACACCCGCGCCGGACTCAAAATGACCGCGGTCGCCGAGGATCATCAGGTCGCGTTGTCGATGGGAATCTCGGTGAAACGCTCCATCGCTTTCGCCTGGGCGCTGGGCGCCGTATTGTCGACCCTCGGCGCGATCATCTACCTCAGCGGCAAGTCGCTGAATTTCCTGGCGTCGGACATCGGGCTTTCGGCGCTGCCGGTGGCCCTGCTCGCCGGATTCGAGTCGATCGCCGGAGTCTTGTTGGCCGGTCTGATCGTCGGCGCCGTGCAGGGACTTGTGACGGCCTATGTCGACCCGGTGGTCGGCGGAGCGGTTGGCTCGGTATTCCCGTTCGTGATCATGCTTGTCATCTTGTTTATCCGCCCGACCGGAATGTTCGGGTGGAGAACGATCGAGAGGGTTTGAGCGATGGATCCGGCCGGCATTTTCGCCACCAGTTTTGCGCGCGATGCGGCGTTGGTGCGGACGCGTCCGCAGCAGATTGCCCTAGCCTTGTTTCTGATTTTCCTGCTGGCGCTGCCGATCCTGTTCGGACCGCGGCTGCTCGCCATCTCGACGCTGATATTGATCTCGTCGGTGATCGTCCTCGGCCTTCAGGTCACCACCGGTTATGCCGGCCAGATCAATCTGGGACAGGCCGCCTTTATGGGCGTCGGCGCCTACACGACCGGTTTTCTGGCCACGAAACTGGGGTTTCCGTTCTGGTTGACCATCCCGCTCGGGGGGTGTTCCGCGGCTGTGTTCGGCTTCATCTTCGGATTGTCGGCGGTGCGCATCAAGGGGTTCTACCTGGCGCTGACGACGATCGCCGCCCAGGCGCTGTTTCATTTCTTCGTTCTGAACCTGCCATGGTTTGGCGGTTCGAACGGCCTGACGCTCGACCCTGCCAGCCTGTTCGGATTCGCGTTCGCGACGGATATCTCGATCTATTATCTCTGTCTCGCCGTCGCGGCGCTCATGACCTTTGGCGCTTACGGCATGGTGCGGGGCCGGTACGGACGCGCTTTCGTAGCCGTGCGCGACGACGACGTCGCAGCCGGCATTATGGGCATTGATGTCGTGGCCATCAAGGCGACCGCGTTCTTGGTCGGCGCATTCTATGCCGGCGTCGGCGGCGGATTGTGGGCTTATTTCGTTCGCTTTGTCGCGGTCGATCAGTTCACGCTGTTCAATTCGATATGGTTTATTGCCATGATAATCGTCGGCGGAATGGGGTCGATCACGGGCGCTCTCGTCGGCGTCGTCGTCATCAAATGCATTCAGGAGGCCTTCGTGTCGCTCGGGCCATCCGTCGTCTCGCAATTCCCCTCGATCGGCGGCGATGTCGTATTTTCCCTGATGAATGTGTTTCTCGGCAGCGTCATTGCAGCATTTCTGATCTTCGAGCCGCGCGGCCTGATGCATCGCTGGAATATCCTGAAGCGGTCGTATCGGACATGGCCGTTTCCATACTGAACGTAGCGAAGCCGCCGCAGGGCGGTGTCCATGAAACATAACAGAACCGGGAGGACGTAGAGATGAAGAGCAGACGTTTTAAATGGATCGCAGGCGCCGCGGCAGTGGCGGTCGTCACACTCGCGCTGCCCGCTTCGGCGCAGACGACCTACAATATTGCCTCGATCGCCGACTTTACCGGACCCTACGCCGACATCATGAAGGACCTTGTCGGCGCCCGTCGCGCCACTGTCGATTGGTGGAACGAAGAAGTCGGCAAGGGAATGGGCATCAAGATCGGGATCAAGGACTTTGACGGGCGCTACGACGCGGCGCAGACTGCGAGCCTTTGGCCCGGCATCAAGGCCGAACTCAATCCGGTGGCCGTACTCGGCGTCGGTGGACCTGACGTCGCCGCGCTGCAAGGTCGGCTTCCGGCGGACAAGGTGCCCATGTTGATGTCGACGGCCGGTTACGGGTTCGCTTGGAAAGGCGATCCCTGGATCTTCAACCCGCGGCCAACTTATGGCCATGAGGCTGCCGGGTTCTTCGAATGGTTCCGCAGCACCCGCGGCATCAAGGGGCCGCTGAAAGTCGGCATCATTTCCTCGGAAGCCTCGCCGGCTTATGTCGATATTGCCAAGGGCGCGGAGAAGTTCGCCAAGGACAACCCGGACAAGGCTGAAATCGTCGAGACCATTTTTACCGAAGTTCAGCCGACCGATCTGACCACCCAGGTTGGCCGCCTGATCCGCAAGGGCGTGCAAGTTATCGATATCCAGACCAACACGGCCGCGGTTGTGGCGACCAAGCGTGCGCTGCAGGCGCTCGGCAAGGCCGATATTCCGATCATGATGAGTTCGCATAACGGCCTGATTGCCTCAGGTAAGGCCGTTGGCGGCATGAAGGACCTGGAAGGCGACTATGAAGTCTACGGCATGGCCGTGCCGACTGAGCAAAAGACCAAAGCCCACGACTTCCACCAGATGGTCGTCGCAAAATACAAGTCGCAGGCGACATGGTCCGTCGCGAGCGTCATGGGCTACAATCAGACGCTGGTCGCACTCCGGGCGATCGAGGCGGCTGCGCGCAAGGTCGGCGCCGACAAAGTCACTGGCGAGGCGGTTCGCACCGCGCTGCTGACGACACCGATTTCGGCCGATCAGACTTTCAGCATTCTGCCAAACCTGACTTATACGAATGAGGCGCCATTCCCGGTCAAGGGCCTGACCGTCAACGTCGCGACCATCAAGGATGGTAAATATGTTATCGCCGCTGAAAACGTGCCGGTCCCCACGATTGCGAAGTGGTAACCCGGCTGAACCAGCCGGAGCGCGACAGCGCTCCGGCCGCGGAGTTGTCGATGCTTGAGCTCAGCAATGTCGAGGTTATCTACAGCGACGTCATCCTTGCGGTGAAGGGTATTACGCTCGTCGTGCCCAAGGGGTCTTGCGTCACGCTCTTGGGCGGCAACGGAGCTGGCAAGTCGACCACGCTCAAATCGATCTCGAACCTCCTCATGACCGAGGACGGCAAGGTGACGTCGGGGACGATTTCGTTCGAGGGCTCGCGGATCGACGGCGGTGATCCGGCAAAAATCGTCCGCAACGGGATCGTCCACGTCATGGAGGGCCGCCGCGTCCTCAGTCACCTGACCGTGGAGCAGAACCTGATTGCCGGCGGTCATATGGAGCCTTCAGCGCCGGCGATGCGGCGGCGGCTCGATGGCGTCTACGACCGGATCAAGCGCCTTGCCTTGCTGAAGTCGCGCACGACCGGCTATTTGTCCGGCGGCGAACAGCAGATGGTGGTGATCGGCCGCGCGCTGATGGCCAATCCGAAGCTCATGATGATCGACGAGCCGTCGTTGGGGCTGGCGCCGATGATGGTCGATGAGGTGTTCGGCGTTCTCCGCTCATTGAAGGAAGATGGCCTGACGCTGCTCATCGTCGAACAGAATACCCGCGTCGCGCTGGACCTCGCCGATTTCGGATACGTCATGGAAGACGGACGCATCGTACTGGAAGGTAACGCGGCCGACCTTCGCGCCAACGAGGACATCCGCGAATTCTATCTCGGCCTCAACCTCGAAGGCGTGCGCAAGAGCTATCGGAACATCAAGCACTATCGGCGCCGCAAGCGATGGCTCGGATAATTGAGGCGCAGAAAGCGTTTCAGCGGCCGATGAACGACGGCTTGCGCTTTTGCTCGAATGCGGCAAGTCCCTCTTTCATATCGTGGCTATGGGCGTGGACTTCGCTTGCGAGCAATTCGAGCCTGAGAGCAACCTCCTTTGGTTGTTCGAGACCGTCGGCGACCAGCGCCTTCATGCGGCGGAGCACCAGCGAGCTCTTGGACCCGAGCTTGGCGGCCAAGCGCTCGACCGCCGCCGTCAGTTCGGCGTCATCGACGACCTCGTTGACGAGACCGCAGGCAACCAGATCGTCGGCGGGCACGAAATCGCCAGTAAACAGCAGATATTTCGCACGGGTCGGACCGATTTTTCGAGGCAGCCGCACCGAACTGCCGCCGCCCGGCAGCAGACCGAAATTGGCATGCGCGTCACCAAGCTTCGCTGACCGCGCTGCGATAACCAGATCGCAGCACAGCACCAACTCCAGGCCGCCCGCTAGGGCCAACCCATTGACTGCGGCGATGACCGGCCGCGGACAGGTCTCCAGTCGTGCCATCATGTCGAGGACGGCGTCGAGGAACCGCGTCGCGGCGGGTGCATCGCCCTGCGTCGCGCTATTGACGTATTTCAAATCGGCTCCGGCGCAAAAGGCACGCCCGGTGCCCATCAGCACCACGGCCTTGATCGCCGGATCATCGGCATGCGTTAGAGCGGCGGTAATTCCCGCCACCATGTCGGGCGTAATCGCGTTGAGCGCCGTCGGCCGATTGAGCGTGATCCATACCGCATCGGCACGAACTTCGACCAGAACGCTTTGCTCCGGCTTGATCTTTTCAGACGTCGTCACTGTTCTCACCTCGACAACAAGTATTTGACTTTTGGGTCAATTAATAATTTAGTCAGTAAAATTATAGACCAACGAATAAAATCTGCAAGCTTAGGCTCTGCATATCCGGGGAAGAGACATCGTCATGTTGCAGCTCGAGGGTATTCGTATTGTCAGCCTGGCTGAGCAATATCCCGGGCCCTACGCGACGCTTCTGATGGCCGATCTTGGGGCCGACGTCATCCTCGTCGAGCGTCCGGGCATCGGAGATCCCGCGCGGCAGTTTCCGGCGTTCCACGCCGCGCTCAATCGCAACAAGCGCTCGGTGGCGCTCGATCTCAAGGCGGACGGCGACAAGCAGCGGTTCCGGGATCTCGTCGCTTCTGCCGACGTCCTGCTGGAAGGGTTTCGGCCCGGCACCATGCAGCGGCTGGGGCTGGGTTATGAGGCGATGGCCTCGATCAATCCCCGTTTGGTCTATGCGTCGATCTCCGGCTTCGGACAGACCGGCCCCTACCGCGACCGACCCGCCCATGATCTCTCCTACCAGGCTCTCGCCGGATTCCTGCACGCCCAGGCCGCAACGCGTTCGACGCAGCTTCCGAGCGATATCGCGGTTGGCGACCTTTCATCGGGGATGTTTGCGGCGCTCGGCGTGCTTGCGGCGCTGCTGGCGCGCGCGCGCATGGGAAAGGGGGCGTATATCGACGTGTCGATGACCGACGGGCTGGTATCGTGGATGTCGGTCATGGTTGGCCCGGCGATGAACGGCGAGCCGCTCGCCGACATCGCGGCAGAGCCCGCTTATGGTCTGTTCGAATGCCAGGACGGCAAGCTGCTGTCGCTGTCGATCGCGCATGAGGACTGGTTCTGGCGGCCGCTTTGCACGCTGATCGGCATGGAGGACGTAGCTGATCTGAAACGCGCGCAACGAACCCGACGGGAAGTCGAACTGGTTGCGCGCATCGGCAAGGCCATCGCCGCCGCGCCACGCGGCCAATGGGCCGACAAGCTTGACGCCGCGGGAATCCCCTGGGGTCCCGTCAGCGCAATTGACGAAGTCGCGGCCGACCCGCACTTCATCGAACGGGGGCTGTTCGGCGAGGTGGCCGACAGCGATGGCAGGCGTCGCCGCTATGTCGCGCAACCCTTGATTATTGACGGCCACCATCCGGGACCGACGCGGGGCGTGCCTGGCCTCGGCGAACACACGGAGGAAGTGCTGTCCGAACTGTCGCTAAGGGCACAGAATATAACCTGAGAATGGGAGCCGCCGCCATGGAAGACGTATACGTCGTGGGCGTGGGCATGACGCCGTTTGGCCGCATGCTCGACAAGGACATCAAGACGATGACGAAGGAGGCGGTCAACGCAGCGCTCGCGGATGCCGGCCTCGCGACCACGGCATTGGAAGCCGCCTACTTCGCCAACGCGTCGCAAGGACACATGGAAAAGCAGCACATGGTGCGCGGTCAGATCGCGTTGCGGTCGATGGGGATCGGGCAGATCCCGGTCGTCAACATCGAGAACGCGTGCGCGAGCGGCAGCTCGGCGCTGAACCTGGCCGTCACCTTCCTGAAAGCAGGCGACGGAGACGTCGCGCTTGCGGTTGGTGCCGAGAAGATGTTCTCGAGGGATCGCGAGCTTATGTTCGGGTCATTCGACAGCGCCTGGGACATCAGCCGCAAGGACGAAATCGGCGAGCGGCTCATGAAGCTTGGCGAAGGCATCGATCCGCCGCCCGGCACAACGTCCGACAAGCCCTACAGCGTATTCATGGATGTTTATGCGGCGTTCTCCCGCTTTCACATGGCGCGTTTCGGAACGACGCAGCGCCAGATCGCCGCAGTCGCGGCGAAGAATCACCGACACTCCGTTGAAAATCCGCTGTCACAGTTTCGTACGCCCTATTCCATTGACGAGGTGCTGAGCGCGCCGCCGATCACTTATCCGTTGACGCTGCCGATGTGTTCGCCGGTATCGGACGGCGCCGCGGCGGTTGTGGTGACAACTGCAGCGGGACTGAAGCGCTATGGCATCGATCGGTCGCGCGCGATCCGGGTGCTGGCATCCGTGGTCCAGACCGGCAGCGACCGTGACCCTTCGGACGTCGAAAACCATTGCACCGCACGCGCCGCCAGGCGCGCTTACGAAAAGGCGGGCGTCGGTCCGGGCGATATCTCAGTTGCCGAAGTGCATGATGCCACCGCCATGGGCGAGATCATCCAGATCGAAAATCTCGGCCTGTGCGCCTTTGGCGACGGCGGCGCCATCAGCGAACGCGGCGAAACCGCCATCGGCGGGCGCGTCCCGGTCAATCCGTCGGGAGGGCTGGAGTCGAAGGGGCATCCGGTCGGCGCCACCGGCCTCGCGCAGGTCCACGAACTTGTCGCGCAACTGCGTCATGAGGCCGGGGCCCGCCAGGTCGACGGCGCGCGGATCGCGATCGCCGAAAATGGCGGCGGACTGCACGGTATCGAAGAAGCGGTGGCGTGCGTGACCATCCTGAGCAAATAGAAGACAACGAGGATATTTCATGGAGCTTCATGGCAAGATTGCCGTAGTGACGGGTGCCGCTTCTGGACTGGGGCTTGCGACCTGCAAGGTGCTCGCCGCGGCCGGCGTGCGTATCGCCGGTTTCGATCGCGACGAGAAAAAATTGCAGGCACTAAAGTCGAACCTCGGCGATGCGTGCCTGGCGCGCGTCGTCGATGTCGCCGAAGAGAGCAGCGTGAAAGACGGGATCGCGGCGGTCGTCGCCGCGTTCGGCGGCGTTCATGTCGCAGTGAATTGCGCGGGGGTCGCCGATGCCGCCAAGACCGTATCAAAAGGCGAGCCGTTCCCGATCGCGACGTGGAACAAGGTGATCGCGATCAACCTGACCGGTACCTTCAATGTCATCAGATTCGCTGCGCTCGCGATGACCAGGAACACCCCTGACGCCGAGGGTGGCGAGCGCGGCGTCATCGTCAACACGGCATCGGGCGCTGCATCCCAAGGGCAGGTCGGTCAAGCGGCCTACAGCGCCAGCAAGGCGGGCGTAATCGGCCTGACGCTTCCAGTTGCCCGCGACTTGGCGCCACACGGTATCCGCATAGTCTCGATCGCGCCGGGGCTGTTCGATACCGCAATGGTCGCAGGCATTCCGGACAATGTCTCTCAGTCGATCGTCGATCGCATGATCCTGTATCCGAACCGGATGGGACAACCGCGGGAATTTGCCCGGCTGGTGCAACATATCGTCGAGAACTCGTACCTGAACGCGACCACGCTCGATCTGGATGCAGGCGCCCGCATGCAGTCGCGTTGACCACGTTTCCTCTGGCAATCGGCATCCGATATGCTACCTGATCGACTGCGATGGCATCTCAAAATTCCGGTGATGGCAGCGCCGATGTTTCTCGGGACCGGATCTGGTCGTTGAGACCTGTCAAGCTGGCGTGATCGGCACCTTTCCGGTGCTCAACCAGCGCACGACGGACGGTTTCGAAGCGTGGCTGGCCGACATACGCGGCCGGCTCGCCGGGCAACATTGCGCGCCCTTTGGTGCGCAATTCGTCGTTCACTCCACCAATCCTCGGCACGCGGCAGACTTCGCCGCGGCCATCCGTCATGAAATTCCCATCGTCATCACGACCCTCGGAATTACGCGAGAACTGACCGACGCCATACATACCTATGGCGGGCTGGTGTTCCACGACGCGACCACGATGAAGCATGCCAAGAAGGCGCTCGACGCCAACGCCGACGGGATCATTGCCGTCTGTGCCGGTGCGGGTGGCCGGCGCCAGCTTTCTCGCCCAGACGCTGAACCGCCCGTACGACAACCCGAAGGACCACAGCAGCTTCAACGTCGCGCGCGAGATCAGCCCGAAACTGTGGAAGGATATCTGGACCGCGGGACAGGGAGTCGGCGGCGTCAACGACATCATTCCGGTCGCAGAACTCTGCGCGCGGCTACAGCGGGAATGGCGCGATGGTATTCGGCGCCTCTCTGCCGCGGTCGGATGAGGCAGCCCGTCGTGGCGGGTTACCTTTACCGCTACGTCTGCCGTGCGCTGATTTAACAGCAGCCCGATCGAGGTCGCCCCCGCAGTCCTCGGAAGTTTATCGACCAACACAACGTGCTTCGGCCGTTTGTAGCGAGCGATTTGTCCGTTCACGAAGTCGATGATTTCGCCGGCCGGATTCGCGCGGTCATCGCCATCGACGACCGCGATGCTGCGCCAAAACAGCGGCCGGCCCGCGGATTTCGGACGGTCGCGGTACGGCGAAAGCATCGCCAAGCCCGAGGCTTCGGATTGACCGAACGTCGCCCAGAAAGTTGCATTCGGATACTCGGTCTCGAAACGCTCTATGGTTGCGGGGGTATCCAGTCCTGTAAGAGCACGCAGCGATCCAAGCAGTTCGCGATCCGGTCCTGACTCGGAGATGCGGTGGGTTTCCATCAAGTAGCCGCGTTCCCCCCAAGAAACGCCTCGACGACACTCGGATCATTCAAGAGATCTGCGCCTGCGCCGCGCAGAGTGATCTGCCCCAGAGACAGCACGCAGGCGCGGTCTGCGATACGCAGCGCTGCTTTGGCATTTTGCTCAACCAGAAGTATCCCAAGTCCCAATTCGTGTCGCATGCGCAAGATCAGGCGGAATATTTCAGCAACGACCTGAGGTGCGAGCCCCATCGATGGCTCATCAAGCATCAGCACCCTTGGTTTAGCCGCCAGGGCCCTGCCAATGGCCAACATCTGCTGCTCGCCGCCGGACATAGTGCCCGCCGCCTGCGTCCGCCGCTCTACGAGGCGCGGAAACAGCTCGTAAATCCGGTCGATCCGATCGGCGACTTCAGCATGCGGCTGGCCATAGCCGCCGAGAGACAGGTTTTCTTCCACCGTCATCTCGGCAAAAACGCGTCGTCCTTCCGGCACATGACGTAGGCCAGCGCGCGCGATCATTGCTGGAGCGGTTCCAGCAATCGGTCGTCCGTCAAACACGATGGCGCCGGAGCGGATCGGGTTGAAGCCTGAAATCGTATTGAGAAGCGTCGATTTCCCGGCGCCGTTGGCGCCGACGATGGAGAAGATTTCACCTTTTCGAATGGCGATGGAAATGCCGTGAAGCACTTCGACCGGGCCGTAGCCAGCCTTCAAATCGGCAATAGAGAGAAGCTCGGTCATTTCAGGCCACCGCCTCATCCGCGCCGAGGTAGGCAGCAATCACGTCCTTGTTCGATGCGATGTCTTTCGGCGTACCCTCTGCAAGCTTGCGACCGAAATTCACCACAACGATATGCGAGGAAATCGACATCACCATGCCCATGTCGTGTTCGACAAGCAGGACGGCGCGGCCATCTGCGGCGATCTCAGAAAGCAGACGCGACAGGTCCGCCGTTTCGCTTGGATTGAGGCCCGCGGCGGGCTCGTCCAGCAACAGCAGCTTGGGATCTTGCGCCAATGAGCGGGCGATTTCGACGCGGCGCTGAAGCCCATAGGGCAGATCCGTCGCCAGACGCTGCCACCACTGCTCGGCGACGCCCGCACGCGTAAGACACTGCGCGGCGCGAGCAGCCATTTCGTCATTTTCTTTCATGACCACCCAGGGTCGGAACACGGAACTCAACAGGCCATGCTGGCCGAACCGGTAAGCGCCCGCCATTACGTTGGTCAGAACACTCATGCCATGCGCTATCTGCGGGGTCTGATACGTTCGCGCGATGCCGGCCGTGCCGCGCTGATGCGTCGGCCGAGCGGTGATGTCCTCTCCTTCGAGGCTGATTGTGCCACCGTCGCAGGCGAGAACACCCGTAACGAGATTGATCAGCGTGGTCTTGCCTGCGCCATTCGGACCTATCAGCGCCGTGACTTCCCCGGCGACCAGGTCGAACGACACGTCAGACACGGCCGCAATGCCGCCGAATCGCTTCGACAGGCCCTTGATCGAAGCCAGAGGCGTGCTGCTCATGCGACGCTTCTCTTGCGGGTGACAAGGCGGAACAACGTTTCTCCAAGACCCCGGGGAGCGAACATCATGATGCCTACCATGACAAGACCATAGATTAGGTGTTTGGCGTGATCGAAGCCTTCGAGTAGGTTGGGCAGGACTATGATGGCGAAGGCGCCGAAGATCGCGCCCCAGACGGTCGAAAGCGACCCGAGGATGACCATCATCAAAAGCTCGATGGAGAGCCCGACACCGAAGGCGCTGGCGTTGAATGAGCGTAGATAAAGCGCCAGAAGAGCGCCAGACAGGCCGGACAAAGCGGCGGCGATGGCGAAGACCATAGACTTGGCCCGAACCGTATCGACGCCCATGCAAGCGGCAACGAGTTCGGATGTTCTTAGCACCATCAGGCCGCGCCCGAACCGCCCGTCTACGAGTGATACGGCGACGGCGATCGCCGACAGCAACGAGATGCCCGCCAGAATGTAGAGTATACGCTCGTGGCTGAAACCCGCGATCGCCAGACTCGGCAGATCGACGATACCGGGGTCGAGGCCACCGGTAACGCTGCGCCATTGCGCCGCCACGACGAAAAACACGGCGCCGAGCGCCAATGTGCCCAGCGCGAGATTGTGGCCCGACAGGCGCAGGATCGGTCGGGCGATCAAGAAGCCGAGCAGCCCCGGCAATAGCACCGCAGCCACCAGCGCCACGGGCGCTGGCAGCGCCAGCTTCTGCAGGGCAAAGGCCGCCGCATAAGCGCCAATGCCCATGAAGGCGCCTTGGCCGAGCGAGACCTGCCCTGCGTAGCCCAGCAGCAACGTAAGGCCAATGGCCGCGATAGCGTGGATCATCGACAGGATCAGAATCGAGCGATGGAACTGGCTGGTCAGCGCTAGTTCTGCGAGCGTAAGAACCACAGCAAGGCCTGCGAGGATAACCGCGTCATGCCGGAGGTTGGAATTCGATGTCGAAGTGGTCATGGCTCAGACCCGTGTAACGATGGCGCGACCGACGAGGCCCTGCGGCCTAAGGATTAGAACGAGAATGAGAAGGATAAAACCGACGGCATCCTTGAAGCCGGAGGCGACGTATCCGGCGGACAGGCTCTCAACAACGCCGATCAACAGTCCACCGACAATAGCTCCGATGGGGTTGCCCAGCCCGCCGGCGACAGCCGCCGCGAAGCCCTTGAGACCAAGGAAGATGCCGTTTTCGTAGAACGCTGCGGATATCGGGGCGAGCATCGCGCCGGCCAAACCACCGAGCGCACCCGCCAAGGTCATGGCGATGGCGGCGGCGCGCTTCGGCTCGATGCCGCAAAGGGCGGCGGCCCTCGGTTCTTGACTCGCGGCGCGCATTGCCTTGCCGAACATGGTTTTCGAGAACATGTACCACAAAACGGTGCTGGTCAGCGCCAGGACGAAGATGATCCAGAGGCCTTGGCTCGGAATGTAGACGTTGCCTATCAACACCAGCGGCAAAAGCCCGAATTCCGGCACGAACGTGATTTCACGCCCGAAGGCGAGCGCGGCTGCCCCGCGCAAGGCGAGCGCCACGCCGATGGTCAGCATCACCAGCGTCAACGGATCGGAACTGCGCGCCATCGCCATATCGAGAATGCAGCGCTGCATCAGCCAGCCGGTAAGCGCCGCACCCGCTACAGCGAGCAGGAGCGCCAGCGACATCGGCAGTTTGGCGGCCTGCGCCGCGCAGGCAAGAAGAACGCCGCCGAGCATCAGGAATTCGCCGTTGGCGAAATTGATCAGTTTGGTAGCATTGTACACAATGGTGAAACCAAGTGCCGCCATGCCGTAAATGCAGCCGACGACGAGGCCCGTGATCAGGATTTGCAGCAGGGTATCCATTTTACCTCCAGGCTTTGCTTCGGTCGCTGACGGACGGATTGCAAGACCGCCCGCCCTGCAGGTCACTTCACGGTGACGAACTTGCCGCCTTGAACCTGCAGCATCACCATCGACTGCGACTCCCGGTCGAGGCCGTTGTGGTTGGCGTCAGTGAAGCGAAACATCCCGTTGGCGCCGGGGAAGGAAATGCCACTGCGCATGGCTTCCGCCAGCTTCTCGCGATCCGGGGACCCGCCAGCCTTTTTCAGCGCTTCCTCGATGAGCAGCATCGCGTCCGAGGGATGCCCGATGAAGGTCGTGGCGTCGGCTTTGAACTTCTCCTTGTAATCGGCCGCGAGTTTGGTCACCACTGGGCGCATCGGATCGTTTGCGGCAAGGCTCTCGGGCGCGAGCAGACGCATGGACGATACGTAAGACTTCTCCGCTGCCGCGCCGGCCTGCTCGATCAGCTGCGGCGAGGCAGCACCATAGCTGTTGTAGATCGGCTTGTTGTAGCCAATGGCCGCCGCGTTCTTGAGTATGATGGTCGGACCGGGGTTGACGCTCCAGATCAGCATCGCATCGGCGCCACTCGACCGAATCTTGAGGATCTGCGGCGTCATGTCGGTATCGCGTGGGCCGAACTCTTCCGCTGCGTTGACCTTCAGTCCGAGTTGGCTGGCTACCTCTTTGACGACTGCGGCACCGGCCTGCCCAAAACCATCGGCGGAGGACAGGATGCCGACGGAGGTGGCGCCCTTGACCTTCATGAAAGAAATCAGGTGCTCGGCAACGATGCGGTCGGTCGGTGGAGTCTTGAAGACGTAAGGGGTTGGGGGCACAACAACCGCTTCCGCGCCTGCGAAGCTGACGAGCGGCACCTTGTTTTCGTTTGCGACCGCGCGGATCGCCAGGCTTTCGCCGGTCGTCGAGGGGCCGACCACAACATGCACCTTGTCTGAATCTATTAGGCGGCGGAACTGCTGGGCCGCGATTGTGCCGTTGCCTTCGGTGTCGTAGAGGAACGGCCTGATCTTGTTACCGGCCATGCCGCCGCGCGCATTGATCTGTTCGACGAGCATCTCGAAGGCGTTCTTCTGTGATGCGCCGATGAAGGCCGTTGGCCCCGAGGCTGCGATCAACGCACCAATGCGGATTTCCTTATCCTGGGCCTGCGCTGCTCCCAATAAAGCGACGGCCATAGTCAGGCCCAGACCGGCGGAAAGCAGGTTTCTGCATGTTGTCATGATGGGTTTCCTCCCTTAGAGTTTCTCGATACTGGTCTTCAGTTGCGTTCGCTGGCCGCATGGAGGCCCGCGATGTAACCAAAGGTCATGCCCGGTCCGAGCGTGATGCCGCCGCCGGAATAATTCCCGCCAAGCACGCTCGCCATGTCATTGCCGACGGCATAAAGCCCCTTGAGCGGCGTATTGTCAGGGCCGATCACACGCGCGTGTTCGTCGGTTTTGAGGCCTGCGAAAGTGCCGATATCGCCGGGGACGACCCGCACAGCGTAGAATGGACCGGTCGCGATCGGCGCGAGGCACGGGTTCGGCTTGACCTCTGGATCGCCGTGAAAACGGTTGTAGGCGGTCGAGCCTTTGCCGAAGGCAGTATCCGTGCCAGTCGGAACGTCCGCGTTCCAGCGGGCGACCGTTTCCTCGAAAGCGTTTCGTTCAATGCCCGCCACTGATGCAAGCTCGGCAAGAGTGTTGCCGCGCATCAGGTAGCCGGAGCGGATCGAAGGTTGAAGAGGTAGCGGCGCCGGTTTCACATGGCCAAGACCGTATTTGCGGATGGTGCGGTGATCGGCGATCAGGAATGCCTCCGCCGGTTGGTCCGAAGGGCACGCACATTCCATGCCCTGCACGAAATCATGATAGCTGTTGGCTTCGTTGACGAAGCGGCGTCCGGCTCGCGAGACAGCGATGACGCCCGGCTTGCCGCGGTCGATGAAGTGGGGGAACGGGCCCTTGGTACCATCCTTGCGCGGCACAAGGCTGGTCGGAGCCCAGGCACCCGCGTTGGGATAATCCTTGACGACCTCGCCGCCAACCGACTCGCCCAGACGTACGCCGTCTCCAGTGTTTCCAGGACTCGCCGCCGACCAATGCTCGCTCTCACCGGCGCAGTGATTGTAGAGGGTCTGCCGCCTGGCAAAATCAAACGGAAAGCCGCCACAGGCCAGTACGACGCCCTTGTTCGCCAGCACACGGCGCCTGCCTTTTGGTGTCAGCACTTCCGCACCGACGACATGGCCTCTGTCGTTTCGGATGAGCGTTCTCACCGGGCTGTCGAGCCAGATCGGCACGCCGAGTTCGCACGCCGACCGAAACAGTCGCGCGGCCAGCGCATTGCCGTTGGTCAACAGCATCGACCGGCCCCGCACGGAGCGGTCGAACCCGAATTTGACCAAACGTTTGGCGACGTAGAGGAAGGATTCCAGCCGCTGCGTGGCGCGATAGAAGTGCCAAAGCTCTTTACCAGAGCCGATTGCGAGGCCATAGAGCGTTAGCTCAGGCCGCGGCGGTCGCAGCTTGTCAATATCCGATCCGAGAATTGTCGCACTGACAGGTTGCGTCAGTATCGAGCGACCGCCCGGCGTGCCACCCGGCGCATCCGGATGGTAATCCGAGAATGCGGGAGCCGCTTCGAACCGCACCTGCGTATACGCATGCATGAAGGCAACCATCTCGGGACCTGCGTCGAGAAATGCATCGACCCTCGCAGCGTCGTAGTGGTTGCCCGATTCGTGCTTCATATACGCGAGCGCCGCGTCCTTGCTGTCCTTGACCCCAGCTTCGATGCTCACCGGATTGTTCGGCACCCAGAGATAGCCGCCCGATAACGCTGTTGTGCCACCGAACACCGCTTCCTTTTCGGCAACGATAACCTTCAGCCCCTTCTTCGCGGCAACGATGGCGGCAACCATGCCGCTTGCGCCGGAGCCGGCGACCAACACATCGCAATGCTGGGTTTCATTTGGAATCGCGTGCTTGGAAGAGGCAACCATGGCAGATCATCCATAATACAAGATACAAGCGGTTATGGTGGTGGCGTTCATGAAGTAAGATACCCACCCTCGACAGGTAGCATGACACCGGTCACGTAGGAGGACATGCGTGAGGCAAGAAATAGCGTCGGCCCCACGAGCTCTTCGGGCTCGCCTACGCGCCCCATCGGCGTATGATTCAGAAACCGGGCCATCACCTCGGGATTAGCGCGCGTCCCTTCGGTCATAGGCGTGGCAATGACACCTGGTGCAATCCCGTTGACGCGTACCCCGTCCGCTGCCAGATCGGCCGCCAGCGCCTTGGTCAGCTGAATGACAGCGCCCTTGGTGGCGGCGTAGCTGGCCGAATTCCGATAGGCGACGAAGGAAGCAATCGAGCCGACATTGACGACGCGTCCCTTGGTGCGCCGCAGCTGCGGCAGCAGAGCTATCGTCATGTTGGCAGTGCCGTTCAGATTGACGGCAATCTGCGCGTCGAGGTGGTTGAGAAATTCAGGGTCGTCGGGTGCGGTGCGGCGCGTGATCCCTGCATTATTGATCAGCACAGCCACATCACCGAACACCTCCCTTGCAGTGGTTGCAAAAGCAAAGCACGCAGCACGGTCCGCAACATCGAGCCCATACCCTTCGGCGTGTCCGCCCACAGCCTTGATCGCGTTGGCCGTTGCGCAGGCACCCTCGGCGTATCGATCGACGACGATTACTGAGGCTCCGGATGTGGCAAGTCCGCGGGCGATAGCGGCTCCAATGCCCTGCGCCGCCCCCGTGACGACAGCGACATCGCCGGCCAGCAGGCCAGAAATGGATCCGTCGTGCATCTGCCTCTCTCCCCTAGCATCAACTGTTGCTGCGCACAGTTACGTCTCGTATTGTTCGTACTAGCTTCGATAGTTATACAATTCGTAATAAACTTCCTATTCTGTAATGATGCTTCCTGCGAGCCAGGCTGTCAAGCCTGTCGGATTAGGCAACTTTGCCGCTGTGAAGGACACTCATGGTAGACCGCTCAACCGAACCTCTGCCGGAAAACGCGCCTGGCGCAGACAAGCCGACACAACTCGGCATCCAATCGGTAGAGGTTGCTGGCGATCTAATTCACGCACTGATCCAGGCCGATGGGCCGCTCAAATTGGCCGATCTGGCGCAGAGGGCAGGCATGCCCTCTGCCAAAGCGCACCGATATCTCGTCAGTTTGATGCGCGTCGGATTGGCGCGGCAGGATGCGGCGACGTCTCGATACGACCTCGGACCTGTAGCTTTCCAGCTTGGGCTCAAGGGGTTCAGTCGCTTCGAGCCGTTGCAAGTGGCTGAAGCGACGCTGCACACACTTGTCGATCAGGTCGGCGAGACAGCGGCGCTAGCCGTCTGGGGCGAAAAGGGCCCTACGATGATCAAGGTCGTCGAGGCCCGGCATGACCTGGCGAGTACCATGGCGCCGTCGCACCACTGCCCGCTGACCTATTCCGCGACGGGGCTCTTGTTTTGTGCCTACGAAGACCCGGTTCGTACGGCCACCGCAATCGAGCGCGAGTTGGACCAGAACCGACGGTCGGGCCGTCTCAACGTACCGAAAGAACGGGCGTCTCTGGCTGGAATGATGCGTGAAATCAAGGAGCGCGGTTATTCTTGCCTGTCAGACGGCGGTGGTGACGGCTTCGGCGCCGTAAGTGCACCGGTGTTCGATATCACCGGCAAGTTGATCATGGCCCTGACAGTGTTTGGTCGCTCAACACGCGTCGACGCGAAACCAAATGGAGCACTTGGAAAACTCGTCGCCGATACCGCAGCCGAACTATCGGCCTCGCTCGGATACCACGGCGCGCACGGGCGTTAGATTGGCCTGCCCCACGGAGCGGTACCACGGCTCATGTTAGAGTCCGGCCGTGATCGGCCAGCATTTGGCCTGGCCGGAGCGAAGCACAGGCCAGGCCAGATGCTGGCGGGAAGATCGTTTCTGGTGCCGGCGGCCGATAGCCGAGCGAGGAGCGCGGCGTAACGTTGTCGTAGTAACGCCGCCATCGCTCGAATTATGGAGCAACGGCACCAAGTTCGGGGCTGGTCGCGGCCGGCTGATTTCGGCTTCAATGCAGCATGGCCGATCAGCTCATCATTCAAATGTTCAAGCAAAAGCGCGCCGAGATCAGCGGCATGATTGCTGCCTACCAAGCCAAGATCGAGCAGGCTCAGCACGAACTTGCGTACATCAATGCTGTGCTCCGTCTCGTCGAGGGTGGTGAGCAAGAGCGCGCTCAGTCTTCACTCGCGCGAAGACGGGGGCCTGTCCATCGTCCCCCGGGGGGAGAATTTGCGCCCATCAGCCTGACCACACTTAGAAGCCTTGCCCGACGCAGCTAGTCTAAAACGCGGCTGGTCATATCGTCAAGTACGCCCAGACGCACAACCTCATCGGACACCTGCGCCGAGGCAACGCCGCCGAAGGCGCTAACCACCGAAATTATCAGCACGCCCCAAATAGCCCTTCTCATCGCTTCTCAAGCAGCGGTACGTTGAAGATGTTTCATCCTGCGTATTTCGCAAAAATTGGACAGCAATTTTGCTAACTGACGGACAGCTGGGGTAAGGGCTTTTGGTTACCTGGTTGTTGAGGTCAACCGGGATTCGTTTCGCTGTTTTCGACGTCGGTCAAGGGGCGCGCGGATTTTTTCCTTCGCATGCTGTCGCCTTCAAGGGCGATACGGTGGGAGTTGTGTATGATCCTCAGGAAGCTGGGCACCTATCTCGGCCGCGTCATCCGCGACATTGGCCGCAAGATCGAAGGTGACGGCGGGCTCGAAGCGGCGTTCGCAAAGCTGCTATTGCTGGCGCGGCGTGTGCGCGAGCGCGCCTGTTCCGGCTAGGGAGGTTCGACGAGAGATACCACGCATTGTCCGTCCTCCTATGAGAGCATTGACTTGGCGATCACGTTGCGGAGGATTTCGCTGGTGCCTCCGCCTATCGTTCCGACCCTGGAATCGCGGAAATACATCTGCATTTCCGAACTCATCATCAGTCCCGCGCCGCCCATGATCTGGATGCCGGCATCGGCGCACTTGGAATTGCTTTCGGTGGCGAATATCTTCGTCACCGCCGCGGCCGTATTCGGCGCGACGCCCTTGTCCATGAGGGACGCGAGCCGGTACGTCATGACACGCGATATCTCTGCCATGCTGCGCATGTCGGCTATCCTGTGGCTGATGGCCTGATACTCGGTGATCGGCTTGCCGAACTGCTTCCGCTGCTGGGCGAAATCGACCGCGGATTCGATGATCCTGTAGCAATTCCCGCTCGCCGCCGCCGAAAGGCACAGCCGCTCGACGTTCAGGCCACGCATGATGTTCTTCCAGCCGCCGTTGACCTCGCCGAGGACGTGGGTCGCCGGGACCTTGACGCCGTCGAAGAACACCTCGTTGGTATGGATCATGCGCCTTCCGAGGCCCCGCAGATGGCGGATGGTCACGCCTTCGGCCTTGGCGTCAACGAGGAAGAGCGTGATGCCCTTGTGCCGCGCCGCCGGATCGGTCTTCGCCGCGACCACCAGGTGGTCGGCCACGTGGGCACAGGTGATATAGACCTTCTGGCCGTCGATGACGTAGTCGTCCCCCTTGGCCACCGCCTTGGTCTGGATGCCGCTCGCGTCCGAACCCGTGTCCGGCTCCGTGAGACAGAAGGCCAGCCGCAGCTGTCCCGCTATCAGCCGCGGTAGAAGCGACGCCCGCAATTGCTCGCTTGCGCCGAACTTCAGGTGCATGCCGCCGTAGACAACCGTCGTCAGATAGGCCGACGCCATCTGCGCGTTGTGGTAGGCGATCGCCTCGATCAGGACCGCCAGATCCATGTAGTTTCCGCCGGCCCCACCGTACTGCTCATCGTGCGGCAGACCGAGCCAACCGCTCTCCGCGAGGGCCGCGTACGCGTCGAACGGGAACTCGCTGTTGTCATCCAGTTCGGCGATCTTTGATGCGGGGAGCTTTTCGCTCAGGAGCTGGAGCACGCTTTCGCGCATCCGGACCTGGTCGTCGGTCAGTTCGAATTCTTCGTTGCTCTCGAAAAGATGCATCTTCCGTCCTTGGGATTGTCTCGTTCGCGAAGAGATTGGCGTCGGACGCCGACTATTTCGGTCGGCGGCGATACAGCAGCGTGGCCTCCATCTCCTGCACGATATGGCCGTCGTGACGCACGCATTCCCGCTTGAAGGTGACGACGCCCCGATCGGGCTTGCTGGTTTCCTTCTTGTCGACCACCTTCGATCTCAACCGGATCGTGTCGCCGTGTTTGACGGCATCCAGCAGACGCCATTTGTCTATCTGCAGCAGCGCCAGCAGCGTCCCGTCGTTGATGCCGCTCGCGTACTGCAATCCGCCCATGATCGCGTAGACCAGAGGACCGTGGGCGATGGGTTCGCCGAACTGCGTCGTCTTGCAGTATTCGAAGTTCGTGTGCACTTCGTTGAAATCGCCCGACAGGCAGGCGAAGTTGATGATGTCCGTCTGCGTCACGGTGCGCGCCGGACTCTCGAATTCCTGACCGACCTCGAAGTCATCGAAGTAGCGTCCACGTGGCTGGGCGTTGCTCATTACGTTTTTCCTTTTCAGTTCGGCTCGTTTCCGAGGATCAGTGTGCAATGCGAGGACAGGATTCCGCCCTCGTTGTGGATCAGCGCGAGTTCGGCATCCTTCACCTGGCGTGGACCAAGTCCGCCCCGGAGTTGTCGGACGCCCTCGACAATGCCGAACAGCCCGCCTGCCGCGCCCGCATGCGCGTGGGACAGCATGCCACCATGCGTGTTGACGGGCAGCTTGCCGCCGATCGACGCTCTGCCGTCCGCGAAGAAGGCGCCGCCCTCGCCTGGCTCGCAGAATCCCAACTCTTCCAGTTCGATGAGCGGCACGATGGAGAAGCAATCGTACAACTGGGCGACGTCGATGTCGGCGGGCTTCACGCCGGCCATCTGATAGGCCCGTTCACCCGACTGCTTTGCTCCGAATTCAGTGAGACTTGGCGCGCACATTAAATGCTCATGAGTGTGATGCTCGCCGATACCGAGGAGATAGCTCGGCTTCGATTTGAGATCCTTTGCCCGCTCGGCGGACGTCACGATGAACGCGCCGCCTGCGTCAGAAATCAGACAACAGTCGAGCATGCCCAGCGGATCCGCAATCGGCTTTGCCGACAGGACGTCATCCAAGGTGATCGCGCTCTTCATGTGGGCATTGGGATGCAGCAGCGCGTGCCGGCGCGTGTTGACGGCAATGTGGGCGAGATGCTCGCGCGTGGTGCCGTAGACGTGCATGTGGCGCTTCGCGATCATGGCGTAAAATCCCGGGATCGACCCTCCGTACGGTTGCTCGAAATAGGGATGTCCGACGGCCAGCAGGGCCGTGATGGCGGAATCGCGCGATTGTCCCGTCGCACGGTTCTCGCCGGCGCAGACCAGGATGGTGTCCGCGCTACCTGCTAGGATCGCCTCCGCCGCGTGCTTCAGCATCACGGCGGGCGACCCGCCTCCCACGACGACGGACGCGTTGTAGCGGGGTTTCAGTCCGAGGTATTCGCACAGGACGGATCCGAGCATGAAGTATGGCTCGGTGAACGAGTACGCCGTCAGAACGCCGTCGATGTCCGACATCTTGAGACCGGCGTCATCCAGCGCACGTTTCGCCGCCTGGGCGTTCAGGCCTAAGCCGGTCATGCCCGGCACCTTGCCGATGTCGGACTCTCCGACGCCGACGATCGCTATTTTTCCGGAAGCCAATCTGTTCATCTCAATTCCTCTTGCTGCTCAAACCGACCAACGCATCGACGGCCACCGCGCGATCTGCCGAAACCTTGATCGGATTGACGTCCAATTCCGCGACCTCTTCACGAAGGTCGCTGATCATTTCGGAGATGCGGCATACGGCTTCCGCGAGGGACCGCACGTCGGCCGGTGCTTGGTTGCGATAGCCGAACAGGAGGCCACTGCCGCGGAGCGACCGGAGCATGTCGAGTGCTTCGGTGACGCTGACCGGCGCGCGTCTGGTGTGCACATCCCCGAGTATCTCGACGGACGTTCCGCCGAATCCGCATGTGATCAACGGCCCGAACTGGGCGTCGACCGAGGCGCCAACCATCATCTCGGTCCCGCCTGAGACCATCTCCTGAACGACGATCCCGTTCACGGTGACCGGCCCGCTCAGCCGTCCCACGGCCTCCTCGATCTCCCTGTAGGCGTTGCGCACGGCATCTGCGTCCCGAAGGTTCAGCCGCAGCACACCGGCTTCGCTCTTGTGCGGGATGTCGGGAGAGTCCGCCTTGAGGACGACCGGATAGCCCAACGTCTCGGCGTGGGCGACCGCCTCGTCCGCGGTTTTGGCGAGCGCTTCGCGGTTGACGGCCACGCCATACAGTCCGAGCAGCTTCTTCGACTGCGCTTCGCTGAGGACATACCCCTCGCCGACTTTCGCGAGTTCGGCGATCGCAGCGTTCTTGACTTCGACGGTGCTGAGCCTTCCCTCACCCGACACTTGCCGCTCGGCCCTGCCATAGTAGTCGAACCATGAGCGGATCGCCTTCATGCAGCGGCCCATCGATCGGAACATCGAGATCTTCCGGCTCTTGTCGTAGATCTCGCTTCCTGGGCCCTCCAGCCATTCGTTGAACCAGACCAGACAGATTGGCTTCGAAAGCTCGGCCGCGAGGCGGTCGAGATGAATCGCCCTCTCCGTCGTGATGGGCTTCTGCGCCGACAGCATCGGGACGACCACGACCCCGTAATTCGGATCGTCGGCGAAAGCCTTGATGCACGCGCTGTAGAGATCGAAGCTCTTCAGGGTCTCCGCGGTCATGTCCGTTGGATTCGAAACGGACCCGAAATCCGGCACCAGTTTCGACAGGCATGCCACGGTGTCCGGCTGAGGCGCCGGCATCGCGACGCCGTACTCCTCGGCCTTGTCTCCGGAGATGACGGCCGCCCCTCCAGAGCTCGCCATGACGCCGGCCCCGGGCCCCTGCGGGACGCCCGCGCGCTCGAAGAAGCATGCCGTCTCCAGCACTTCCTCCCAGCTGTCCACCACGATGGCACCCATCTCCCGGAAGGCCGCGTCGTAGGCGGCATTGGAGCCCGCCAGGGTGCCGGTATGGGAAAGAGCGGCCTTCTTGCTAATCGCGCTGCGCCCCATCTTGTAGATGATGAGCGGCTTCCTGGCGGCGAAGGCTCGCCGGCCGGCCTCGATGAGGCGCTCGCCGTCCCGAATGCCTTCGAAGAGGCATGCGATCACCGAGGTGCTCTCGTCGTCGACCAGGTAGTTGATCAGGTCGCAGATATCGACGTCGCTCGAGTTTCCGGCCGACAGGAATTGCGAAAATCCAATTCCCCGCTGCAAGGCCTGAATGACGGTGTATCCGAGACCGCCGCTCTGGCTGACCAGGCCGATCCCGCCGGAGATGATCGGCATTTCGTTGAACTTCGGCATGAAATGCATGCCGACCTTCGCAGCGAAATTGATGATGCCGACGCAGTTGGGACCGATGATCCGCATACCCGTCGACTTCGCTATCTCGGCGAGTTCACGCTGCGCGGCCGTCCTGTCCACGGTGCCCAATTCCGCGAAGCCCGATGAATAGACGATGGCACCGCCGATTCCCTTGGCGGCGCATCTTCTGACGAGATTCGCCACCTGTTCCTGGGGAACCGAGATCACAACGGCGTCGGGCGCCTCCGGAAGCGCCTCGATCGTCGGGTATGCCTTGTGGCCGAAGATCTCGTCCCGCTTCGGGTTGATGGGAAACAACCGTCCGCCGAACGTCGCGAGATTCTCCATGGTCCGCGCCCCGAACGATCCGGGCGACTCGGATGCGCCGATGACCGCGATGCTCGCAGGGTTGATCAGCCTGGTGAGCTCTTTGCGGCCGAACAGTTCGGTGCGGTTCTCGATATAGCCTTTAACCTGCGTCACAGTCCAAGCTCCCGTGCGATCAAGCCTCTCTGGATTTGCGAGGTGCCACCGCCGATGGTCGCGTTGCGGGCGTCACGCCAGTACCGCTGCATGTCGTGGTCGTGGGTGTAGCCAGCACCTCCGAGTATCTGCATGCCCTGCGTCGTCACCCGCGCGAACACCTCCGAGACGAACAGCTTCGCCATGCACGCCTGCTTCACGCACGGCAGGCCCTGGTCGTATCTCCAGGCCGTCGAGGCGGTGATCCATCGAGCGGCCTCGACGTCCGTTGCCATGTCGGCCAGCATATGGGCGATGACCTGGAATTCCGCGATCGGCTTGCCAAACTGCTTTCTCTCACCCGCGTAACGAACCGCGTCGTCCAACGCCGCACGCGCGTTCCCGAGATAGTTGGCGGCGAGCAGGATCCGCTCCCGCTCCAGATGCTTGTTGATGTATTTCCAGCCGCTGTTCTCCTCGCCAATCAGCATCCGGTGCGGAAGGCGAACATCGTCGAAGAACACCTCGCACAGACCGAGGATGCGGCGACCGACCACGTCGAGCCGGTTGATCGTGATGCCCGGAAGGTCGTTGGGAACGAGAAACAGCGAGATACCGGCATGCTTCGTGACGTCAGGGTTCGTCCGGGCGGCCAGCACGATCATGTTGTTGGGTGCGTGCGCTCCAGACGAGTAGAGCTTCTGACCGGAGATCACGTAGTCGTCGCCGTCACGACGGGCTTTCGTCTGGAGCGAGGCCGCGTCCGATCCCGATCCCGGCTCGGTCAAGCTGAACGACAGCTTGATCTCGCCCTTCACAACCTTCGGAAGGACCTCGGACTTGATCTCCTCGCTCGCGAAATCGGCGAGGATCATCGCACCCCAGCCGATCAACGCGAGGCGTGTTGCGAAGTCGACGCTCGGCCTGGCGATTTCCTCCAGCGCGATGGCGCAATCGGCTATCGGCGAGCCGACGCCGCCATATTCCGCGGGCACCATCATCGCCAGAAGGCCTGCTTCCGCCATCGCCGCGTAGACCTGCTCCGGCAATTGACCGGTGCGGTCCCATTGACGGACGTCGGCCGGCTTGCAATGCCGCTTCACGAACGAAGCCGTCGTCTCGCGGACCAGTTTCTGCTCGTCGCTTTCGTCGAAATTCACGGGCGGCCCTTCTCTAGCGCGAATTGCGGAAGCTTGGACCCTTCCCGGTCCTCGAACCTGAGGGTGACGCCGTCGCCGATTTCGACCTCAAGCGCGCTCTCCCCGACGATGTTGCTCATCATGCGCGGCCCCTCAGCCAGATCGATCAGCGCGACAACGTACGGCGTGAGGCCGGCGAAGGCCGGCGAAGACGCGCGTCGGATGATCGTGAAGCTGTGGACCTTTCCCTTTCCCGCAGCATCGATCCACTCGAGTTCCGTCGACCAGCAGAAAGGACACAGGTATCGCGGCATGAAATGCACTTCGCCGCAGGATTTGCAGCGCCGGAGCACCAGCTTTCCTTCCTTCGCGGACTGCCAGTAGGTGGCGGAGTCCGCGTTTGCCACCGGAAGCGGGAGTTGTTTTTCCACTTGTTGTATCCTCTTCTATTTTTCCGAGACGTATTTCAGCCACCGGCCACCATCGACGATGAGGTTCTCCCCGGTCACGAAGCTCGCGAGATCGGATGCGAGGAAGGCCGCCGCGTTGGCGACTTCCTGCTTCTTTCCGAAGCGACCGAGCGCCACGCGACTGCGCTCCTGTTCGGCTTGTCCGCGCTCTTCGTAGATGCGCTTCGCGCCTTCGGTATCGCCGATGGGCCCGGGAGAGATGGCATTGACCCTAATGCAGTCGCCGCCCCACTCGACAGCGAGCGTGCGAGTAAGCGAGAGGATGCCCGCCTTCGCCGCCGCGGCGTGCGCTGCGCCCGGCCAACCCGAAAGTGCCTGCATGGTGATGATATTGATGATGCAGCCGCCCCATTTCGATTCCCGGAGGCGCGCGTAGGTCGCGCGACACCCGTGGAACGTGCCGTTGAGATCGATGTCGATGACGGTTCGCCACGCATTCGAGGACATCTCGGCCGTCGGACAGAAGAAATTGCCTGCCGCGTTGTTGACGAGAATGTCGACCGATCCGAAACGCTTCACGACGGCGTCCACCGCGGCCGACACCTGGTGGTAGTTCCTGACATCCGCCTGGAACGCCGCGATCTCCGTCGTCCCTTGCGAGCACAGAGACGATGCGGCGCTTTCGAGCCGCTCCGCGTTGCGGCTTACTATCGCCACCCTGGCGCCGAGCGCCAAGTACTGTTCCGCTATGCTCAGGCCGATTCCGCTTCCGCCGCCCGTGATTAGAGCAACCCGGCCTTTCAGTAGGTCCGTCGAATACATGCTAGTTCGCCTTCTTGAGTTTCATTTTCGCAGCCGCCATGGCCGCCCGGTGCCCTTCAGACGCCGTGGCCAGTCCGAATGCGTCCGCCTCATGGCGCAGCGCGCCGGGGAGATGATCCGCCCACGCCTGCGCGCACAGCGATTTGGTCAACTGGAGGGCTTCCGACGGAAGCGACGCGAGTTCCTCTGCAAGCTTCATCGTGTGCGCTTCGAGCTCGCCCGCGGGAGCAACGCGACGCGTCAGGCCCAGGGCCCGCGCCTCGTCAGCCCGTATGACGCCACCCGTAAGAAGGACATCGAGAGCCACCGCAGGGCTCGCCTTCGCCTGCAGAAGGAAGCTCGCTCCCCCGTCCGGAACAACGCCGAGCTTCACGAAAGGGAAGCCCAGACTGGCATTCTCGTCGAGGACGAGTATGTCGGCCGCAAGTGCGAGCGAGGCACCTCCACCGAACGCCGCGCCCTGGACCGACGCGATGACGATCTGCTTCATGTTGATGATCCGCAGATGCTGGGTCTGAGCCGTGACGATGCGGTCTCTCCAAGCCATGGGCGTATCCGGTATATCGCCAAGGTCTGCGCCGGCGCAAAATGCCGCACCTGCGCCCTGCAGCACGATCACGCGCACGTGTTCATCGATCTCGTCGAGACGCCGTGCAAGCATGGCCCTCATCTCGATCGATAGCGCGTTGCGCTGCTGCGGCCGATTCAAGGTGATGACCGCGATGCGATCACGAATGAGCAATTCCACAATATCTGCGGACAATGGCGCGTTTCCTGACTTGCGGCTTGCGTTAGTTCGAAGCGCAGCTTGCCTGCAGGTCAGCAAGAGACGTGCCATGGGTCTGCGTTCACGCTTCGCGCGTCTTTTTCATGTAACGCAGACGCACGGTGTCCACTCGTGACACATGCCGCCCGCGGTCTGTCCGTGACGCGTACACATTGCTTCGTCATACCGACTAGAAGACGCCCCCGGTCATACGGCATATCATTTGCACCGTGGATTGCCTTACAGAAGGGAAACATCAATGGACCCAAAGCAGATTCGACTGGACCGCGACGGCTCGGTCATGATCATCACGCTCAACAACCCGAGCACCAGAAATTCACTTACCTCGGAACTCCGGGACGAACTCGGAAACGCCATCAAGGAGGTTTCCAACGACCGTTCCGTGCGATGTGTCCTGCTCGCCGCGGCCGGACCCTCGTTCTGCGCAGGCGGAGACTTCAAGATGCTCGAAGTGGCATCCGATCCATGGTCGGTGCACCGGCGCTTTTCGAGCCTGAAGGATTGGCTGATCCCTCTCATTTCGCTCAACAAGCCAATGGTGGTGGCGGTCAATGGTCACGCCGCGGGCGGCGGAATGGGTCTGTCGCTCTGCGGCGATGTTCTCTTCGCATCGGAGAACGCAAGGTTCATGGCGGCCTTCTTCCGCCTCGGTGCCGTCCCCGACATCGGCATGATGTATCACCTTCCTCGACTGATCGGGATGGCCCGGGCGAAGTCGTTCCTCTTTGGCAATCAGACCTGGACCGCCCGGGAAGCGTTCGATCAGGGCTTGGTGACGAAGGTGTACTCGGACGAGACACTCAAAGAGGAAGCCCTCGCCGAAGCACGTAGGCTGGCCGAGGGCCCCTCAGAGGTCATGGGGCTTGCGAAGCAGCTCATGGCGCGCACCTTCGAGACCAGTTTGCACGACATGTTCGCCTTCGAAGGACTGGGTCAGGCATTGGCGATGTCGAGCGACGAATTCAAGGAAGGGTTGCGAGCCGCAGTCAACCGGCGTCCCGCAAACTTCGCTGCATCTTCCGGCAAAGAATAGGTGCTTCGTTTGTGATGTTTGCGAGAAGGGCCGGAACGAAGCGGCCCTTCTCGGTCGATCATTTTCCGGAGATCACTGGACCGACTAGGTCCCATCCCTCTCCGTTGAAGCGAGCCATCTGGAGATCCTTCATCGGAGCGTAGTCGTTCGCACCGGTCTTGAGGCGGATGCCGGGGAGAACCATCGGAAGCTGCATATCTAGGTTCTGCGCCTGCTTCATGATGTTTTCGCGCGATAGATCGTTTCCGCACTGCTTGAGCACCTGAACCAGCGTCTGCGCGTTCGAGTAGCCGAGCACGTTGAATTCATCCGTCACGTCTCCCGACGGATAGTATTTCTTCATCCAGCCGAGCCACTCCTTAAGCGCGGGATCATCCGCCAGTTTCGGGTCCGCCGGATCCTTCAGATAATGAAGCGCCAGAACACCCGAGCTTGCGTCCGTTCCAACCTGTCTCAGGACGGCCGCCGATGCGGAGACGGTCGCAAGCATCTGCATCGGCTTCCAACCGAGTTCATGAGCTTTGCGCATTGCTTGGGCCGCGAACTTGGCCGTGGAAAAATTCATGAAGACATCGGCGCCCGAGGATTGAAGTGTGACAACCTGCGAGTCGATCGTCGGATCGGAGATATTGTAGCTCAGTTCCTTCACGATCATGGCGTCGGCTTTATCGCCCAGGCGATCGCGCAGGCCCTTTATGTAGTCTTTTCCGAGATCGTCCTTTTGGTAGAGAACGGCGATCTTCGCATTCGGGCGGTTGTTCAGTAAGTAAGTGGCGAAGGCGTGGCCCTCCAACTGGTAGTTCGGTTGCCATCCCATGGTCCAGGGAAACTGCTCGGGATCGGCGAAGCGGGTCGCTCCCGACGTCGGAAACAGATGCGGCACCTTCTTGATGTTCAGATATTTCTGAATCGCAGCGTTCGTCGCCGTTCCAAGCGTATCGAAGATCAACAGGACGTCCTCCTGTTCGACGAGCCTGCGCGTCTGCTCGACGGTCTTGGGAGGACTGTAGGCATCATCCAGGCTAATAAGCGTGATCTTTCGACCATTGACGCCACCGTTCTCGTTTACCATGCGAAAGTAGGCTTCGTTGGCTCTCGCGATGGTTGAATAGTGGGATCCGGGCCCACTATACGGCATGGTTTGGCCAATCTTAATTTCCTTTTCGGTCACTCCATGGACTTCCTGCGCGTTTGCACCGCAAACAGACAGCAACAGCCCCAACAAGCATTGAGTATACGTACGCATTGCGAAATCCTCCCTTTTCGATGGCGTCGCAAGCCCTATGCCAAGTGCCTTTCGCTCAATCCGAACGGACTTTCCGCTTCTTGGCGTCTCCCGGTGTCGCCGTTTGCGACAATTGTCCGGATGACTGTGTTCGGCGCGCACACATGTGACAAGTCAGGGGCCGCGAATGCGGGCTTTGATTGGCGGCACGGGAAATGCAAATTCCTCCCATCAGAAAATCAATGAGAGGATGCTGCGCATGCGAAGGGCTTTCGAGGGGTTCAAGGTCATCGACGCGAGCCAGGGTGTGGCTGGACCGCACGCCGCGATGCTTTTGGCGCTGCACGGAGCCGACGTCATCAAGATTGAGCCGCCGGAGGGCGATTGGGGACGCATCCTTGGGAAGACGAAGGCTAACAACACTATCCATTTCGTCGCGTTCAATCGTGGCAAGCGGTCGATAGCGATTGATCTCGCGAAGGAAGAAGGACGGAGGATCGCCGGAGATTTGGTCGCATCCGCTGACGTGGTGATCGAGAGCTTTCGCCCCGGCGTTGCCTCGCGCCTCGGCCTGGGCTACTCTGAGGCGACTAAGGTCAATCCGAAAATCATCTACATGTCGGTCTCCGGATACGGCCAGCAGGGACCCAACCGCGAGCGTCCCACTGTCGACGGTGTCATTCAGGCTTTCTCCGGCATGATGGTGATGAACGGATCGATCGACAAGCCGCATCGGCAGGGCATGGTCGTCATCGACACGATCACCGGGCTGTACGGCTTCCAGGCCGTCAGCGCCGCCTTGATGCGCAAAGTGCGGTTCGGCACGGGCTCGTTCATCGACATGAGTCTGATGCAGAGCGCCGCAGCCTTCCAGGCCGCGAAATTGATGGAAGCAGCCTCCGAAGGCCCCTCTCCCGGACCGCTGTATTCTCCTTCCGGCGTATTCGAAACGGCTGACGGCCACATCCTCCTGAGCGCGATGCGGTCGCGCAACTTTGAGGTTCTTTGCGAAGTGCTTGGATGTCCCCAGCTTGCTGCCGATCCGCGCTTCGGTTCGGTCGACGACAGAAACGCGAACCGGCACGACATGAACAGAGTGCTTCACGAACGGCTGCGTACCCGCACCACCGATGAGTGGCTCGCACTTCTGCTCGAACGAGGCGTCATGGCGAGCCCGATCAACAGCTACTTGGATTGGCTCGCCGACGCCCACGTCAAGGCCGTCGATGCCTACCAGACCCTACCGTTCGCAGGCGTGGGATCGTTGCCGATCGCGTCGATACCCGGTTGTCCGGGATCCGATTTCGCCGGAAACGACTTGGTGCCCGGCCTGGGCGAACATACGTCTTAGATTCTTGCCTCGCTCGGGCGAACCGATGCTGAAATCGCATCGCTGTATTCCGCTCGGGTTCTTTCCTGAAACTGTTGAGGAATGAGTCTCGCAGCGAGGTCGCATGGGTCCGTTGCATGGCTTAAAGGTTCTCGAATTTCCCGCGATCGGACCTGTCCCGTTCTGCGCGATGCTGCTCGCCGATCTCGGGGCGACCGTTCTTCGCGTCGACAGAGAAGAGGATGCGGGGCTTGGCATCGAGCGTCCCCGGCGCTTCCAGATTTCGCATCGGGGCCGGAAGGTTCTCAAGCTGGACCTCAAGAAACCGCAGACCCTGAAATTGGCGAAGGTGTTGATCGAACGGACCGACGTCCTGATCGAGGGATTTCGACCGAGCGTGATGGAGCGATTGGGACTCGGTCCCGAGGTTTGCCTCGGCATCAACCCGCGACTGATCTACGGCCGCATGACCGGCTGGGGCCAGACGGGGCCGCTGGCGGCATCCGCTGGACATGACATCAACTACATCGCGCTCACGGGCGCTCTGGACTCGATCGGCCGGCGCGACCAGCCACCCACGCCTCCGTTGAATCTGGTCGGCGATTTCGGCGGCGGTTCGCTTTATCTCGCGCTCGGCATACTCAGTGCGTTGTGGGAACGGCATTCATCCGGACGCGGGCAGATCGTGGATGCGGCGATCATCGATGGAACGCTCTGGTTGTTGAGCGGACATATCGGCATGGTGGCGGCCGGACTTTCGAAAGGACAACGCGGCGCCAACATGCTCGACAGCGGCAGCCCGTTCTACGACGTCTACGCCTGCGCCGACGGACGCTGGTTTGCCGTAGGTGCGCTGGAAGACAAGTTCTTTGCCCAGCTCGTTGCGAAGGTGGGTCTCGATGCGGAGATCGCGCTGCAGCAGAAGCGCGACGATTGGCCTTCGTTGCGCAGCGCGCTCAAAGAAGCATTCTCCAAGAAGGATGCCGAGGCATGGCGGGCCGTGTTCGACGGCACGGACTGCTGTGCGACGATCGTCAATTCCCTGGTGGAGACGTTCGCCGATCCTCACTTGGCCGCGCGGAAGTCTTTCATCGAGCTCGACGGTGTCATCCAACCCGCCCCCGCTCTGCGGTTCAGCCGCAGCGCTCCAGGAACCCCGCGGGCCCCAAGTGCACAGAACACTGCGGACGAGGCGCTGGCCGACTGGGTCGATCCGGAAACCCTTCAGTCTTTGAAGGAAAATGGGGCCTGGAAAGCCTAGAGCCGGGCCACCTCCTATTCGGCGATGCGTTGTCCTCAATGCAGACACGCGTTCTTTTGGCATCCTTGAACCGCCCTCTCTTTATGTGGTTAGCTGTCCCCAACAAATACACATAGGGAGAGCAAGGGCTGACTATGATACCTTTTGACGGCAATCGGGATCGCCAAGGCCTTATCCTGTCGGACGGGGTCAGGATCATCCACGCGAGCGGAATCGGGACCGATACTCGACTCAAAAGCCTGGCGCTCGATCCGGGTTGGATAGGCGAAGCGCGAACCCGTCGCGTCAATCCGCTCACGCTGGATCGTCACTCCTACAACGTCCTTGTGATGTCCGTCACCGGCCACGACGTCCTGATCGTCAGCTCCCCTCCGGGCGACGCCGTCATCAGCTTTCTAACCAGCGTCGACTTCGCCTGGGACATGATGGAGCAGCTTCTGACGGATCCCTTCGAAAGCATGATCATCGTCGATGAAAAGGCGCGCATATCCTACATGTCGCCGCTCCATGAACGCTTTTTCGGCCTCAATCCGGGAGAGGCCAGAATGCGACCGGTCGAGGATGTCGTGGAGGGAACACGGCTTCATAAAGTCGTGAAAAGCGGCAAGGCGGAAGTCGGCACAATGCAGCACATGCAAGGGTCCGACAGAATAGTTTCAAGAATCCCCATCCGCCGGAAGGACAAGGTGCTCGGAGCCTATGGCCGCGTGATGTTCAAGGGACCCGAACAGCTCGCCATACTGAATGCACGGATTCGAGCTCTGGAAGGACAGGTCGAATACTACAAACGAGAGACTGAAACTCTCAAGTCGCAGAAGTACGGACTCGACAGCATCGTGGGGAACAGTCCCGCCGTGCAACGGCTTCGCGCCGAGATCGTGAAGATCGCTCCTCTGGAGATCCCCGTGCTGATCCGCGGTGAGAGCGGTACCGGCAAGGAGTTGGTCGCTCACGCGCTGCATCGTCTGAGCCCGCGAAGGGATGGCCCCATGGTGGCGGTGAACGCCGCGGCGATGCCTCAGACCCTCGTCGAGTCAGAACTGTTCGGATACGAACCGGGAGCCTTCACCGGCGCCGACAAGAAGGGGCGGAAAGGCAAATTCGAGCAGGCCACCGAGGGCATTATTTTCCTCGACGAAATCGGCGACATGCCGCTCGAAGTTCAGGCGAAGTTGCTACGCGTGCTCCAGGACCGGATCGTCGAACGCGTCGGTGGGGACAAGCCGCGTCAACTGGATTTCCGGCTAATTTCGGCGACGAACAGGGATCTCCAGTCCTTGGTCGAAGCCGGCACCTTTCGCCTTGACCTGTTCTACAGGATATCGCCGATCGTGATTACGCTGCCTCCCCTGCGGGAGCGCATCGAGGACATTCCGCTGCTGGCCTCGAAATTCCTCGAGAACATCGCCTATCGGCACGCGCGTCCAACGCCGTCCATAGACGAGGACGCCTTGACGGCGCTGATGGAGAGACCCTGGCCCGGCAACATCCGACAACTCCAACATGAGATCGAACGCGCTTTTGCTTTCTGCGACGGGACGACCATCATGGTCCACGATCTGACCGAGGCGAAGACCGAGCAACAGATCGGAGCACAGCTGACGACGTTCGATGCCATGCCCCCGACGACCAACGAAGGGCTGCGGACGATGCTTGACAAAGTCGAAACGAAAGGGATCCGGGAGGCGCTCGCTCGCCACAAGGGCAACAAGAAGCGCGCCGCCGAAAGTCTCGGAATTTCGCGATCCTACCTATATCGAAAGCTTTCCGAGATGAACGAGACGTAGGCGAGGCCGACGTCGCAAAGCCCCGGCGACCGGGGTCGGATAATGCAGCAGCCCGCTCGCTAGGCGGACGTCTCGGCGTCGGTCAACGTCGTCGGATGGGTCAGGCGATCTTGCTGTAGATCCCCTGCCCCGTCGCGACGAGTTGTCCACTCGGATGGCTTTCCGCGATAATCGAAGCGAAGTATGTCCTGCCGCCCTGTTTCGAGATCCGCCCCGTCGCACGGATCCTAGAGTCGCCGGCCTCCGATCTTCCGACGAAACTGCAATTCAGCGAGACCGTCACCGCCTTCGGCGCCACCTCGTCGTTCGGATCCGATATGGCCCACAGCCCGGCGGTGTCCAGCATCGCCATGAGGACACCTCCGTGAACGGTGCCATGACGGTTGAGATGCTCGGGACCGATCTCGATCTCGAAACATGCTTCGTCGGCGACCGCTCTGGTCTTCTGCATTCCGAGGACGTCGCCGAAGTGAAATCCTTCGGGGAAGCGGCCGCCGAGCGCGCCCTTGAGATCAGGGGAAGCCATGCTCTGTCTCCAAGGTTGTGGCCGCTCTGGACGGGATCATTTCCCAACGCCTCCTCCGTCGCGGTTCTTCGCGACGATCGCTCGTCGCGGAGGCGCGTAGGCCGGCGTCCCGTAGGTCTCGAACAACGCATGCGTCACGTCGTAGTGCCGCGCCATGCCGCCGCGGAAGATGCGTTCGAGAGGGCCGTCCGGATATCCGAGACCGAGTTTGCACGTCAGATCCATGTCCGCCTGGGTAGCCAGCCGCTCGTCGAGGAATCGCAAGGCCGCGTTGTACTTCGGGATCACCAGCCGGTTGACGATCCGGCCGATCTGATCCGCGGAGACCACGACTTCGAGACCCGCTTTCGTGAAGAGCTCGGTGGCGGCCGCGACTGCCGCGTCAGACGCGGATAAAGGCCGGACCAGTTCGACGAGCTTGGACGGCGCGTCGTCGCCGTTGCGGTAGCGCGCGAAGCCCACGACGTTCGAATGTGCGCTGTCATTGCCGATATGCTGCGCGAGGCTCTCGTTGCCGAGTTCGACGAGAATCGCTGTCTTGCTGGGATCCGCAGCGAACGGCGCTTTGCATAGGACGAGGACATCGGTGCCCTTGTCCTTCGACGCTCCAGAGAGAAACCCATCGCCTTCCGGGAAGGACCGGCTCGGGCCGTTCTGAATGATGGTGTAGGTCATCGGCTCAAGCTCCAAGCATCGCGTTGCCTTCGTAGTCGAAGAAACCCCGTCCGGACTTCCGTCCGAGCAGGCCCGCGGCGACCATGCGCTTCAGCAAGGGCGGCGTGGCCGCCCGCGGATCTAGGGTGATCGGGTAGAACGCCTCGCAAAGACGGACCTGGGTATCGAGCCCGATCAGATCGATCAGTTCGAGTGGTCCCATCTTGTAGCCGAGACCCGTCTTGATGGCCTTGTCGACGTCGGCGGCGCTCGCGACCCCGGCCTCGACGACACGGATCGCGTCGTTGTTGAATGGCACCAGGAGCGCGTTCAGGATGAAGCCCGGCTTGTCCTGCGTCTTGACCGGGATCTGGCCGCAGGCCTTCGTCCACTCCCATGCGGTATTGAAGGTCTCCTCCGACGTGAGGATGCCCGGCGACATCTCGATCAGTTTCATCAACTGCGCGGGCAGACAGAAATGCATGCCGACCACACGCGCCGGCAGCTTCGATCCTGCCGCGATTTCCGTGATCGACAGCGTCGAGGTGTTCGACGCGAAGATCGTGTCCTCGGCGCAGACCTCGTCGAGCCGCTTCAACAGGTCGCGCTTGGTCGCCAGATCCTCGAAGACCGCCTCTATGACCAGATCGCAGCCGCCGAGTTCGGCGATGTCCGTGGTGTGGGACATGGCGCCTACGATGACGTCGCGCTTGGTCGCCTTGAGCTTGCCGCGTTCGACGGACTTGTCGAGGAAGGCCGCGGACTGTTTGGTGGCGCGCTCAAGCGCATCGCTCTTCATGTCGTAGGAGATGGTGCGGAATCCTGCACGCGCCGCGACCAGCGCGATGCCCGCCCCCATCGTGCCCGCGGCGCCGCAGACGCCGACCGTCTTGATTGATTTCGTCATTTTGCCGCGAAACTCCTGCCGATGAGCTGTCGGTGCACCTGGTTGGTGCCCTCCCAAATCTGGGTGATCTTGGCGTCGCGCATCAGCCGCTCGACGCGATAGTCGCGGCAGTAGCCGTAGCCGCCGAACATCTGCACCGCTTCGGTCGAAGCGCGCATGGCGAGGTCCGACGCGCGCATCTTGGCCATCGAAGCCTCGACGCCGAAGTCCTTCGCCCCGGAATCGATCAGCCCGGCCAAGTAGTCGAGCCAACGATCCGACATGGCGAGGTCGGTCGCGAGGTCCGCCAGCATGAACTGATTGGCCTGGAAATCAACGATGCGACGTCCCGATTGCTTGCGCTCGTTCATGTAGGCCGTCATGTCGTTGAAGGCCGCCATCGCGATGCCCATCGCATGCGCGGCGATGCTTGGGCGCGAGCGGTTCAGCGACGCCAGCAGGATGCGAAGACCGTCACCAGGTTCGCCGATGAGATTGGCGCGCGGCGCGCGTACGCCATCGAAGCGCAACGCAGCCGTCGAGGAACCGCGATGCCCCATCTTGTCTTCGAGGCGGAGGACCTCGAAGCCCGGTGCGCCCTTCTCCAGCACCAGCACCGATATGGCCTTCTTGGCCTCCTCGATCCCGGCGAACTTCCCGAACAGCAGGATGCGGTCGGCGACATCGCCGTTGGTTATGAATATCTTGGAACCGTCGATGACGATGTCGTCGCCGTCGGGCGTGAAGCGTGTTTTCATGCCGGTCGCGTCGGAGCCGGCGGATTCCTCGGTGATCGCCAGCGAAGCGAGGCCACCCCCGGCGATGCACGGCAGAAGGCGCGCCTTCTGTTCGGTCGTTCCGAACTCGATCAGCGGCTTCATCGCATGGAAGTTCGTCGCGTAGATGATGCCGGTCGCAGCACAGGCCTCGGAGATGCGCTTGACGATCGCGAGGTACAGGCGGAACGACATGGGCGCGCCGCCGAAGTCCTCCGGAACGAAGACCCGATTGAGGCCGAGTTCGTTGATCGCCTTGACGTTGGCCCAGGGAAATTTGCCCGTCGCGTCGGTGTGCTCCGCATTCGGAGCGATCAAGTCGGCGCACAGCCGGTCGACCTGGGACAGGACCAGCTTATCATCCTCGCCCCAATTGCGGTTGTGGTCAAGTTGGTCGAAAATTGACATCTAGTGATTGGCTCCCTGGCCGCCGTCGATGTAGATCGTCTCGCCCGTCAGGAACGCAATGTTCTCCGCGTAGAGCGCCCCAACGAGCCGCGCCACTTCCTGGGGCGATCCCGCTCGGCCCGCCGGGACGCGGCGTTTCAGCCAGGCCTGGGTCTTCTCGCTGGCGAGGAAATCGCGGTTGAGATCGGTCTCGATGTATCCGGGGGCGACGTCGAGCACACGGATCCCGTCGCGCGCCCATTCGGCCGCGAGGCACCGCGTGATCGCGCCCACCGCGGCTTTCGACGCGCAATAGGCGAGATTGTCGATGACCGCGAGCTTGTCGAAGAAAGAACCGATGTTGACGATCAGCGCGTCGCCTGCGGCTTTCAGGTGCGGGTAGCTCTCGCGGCATGCAACCATGACCGCCGAGGCGTTCAGCCGCATTGTGGTCTCGAAATCGGCGAGCGACAGCTCGGCGCTCCGTTTGCCTTCGTGGGCGCCGGCGTTGTTGACGAGTCCGATGAGCGGCCCCTCGGCAGCGACCTTGGCGATCGCGTCCGCGATGGCCCGCTCTTCGGTCATGTCGCAGGCGTAGCCAGTGCCCACGGCGCTGACGCCGCTGCGCGACAGGCCAACGACCGCAAAGCCACGACGGTCGAGTTCGGCCGCGATGGCCTCCCCGATGCCGCGGCTCGCGCCGGTGACTATGATCTGGCCGCTACGCATCCTTGAACTCCGGTTTCCGCTTCTCGGTGAACGCCGACATGCCTTCCACGGCATCCGCCGTGCCGTAGGCCAGCGTCGAGAGATCCGCCTCGATCTTTAGTCCTTCATGGATCGGCACGTCCAACGCGCGGGACACCGCTTCGCGCACCAACTGCTGAGCGAGAAGACTGTAGGAGGAAAACTCATGCGCGAAAGCCAATGCGGCATCGACGACGTTGCCTTCCACGATCCGGTGCAGCAGACCGATACGCACGGCCTCTTCGGCGGCGACGGTGCGACCGAGCATGATCATCTCCATAGCCCGCGCCTCGCCGATCAGCCGAGGCAGACGCTGCGTGCCACCGTATCCGGGAATCAGACCAAGCTTGATCTCCGGAAGGCCGAGCTTCACGCTCGGAGTTCCGAGCCGGAACGTGCAGGCCAACGCCAATTCCAGACCGCCGCCGAAGGCGAAGCCATTGATGGCTGCGATGGAGGCGAACGGAAGCCTGTCGAGCTTCGCGAAGGCGGCCTGGCCTAGTTCGGCGCCCCGCTTGCACTCGATCAGCGGCCGACCGCCGAGCTCCTTGATGTCGGCGCCAGCGCAGAACGCCTTCTCGCCGGCACCGGTGACAATCAGCGCGCGAACCTTCCATGTCGCCACTTCGGTGAGCGCGCCCGAGATTTCCTTGAGCACGCCGAACGAAAGGGCGTTCAGCGCCTCCGGCCTGTTCAGGCGCAGCAGAGCGCAGTCGTCGAGTGTCGTGAGTTCGACAGGCATGGCTACTTTCCGAACTTGCTGGTGTCCGGCTTGCGCTTCCCCGCAAAGGATGCTGACAATTCGTGGCTTTCGTCGGTTTCGAGATATGGCCGAAGAAGAAGATCGTGCGACACGCGGGCCAGTCCGGATACGCCGCCATGCCGTGCATTGAACGCTCCTTTGATCGAAGCCAGAGCGAACGGACCGCGCTCAGCCACCTCCATCGCGAACTTGCGGGTTTCTTCCTTCAGCTTGTCGTCGGGCACCACCTTGTTGATCAGTCCGATCTCGAGCGCCTCAGCCGCGGATATCTTGGGGTTGCGAAACCACATCTCCTTGGCCTTCTTCTTACCGACCAGATCTTCGAGATACCAGGTGCCGTAACCCGCATCGAATGATCCCATCATCGGCCCCACCTGCCGGAATACCGCGCTCTCCTTGGCGATCGTGAGATCGCATACCACCTGTAGCACGTTGCCGCCGCCAACCGCAAAACCGTTGACGCTGGCGATCACCGGCTTCTGCAGGCGGTCGATAGATTCGTACATTTCTAGAGTCGGCAAAACACCGGCATAAAGCATGGTCTTCTCCATGCCTTCCTTGCGGCCGCCGATGCAGAAGAACCTGTCGCCCGCGCCGGTGATTACGATCACGCGCGTACGCGTCTCGCGGCGGATCTCGTTGATGCAATCACGGATCTCATGACACATGTCGACGGTGAACATGTTGCCATCGTCGGGGCGGTTCAGCGTGATGGTGCCGACCGGACCGTCTTCTTCGTACAGGATGGTGCTGAAGGTCATGGGTGTTTCCTTTCCACTGAGTTCTTGATTTCAGAGACCGTCGGGCAGATAGCGGAGCACGGCGTCGTTGTGTTCGCCGAAACGGGGACGCTTGGGCAGCACTTGATTTTTGCTAGACACCACCAATGCGTCCGAGAAATTGATGCCAGCCGCACGGACTCCGATGCGGATATGGCCGCCGCCGGGCGCGACGCCCGGGATTTCATTGCACCGAAGACTTGATGGCACGCCGTGCACGACAACGTGAAAAGCTCGCATCCGGATCGTCCTAGTTCGCCAGGATCTTGGCGGTATCCGCGCCGAGCCGCGGTGGTGTGGATTCGTTCGAACCACGGAATTGCTCGCTTAACGGTACCGGCAGCGCAGGGATCGAGCGCCCTTCGACCAGGATTTTGCGCGACAGCAGCCCGCGCGCGGCGACATGAGGATCCGCGACCGCATCCTTCAGACTAGCAATGATCGAGCAGCACACGTCCTTGCCCGCGAAGATCGACGTCCACTCGGCTGCGGTCTTCGTCGCGATGATCTCGCCGACCGCGTCGATTGCGTCGCCTTCGTCCGCTTCCGGAGCACGCATTTCGGGAGCGAGGCCGATAGTCGAGCAGAAGTTCTCCCAAAACCTGTCTTCGATCGGCGCGACGGCGAGATGGCGGTTGTCCGACGTGCGGTAGATCTGGTATCGCGGGCTGCCGCCGGTCACCAGCGCGTCGCTGCCGCCTGGCCATTCGTCCGCCGCGAAGCCGCTGCCGAGTCCCCAATAGGCCAGCGTCAGCAGGTTCTCGCCCATCGAGACGTCGAGATAGGCCCCCACGCCGCTCTTGTCGCGCCGGCGTAACGCCAGCAAGATATTGGTCACCGCGGGATAAGCGCCACCGGCGATATCGGCGATCAACACCGGCGGGATCACCGGTGCCCCATCGGCGCCTACGCTCAAGCCGAGAATTCCTGACTCGGCGAGGTAGTTGAGGTCGTGCGCCGCGACCATCGCCTTCGGACCATTCTGTCCCCAACCGCTGATGGCGCAATAGATTAGGCGAGAGTTGATCTCCCTGAGAGCCGCATATCCCAGACCTAACCGGTCCATTACCCCGGGCCGAAACTGCTCGATCACGATGTCGGCTTCCGCAATCAGAGGGCTCAGCCGTTCCACGGCATCACGCGCCTTGAGGTCGATGGCGATGCTCTGCTTGCCGGCGTTGAGCAGCGCGAAATTGACGCTGTCTTCGCCGAATTTCGGCACGTAGCTCCGCATCTCGTCGCCGCGGCCGGGCCGCTCGATCTTCACGACTTGGGCGCCGGCCTCCGCCAGCATCAGACTCGCGAAGGGGCCGGGCAACAGCGTGCTGAAATCAAGGACGCGGATGTCTTCCAGTGGACGCATCTGATTCAGCTTTTCCTGTTCGTTCTGGGTCACGCGCTGCGTGACGACGGCGTCGTCCGGATCTGCTGCGGATGAAGTTGATTGCGCTGCACCTGAAGAACCAGTTCGCGCTTGAGGATCTTCCCGCTCGCCGTCAGAGGAAACTCGCCGACGCGCAGGAAGTATTCAGGCATGTCGTATTTGGACAGTCCTTCGCTGCGGAGATGATCCATCAGGTCGGCCGCCTCGACCGTGCCCGACACCGCGATGCACACGCGCTCGCCGAGCCGATCGTCTGCCACTGGGAAAGCCGCGACGCGTCCAGCCGCGGGATGGCGGACGGCCATCGCCTCGATGTGCGACGGATAGATATTGTGGCCGCCCCGGATTATCAGGTCCTTGAGACGCCCCTCGATGCGGAGATTGCCTTTGGCGTCCATGACGCCAAGATCTCCAGATAGAAACCAGCCGTCGCTGTTGAAGCTTCCTTCGGTTGCCGTCTGGTTGCCCAGATATCCGAGCATCAATGCAGCGCCCCTCCCACCGATATGACCGACCTCGCCGGGAGCGACTTCCTTGTCCGGATCGCCCGTATCGAACAACTTCACTTCGTAGGATCGCCCCCCCCGTCCGCATGTATTGACGATGGTCTCGGCATCGTCGTCCGGATGCGTGTACTGATGCGAGGAGTTCTCCGTCATGCCGTAGACGTTCTGCGGCTTGATGCCCTGGCTGACGAACGCGGCCGCCACGCTCGGCGGGATCGGCGACCCGGCCATGTAGAACGTCTCGACGGAGCCGAGCCTCTCGATACCGGCTTCCTGCTGCTCTCCGAGGACGTCCATCGCATGGGTCGGTACGCCGAGGACGTAGTTTGCGCCCGTCGTCTCAATCCAGTCGACCCGACTCATGCCTTCCGGCGGATCGGCCGTAACGAACCGGCCGCCGGTGAGCAGCCATTGCGCCACGCCTACCCAAGCGATGTGATGCGACAACGGAGAGAGCGACAGGATCACAGTCTCAGGACCGCGCTTCCAGTCGGCGACGAGATCGCGTGCATTTGCGAGCAGCGTGTTGTCGGAATGCATGACGCACTTCGGCGTGCCCGTCGTCCCTGAAGTGAAAGCGAGATACGCGACCTTGTCGGGGTCCGTGCAAGGCGGAGTGTTGTTGCGCGCAGGCGCAGGAAAGGCCTTCGGCGTGTAAACGACCTTGAGGCTTTTGATCCGGACAAGCGCGGCATCGAAGTCGACGGTCGCACGATCGGTTCCCCAACCGTCTTCGGTCAGAAGCGCACGCGCCGAAAGTGTCGTGAGTAGTTCTCCGACCTCGGCGCATGTATAGGTCTTGTGGACGGACGGATTGCAGGCGACCCCTTCGCGGACGCAAGCCAGGAACATGACGACTGCCTCCGCGCGGTTCGAGAGCCACATCATCACACGGTCGCCACCGCCCAAACCGTATTCGCGCAGATCGGCCGCGACACCGTCCGTCCAACGCTTGAGCTCGCTCCACGTCAACGCCCGGCGCGCATCCTGCAACGCTACGGCATCAGGTTGCTCCGTCGCATGACGGGTCAACAAACTATAGAAAGTGTCCTCGCGCCACATCCGCTCGCTGTAGTAGCGCTGCGCACTCGCAGGGTGATGGAGGGTTAAGTACGGTTTCATCCCTATCTCGCAATGCAACACGGTGCTTCAAGTTCTCTTTGTGAAAGCCTGAGCAATAAAAGTACCAGCGTCGTTAGTTTCGGGAGTGCGAGCACATTTGGGGTTGGACGCGCAAGAAGTCCTACCGGCTCGTCAGTCGACTTTGGCGCCAGACATCTCAATGATTGGCTTCCAACGACTGATTTCACTCTTGATGAACTCGCCAAGCTCGCCGGGTGTGGTGGGGGCAGTAATCGCTCCGGCTTGATCGAGAAGCTTCTTCGTCCCAGGAGACTCCATGGCCTTGCGAGAAGCGGCATTCAGCTTCTCAACTATTTGCTGTGGAGTACCGGCAGGCGCGAGCAGCGCGTACCAAGCTGTTGCAACATACCCTGGCAGGGCAGCTTCAGCCACCGTCGGAATGTTAGCGAGAGCCGGAATGCGATCCTTCGAAGTCACCGCCAGCGCGATGAGGTGACCCGACTGCACGATGGGGATGCCGGTCGCAAGACTCAAAAAGATGATCGGGACATGACCCGCAATAACGTCATTAAGCGCGGGCCCTTCGCCACGATAAGCCACACCGCTCATCTGCAGCTGCGCCATCGATTTGAACAGCTCTCCGCCGAGATGCTGTGTAGTGCCTGAGCCTCCGTGCGCGAAATTGTGCTTGTTGGGCTCTCTTCGAATCAACTCAATCAGTTCGCTCAACGTTTTCACACCCAGAGCAGGATGCACTGCGATTAAGTTCGATACGAACGCGATGCGGGTGATTGGGGCGAATGCCGTGGTCGGATCATAAGGCAGCGACTTGAAGAGCGTGACATTGCCTGCGAGCGGTCCATTCGTGCCGAAGCCGATCGTGTAGCCGTCTGGAGGGGACTTGGCGACGGCGTCCGTTCCAATGTTTCCGCCCGCGCCAGTTCTGTTCTCGACGACGACTGTTTGTCCAAGTACTTCCCCGAGTTCCTTAGCGAACGTTCGCCCAAGCGCGTCTGTCGGGCCACCCGCAGCAAATGGGATAATCAACCGTATCGGCTTTGACGGGTACGTATCAGCCAACACAGCCATAGGTAGCGAGCTTAGGATCAGAGCGCCAACGATTGCCGACCAACTCTTCATGTAACCCTCCCGAAGTCATTATTTTTTGGTAGTCAGCAAAGCGTGTGCCACGCACGTTGGCTGTCCGCATGGCCGCGATAAGTAAGAAAGAAGCCAGTGCGACGGATAGATGTTGTGGCCGCCCCGGATTATCAGGTCCTTGAGGCGCCCCTCGATGCGGAGATTGCCTTTGGCGTCCATGACGCCAAGATCTCCGGATAGAAACCAGCCGTAGTCGACGGTCGCACGGTCGGTCCCCCAACCGTCTTCAGTCAGAAGCGCCCGCGCCGACAGCGTGTTGAGAAGGTCGCCGACCTCGGCGCATGTGTAGGTCTTGTGGACCGAGGGGTTGCAGGCGATCCCTTCACGCGCGCAGGCGAGGAACATGACGACCGCCTCGATGCGGTTGGACAACCACATCATCACGCGGTCGCTGCCGACCAGCCCGTATTCGCGCAGATCTGCCGCGACACCGTCCGTCCAACGCTTGAGCTCACCCCACGTCAGCGTTTGGCGAGCATCCTGCAGCGCCACGGCATCAGGCCGCTCGGTCGCATGACTGGTGAGCAGACTGTAGAAGGTGTCTTCGCGCCACATCCGTTCGCTGTAGTAGCGCTGCGCGCTCGCAGGGTGATGGAGAGTTAAGTACGGTTTCATCCTATCTCGCAATGCAGCATTCGAGAACTGCCTTCATGGGCGTTGCTGCTATCCAGACATCAGCAACACCCGTGCCATTTCGCCGCTGCTGCTCCTGGGTCGTGGAACTCCTTGTTTTGCAGGGGTAGCCTTTGGAGCCTCTTAAATTTGTGTCCTCAGGAGCGGCAAAGTTTCTTGAGCGGCGTCCTCACTGTGCTCACGTGTCCTCAACAAGGACACTGAGGAAATGCCTAATCCGATTACCGCCACGATTGCCGGTGTGCTTCTCTTCGACGCTGCGGCTCGTGTAATCGCTTCGGTCGGCGTGGGCTCCGATCCACGTCTGAATTCGTTGACCGCAGATCAGGCATGGATGGCCGAGGCCCGCGAGCGGCGCATCACGACGCTGAATCTCGATCGCAAGATCTACATGGTGCTGGTCACTCCGGCCGGGTCCAGAGAGATGCTCGTTCTCAGCGAAACGCCGGGCGACGCACTTCTCAGCTTCATCGGCAGCGTCGATTTCTCCTGAGACATCCTGCAGCACCTGCTGACGGATCCGTTCGACGCCATGACGATCGTCGATGACAAGGCCAAGATCGTCTACATTTCTCCGATCCACGAAGCGTTTTTCGGGCTGAAGGCCGGCGAAGGAAACGGACGCCCGGTCGAGACCGTCATCGACAACACGCGACTGCATGAGATCGTGGCCACGGGCAAGGCCGAGGTCGGGAAAATTCAGCGCATGCGCGGCGGAGACAGAGTCGTTTCCCGCATTCCCATCAAGAGGGACGGGAAGGTGCTCGGCGCCATTGGGCGGGTCCGCGAGCGACCGATACGCTACCTCAGCCGGAATGGTCGCGGCGGCGTTCATCAGGTCCCACTCGCCCTTCGATTCCGACGGCTTCTTGGTCTGCAAAAGGTACATGTCGCGCATCATGCGGCCGTCGTCGCGGATGCTTCCGTTCTTGGTCATGAAGTCGTTGACGGGGCATCCGCGTCAGCCGGTCCTTAGCTTGCTCTGCAGCGCGTCGGGCGTCCTCACGCTCCAGCATTTCCATCGCGAATGATACGTTGTCAGCAAGCCGCCCCAGCAGCTTCATAAATTCTGGGGTAAACACATCCGTTTCGCTCGACAGGAAGAGCAGGACGCCAACCGCTTCTCCATTTCTCAATAGGGGTAGGCCGGCTCCAGATCTGATGGGAATTGGGCTATCGTGCCAATGTCTTGTCCGCTTGGCCGTCTCGAAGGAGAGGCAGCACGGCACTCGCCGTCAGGCCCGCGCTCGCGGCCAGTTCCTTCCACGGTTGGGTTCTGGGATCGTTGAGAACATCGCTGCTAATGCACGGTCTGGCCGTGCGAAACGCCTCGCCACCGAGTCCCTGACCGTGCGGAATGGTGGCATCAGAAGAAAAACGAAGTTGCTCGATCAAATGAACGAAGGGACCGGCCCCAGCGGCCATCCGGAACCACGAAGAGTCGTCCTCGATCAGGAAAATGGCCGTGCCCAGAAATTTGCCGCCATCAACCGCAGCATTACAAACATCTTGATAGAGATCTTGTTCGGAAGTGCTCCGTAAGATCGCTTCGTTGGTCGCGCTCAGTACCGCGAACATTCTTGCCCGGTTGTGTTGCGCCGCCATTTCGATCTCGAAAGTTCCATCGGGTTGCTGTCACGATGATGCTTCCCGGCTAAGTTGCCGCTACGGATTGAGGTTAACGCTTTGTAAATGAGGCGATGTAAGTCGGGGAATATTGGGGAGACGCAGTCCAGATCTGGCTCGATTTGAGGGCGTGTAGTATCTTTAGTCAGTGTCGAATGGCCTCAAGACTTCTGCACCCTTGGCCTACGCCGCCGAGGAACGGTTCACAGAGCTGGCTTTGGTCTTCCCGTCACCACGTCCCGTCGATGACCCATGCTCATGCGGGTCGACTATGACCTTTGCGAATTTCTAAGAATTTTCGGCTATGGTCCGCCTATGGACAACAAACGTACCGCGCCTCGACATCGCGTGCTGAAAGCCGGGACGATAGAATTCGGTGGGGGTGGTATTAGCTGTACCGTGCGGAACTTGTCGGCGAGCGGCGCCGCCCTGGACGTCGAAAGTCCGCTAGGCATTCCTCACGAGTTCAGACTGGTTATAGAGGCAGATCAGCTAAGCCGACCGTGTCATGTCAAATGGCGAAAAGAGAAACGGATTGGCGTCGCATTTGACTGAGACGACAATCACACCTCCCCCAGGGTTGCCGTCCCCGCTTCTGTTCCAGCATTTTGGTATTTGAGTGATCCAAATCCACGTGGCCGCGCGGTTACGGCTTTATCCATCCATGCGTCGACCAAAGTGTAGGTCAGGCGGATCACGTCGCGCAGGCGTGGAGCATTCTCCAGGCGCGACAGCGTCGGTTGAGAACACAGATCGCGACCGCTGTCCGGCAGCCGTCCGCAGGCCAGCTTGAACGCCGGATCGGACCGCAGATGGTCGAGATCGTCGGCGTCCTCGTAGCCGCAGCAGATCGCAAACATGCGAGCGCGGAACATATCGACAAGGCTGTGCACGACCCGCGTCGGGTCGCGCCGATCCGGGAACATCCGGGCCAACTTGTCGGCCAAACCGAGACGCCGCTCGGCCATCGCCAGAAGCATCACGCCCCCATTCGAGGTCAGGCGACCGCCATCGAAGGCAGCTGTAATTTTCTTGGTGTGAACGGCTGGAAATGAGAAGGGCAGAATCGTATCATCGGTCATGGCGGGCGTGGCGTTCGCGGTTGAAGGTGATGGGGTTGGCTTCGCAACCGAATCCTACGCCGCATCAGCGCTTTACACCACGCTCGCCAGCCTCTCCGGTGCCATCTGGCGAATAAGACGGGCTAGATCATAGCGGCCTGAAAGATTTGTGAGTGTCCACACATCGTCAACCGGCTTTAATACTTCCTTTCGTAACGACAGCCTAATATTAGCCAACGGCTGGCAATGTCTGTAACGAGTAAAATGCACCTTAATCTTCGGCAAACTGTTCTTGGATCCGTGGCGCTCCTCTGCGTACTTGGACCGCTTCTCGGGGCGGTAGCTGTCACTAACCTTATCCTCACGCGAAACGACATTCGGTCGAGCTTCCTGGAACTTGCGTCCAAACCTGAGCCGGACGGCATCATGGCGCTGTCCGATCGTCACTTGGCCGCCATTGACTTAACTCTCGTTCTCGGTTCCTGCGCCGTGATGGCGGCGTTGATGATCGGGCTTGCCATCGGGTACTTCGTCGATAGGAGCATGTTGAGGCCAATCGAATTGCTCACCGCTGCCATGGAACGGTTACGCACCGGCGAAACGCCGCTTGCCCGGACTTCCTCGGCTATCGAGCGGCCCGAAACATCTGCTGACGCATATCCGGGGATGGAGTTTTTGCCCGAGTATGAAGGCCGCAAACATGAGATCGGAGCGTTGGCCCGAACGCTCCGCCAGTTCCATGAGCGTGGCCTGGACGTCCAGTTTAAATCAAATCTACTGAATTCGGCCATGGCGAACATGTCGCAGGGGCTTTGCATGTACGACGCCGATGACCGGCTTGTCGTCTGCAACAGCCGCTTTCAGGATATTTACGGTCTCCCCGCCGAGGCCATCGAGCCCGGAACTCCCATCCACCGCGTTGCCGAGCCGGAATGCGTGGGCCACGATTGGGAATGCGACCTTGTGGAAGCTTACGCGACGATAAAGGCTGCTCTCGCGAGGGATGAGCGTCTGCTACCTGAGCAGCGGCTCGCGGATGGCCGCACGATCTCGATCTCGGCCGTACCAACGGAGAATGGTGGCTGGGTCGCGACCTTCGAGGACATCAGCGAACGTCGCGCGGCGGATGCGAGGATCGCGCATATGGCGCATCACGACGCGCTCACGGGCTTGCCCAACCGGGTGCTGTTCCGTCTAGAGGCCGAGCAGGCGCTCAAGCGAGCGCGCCGGGGCGAACAGCTCGCCGTTATCTACCTTGACCTGGATGGTTTCAAGGCCGTGAACGATATGCTTGGCCACGCGATCGGGGACCGGTTGCTGGTCGCTGTCGCGGATCGGTTGCGCGCGAGCATGCGTGACGACGCCTTTGTCGCCCGCCTTGGGGGAGACGAGTTTGCAGTTGTGTTGGCCGTGGGTCAGCCGGACGACTTGGCCGTGCTGGCGCAACGAATCATCGAGACGCTCAGCACGCCCTACGACATCGGCGACCATCAGCTCATGATCGGAGCGAGCGTCGGCATCGCCGTGGCGCCCACCGATGGTCACGACCCAGACCAGCTTCTGAAGAAGGCCGATATGGCTCTTTATCGAGCCAAGGCGGATGGCCGGGGCAAGTACTTCTTTTTCGAAGCCTGGATGGACGAGAGAATGCAAGCTCGTCGAGCGCTTGAGGTCGATCTCCGCAAGGCTCTGGCGCGGGAGGAGTTCGAGGTGTTCTATCAGCCTCTCGTCAACCTTCAGACGAACGAGGTCAGCAGCTTCGAGGCGCTGCTGCGCTGGCGACACCCCGTGCGCGGCATGGTTGGGCCCGACAATTTCATACCGCTTGCGGAAGAGATCGGATTGATCAACGAAATCGGAGCCTGGGTGCTGAAACAGGCGTGTTCGGACGCCATGGGATGGCCCGATCACCTGAAACTCGCCGTTAACGTATCTTCTCTTCAATTTAGGAGTAACAGGTTATCCCTCGATGTCGTGGCAGCCTTGGGTCATTCGGGACTGCCTGCAAGCCGGCTTGAAATTGAGATCACCGAGACCGCGTTGTTGCAGGATACGGAGGCGACCATCGCGGTCCTGTATGAGCTTCGACAACTCGGACTCAGCATCGCCATGGATGATTTCGGGACAGGCTACTCTTCGTTGGGCTACCTGCGGAAATTCCCGTTCGACAAGATCAAGATCGACAAGTCTTTCACTCTAGGTTTGCCGGATCGGGCCGATTCCTTGGCGATCGTGCGGGCTATGATGGGGCTCGGGGTGAACCTTGGCATGATCACGACCGCCGAGGGCGTCGAGACGGAGGAGCAGCTTGCTGCGCTACGAGCCGAAGGCTGCACCGAGGTGCAGGGCTATCTGTTCAGCCCAGCGCGACCGGCCGGGGAGATCGCTGCCCTGCTTTCCAGAATGCGGGGACAGACCAGAGTCGTTGCGTGATGACGACCAGAATGTCCAAGCCACATTTACCGTTATTCGGCCCTTTAATTGCGGGTCCGTGTCAAGTTCCTTTCTGATGTCATCGCTGGGGTCATGGTCCTTTCCAAGGTCGTCGAGCATCTCATGATGATGTCCGGGTCGTGCGGCGCGACAATCAAGATGGGAATCCCGCGACAATCAGGATGAGAATGCGCCGCTGCTGGGGTGACGAAGGGAGGGCGTAGCCCGACCGGAGTTACCCCAGCAGCGGCGTGGGCGCCCGAAGGGCCTCATTTGGCGGTAACGGCGGCTGGTCAAGGATCGGTTTTCTCTTTCGAGAGGACCCCAATTCCTTGGCTGACCGACACGTCACCGATCAACAAATGAGGCTTTTCATGAACTTGCGCCGCAACCATTCGCCAGCCATTGCCGCTGCGAAGGCCGGATTCAGCACCTCCGCCGCCTACCGGTTCGAGAAGGATCCCCGACTTCCAACCCAAAAACAGGCGCCCCGCGAACGTCGCCGCGCCGATCCATTCGTCGACGTCTGGGAGAACGACGTCCTCCCCATGCTGAAGGCCGCCCCGGATTGCGGCCGATCGCCGTGTTCGAGGAACTATGCCGTCGGCACCCGGAACTGGGCTCCGGGAAGCGGCGGACGCTTGAACGGCGGATCAGGGCGTGGCGCGCGGTGAACGGCCCGGACCGGGAGGTGATCTTCCGCCAGGAGCATCCGCCGGGTCGCATGGGCTTGTCAGACTTCACCGAGGTCGCGGATCACCGTCGCCGGCCAGTTGCTGGACTGCCGGTTCTATCACTTCCGTCTGCCGTTTTCCGGCTTCGAACACGCCCATGTCGTGCTCGGTGGCGAGAGCTTTGTCGCGCTGGCGGAAGGGTTGCAGAACGCCCTGTGGTCGCTGGGCGGGGTTCCCGAGCAGCACCGAAGCGACAGCCTTTCGGCGGCGTTCCGCAATCTCGGCGCCGACGCCAAGGAGGATTTGACGACACGCTACGAGGCATTCTGCGGCTATTACGGCATGACACCGACCCGCAACAATCGCGGAGTGTCGCATGAGAATGGTTCGATCGAGAGCGCGCATGGCCATCTCAAGAGGGCGCTCGCCGACGCCCTGTTGCTGCGCGCGTCGCGCGACTTCGACGATCTTGCGGCATGGCGAGGCTTCGTCGACGAGAGCGTCGGACGTAGGCTTTTCATCCGAACTCGGTTGGAGTCACACCCGCCGGATCGGCATATTTCACACGGATTGACAGCTTTGCTGGAAATATTCTGCGACACAGCCTAAATATGGATCTTCCCCAAAATCATGTCAGCAGCATTTTCCGCGATCATGATGGTCGGCGCATTGGTGTTGCCCGCCACCAGCGTCGGCATGATCGAGGCGTCGATCACCCGCAGCCCCTCGATACCGCGCACCCGAAGCTGCGGATCGACCACCGACGCCGGATCGGCGCCCATCCGGCAGGTTCCGACCGGGTGATAGATCGTCTCGGCCCGCTTGCGGATATCGGCGGCGATTTCGTCATCGCTCTGAACCGCGGGACCGGGCAAAACCTCGCGCCGGGAATGAACAGCCATGGCAGGCGCGTCGAAGATGCGCCTGCCGATCTTGACCCCCGCGATCATGGTTTTCATATCCTCCGGGTCATCGAGGTATTTCGGGTCGATCAGCGGATCATCCAGGGGATCGGGGCTTTTCAGACCGATCCTGCCCCGGCTTTTCGGCAGCAGGTCGCAGATGTGCAGGGTAAAGCCATAACCGTAGGTGATCTTGCGTCCATGGTCGTTCAGATAGGTCGGGAGGAAGTGGAATTGCAGGTTCGGCCGGTCGCGCTCGGGCGTGCTTTTAACGAAGCCGCCCGATTCCGCGACGTTGCTGGTCAGAAACCCCTTGCGGCGGAAGATATAGGAAAACAGCCCCGCCACCGCGCGCGGCGGGAAGCTGAGTGCCACTCCGATCGGTTGACGCGAACTGGCCGCGTTCATCAGCGTGATGTCCAGATGGTCCTGCAGGTTCTTGCCCACGGCGGGCAGGTCATGCAGCACCGGAATGCCGTGTTCCTTCAGCTCCTCCGCTGCGCCGACGCCCGAGAGCATCAATATCTGCGGCGAATTCACCGCGCCGCCAGACAGCAGAACCTCACCCGCAGGGTTCAGCCGCGCCTGCTTGTATTTGTTGTTCCGCCTGTAGGACACGCCGATCGCGCGCCGCCCGTCCATCACCACGCGGGTCACCCGCGCATCGGTGATGACCTCCAGATTCGGCCGGTCCAGCGCGCTTTCCAGAAACGCCTTTGCCGAACTCCAGCGCCGCCCGCGGTTCTGGGTAACCTGATAAAGGCCGACCCCTTCCTGACGCTCGCCGTTGAAATCATCATTATGCTGGATCTGCAGTTCGCGCCCCGCCTTGACGAAGGATCGGCTGAGCGGGTTGACCGTCTGCAATTCGCTGACAAACAGTTCACCACCCGTCCCGTGGTATTCTGAATTACCGAATCGTTGATTGTTTTCCAGTCGCTTGAACAGGGCGCGGACACGGTCCCAGCCCCAGACCGAGGTGCCAGAGGCGACTTCCCAACCGTCGTAATCCGCCTTGTGGCCGCGCATATAGACCATCGCGTTGATCGAGCTGGACCCGCCCAGCGTCTTGCCGCGCGGCCAAAACAGGCGGCGGGCGTTCAGATGCTGCTGGGGTTCGGTATTGAAGGCCCAATTCAGTTTCTTGCTGTTGGCCAGCAGCGCGATGCCGATCGGCGTATGGATCAGCGCGCTCTTGTCTCGCGGTCCCGCCTCCAGCAAGAGGATGCGCTTCGCGGGATCTGCGGACAGCCTATTTGCAAGCACGCAGCCTGCCGAGCCGGCTCCCACGATGATGTAGTCGTACGTTCCGTGACTTTCAGATCGTTGTTCCATCGAACCAGTTACCCCAGCACCTTGACGACAAGCCTGATGAGCCGCTTCACAAAACCTGTATAGGGCGGGAACAGCATGTGGACGATCGAGTAGCGGTCCTGCAGGACGGCCTTCTCATGCGAAAATGCCCGAAAGCCAAAGACTCCGTGGGCCGCACCGATGCCCGAGTTGTTCACCCCGCCAAAGGGCAAATTGGGATGCAGGAAATGCACGACGGTAAGGTTGATCCCCACCGCGCCGGAACTGGTGCGCGTGATGATGTCCTCGGCAAAAGCCCGGCTATTGTCGAAGACATAAAGCGCCAGCGGTTTCGGATTGGCGTTAATCTGATCAATCACCTTGTCGATATCGTCATATTCGATGATCGGCAGGATCGGGCCGAACAGTTCCTCGCGCGAAATCGCCATCTCGGGGGTGATCTGGCTGATCAGCGTGGGCGCCACGAATTTCTGCACCGCATCCGTCTGCCCGCCCAGCAGTATCCGCGCGCTTTTGGCACGGGCATCCTCGATCAGGCCGGCGACCCGGTTGAAATGCCGGTCATTCACGATACGGCAATAGTCGGGCGTCATCTTCTGCACCTCGGGCGTCTTGCCATAGACGCGACCGATTTCCGCCATCACCGTCTCGTTGAACTCTTGCGCAATGTCGCGATGCACGAACACGTGGTCGGGCGCAATGCAGGTCTGGCCGTTGTTGGCAAACTTGCCCCAGACAATATTACGCGCGGCCTTTTTCAGGTTGGCAGTGGGGCCAACGATGGTGGGCGACTTGCCTCCCAGTTCCAAGGTAACCGAGGCCAGTGATTTCGCCGCCGCTTCCATCACCAGCTTGCCCACCTGCGGGCTGCCGGTGAAGAAGATGTGGTCGAACGGTAGTGCCAGCAACTCCTGCGCGACCGCTGCATCGCCCTCGACCACCGCCACCAGATCGGGCGAAAACGTTTCGGCCACTATATCCGCAATCAGGGTGGAGGTAGCAGGCGTCAGTTCCGACGGCTTGATGATCGCGCTGTTGCCGGCCGCCAATGCCGAGACCAGCGGCCCGAAGGCTAGATTCAACGGATAATTCCACGGCGCAATAATCAGACAGATCCCTTTCGGCTCGGGTCGGATCCTGGCCCTGGTGCCGAAAACACCCAGCGTGGCCGCTGCCCGGCGCGATCGCATCCAGCCCTTCAAGTGGCGTTTGGTGTGCGCGATCTCCTGCAGCACCGGCAGGATTTCGGTCAGCCTCACCTCGCTCTCGGGCTTACGGAAATCCGCATAAAGAGCCGCGATGATGTCCGTCTCGCGCCGCTGCAGGACTTCCCTCAGCCGGTTCAGCGCCGCGATGCGTGCCTTGCGGTCGAAATCCGAGCGACGCGCCCAGCCCGCCTCCCGTTGCTTCGCAAAAACATCCGCAACGGTAGATCTGGTATCCACCAATGGAATGTCGTTCGGATCGGCGTGAATATTCACAATGACCTCCATGGCGGGCCTGATCGGCCCGATACCCTTTGCCAACACGAGTTGACTAGGTTTCCTGGCAAAGCGCGTAATCTTTCTTGGTGGCGCCGCACTCCGGGCAACACCAATCCTCGGGAATCTCTTCGAACCGGGTTCCTGCAGCGATGCCCCCGGAAGGGTCGCCGAGTGCCTCGTCGTAGATATGCCCGCAGGTGATGCAGACCCATTTCACAAAGGGCTTGTTTTCGGCAAAGCCGGGCTCGCTTTGCAGGCTGAACAATTGGGGGGGCAAAGCCTCCGCGGCCTGCGGTACGGCGGCCATCCGCGCCGCCGGTTTCGACATCGGGCTGGCGGGCTTTTCGATAACGGCCGTGTCGGTGACCGGGACCGCGCTACGTGCCGTCCCGGCAAACTCGACGGCCTGAGTGGCCGGCGTCGTAGCGGCCGGCGCTTCGCCGATCAATTCGAAGTCGACCTTGTCGCGCACTGCGCAATCGGGGCAAGCCCATTCGTCGGGCACGTTGGCCCAAGCAGTGCCTGCGGGAAATCCTTCATGCGGATGGCCCAGCGTTTCGTCATAGGTGTATTTACAACCAGGACACTGGTACTTGGCCATGTTCCTTTTTCCTCCTTTTCCGCCGATCTGACATTGCTGGGCCGAATGGCAGCTATCCCTGGTTTTTTCCGTAATCGGCGCGCAACCTCTGCCCTATCGCACGGCCTGACCGCCCCACATGGCCAGCCGCTGGCCGCCCGACGATTGAAACGAGTCGAGTGGCTCAGGGCTGTGGTGTCGGGTGTCCGCATCGTTTGGCAAGCGAGAGCGGTGCGGAAGTTGGCGGTTTACTCGGCAGCAACCAAGCCGGGCTTTGCGTCGGTGCCGACCGTACCAAACTTGCGTTCGTAAAGCGCGTGCTTGCCATCCTCGATCTGGATCTTGCTCAGATCGCCATGGGCCCAATCTACCACGCGCGAGTCCATGGCCGACCTGAACCAACTTGGGATCAACGCGATGAAGAACATGCCCGGATAGCCCGAGGGCAGCGTCGGCAGATCCTTGAAGTCGCGCAGCGATTGGTAGGACCGCGTCGGATGCGCGTGGTGATCCGAGTGGCGCTGCAAATGGAACAAGATCAGGTTCGACACGATGTGGTTCGAGTTCCACGAGTGGTGCGGTTTCTGGTGCTCGTAGCGGCCATTGGGCAGTTTTTCACGCAGCAGGCCATAATGCTCAATGTAGTTGGCGCTAGTCAGCTGCCACCACCCGAACGCCATTTGGATCGGAAGGAAGACCAGCATCAGGGGGCCGAAGAAGGCAAGCAGACCCGCATAGAGCGCGAAGGTAATCAGCATCGGCTGCAGAATTTCGTTCTCTATGCTCCAAACGCTCTTGCCCCGGCGCGACAGACGTTCTTCTTCAAGGGCCCATGCGCGGCGGAAGGCACCGGGTATCTCGCGGGTGGAGAATTTGTAGATGCTTTCGCCCATACGTGAGGTCGCGGGATCCATCGGGGTGGCAACGTCGCGGTGATGGCCCTTGTTGTGCTCGATGAAGAAATGGCCGTAACCCGCAACCGCAAGCACCAGCTTGGCCAGCCAGCGGTCAAAAGTCTCCTTCTTGTGCCCAAGCTCATGCCCAGTGTTCAGCGCGAGGCCGTTCACGATTCCTAGCGAGAGCGCCAAGGTTATGATTTCGAGCCAAGACATCGCATGGGTACTGACCCACCAGGCCGCTACAATCAGGGCTGCGTAATGGATCGGCACGGTCAGATAGGTCAGGACGCGGTAGTATCGGTCCTTCTCAAGCATCTCGACGGCCTCTTCCGGCGGGTTGTTGAAATCCTCGCCGAACATGGCGTCCAGAAGCGGCACCATCGCGTACCAGACGATCAGGACCAAGGCGTACCAGATGCTCCATCCGGTCTGCGCTACCAGCCAGAGCCCGATCATTGGCGTCGCCGGCCACAGGGTGGACAGCATCCAAAGATAGCGCTTACGGTCGATGTAGCCTAAGATTGAAACAGACTGATCTGGCGTATTGATCATTCGGCATGTCCTCCCCTTGACCCCACCATTCGTCGCGCGGCAGGTGACACCAGTACGCCCATCCCGATTCCGAGCGAGCGGAGGAAGCGGAGATCATTGGGCCGGGACTCACAACTACACTTAAGTGTAGTTCCCGATTGGGGTATCCTATAGCTATCTGCGCTGCCTTGAGACGCCCATGATCAGGGGTACCTGCGACGAGCCGACATATCCGGGACGGCTGCGTGCCGTCCGCATTTCCGCGCGTCTGGGGACAATCGCCAGGCGCTGTATCGCGCGGCCCCGATTTACGTTTTCAGGCCAACCGGAGACCCGGACACTGATCTTGCGCGCAACGCAGGGTTATGGAAAATCGGTCGTTCTGGCGCAGAACTGGTTGGCCTTCAGGGCTGCTGGAAACAACGCAGCCTGGGTGTCTTTGCGCGACGGATACGAAACGGAAGGCGCGCTGGCGGAGGCCATCTACGGCCAACTGCTCGACGCAGCGTCCCGCGAAGGCCGAGCGGTCCCGGCGGATCTGGCCGAGTTAGTGGCCACGCTATGGGAAGAATTCGGCGCTGAGCGACCGGCCAATGTAATCTGCATCGACGACATCGAACACGCACCCGCCCTGCTGCACGCACTGGAAACCTTCGTGCTGGAAACCCCGCCGAATGTCCGATTCGCTATCGCCGGGGATACCCGGCGCGGTTTTGCCCGGCTGGGGCTGGAAAGCGGAGTGCGGGAGGTCCATGCCCGCGATCTGGCCTTCACCTTGGACGATGCCGAAACGTTTTTGCGGGCGCACCCGGTCGCCAACGTAACAGCACAGCAGATGATCGCCGAGACGCAGGGCTGGCCCGCGCTCTGCCACATCATGTGCCGGACCGAATTGCCGGTCCGGCCCGCGGTAAACTGGCCCGAAACGGTGACCTTCCTCCATGAGGAGATCGAGAGACGCCTGTCGCGTCGGCAGCTTGAGTTCGTTGAAAACGCAGCGATGATCGACCCGATTTCGGCGGAAAGCTACAATTACGCCTACAAGTCCACCAACGCCGACGCGCTGATCAGGGAGATCGACCTCGATCACCTGCTGTTTCGCCCCGCCGAAAATGACTCAACGCTGTTCTCGCTGCACCCGGTTCTCCGCGATTACCTTCAGCATCGGTTTCTGGTGCGCAGTGCTGAGCGAAAATCCTATGTCCTGAAACGTGCGGCCTTCTGGCACTGGCGGAGGCGCGAGTTCCAGAAGGCGGTAAACCTTGCGCTGCGGGCGGGCGACCACCGCTGGGCGCTGGGGCTGAGTGAGGACATCATGCTCGATCTCGCCCTGCGCCAAGGCGAGATCGAGGCGTTGCGCGAATGGCTGGGCCGGTTCCCAACCCGCGAGTTGCGCAAGCATCCGATCATCTGCCTCAGCTACGCTTGGACGATGTATTTCAGCCAACAGGCCGACAAGGCCGAAAGGCTGCTGGGCTATCTGCCCGCCCCGCGCGCGTCGTCCGGTGCGCATCCTGACCGCGGCTGGCTGCAACTGGTCCGCGCGATCGGTGCTGCGACCCATGACGAACTGGAGTTGAGCGAGCGGCTGTGCAACGATTGGATCAGTAACTTTGGCGACGATAATGCCGTCGGCAAGGGTGCGGCACTCACCTGTCTGGCCTTCATGCTAGCGAGTGAATACCGGTTTGACGAACTGAAGCAGGCGCTAGTCATGGCCCATTCAGTCAACAGCGCCGCGCACCAACACTATGCCTTTGGCTGGCTTTATGCGGCCGAGATTCAGGCAGCCCTCGCCAGGGGCGACATGCGCACGGCGCTGCAACTTATCGATACCGCCCGCAATGACAGCGACGTTCAGGTGACGCGCACATCCTTCTCGTCAAAGCTGCTGATCGCCCTGGAACTTGACGTGCTGTTCGAACTGGGGCGGCTGGATATCGCCGAGCACTCTGTCGCCGGGTTGCTTGACTTTGTCGCCAACTACGGCGTTACCGACGTGTTCTACGGGGTCAGCCGCGTCATCGCGACCTGGCATCGGGCCAATGGCAATCTCAGGGGCGCCGCGGCATTGCTGGAACGGGCACGCGCCCTTGCGGGGGAAAGGGCACTGCCGCGACTGGGAATGCTGATCGAGTTGGAACTTGCCGAATTGGCCCTGTTAAGCGGCGCGCGGGATATCGACTACCTGCTGCCGCGTGACTCTAGTGAGGTCCTGACCGGGCCCCATGCAAGACCCCTGCGTGCCCAAATATCGCTGTTGCGCGCGATGGAAGCCATCCCCAAGGGGCAGCACAGCCTCGCCCTCCGCAACGCCGAGGCGGCTGCCAAGATCGCGCGGTCGATCGGTGCTGGTCGATTGGAAGTGCGCGCGCTGATGTGCGAAGCTGGGGCCCACGCCGCCGCCGGGGCGCTGACGCCCGCGCGACGAAAGGCGGTCAATGCCTTCGAACTCATCAAGCAGTTGGGATGCTACCGGACCGGGCTAGACACGCGGGATCTGTTGCTCGCCTTGGCCCCGGTATCCGCCGATGCCTTTGTCACGTTCGATTTCGACGGGATCGCCAAGCCAAGGCCAAGGACTGAGCGGCCCTCGTTCCCCCTCGAGCTTACCACGCTGTCCGTCCGGCAGATCAGCGTCCTGCGGCTTGCCCGCGATGGACTTTCGAACAAGCGGATCGCTGACCAACTCCTGGTCAGCGAAGACACGGTGAAATGGCATATGCGCAGGATTTTCGCTGACCTGAAAGCACGCAACCGCGTGCAGGCCATCAGCGAGGCCGAGCGTCGCAATCTGATCTGACGGGGTATTTCCGGCTTTAGCCTGAAAAGAAAAGATGAGTGGCTCGCCCTTGATACGCCCTGGTCGGCTCCCTCGATGTTTAGCAGCCGGAGAACACGACAGCGTACAATCGCTCGTGAGATGAGTTTGCCTTATAACTAAAGTCGCTTCGCCCGCAGCCCCTGGTCTCGACACGGAAGATGGTTACATGAGCGCAATCGGCTTTCAGCTTCCCGAAGACGTGGTTGCGGTGCGCGATGGGGTCATGCGGTTTGTCGAAGCCGAGGTTCTCCCGCGCCTGGAGCGCAACCACGCGTTGTTCAATGATCCGCGCCTCACCTATGCTGCCGACGGGCGTTATGCGCCGGAGGTGCGCGCGCTAATCCGCGAGGTGCGCATGGCGTCCGCCGCGGCAGGTTACTACGCGATGTGTGCGCCAGCCGCGATTGGCGGCGGCGGGCTCGGACATCTTGCCTATTACGTCGCCTGGGAGGCCGTCTACCGACGAATCGGCGGCCATTCGATCCTGACGCCCTGGGTGATCGCTCATTGGGCCTTTGGGCCGAGCGCAATGCTGACGCAAGCGACACCGGAGGCGCAGGCGCGCTGTCTCGACGCAATGATCACGGGACGCACCTCGATGTGTTTCGGACTGTCGGAACCAGGAGCGGGCTCGGACGCCAGCATGATAAAGACCCGCGCGGTGGGCGATGGAGACGGCTGGCGCATCACCGGACGGAAACTCTGGACCACGAACTCGCCCACCGCGGAATGGTGCATCGTGTTTGCCGTCACCGATCCGGGTAAGGCGCAGCGAAAAGCCGGCGGGATCAGCGGCTTTCTGGTGCCGACCGACACCGAGGGGTTTGAAGTTGAAAGCGTGGTGCGGCTCTTCGGTCATCCCGGCGGTCATGAAGGCGCGCTGGTGCTTGAGAACATCAGGGTTGAGCCGTGGCAACTCGTCGGCGCGCTCGACGACGGCTTCAAGCTCGCGCTCTATGGCGTTTCGCTCGGGCGGATCTACAATTCGGCACGTGCGGTTGGTCAGGGCCGCTGGGCGATCGAGAAGGCGCTCGGCTATGTAAAGCAGCGTGAGGCGTTCGGCGCCAAGATCGCCGAGTATCAGGGCGTCTCGTTCCCGCTCGCGCGCGCCGCCACTGAACTTCACGCCGCGCATCTGATGGGACTCAACGCCGCGATGCTGCTCGATAGTGGCGAGCGGGCCGTGAAGGAGTTGTCGATGGCGAAAGCCTACGCCGTACAGGTGGGCTATCGAGCCGTCGATCAAGCGATACAGGCCCACGGCGCCATGGGCCTTACCAACGAGGTCGGCCTCGTCCATGCCTTGCAGGATTTGCGAATCATCAACATTGCCGACGGCACCAACGAGATCCTGGCACGCACCATCGCGCAGCGGCTGCTGGCCGGCGATATCGAGTTGTAGCCGGCCAGACCAATGGGGACAAGGCCCGGCTCCCTTGCAAGAGGCCGATCCGTCTATTACGGTCGGATCGTGATGATGTATCGTCCGAGGCTTGAGTCGTTCGCTGGCCGCCCATTGAAAGTAGTTTCAGCGCTTCGCAATGTTGCCCGAACAGCCTTGTTGGTCTATTACACGGCATTACTCATCTGGTGCAAGAGCTGGGCTTTGTACGGTGATGCCATTCGGGTTTGAGCGAGCAAGATTTGAAATCTTCATCGAGAATGAAGCGGGTTGCCAAGCGCGAGCCCAAGCGTAAAAATGTCGCACTTTCCGTGCCGCCGAAATCGCACGTTTCACGAGACCTTATCCTTCGGGTCGCGGCACAGCTTTTTCGACAGCAGGGCTATTCCGCCACTACGCTTCGACAGATCGCTGACAAGGCGGGAATGAAGGCAGGCAGCATCTACTACCACTTCGATTCGAAAACCGCGATATTGGACGAAATCCTCGAACTTGGATTGCAACGTATATTCGATGCGGTAAAGGCAAGTGTGAACGAACTTGGCAAGGGGTCGCACCGGAACAAGATCAGCGCCGCGATCAAAGCTCATCTTGTCACCCTGCTGCAAGAAAGCGACTACACCTCCGCCAACATGCGCGTCTACGGTCAGTTGCCGGAGCGCATCAAGAAGCGCCATCGTCCACTGCGCCGCGCCTATGGCAAATATTGGGATGACATGCTGGCGGATGCGCAGCGTGCCGGCGAAATCCGCCCGGAGATACTAATCGTTCCGCTACGCAGGTTTATTCTTGGTGCCTTGAATTGGACGGTCGAGTGGTTCGATGCGCGAAAAAGCAGCTCGGTACAGGAATTGGCGAGCCGGACCACGTTGCTGATCTTCAACGGCATCTTGCCGCGTTAGTGTTTCCAGTTTGTGCGTTGGTTATCGCATACGCTTGGCGACCTCTTCCAGCATTACTTCAGTAGTGCCGCCGCCAATTGATTGAACGCGAGCATCTCGCGACATTCGTTCAATCGTACTCTCTCGCATGTAACCCATGCCGCCGTGAAATTGCAGGCACGTGTACATCACCTCGTTGACGAGCTCGCCGCAATAAGCCTTGACCATCGATACTTCCTTGGTGGCATCGATCCCCTGCGTTACCAGCCATGCCGCGCAATAAACAAGTTGCCGCCCTGCCTCAACCTTGGCCGCCAGCATCGCCAACCGATGACGGATAGCCTGTCTCGACCACAGCGGCGCGCCGAAGGTCTGCCGCTGCGTGACCCAGTCCAGCGTGATCTCTATCGCAGCTAGCGCCTCACCCATCGCCATTGCACCGAGCACGATCCGCTCGTTCTGGAAGTTTTGCATGATCCCGTAGAAACCGCGTCCCTCCTCGCCGAGCAGGTTCGTTGCGGGGATCCGGCAATCCTCGAACAGCAACTCCGCCGTGTCTGATGACCTCCAGCCCTGCTTGTCGAGATCGCGACCAACCCGGAAACCGGGCGTACCTTTCTCCACGAGGAACATCGACAAGCGCTGGGACGGACGTGCATCCGGACTGCTCACGGCGGCGATGCAATAAAGGTCCGCATGTACACCGTTGGTGATGAACATCTTGGTGCCATTGAGCACATAGCCGTCGCCCTCGCGGCGCGCGGTGGTGCGAATGCCTTTCACGTCAGAGCCCGCGCCAGGTTCGGTGACGCCGACAGCGACGATCTTCTTCCCTGCAATGACATCCGGCATGAAGTGGTCCTTCAAGGCCTGCGAGCCGGCGTTGTAGAGATGCACCGACGCCATGTCGGTATGAACCAGAACCGTGATCGCCACTCCCGAGAACGTCGACCGTCCCAGTTCCTCGGCCAAAACAACGGTGGCCAACGTATCCATGTTCGAGCCGCCATATTCTGCTGAATAGCGGATGCCCAGAAAGCCAAGCTCACCCATGCGCCGCAGCACGTCGCGCGGCACCATGCCGTCCTGCTCCCATTGCAGCGCATACGGCTTGATCTCCTCCTCGACGAATCGCCGTATCTGGGCTTTCAGCAGTTCATGCTCTTCTCTGAAATAAGCCGAGCGTTTCGGGGTGCCGACGTGGTGCGTGCTCATCGTTGACCCTGCGGGTAAGGAAAAATTGTCGGAAAGGATTGGTATCCGCTATCAACTCGAAAGCATGAAAGCGGACATCGTTCGGCACAATCCTCATCTGCCTTGCCCTATTTACCTTGCCACACCGGCTTACGCTTCTCTGCAAAGGCTCTCGGGCCTTCAATGGCATCGAGGCTTGCGTAGGCTTCGACATGAAGCCTGTTGGCCTCAACGAGCCCCTTCTCGCAGCCGAGGTCCATCGCGGCCAACACGCTGGCCTTGGCCGCCCTCACCGACAATGGTGCGCCTTCTACAATCTTGCGCGCAAGTTGCAATGCACGCGCACGAACAGCGTCGGGTGTTTCTTCCAGATAATTGACGAAACCATACTCCGCGAGCCGCTCGATCGGCAGGGTCTCGCCGGTCAAGACGAGTTCCATCACCACGGGTTGCGGCAACATCCAGAGCAGCGGTACTGCCCACGGCGATCCCCGCCCCATCTTGACCTCGGTAATCCCGGCGCGTGTACCGCGTAAGCCGATCCTCAGGTCGCACTTCAGCGCCAGCAGCATCCCGCCCGCCATCAGCGACCCAGTCATCGCCGCGATGATCGGCTTTGAAACGGTTCGCATGGCCGTTTGCATCGGATCGCGCATCAGGGTCAGTATGTCGACGCCGTCACGCGCCCTGATCTCGGCTGCCTGCCTGAGGTCCAGACCGGCGGAGAATACGCCGCAGTCAGCCGAGGTCAGGATCACCACCCTCGCCTGGGAATCCCGTTCGACACGCTCCCAGGCATTGGTCAAACCGTTCATCGCCTCAACCGACAGGGCGTTCTTACGCGCGGGCCGATCGATGGTAATCGTGGCAATGCCATCCTCGAGCGAATAACGTATAGGTTCATTGTCTGACATCGATCTGCCTTTTTATGTATTCTAACATATGTTAGAATATATTAAACTCGACCGAACGCAAAAGTATTTTCAGGCATGGGATTGGTGATGCACGAGAGTCCTTCAAAAACGCGCTTCGCGCCGGAACTTCTCAAGGGCCAGGTCGCACTCGTCACCGGCGGCGGCACAGGAATGGGCCGCGCCACGGCCATTGAGATGGCGCGCTGCGGGGCCCGCATCGCCGTTCTCGGCCGCCGCATCGATCCGATAGAGAGCACCGCAAAGGTAATCCGCGACGCGGGTGGCGAGGCATTTGCCGTGTCGGCGGACATTCGCGAACCCGACTTGATCGAACGCGCGATGGAGAAGATCAAAGCCGAGTTCGGCGGGCTCAATATCCTCGTCAATAATGCCGGCGGACAATTCGTCACGCCAGCCCGCGAACTCAGCAACAAGGGCTTTGAAACCGTGATCCGCAACAACCTGATCGGCTCGTGGCAGGTAACCAAGGCTGCCGCGGACCATTTCATGTTGGCGAATGGCGGATCGATTGTGTTCGTAACCGCCTGTATCCGCAGCGGCCTTGGCGGCTTCGTGCATACCGCGGCAGCGCGCGGCGGCGTTACCGCGATGATGCGAACGCTCGCCTACGAGTGGGCCGAGTTCGGTATTCGCCTAAACTGCGTCGCACCCGGAACCATCAAGACCGAGGCGCTTGGCCGCTATCCGATACCGCCGGACGACTGGGTCAGGCTCAACCGCAACGTGCTGGGGCGCATGGGCAGCGTCGAGGATATTTCTGCAGCAATCATTTTTCTGTCCTCGCCGCTCGGTCAATTCGTCACCGGCGAGGACTGGTACATCGACGGCGGCGAGACGCTACATCTGGCCCACGACGCCCGCGATATGATCGACGCCGTTAAATTTGCCAAACGCGAACGCGGCGATGCAGGATTGTCGTAGCGGTCAAAATCGTTAACGCTGCGGCGGCATATCGGATATTCGATTTCGGGAGCTTGTTTACGTCTGACCAATGCGAAAATATTTCGGACGTCCGGCAGGCCACGGATCGCCCCACATTTGCTGCCCGCCGTCTACCGAAAGCGTTTCGCCCGTGATGAATTTCCCTGACGGCGCGGCGAGATAAACGCAGGCCTCGGCGATATCCCATGCATCGCCGTGCCGTTTCATGGGATTCGCTTCCTTGTAGGTCGCGGAGCCTTCCGGAACATAGCGGTCGAATGCCGTGGTTTCATTGACGCCAGGGGCAACACAATTCACCCGGATGCCGTGCGGCGCCCATTCGACCGCGACGGTCTTGGACGCGTAGATCACCCCGGCCCGCGCCGCGGCGGTGTGCGCCATCCCCGGCAGGCCTCGCCAGATCAATGCCACGATATTGACGATATTGCCGGTCTTGCCGCGCTCGATCCACTCGCGAGCCGCCGCTTGCATCATCCACCACGATCCGTTCAGGTTGGTATCGATCACTGCGTTCCAGCCCTTTGGCTTGAAGTCGATGGCCATCTGGGCGAACTGCCCACCGGCATTATTGATCATCACATCGACACGACCAAAATGATCCCAGACGTCTTTGACGAATTCGTTGACTTGATCGGGGTCGCGGATGGTGAGACTTCTACTGAAGACGCGGGCGCCGAGACTCTCTAGATCCGGAACGACGTGTGCGAGCTTCTCGGCGTCGCGCCCGCAGATTGCCAGATTGGCGCCAAGCCTCGCAAACAGGAATGCGATCGCCTTCCCGAGTCCGCTCCCCGCGCCGCTGACGATGATGGTCTGGCCGGTGAACAGATCAGGTCGGTACACTGTCGGGATCGTGGAGAGTTCGTCGTCGGTGAACCCGTAACTCGGCTGGCTGCTTTGCGAACTCATCTCAGGCTCCTCCCCCCTTTAAAGCGCGTGCGCGACCCGCACGCCCTCCTCGACCGCACGCATCGCGTCGAGTTCGGAAGCCTCCTTGGCGCCGCCGATGACATGCGTCTCGATTCCGGTCTTGAGCAGTTCGGTGAGCATATCGCGGTTAGATACTTGGCCGGCGCAAACTACGATCGTATCGACCGCGAGCGTACTTGGCTCACCCTCGGCCACGAAATGCAAACCTTGATCGTCGATCCGCTGATAGATAACCCCTCCGACAATCTTGACCCCGCGCTTTTCAAGACTGCTACGCAGGATCCAACCAGTCGAGACGCCGAGACCGAGGCCAGGCCGCGTCTTCTTGCGCTGCAGCATGGTAATTTCGCGCGAACTTGGCTTTGGTGCCAGCGGATCGCCCGATAGCCCTCCAGCTTTCGTAAGGCTGGCATCGACATTCCACTCCTGCTGAAACTCACGAATATCCATTGCCCGTGATTTTGGCGGTTCATCAGGCTGCGAATGGCAGAGGTATTCGGCGACATCGAAACCGATGCCTCCCGCGCCGATGATGGCGACTCGCCGTCCCGCGTGGCTTTTGCCACTCAACAAATCGTTGTAGAACACCACCTTGGGATGTTTGATGCCGGGAATCTCCGGCACACGGGGATGGACGCCGCAGGCGACAACGACAGCATCGAACCGCGCGTCTTTCAGGTCACTAACCGATGGAGCAGAATTCAGCCTGAGATCGACGCCGCCATCGGCGATTTGGCCGCTGTAATAACTCAGCATTTCGTCGAACTCGACCTTGCCCGGGACTGCTCGGGCAAGGTTGAGTTGCCCGCCTATGCGATCAGCGGCCTCAAACAGGGTTACCTTGTGCCCGCGTCGGCTGGCTTCCGCGGCAGCTGCGAGACCGCCCGCGCCTGCGCCAATCACTGCGATCCTGCGCGAGGTCTGAGCCGGGCCGTCCTCAAACTCAGTCTCGCGGCAGGCACGCGGATTAACCAGGCAACTCGCGGTCCGCTCGGAAAAGATCAGGTCGAGGCAGGCCTGATTGCAGGCAATGCAGATGTTGATTTTGCCGGCGTTGCCCTCCCGCACCTTCCTGGCGAAGTGCGGATCGGCCAGCATCGGGCGGGCCATCGATATTAGATCGCTATCCCCCGCCGCCAGAATCTCTTCTGCGGTATCCGGCGTATTAATGCGATTTGATGCCACTACCGGAATCCTGACCGCTTTCTTCAGACGCGATGCCGCAAAACGCCATGCGCCGCGCGGAATGACGTAAGCGATCGTGGGAACGCGCGCTTCATGCCAGCCGATACCGGTGTTGAGAATGTCGGCGCCCGCGGCCTCGACCCGTTGGGCAAGCCGATCAATCTCCTCGCCGGTTGCACCTCCTTCGACGAGGTCCAGCGCCGAGATTCGGTAGACAATGATGAAGTCGTCGCCGGTGGCGCTTCGCGAGCGTTTGACGAGTTCCACCGCGAGCCGATGGCGGTTCTGCTCCGATCCGCCCCACTCATCGGTACGGTTGTTGGTTCGCACCACCGTGAACTGATTAATGAGGTAACCTTCCGATCCCATGATCTCAATGCCATCGAACCCGGCCTCCTTTGCGAGCAGCGCGCAGCGCACGTAATCCGAGATCGTCTGTTCAATCTCTGCCCCAGTCATTGCACGCGGGGGAAACCGATTGATGCGGGTGGGGATGTCAGAAGGACCGACGCAGTCCCTTTGCTTGGAATAGCGGCCCGAATGCAACACTTGCATGCAGACTTTACCACCGTGCTGATGGACAGCATCAGTGATGCGACGAAGTTCGCGAGCTTGCGCACGTTCGGTCAAAATCGGCCCCCCAGGCTCAATCAGACCCGCGCTGTTGGGCGCATAACCGCCGGTAATGATGAGTCCTATCTCCCCCTTGGCGCGCTCGGCAAGGAAAACCGCCATCTTGTGCACGCCGTTGTCCTCCATATCGAGACGGGTGTGCATCGACCCCATGATCATGCGGTTACGCAACGTGGTCCGCCCTACCTTTAGCGAAGATAGCAAATGAGGGTAAAGCGATGTTCCGGGGCTGGTCGGCGTCAGCATGGACTTGCCTCCGTGGCTGGTTGTTAAATTTCTAACAGTTGTTAGACTGAATGCAAGAACTGAAGATCACCTAGATGGGAGGAATCGCGATGGATTACGCGCTTAGCGAGCAGCAGCAGGCTTTTCAGGAAACCGCGAAGCGTTTCGCGAAGGACAAGCTGGGCCCCCACTATCAGAGGCGGGCAAGGGAACACCGCATCGATCGTGCCATGCTGAAACAAATGGGGTCACTCGGCCTGATTGGCGCCGATCTGCCGGAAAAATACGGCGGCCTTGGCGAGAGCAGCGTGACGGCAGGCATTATTGTCGAGCAGATCGCTTATGGAGACTTCAACGCCAGCTACGTCCAACTTCTGGCGTCACTGCTCGGCGGAATGCTCGCAGAGCACGCCTCGCCCGAAATCGCTCAGGAGTGGCTACCGCAAGTGGCCCGGGGTGAGAAGATCATCGGCCTCGGCCTGACCGAGCCGCGGGGCGGTTCGGACGCTGCCAACCTCATTTTGCGAGCTGAAAAATCGGGAAATGGCTATCGCCTCAACGGTGAAAAGACTTCCATGAGTTTTTCAGATCAATGCGACGCAGCAGTCATCTTTGCCCGAACCGGGAAGGTCGAAGACGGCGCACGTGGCGTCAGCGCATTCTTTGTCGATCTGGCGCAGAGCGGAATCACGCGGACGCATTTTGATGACATCGGTACCAAACCTGTCGGACGCGGCTCGGTGTTCTTCGACGACGTCTTCATTCCGGCCGAGTGCCTGATGGCAGAGGAGAACAAGGGATTCTCCAAGATCATGTCAGGCTTCGACTATAGCCGTGCCTTGATCGGCCTTGAGTGCATCGGACCTGCCCAGGCTTCGGTCGATGAAGCATGGCAATACTCAACCGAAAGGCTCGCCTTCGAGCGGCCGATCGCGCAGTTTCAGGGCGTGAGCTTTCCGCTCGCGGAAGCCGAGACCCAGCTCACCATGATGCGGCAGCTTTGCTACTATACGCTTTCGCTCAGAGATCGCGGGCTTGCACATACCGCGGAAGCTGCGATGTGCAAATGGTATGTGCCGAAAGTGACCTGCGAGATCATCCACCAGTGCCTCCTCACTCACGGCCACTACGGTTACACCACCGATCTGCCGTTTCATCAGCGTTACCTCGACGTGATGGGCCTGCAAATCGGCGACGGAACCGCACAAATTCAGAAACTTGTCATCGCACGTGAAAAGGTCGGTCGTGTCGCGGTTCAATACGCCAAGCAGCCTTCCGAATTGCGGCAGATCTCAAAATGAGCGTACCTATCGCCCCCATTGCCATCTCTCGGCGAGACGCGTGCCGCCGTGCGTAGATTTTCGGGCTGGGGCCAATCGGACGATTCCGATCGCGCCATCGATAAACTGCGCGCCCAAGTGTCGTGTTCAGCTCGCACCTGGATTCGGCTAGTCAAATCCCGCGGTTTCGTTCGCTCCGGCCTACTCCCCTGATTGAGGCGCTCCGAAGGCAGCGTCATCTATTAAGACGCCACCAGTATTCAATGTCACCAGCGCGGGATATGCAACGCGAAAGTCCTCAAGCATCTTGCCTATCGGAGCGTCGGCGAACCAACCTCGGTCATTGACATATTCCATATGGCGATGATCGCTCGTGTCGAACTCGTGAAACAACGCGTCGGCCGTACCGTCGAAGATAAGAGGTCGGACTCCAAATCGTTCACATAGCTCCATGTTGAACGCGGGCGTCACTTTGAACATCTTCCTATCGAGCCAAAGCGCGACGTAGCCGTGATAAATGAAGAGATCAGTCCCCATTAACTCCGTCAGCTTGGGGGAATTCAGATGGTTGCGAACGTCTGCAAAGCCGATCGCGGCGGGGATTCCCGCTGCGCGCATGGCGGCCGTCAACAATATTGCCTTCGGAACACAAAACGCCGAAGGCGTTTTGAGAATCTCGCTGGCGCGATAATCGGCTTCGGACAAACTCACCGCGTAGGGGTCGTATCTGATCTGGTCTCGTACCGCGTTAAATAGGAGGATTGCCTTCTCGGCCGTCGACCGGTCCTGTTTGTCGCCAGCCACACGCGAGACAAACTCTCTAATCGCAGGTGAGTCGCAATCCACGTAATGCGTTGGAGCGAGAAATTCCGCGAGGTCCGGGTTGACTTTCACTTGTGCCTCGATTGGTACCTGCACTAACCTAACAGACGTTAGAAATTGAGGCAAGTCAAATCGGGTTGCGACCGGCGTCCAAAAGATGGATACCTCATTTGTTGTTCCATACGAATAGATTTATCAAACGATTGTTAGAATCGATTGAACTCGCAAAGACGAGAGCGTTAGCATTAGGCGTCCAGGCTGGACACATGCTTATCGGGCGGGCCTGTCCACCGTCTCGTGTTCGATCGGGCATGCGTTCCTATCGGCCGGTAAGTCAATCTCGAATTGAACTTGACTGCAAATCAGGGAACGTAGTCGATGAATAATCCAACGTCCTATGCATGGACACCTCCGCCGGAGCTAATTGCAACAAGCAATCTGACCGCTTTCCTGCGCGCAACCGGATATGACGATTACGATCACCTCGCGTCGAAGGCTGAGGCCGATCCGGCATGGCTAATGGAGGAAGTCTTTAAGTTCTGCGATGTTCGATTCTATCGCAGTTACGACCAAATGTTGGATCTGTCGCGCGGGCAGCCATGGGCACGCTGGTGCGTCGGCGGGACCACCAACATCGTGCTGAACTGCATTGACAAGCATCGCAGCACGCCCGTATGGGACCAGACATTTTTGGTCTGGGAGGGTGAAGACAAGCGCGAACAGCGCGCGCTTACCTATCGTGAATTGGACCGCGGCGTCGGACGGCTTGCGCAGGGACTGCGTGATCTCGGCGTCGGTAAGGGCGATGTGGTCGCTCTCTATTTGCCGAACCTGCCGGAAACCTTTATCGCGTTTTTCGCTGTGCTGAAATTGGGCGCGATCCTGATGCCGCTGTTCTCCGGCTTCGGTCCGGCTCCCATGCAAACCCGGCTCAACCATGGCGGCGCCAAGGCCGTCATCACCGCGAGCGGGACCTGGCGGCGGGGCGCTGCGGCACCGCTCAAATCCGTCCTCGACGTCGCGCTCGAATCCTCACCGACAGTGCAGCACGTGATCGTCGTCGATCGTGAAGGCCTTAAGATCGAAACCCCGATGCGAAAGGGCCGCGATCACTGGTGGCACGATATCGTCATCGGCAAGGACGGCGCTATCGCGACCGCCGAAATGAATGCGGAAGATGCCGCGATTCTGCTGTACACCTCGGGAACCACCGGCGAACCGAAGGGTTGCGTTTGGACCCATATCAGCTTCATCGGTTCTATGGTCACACGCGACATGATCATTTGCGCCGATTTCAAATCATCGGACCGTTTTTTCTTTCTCAGTGACATGGGCTGGATGGTCGGCGCGATGTGCGCATGTATTCCCAGTTTCGCCGGCGCGAGCCTTCTGATCGCCGAAGGCACGCCGGATTTTCCGGACACCGGACGATTCTGGCGGCTGATCCAGGATCATCGCGTCAGCTATCTCGGAGTATCCCCCACCATAGTCCGTAGTTTGATGCGCTATGGAACGCAGGACGTCGAGCGCCACGATCTGTCGAGCCTGCGTATGACCGCGTCGGGCGGCGAGGCATGGACCAACGCGCCGTGGCAATGGTTCTTCGAGCATGTCTGCAAGAGAAAGCTTCCAATCATCAACATTTCCGGCGGCACCGAGGTTGGAGGTTGCATCTTCACGGGGACGCCGAACCATCCGATGAACCCCGGTTCGTTCTCCCGTCCGGCGCTCGGTGTCGGCGCGGACATCGTGGACATGTCCGGCAAGAGCTTGCCGCCCGGCGAAGTCGGCGAACTGGTGCTCCGCCAGGCGTCGATCGGATTGACCAAGAGCTTGTGGAAGGCCGATGCGCGCTATGTCGAAAGCTACTGGAGCACGCTTCCCGGCCTTTGGGTGCATGGCGATTTTGCGATGCGCGGCCATGATGGGCTTTACTATATTCTCGGGCGCTCCGACGACACCATCAAGATTTCAGGCAAGCGGACCGGGCCGTCCGAGCTCGAAGGCATTTTGATCGACACCGGCAAGGTCTCCGAGGCGGCGGTGTTCGGTATTCCGCACCCGGTAAAGGGTTCGGCGATCGTTTGTGCCTGCGTGCTCATGCCAGGTACGAACGTCGAGAGTGAAATTGTCAACGAGCTCTCATCCGCTATCGTGAGCGGCATGGGAGCATCGTACCGGCCGGAGAAGATAATTTTTGTAGATGATCTGCCTCGAACCCGCAACATGAAGATCATGCGCCGGGTGCTGCGAGCAGTGTTCGAAAGCAAGGATCCCGGCGATCTTTCCGCACTCGCCAATCCCGAAGCAGTTGACAGGCTTCGCGAGAAACTTGGCGCCGCATAAACCACGGAGAAAATGGCGAGCTGTCGGGCTGGGTGGAAGCGGACTTTTTACCGGGCCCCGACCCCGGTACTCCAAGGATTTCATAAGGAGAGGCGTACAATGGGGATGGATCCGATCTTGTCAGATCAGCGCAAGCAAGCGATGCGGGCCGCTGGATTCTGGAGCGATCAAACCTTGCTCGAGTTTTTTTCGAGGCATGCCAGAAACGATCCAGGGCGGCTCGCGGTTGTTGGCTACGAAGCTGCGTCCAACCGACGTACGGCGCTGACATACGGCGAACTGCAGCAAGCTGCCGAGCGAACCGCGGCTAATTTGTTGCGGCTTGGTGTCAAGCCTGGCGAAGTGGTGTCGTATCAGTTGCCGAATTGGTGGCAATTCATGGCTCTTCACCTCGCACTGCTGCGGATCGGCGCGGTCACAAATCCCATCATGCCGATTTTCCGCGATCGCGAAATGGAATTCATGCTGACCTTGGCCGAGACGCGCGTGCTGATCGTTCCACAGCGATTTCGCGATTTCGATCACGCCGCAATGGCGGACCGCCTCAAGGCCAAGGTGCCCACACTTGAGCACGTCGTCATTATCGGTTCGGGCGACAATCAAGACTTCGAGACCGTGCTGAATTCGCCGGGAAAGCGGGTTGAGGCAGCGACCGCTGCCTCGGCCGATGATGTCGTGCAATTGCTTTATACGTCGGGCACAACAGGTGAGCCCAAGGGGGTGATGCATACAGGCAATACGTTGCTGAACAGCGTGCGATATTTTGAGGATCGCGTCCGTCTCACAGCCAACGATGTCGTGCTGATGGCCTCGCCGATGGCCCATCAGACCGGTTTTCTCGTCGGCCTGCTGCTGCCGCTGTATCTGGGAGGACGGGTCATTCTTCAGGATATCTGGAATCCAGCCAAGGCGGTCGATATTGTCGAGACAGAGCGCGTGACGATGACCATGGCATCGACGCCGTTTCTGGCGGATTTGACTGCGGAGGCGGAGCGGCGGCCTGAAGCGCTGCGTTCACTGCGCACTTTCGTATCGGCAGGCGCCCCAATTCCCCGTGTTTTAGTGCGCCAGGCCACACAGAATCTTGGTGCGCACATCGTCTCGGGATGGGGGATGACGGAAAACGGGCTGGTGACGACCACCAAGCTCGACGATCCACCGGAAAAAGTCTTCGAGACCGACGGTTGCCCAAGCCAGGGTATGGAAGTCAGGATCGTCGATGGCGGGGGCAAAGTCCTGCCTCACGATGAAGAAGGGCGCCTACAAGCGAGGGGCCCCGGCACCTTTGTGGGCTACCTCAAGCGGCCGCATCTCTATGCCGTCGATCAGGATGGCTGGTTTGAGACCGGCGACCTCGCCCGCAAGGACAAGGACGGCTACATTCGTATCACGGGGCGCACCAAGGACATCGTCATCCGCGGCGGCGAGAACGTTCCGGTGATCGAGATTGAACAACTGATGTATCGCCATCCAGCCGTCCGGGAAGTCGCAATCGTCGGAGTGCCAGATGAACGCTTGGGCGAGCGGGCCTGTGCCTGTGTCGTGCTGCGCGAGGGAGCATTACTGACGTTAGCTGACGTGATGGCGTATATGGCGGAGAACGCTGTAGCCAAGAACTACTGGCCGGAGCGCATTGAGGTGCTCGAAGCCTTGCCGAAAACGCCGAGCGGCAAAGTGCAGAAATTCAGGCTTCGCGAGATCGTCAGTTCGATGAAATAATTCTCGGCTAACGGCTGCCGCAAGAAGAAGGCCGGGTGAAATTCCGGCCCCCTTCTGAGATGACCGCCGCGCGCGAAAATCAGAGCGGGCAATCCTGCGGAAACACCGGCTTGCGTTTTTCGAGATGGGACGCCAATCCCTCGCGCGCCTCGGCGCCGGTGAAACCCAAAATCTCAAGCGCGGTCGAGGTATCGAACAGCGGACCATTGACGCGCAGCCAGTTGTTAAGAGCGTACTTGGTCCAACGGATCGCGCTTTGCGCGCCGCTAGAAAGCTCCTCGGCCGTCTCGATCGCTATCCTCTGCAAGTCCGCGTCTTCGACGCATAGCGACACCAGACCGATCCGCTCAGCTTCTTCGCCGGACAGTGGCTTGCAGGTCAGCAGGTAATATTTTGCTTTTGCAAGGCCGCACAATAACGGCCAGATGATGCAAGCGACATCGCCCGCCGCGACGCCAAGCCGCGTATGACCATCGACGATGCGCGCGGACTTTCCACAAATCGAGATATCGGCCAGGATTCCGACGACGAGACCTGCACCGACGGCGACGCCGTTGATCGCCGAGATGATCGGCTTGTTGCAATTGATAACGTTATAAACGAGATCCTTGGCCTCCTTCCAGGTCGACATCCGTGCGACCGGGTTGTCTAGAATACTCTTGATCAGCTCGAAATCGCCCCCCGCCGAAAAGGCTTTGCCAGCTCCGGTCACGATGACCGCGTTGACATCTGGATCGTCGTTGATGTCACGCCAGATATTGGTGAGCTGAGTGTGGGTCTCGGCGTCGACCGAATTGTAGGTCTCGGGCCGGTCGAATGTGAGCCGGAGAACCCGCTTGGACGGATAGTCGAGCTTCAATTTGGTATAAGCAGCATAACGATTGGACATCGGCTTCCCTTCTGGACACTTGATTTGCTTGGTCGGGTTAAATCTTACAGGGGATGACGATGCATATCGCAGTCGGCAGATTTCTCCTGCCTTCCGATACGTCCTCGCCACGAACCTGCTATGAATTCATTCGAACAGATGTTAGAATTTAAAACCGATCGGGAAAGGCTGCAAGCTTATACTTTTCAATTGAGGCCGTCGTCGGGGGCGGCGAGAGCAAGATTCGGAGGATTTGCCGTGACAGACGGGCACGAAAAAGCTCTGACAACGAGGGCGGGCGCCAGTCCCACGATTGGCGAGCTGTTTCGCGCGAGAGCGCTGATCCACAAATCTTCGGTCGCGATCGAGTATCAGGGCAGACAGATCAGCTATGGGCAGCTCCTTGACCGTGTACATCGGGCAACCTCGATGCTGGCGAGCCAAGATCTTCGACGAGGCGACCGCGTAGCATTGCTCTCGCGTAACAGACCGGAGTATCTCGAAGTGGAGCTGGCGGCCGCCAATCTCGGGGTCATCACCGCTTGCCTGAACTGGCGATTGTCGCAGCGGGAACTCGCCTATTGTATCGATCTGGTCTCACCGAAGCTCTTGATTGTTGAAGAAGAACTGGCCGGAAATCTCGAACTTTCTCCCATAGGGGACCGCAAGGTTATCAAGATCGGCCCGCAATACGAGCATATATTGCAAGAACAAAACGGTCATGCGCTGCCCATTGCGGCGGAATCCGAAGACGGCCTGGTTATCCTTTACACCAGTGGGACCACCGGCCAACCCAAAGGGGCCGTCATTTCGCATCGGGCGATGATCATGCGGGCGCTGGTGTTCAGTTCCGAGCTGAACATTTCGCATCACGATACCTTTGTGGCCTGGGCGCCGCTGTTTCACATGGCATCCACGGACCACAGTCTCGCGACACTGTTGCGCGGGGGAACGGTCGTCGTGGTCGATGGCTTCCAGATCGAGCCGTTATTGTCTGCTTTGGAGCGCCATCGGATCGGCTGGTTTGTCTTGATTCCGGGCATGATTGAAGCATTCATCGCCGGCTTCAAGGAGCAAAAAACGACCGTAAAAGGCGTTGGCCTTTGCGGCGCGATGGCCGACCTGGTCCCTCCGCATGTCATCGCCGAGGTCACTGACCTGCTGCGAGCTCCCTACGTCAACAGTTTTGGTTCGACCGAGACTGGCTTGCCGCCGGCAACCAGATCGTTGATCCCGGTAGGCGAAATACCTGCCAGCCTGGCGAAGCAACAAAGCGCGTTCTGCGACATCAAGCTTGTCGATTCTGCCGACAAGGAGGTTCCGATTGGCGCACCGGGAGAGTTGGCTATTCGCAGCCCAACTTTATTCTCCGGCTATTGGAAAGCTGATGATACCAACGTGCGCGATTTTCGCGGCGGGTGGTTTCACATGGGCGACGTGTTTCGGCGCAATGATGACGGCTCGCTCGATTTCGTCGATCGCGCCAAGTACATGATCAAGACTGGCGGCGAAAACGTTTATCCAGCCGAGATCGAGCGCGTTTTGATGAGTGATGCAGGGATCACCGAGGCCGCGGTTGTGCGTGTCCCCGATGTGAAATGGGGTGAAGTTCCCGTGGCATTCGTGTCGCGCCGCGACACCACGGTCACCGAGGCGGACCTGTTTGCTCTGTGCCGGCGCGATCTTGCCGGATACAAATGTCCCCGGCAGTTCCGGTTCATCGATTTTTCGGAATTTCCGCGGTCCACCAGCGGCAAGGTTCAGCGCCACGAGCTCGAAGCCAGGCTGGCGGGCGAAAGGCAACGGGTAAACAGCTAATACGGACACGCCCATTAGCTCTTCGCGTCGCAATTTTCGTCGAACGAAAACTGCTCGCGGCAAGGCACCGCAATCGGAGACGGAAACATGAATGTCGAAGAAGCCATTTTGACGCGGCGCTCGGTCAGGCGATTTCTTCCCAAGCCGGTTCCAGAACCGGTCGTGCGAAAAATCATCGAGGTCTCGGCGCGTGCGCCAAGTGGCCACAACATCCAGCCGTGGAAGGTCTACGCGATCGCGGGCGAGGTGAAGGATCGGCTCTGCGCGGACATCCTGAAAGCTGCCGAAACTGAACCGGACAAGCATCGGCCGGAATATGAGTATTATCCGACCGAATGGCACGAGCCCTATATCGGGCGTCGGCGCGAGCTCGGCTACGACCTTTACGCAAAGCTTGGCATTGCTCGCGACGACGTTGCCGCACGCACATCGCAGATGAACCGCAACTATCTTTTTTTCGACGCCCCGGTCGGACTTTTCGTGACGATGGACCGCCGCTTGAACACCGGCAGCTATATCGACATGGGTATGTTCTTGCAGAACATCCTGCTCGCCGCGCGCGGTCATGGCCTGCACACCTGTGGCCAGGCCGCGTTCACCTGGTACCACGACATCATCCGCAAGCATCTTTCGTTTGACGACACCGAAATCCTGATTTGTGGCGTGGCGCTGGGTTACGAGGACACGACTGCGCCCGAAAACAAGCTCGTCACCAGGCGGGTGCCAGTCGATACCTACGCCAAGTTCTTGGGATTTTCCGGCGGCAGCACGGGCGTCGCCTCGGCACGCACGACGGCCGGAAACTGACCTTCACGCATCACGCCGGGCGGAGACCAAATGCTTTCCATTCGTAAACAAACGCTACGCGGCAAGGTCGCGGTAATCGGTATCGGAATGTCGCCGGTTGGTAAGGTGCCGGGAAAGAGCCCGTTATGGCTCGCCGCCGACGCCGCGAAGAAGGCGCTGGCCGATGCCGGCATCGGGAAAAACGAGATCGACGGCGTGCTGTCGAGCCATGCCTTCGCTTCTCCCTTCCATCGCTTCAGCGTTGCGTTCAGCGAGTATTTAGGTATTCAGCCGACCTTTTCGAACACGCTTCAGGTATCCGGCGCGACGGCGGCGACGATGTTCAATATTGGCGCCGCTGCCATTCATGGCGGCCTCGCCGAGGTCGTACTCGTGGTCGGCGGCGACAGCCTGCTGACCGGCCTGACGCCGGATCTGGCGCTGCGCTCGATGACGGAAAGCCGTGATCAGCAATACGAGATGCCGTTCGGCATTCCTGTCGCGAATACCTTTGCCATGACGGCACACCGGCATATGAAGGATTTCGGCACCACACCGGAACAGTTGGCGGAAGTCGCCGTGGTCCAGCGGCGTCATGCTATGCGCACGCCCGGTGCGCAGCAGACCAGCCCGATCACGGTGGACGACGTGCTAAGCTCAGCTATGGTGACGACGCCCTACCACAAGCTCGATTGCTCGCTGATATCGGATGGCGGCGCGGCATTCATTCTGACATCGGCCGAACATGCCAAGGCGCTCGGCATCAAAAGCCCGATCTACATTCTGGGCGGCGGCGAATGCTACACCCACGAACATATTTTCCTGATGCCCTCGCTGACCGAAACCGGCGCGGTCGCGTCGAGCCGAAAGGCTTACGAAATGGCCGGCTATGGCCCCAAGGACATGGACGTCGCCGGCGTCTATGACTGCTTCACCGGCACCGTCATCATGATGCTGGAAGATCTCGGTTTTTGCCCGAAGGGCGAAGGCGGCCGTTTCGTCGCGGACGGCCATATGACCTATGGCGGCCAGATTCCATCGAACACCCATGGCGGATTGTTGTCGTTCGCCCATTCGGGAATGCCGGGATCGCTGTTCCATTTTCATGAGGTCATCGCGCAGTTGCGCGGCCAATGCGGCGAACGCCAGGTGCCGGGCGCGGAACTCGGGCTGGTGCACAGCCTCGGCGCGGGTTTCGCAACCAATGCCACCACCATTCTGGGCACGGAGAACACGCTGTGATCTCGTCCGAAGACGCCATGAAGAAGCCGGTGCCGACGCCCGACGCGGATTCCGCCGCCCTCTGGCGCGGCCTGCACGACGGCGTGCTGCTGCTGCAGCACTGCGCCGATTGCGGCCACGTGCAATATTACCAGCAGGCGATGTGCCGGCAGTGCGGCGGCGAAAATCTTGCCCATCGACCGGCAAGCGGGCGCGGCAAGGTACATTCCTTCAGCGTGGTACAGCGCGCACCGGGACCCGCTTTCAAAACCGATCTGCCCTACGCTGTTTTGTTGATCGATCTGGAGGAGGGCCCGCGGATGATCAGCACCTATACCGGCGGCAAGCCCGAAGAGGTCACGTTCGACATGGACGTCATGCTCGTCTGCGAAAAAATCAGCGAGGAAGTGACGCTGCCGCGCTTCCGGCGGGCTTAGCCTGACAGGCGAGCAGCTACATCCGGAACACCCCGAATCTCGTCGGCTTGGCAGGCGTCCGGCCGGCGAGGTCGAGCAGCAGCGCCATCACCTCGCGGGTCTCCGCAGGTTCGATCACCATATCGCACCACAAATGGCGGGCGTAGTTATAGGGATCGGCGAACGCCTCGAAGTCCCTCAGGATCGGCCGCTTGAACTCTTCACGTTCTTCGTCGGTCCAAGAACTGCCTTCGCGCTGATGGATATTGTCGCGCACCATCGTTAGCGTTGTCGCCGCCTGCTCCGGTCCCATCAAGGCGGCGTGGGCGCTTGGCCACATCAGGGTAGCGTTTGGTTTGAACGCGCGGCCTAGCATTGCGAAATAAGCCGCGGCATAAGAGCCGCCGGTAATGATAGTGTATTTCGGCACATCGGCGCAGGCCATCGCGGTCATGAACTTGGCTCCATGCTTGGCAATGCCCTGACGCTCGACTGCGGACCCGACCATAAAGCCGGAGACATCGACCAGGAACAGCAACGGAATGTCGCGCTTGCAGCAAAGTTCGATGAAGTGCGCCCCCTTGACCGCGCTTTCCGAAAACAGCACGCCGTTATTGGCCAGGATGCCGACCTCGAAACCGTGGATGCGGGCAAATCCGCATAGCATGGTTTCGCCGTGAAGATGCTTGAAGTCTTGAAAGCGGCTGCCGTCGATGAGGCGCGCCAGGATCTCCCGGTTGTCCGTTGGGATGCGCCGGTTAGCGCTGACGATTCCATAGATTTCCTCGACCGCATGGCAAGGCGGTTCGCCCTGCTCGACCGTCCAGCGCAATCGCGGCGGCTCTCCCAGGTTGGCGACGATATTACGCACGATCGCCAGCGCGTGGCTGTCATTCTCGGCGATATGGTCGGTGACGCCGCTGATCCGGCTGTGCATCTCCGCGCCGCCGAGCGGTTCGATCTCGATGGTCTCGCCGGTCGCGGCAAATACCAGTTGCGGGCTGCCGAGAAACATCGCGCCCTGGTCGCGTACGATCACCACCTCGTCGCACAGCGCCGGAATGTAAGCGCCGCCCGCGGTCGAAGGGCCGTGAACGACGGCGATCTGCGCGATATTCTCGGCCGACATCTTTACCTGATTGTACATGATCGATCCGGCCTGCCCTTCGTCCGGAAAGATATTGGCGATGTCCGGCAGGAAGCCGCCACCTGATTGCACCAAGGTGATGCAGGGCAGCCGGTGTTGCCACGCAAACAACTGGGCGCGGGTATGCTTCTTCGTTGTCATGCCGAACAGCGTCCCGCCCTTCACTGTGGCATCGTTGGCGATAAGCATGCAACCGCGCCCGCAGACCTGTCCGACGCCCGTGATAATTGTCGCGCCCGGCGGCACGCCGTCGTACATCCCCTCGCCCGCCAGGTGGCCGAACTCGAGAAACGGCGAACCGGGATCGATCAGCGCCGCGATGCGTTCGCGCGGCAGCAGCTGGCCGCGCGATTTATGCAAGGCGCGAGCCTTGGCGGAGCCGCCCTGATTGGCCTCGGCCCGACGCCTTTGGAGATCGGCGATCCGCGCCAGATAATGAGCGCGATTGAGCTTGAACTCGTCCGACCCGGTCGCGACAGCGGATTTCATCGCGGTCAATTGGCTATTCCCCAAAACTGATCACAAGCCAGGAAATGCGGGCTCGACGGTCTTCATTATTTTCTAACATTCGTTCGTTTTCGAACGATTGTTAGGTTGAAATCCTAGCCGCTTCTGCCTAAAGATAGCAAGCAATTGATGCTGCCGACCGACAGCCGGCCGCCTCGCAAACAATAAACTCGACGGTGTTCCCGAGAGGGTTTCGAATTCTCAACTTAGAACAACGCGGTTTCGGCCGGCGGCGGAGTTCCCACATGGACTTTGATCTTACGCACGAGCAGCGGCAAATCTACGAATACGGCGATATGGTTGCGAAGCAATTCGATCGCAAATACTGGATGGAATGCGCCGACAAGCACGTATTCCCCCAAGCCCTTTACAGCAAGGTTGCGGAGGATGGCTTCGTCGGAACGATGGTGCCTGAGGAATACGGCGGCTCGGGACAAGGCATGGTCGAGATGCACCTGTTCCTTGAGGGCTTGTCAAACAATGGCATTCCACTGCTAAACCTCGTCGTCGGCGCGGCAATGAGCTTGGGATTCATAGCCAAATACGGCAGCGAAGCGCAGAAATTGCGCTATCTGCCCGATGCGTGTGGCGGCAAGACGCGCTTTTGCTTCGCGATCACCGAGCCTGACGCGGGAACCAACACGATTCGTACTTCCACGATAGCAAAGAAGCGTGGCAATCGCTTCGCGCTGAGCGGTCAGAAGACATTTATCACCGACGCCGATGGCGCGGACTACGCGCTGGTGGTGACGCGAACGACAGCGCATACCGAGGTTCAGAAGAAAACCGATGGCTTCACCCTGTTTGTGGTCGACCTGAAAGCCAAGGGCGTGCAGAAGCAATACATTCCAGTGAGCATTCCGGCCCCGGAAACACAATGGCAGCTGTTTTTCGACGAAGTCGATCTTGGGCCGGAGGACATTGTTGGCGAAGTCGACAAGGGATTCGGCATTTTGTTCAAAAGCCTTAATCCCGAACGCATTCTTGTCGGTTCGATTTCCTGCGGTCTCGGCCGCTATGCCCTGAACCGGGCAGTCGAATACGCCAAGGAGCGGCGGGTTTTCAACAACGTGCCGATCGGATCTTATCAGGGCTTGCAGCATCCCCTGGCCAGCGCCCGCACCGATGTCGAATTGGCATCGCTGATGACACTAAAAGCCGCCTGGATCTTCGATCAGGGCCGCGAAGCCGGCGAATTCTCCAACATGGCAAAACTTGCCGCAGCCGACGCCGGCATCAAGGCGGTGGACACCGCGCTGCAATGCTTCGGCGGCAACGGGTTCACCAAGGAGTACGGCATCTTCGATATCTATCCGCTGGTGCGGCTGTTGAAGACCGCGCCGCTCAATCGCGAAATGATTCTCAACTACATCGGCGAGCACGTGATGGGCTTGCCTCGCAGTTATTAGAGCAAGACCCGGAACGGTGAGGCGCGATTCTACCGGCGATTCGTCTTCAATTGTTCAGAGATCCCCCCAAAGAACGAGGTTGTCTGCAATGGCTCTCATGAAGTCCGATGTGTCCGCTGCGAGCGAAGAGTATCGCCGTAACCGGGACGCTTACGGCTTGAGAATCGCCGATCTGCATGAGCGCCGGGCAGCTGCAATGGTCGGCGGTCCGGAACGGGCGCGGCTGCTGCACAAGGAGCGCAAGCAATTACTGCCTCGCGAACGGATCGCTGCGCTAATTGATCCCGGCTCGCCGTTCCTCGAATTTTGCCAGTTCGCGGGCGAAGGCATGTATGACGGCGTGCCGCCCGGCGGCAGCATCGTCACCGGCGTTGGAATGGTGTCGGGCCGCGCCTGCATGCTGATCGCCAACGACGCCACGGTCAAAGGCGGCACCTACTACGGGATCACCTGCAAGAAGCACGTCCGCGCACAGAAATTCGCCTGGCAACACCGCCTCCCCTGCGTCACCATGGTGCAATCCGGCGGCGCCAACCTGCCGGACCAGCCCAACATTTTTCCCGACGACGGACAGTTCGGATCGATCTTTTACAACCAGATCCGGATGTCGAGCGAGGGTATCGCGCAGATCGCAATCGTCCATGGGCCCTCGACCGCCGGCGGCGCTTACATGCCGGCGCTCTGCGACGAGACCGTCATCATCCGCAATCAGGGCGCCATGTTCCTGGGCGGACCACAACTGGTCTATGCCGCGACCAAGGAAGAAGTCGGCGTCGAAGCGCTCGGCGGCGGTGAAATGCATAGCCGCGTCAGCGGCGTCACCGACCATCTGGCGGAAAGCGACAGCCACGCGATCGCGATTACCCGCGATATCGTCGCCAATCTCGGTGACATTCCCATGCAACGGTGGAACGTGGCGCCACCGCGAGAGCCGCGCTTCGACCCCAAGGATATTTATGGGCTGATCAGCACGGACCCGCGTATCCCCACCAACAATCGAGAGATTGTTGCGCGGTTGGTCGATGGCAGTGAGTTTCACGAATTCAAGCCGCTATATGGCGAGACGCTGATCACCGGCTTTGGCCGCATAATGGGCTTCGAGATCGGGATTCTCTGTAACAACGGGGTGCTGTTTTCCGAATGCGCGCTGAAGGCGACTCACTTCATCGACCTCTGCTGCAAGCGCAATATCCCGCTGCTGTTCATGGCCGACGTCACCGGCTTTATGGTCGGGCGCGAGGCGGAAGAAGGCGGCATCGCCAAGCACGGCGCAAAGATGATCACCGCAATGGCCAGCGCCAACGTGCCGAAATACACGCTGATCATCGGGAATTCCTACGGAGCCGGCTATCTGGCGATGTGCGGCCGTGCCTTCAAACCTCATGCGATGATGATGTGGCCGCACGGGCGCTCCGCGATCATGGGGCCGGATCAGGCCGCCAACACGCTCGCGATGGTCAAGGACGATATCCACAAGCGCGATGGCACGAGCTGGACCGACGAAGAGCGCGAGGCTTATCGCGCTCCGGTTCGCAAGACTTTTGAGGATTTTGCGAACGCCTACAACTTCGCGCGCAACACCTGGTGTGACATGGTGATCGATCCGCTCGAGACCCGCCACGTGATGGCCCTCTTGCTTGATCTCGCCGGCCGTCTGCCACAGCAGGAAACAGACTTCGGCGTGTTCAGGATGTGATGACAGAGGATATCGTTCCGTGTTCAAGAAAATCCTGATTGCCAATCGCGGCGAGATCGCCTGCCGGATCGCGCGAACCTGCCATCGGCTCGGGGTCGCGGTTGCCGGCATTCACTCCACAGCCGACGCCGACGCCTTGCATGTGAAGATGATCGGCGAATCCATAGAGATTGGAGGCGCCGCCGCGTCCGACAGCTACCTGCGGATCGATGCGGTGATTGCCGCAGCGAAAGCGACCGGCGCCCAGGCCATCCATCCCGGCTTCGGATTTCTGGCCGAGAACGCCACGTTCGCCCGCGCCGTCGAGGCGGCAGGTCTGGTTTTTATCGGGCCGACGCCGGACGTGATCGAACGGCTCGGCGACAAGGCCTCTGCCAAGAAAGAGGCTGAGGCGGCCGACGTGCCTATCGTCCCCGGCAGCAAGAAGCCCAGTGAGGATGCTGCCGAGATCGCCCGGATCGTCCAGGAAGTCGGGCTTCCGGTGATGCTGAAGGCAGCGGCCGGCGGCGGCGGCAAGGGTATGCGTGCCGTTTCCGATCTCGATGGCCTTGCCAATGAGATCGAATCGGCCATGCGTGAGGCGAAGAATTCGTTCGGCTATCCCGGACTGATCGTCGAAAAACTGGTCGAACGCGGGCGCCATATCGAAGTGCAGATCGCCGGCGATGGCAAAGGCAACGTGCTTCACCTGCTCGAGCGTGAATGTTCCCTGCAGCGCCGTCACCAGAAGCTCATCGAGGAAGCCCCTGCCGTCAATCTCGCCGCAACGCTTCGCGACAAAATGGCCGCCGACGCGGTGCGGCTCGGCAAGCGCCTGAACTATCGCGGGGTCGGCACTGTCGAATTCATCCTGAGCGGAGACACCTACTATTTTCTGGAAGTAAACCCGCGTCTCCAGGTCGAGCACCCCGTGACCGAGATGGTCACCGGCATCGATATTGTCGAGGTGATGCTCCGCATCGCCGCCGGAGAAGGGCTGCCGTTTACACAAAATGCGGTGACATGTAGCGGGCATGCCGTCGAGGTGCGCATTTGTGCGGAGGATCCGGCAGATAATTTTCTCCCTTGCACGGGAGACCTCGCTTACGTCAAATTTCCCGCCGACGGCGTTCGCGTCGAGACGGGCGTCGAAAGCGGGTCGGTAGTCACGCCGTATTACGACTCGATGCTGGCAAAACTCATTGCCCACGCCGAAACGCGCAATGAGGCGCTCGATAAACTCGAGCGGGCTCTCGACGCGACCTCGATTTTCGGAATTACGACCAATCAAGGATTTCTCAAGCGCTTGCTCGGCCTGCCAGCGACGCGCAGTGCCACCTTTTACACACGCCTGATCGACGAGCAAATCGACCAGTTGGTCGACAAGGCAAAGAATCTGGACGCCGGGGCGTTGGCGCTGGGCGCCTACTTCTGGATGATCCGGCAACGACAGCCCCTCGCAAGGGGGCCGTGGCAGTCGCGCGAAATGACTGGATGGCACATGGCCGCGGGTGGCGACGGATTGTCACCGATTCCGATCCTGCACCTCGAAACCGCGGGCGCAAGCGCGGAGATCCGATTCGCACCGCTCAAGGCCGACGGCTCGATGATTGTCGGCGTCAACGACGAGAAGCTACCGGTCAGACTCATCCCGCTCAAAGACGACTGCTTCACGGCGATTGTCGGCGCGCGGCGTGAGACGGTGCGCATTTATCAGGAAAACCAAACCATCTTTGTCCACCATCGCCGCGGCGTCCACACGCTGACGGCAATCCCCTATCTTACCTACATCAGCGCTGTCGCCGAAACCAGCGGCGAGCTGCGTGCGCCTATGATGGGCATGATCCTGAAGGTCAACGTCGCAGTCGGCGATACGATCAAGGCGGGCGATGTCGCAGCCGTACTGGAATCGATGAAGATGGAGTTGCGGATCAATTGCGAAACCGATGGCGTGGTCACGGCAGTCAATTGCCGGCCGGGCGAGACCGTCGAGCGCAACGCGGTTGTCGTGGTCGTGGAGCCAGAGCAGCAACCGTAATTCAATGACAGAACCGGGAGTGGCAAGTATGGATTTTAATCTGAAGGGCAAATCGGTCGTCGTCACTGGCGGCGGCTCCAACATCGGCCGAGCCATTGTGCTCGGGTTTGCAGCCGAGGGCGCCAACATTACGGTTGGCGATCTCGACCAGGCGCAGGCGGAGAAAGTTGCCGAACTTGCGCGGAAGAACGGCGCTGCCAGCATTCAGGTAATCAAGACCGACGTGACCGATTTCGATCAGGTAAACGCCATGTTCAAGGCCGCTACCGATAAGCATGGCACGGTCGATGTGCTCGTCAATAACGTAGGCTGGGATCAGCTGATGTTCTTTACGCAAACAACGCCCGAGTTCTGGGACAAGATTATCAAGATCAACTACGTCGGCGTGCTTAACTGCACCAAATGTGCGCTCGATATCATGATTCCGAAGGGTGCCGGCGCTATCGTGTCGATCAGTTCCGACGCAAGCCGCTCGGGCGAGCCGCGCGAGGCGGTCTATGGTGGCGTCAAGGCCGCCGTTAATTCTTTCATGAAGACCATTGCCAAAGAGAACGGCCGCTATGGCATCCGCTGCAACGTCGTTTGTCCTGGCGTCACTGTTCCCGTGGATACGGAAGAAGTCGGCGCCAACAGCATGTGGACAAAGCCAGACTCAATGTTCACGGCGGAGCAATTCGAGAAAGTCGCCAAGGCGCTGCCGCTGCGCAAGCTGGGTCGCCCAAACGATATTGCCAATGCCGTAGTGTTCCTCTCGTCCGCCGCCGCAGGTCATGTCACCGGCCAGGTCCTGTCGGTGTCAGGCGGATACACCATGATCGGCTGACGTCGGCCGTTAATTTCGCCAGAACAAAATGGAGTTCCATCGTGTCCGAAAAAGAGATCTTGTACGACGTCAAGGACTACGTCGCGACCATCACCATCAATCGGCCAAAGACCCTCAACGCCTTTACCGGCGATAACATCGTAGAGATGGAGCGGCTGATCCTCGAGGCAACCGCAGACAAAACAGTTGGCGTCATCGTCCTCACCGGCTCCGGCGAGCGCGCGTTCTGCGTCGGCGGCGACGTCAACTGGGAGAAGGACGCCGGCGGCAAGAGCGGGCTCGAAGGACTGAAATTCAACTTTAACCGCCACATCGTCGAATGCCCGAAACCGGTGATCGCGCGTGTCAACGGTTACGCGATTGGCGGCGGACACCACATCGCCTATTTCTGCGATTTCACCATCGCCGCGGAGCATGCGATCTTTGGCCAGAATGGTCCACGTGTCGGCTCCCCGGCCGGAGGCTACATCGTCTCGCACAGCGCCAATGTGCTTGGCCACAAGCGCGCGCGAGAGCTCTGGATGCTGGCGCGACGCTACACCGCCAAACAAGCGCTCGACTGGGGACTGGCCAATTCCGTCGTTCCGATGGCCGAACTTGACGTCGAGGTGCGGAAGTATTGCGACGAACTCCTGGCTTTGAGCCCCACTTGCCTGAAGATTCTGAAGCGCTCATTCTACTATCACATGGCGCCGATCATGGAGCGCGACATGGATGACCTCGTCCGCGAGGTCGCACCCGCCTATTTTACGACACAAGAACAGCAGGAAGGCGCCAATGCATTCCTCGAGAAGCGCAAGCCGGATTTCAGCGCGTTTCGCTAAAGACAGGGCGCTATAACGTAAGGGAGACTGCGATGAGACTAGGCAGCGTCAACTATGAAACTAAAGGGAAGATCGCCATCCTTACGCTGGACGAGCCGGGCAAGCTTAACGCACTCAGCACAGGCATCCGTGAGGGTATTCTGGATGGCCTGAAGAAAGTGGATGCAGACGACAACGTCCGCGTCGCCATCATCACCGGCAACGGGGACAAGGCATTTTGCGCGGGCGCCGATATTAGCGGCTTCAACTTTGATCCGGACAAAGTACGCAAGTTTATGATCGAGGCTTTGGCGGTATTAGCGGCACCGGAAAATTGCCGCAAACCCGTAATCTCCGCCGTCAATGGTATTGCGTTCGGCGGTGGCTTTGAACTCGCGATCGCTTCAGACTTTATCATCGCATCGGATCGCGCACGCTTCGCGGTACCGGAGATCAAGCTCGGACTACTGCCCGGTTTTGCGATTGTACGCCTGCACGATATGGTCGGCCGCGCCAAGGCCAAAGAAATGAGTATCCTCGGCGATCCAATCAGCGCGGATGAGGCATTCAGACTAGGCCTCGTACTACGTGTGGTTCCTCACGGCGATCTGCTCACGGACGCCCTGGCATTTGCCGAACGAATTGCATCAAAACCAAAGCTTGCGGTGCAGATGGCCAAATCGTTTTACAACCGCGGCCTCGGTGGAGATGAGATACGGCACGCCATCGATGGTTTTCCGCTCCTATTCATGCATCGAGACGCACAGGAAGGTATCGCTGCCTTTCTCGAAAAACGTGAGCCAAAATTCGAGAGTTGACAAAGCGCGCTGCGAGCGACGGCTTCGAAGACCTTCTTCGAGTGGAGCACTTTGCGGTAGATAGATCGTGCATAACATCGAGGACTCGATGCCCCTGAAAGAATTTACTTTCCTCGACGTGTACCGCCGCAATGCGGAATTTTTTCCCGACCGCACCGCGTTCGTTTTTGAAGGCCAGCGCATCACCCATCGTGAATATCTGAAAAGGGTCGAGCGGCTGGCGGCGGGCCTAGCACGCGAGGGCGTAAAATCCGGTGACCGCGTCGCCATCCTTTCGCAAAACTCGCTCGAAATGATCGATGTGATCGGAGCGGTCGCACGGCTCGGCGCGATCCTGCTGCCGGTTAATTTCCGGCTCAACGCCGAAGAAATCGGCTACGTCCTCGCCGACGGTGCGCCGGTGCTGGTTGTGGCGGGGGCAGAATACCAGGAGATTATCGCGGCTCTAAAACCGTCGCTACCTTCGGTCCGGAGCTATTTTGGCATCGGCAAGCACACTGCGCCGTTTGCGCCGCTCGCAAATCTTGCGGCTTCGGACGCGTCGATGTCTGACGTGAACTTCAGCGCCGATGATGGCTTCGTAATCATTCACACCGCCGCCGTCGGCGGGCGGCCGCGCGGCGCGCTGTTGTCGCAAGCCAACCTTCTAACGGCGCACAGCTCGCTGGTGCAGGCCTGGAGCCTGACCGAGCGCGACGTCAATCTTGGTGTGCTGCCGCTGTTCCACGTCGCCGGCCTTGGCCTGATGCTGACGGTACAGCAGGCTGGCGGCGCCAGCGTCATCGCTTCGAAATTCGACCCGCAACAGGCGGTTTGCGACATTGCCGCCGAGAGGGTGACCGTCATGTCGGAGTTCGCGCCGATGCTGGCGGGCCTGATGGATCAGGCCAAGGGCGACGAATTGAAGACGTTGCGTGCTGTGACCGGACTGGATACCCCGGCGACGATTGAACGCTTCGAGAAAGCGTGCCCCCACGCGGTATTCTGGGCAGCCTTCGGACAGTCCGAGACATCGGGCCTCGCAACGCTGTCGCCCTACCGCAACCGGCCAGGATCAGCTGGGCGCCCCCTGTTCTGGCGCACCATTACGGTCGTCGACAGCGCCGACAAACCAAGGCCCACCGGACAAACCGGCGAGATCGTGGTGCGTGGTCCCACCGTTTTTAAAGGCTACTGGAATAACGACGCCGATACTGCCCACACCTTCCGTAATGGCTGGCATCACACCGGCGACATCGGCTATTTCGATGCCGATGGCTATCTCTGGTATGCCGGCCGTGCTCCCGAGAAAGAGCTGATCAAGACGGGTGGGGAGAACGTCTACCCGGCGGAGGTCGAAAACGCGATTCTCCAACATCCAGATATCGCCGACGTCGTGGTCATCGGCGTGCCTGATCCCCAGTGGAGCGAAGCCATCAAAGCGATCTGCGTGCGCCGAACTGGCGCGAATGTCACCGCCGACGAGCTCATCGACTTCGTCGCCGGAAAGATCGCACGCTACAAGAAGCCAAAGCACATTGTTTTCGTCGATCAACTGCCGAGGACCGCCAAGGGCGAAATCGATCGCGCCGCAGTCAAATTCGACAACTCTTAGAGAGGACTTGGCGATTGCCAGGTGTTGCGCGTTATTTCGAGGTGCCGTTTCAATAAGGAACAACTTGAGCGCGGTGTGACGATAGTTGAGGACGCAAGTGAAAAAACAGAAGATTTTTTGCGGGGCTCAGGGACACGCGATTGTAGCCGACGTGTTTGGTGAGGGTTCGCCGATTTTGCTGGCGCACGGAGGGGGCCAGACCCGCTTGGCGTGGACTCGAACTGCACGGGCCTTGATGCAGGCAGGATATAGTGCAATTGCGATGGATTTGCGTGGCCACGGGGAAAGTGCATGGTCGCCATCGGGCTCTTACCAACTCGACGACTTTGCGATGGATCTCCTTGCGATGTCTGATCAACTAGACGAGAAACCAGCTCTCGTCGGCGCTTCCCTCGGCGGCCTGGCGGGCTTGATAGCCGAAGGTGAACTTCGCTCAGGATCCTTCACTTCGCTTACGCTTGTAGATATTACACCAAATATGGAGCCGGTCGGCGTTGCGCACGTCCTGGATTTCATGAGGGCACATTTGGCGGACGGCTTTGCTTCGCCCGATGAAGCCGCCGAGGCGATCGCCAACTATTTGCCAAATCGACGGCGACGGAAAGGCTCGGAGAGCCTCGACCGCTATTTGAGACGATGCGATGACGGACGTCTTCGCTGGCACTGGGATCCGCGCTTCATAACTTCTGTGACAAATGGCAAAGTGGGCCAGTCCGAAAACCGACTGACCGACGCTGCCAAAAACCTTAAGCTGCCGATTCACCTGATACGTGGAGGATCAAGCAATTTGGTAAGCGTGGATGCTGCGCAAGAGTTTCTTCGACTTGCTCCCCACTCTGCGTACACCGATATTGCCGGCGCGGGTCATATGGTCGTTGGCGATCGAAATGATGCATTTACTGAGGCCGTCGTCAGTTTCTTTCGAGGACCGCAGATATCACAACGTAATGGCGATACACGCGACGATTAGCCCCGCAATCGAAGTCGACCCATTTTGTGAGAGCTTTGTCGAAGGAATGAACCAGTGATAGCCGGTGGTGGCATGTCAGTGCTTGATTGCTGAAAGAAAATACATAGGAGCGAACGAGTGAATGAGACTGGCCCCCCCAACGAAGAGACTATTGCTGAATTTCAAAAGGCGTTGATGATTTCGCCGTTCCACCGGTGGCTGGGATTGAAAGCCATCATGGTCGCTCGTGAACAAATCGAAATTTCTCTACCTTGGCGCGAGGAATTTGTTGCCAATACTGCAATCGAAGCAACTCACGGTGGAATCCTGGCAGCCCTGATCGATTTAACGGGCCTTTACGCCGTTCGCGCAGCCGGGGGTATTGTAAGTGCTACGGCAGATCTTCGGGTCGATTATCATCGGCCGGCCACCCGCGGGACAGTTCTCGCTCGCGGCATGGTGGTCAAACTGGGGCGCCGGATAAGCACTGCCGACGTACGCGTGACCGATACCAGCCGAGTTCTCTTAGCCAGTGGGCGGGGCGCATATCTCGCACAATGAGGCGTGTACGGTCGTTTGGCCAATTGCAACGCACCATTCTTCAGTTGCCCAAATGCCTAACAGACGTTAGATTTGGAAACTGAAAGTGTTCTTAACAGATTGACCTTCAAACGGGATTCAAGTTGACCCTCAAGGATCGCGGCGGCGACGCCCCAGTACTCGAATGCCGGTCTGTCGAGCGACGCTTTAGCGGCATTGTCGCGCTGAACGGAATCGATATGCGGATCGAGCGCGGCGAGATATTCGGCCTTGTCGGCCCCAACGGATGCGGCAAGACCACCCTCACCAACGCAATCACCGGATTTTATCCGCCACAGCGTGGACATATTCTGCTGAACGGCCGGGACATCACGGGCCTGGCGCCACACTATGTCGCGACGTTGGGAGTTGCCCGCACCTTCCAGAACCTGGCGCTCTTCAATGGTATGAGCGTACTCGATAACATCCTTCTGGGCCGTCACATTCACATGAAACCCAGTGTAGGACGTACGGCGCTCTATTGGTGGCTTGCCCGCAGCGACGAGACGTTGAACCGCGCCGCGGTCGAAGACGTGATCGATTTTCTGCAGCTTGAAGGCGTACGCGACGAACTGGTCGACGGGATTCCGATCGGCCTGAAGAAGCGGGTCGAATTGGCGCGCGCTTTGGCCGCCGAGCCCAGCTTCCTTATCCTCGACGAGCCGATGGCGGGGATGAACCAGGAAGAAAAGGAATACATGGCGCGCTTCATCCTGGATGCACGCGATGAACGCAATGTCACCGTGCTGCTGATCGAGCACCACATGGACGTCATCACGGGCATTTGCGATCGCATGCTGGCGTTGAACTATGGCGAAATGATCGGCAGCGGCGTGCCGGCCGACGTCGTCGCCGACCCAAGGGTGATCGAGGCATACATCGGGGGTGCGCATGTCGCGCGCTGAACCGGCCTTGGCCTGGAATTTCGAAACCGATACCACGCTGATCCGCGTTCTGGCGCAGAATGCCGAAGTCTTTCCCGATCGTGTCGCGATGCGCGAGAAAGACAAGGGCATCTGGAATCAGACGACGTGGCAGCAGCTGCTCGAGATCGTGCTTTGCTGCGCCGCTGGTCTCGAAGAACTGGATTTCAAGGCGGGCGACGTCATGCTGGTGCTGGGCGACAACCGCCCTCGGCTCTACGCGGGGATGCTGGCCGCTGGCGCCCTCGGTGGGTACGCGATGCCGGCCTTCCCCGATGCAACCCTCGATGAAATTCGCCACTTCGTTCATGAGGCGGGCGCGCGTTTCGCGCTGGCCGAAGACCAGGAACAAGTGGACAAAATACTCGATCTGCGCGAGCAAGGCGCGACGATCGAGCATATTATCTACGACGATCCGCGTGGACTGGCCGCTTACGCCAATCCAGGCCTGATCTCATGGGACACGCTTCAGGCAAAGGGCGCGGAGCTAGTCATCCGCAACCCCAATCTCCGAAACGAGCTGATCGCCCGCGCGCAGCCCGAGGGCCCGGCCGTGTTCGTGCATTCCTCCGGGAGCACCGGCAAGCCCAAGGGGGTGGTGCTGTCGCATCGTAACCTGTTGGCCGGCGTTCGAAATGCCTATCGAGGCGGAGCGTTCCAGTTCGGCGAGAGCATTCTGGCCTATCTGCCGATGGCCTGGGTTGGCGACTTCGCGGTGACGATGGGCGCCGGAATCGCCCTGCACTTCACGATCAATATTCCAGAGCGGCAGGAGACCGTGCTGCAAAACCTGCGCGAGATTGCGCCGACTTTCTATCTGGCCGCACCGCGCAGCTGGGACAATCTATTGACCACCATCCAGGTGCGCATGGAAGATTCCTCGTGGCTGAAGAGGCTGGTCTACAAGTTTTTTATGGCGTTGGCCATTTCAGCCGAAAAACGCAAGCTCGAAGGCGGTCAGCCGACACTCAAGCAGTGGTTGTTGAGCCCAATAGGCGAGTGGCTGGTCTATGGACCGATCAAGGACCAATTCGGCCTGACCCGGCTGCGTGGCGCCTTCACCGGCGGTGAAGCGATGGGCGAGGATACGTTCGTCTTTTACCGCGCGCTCGGCATCAAATTGCGCCAACTCTATGGCCAGACTGAAACCAGTGCCTACAATGCCATCCAGGATCTCAACGAGGTAAGGCTCCACACCGTCGGACGTCCCCTGCCGGGCGTCGATATCCGGATAAGCGACGCCGGCGAAATCCTGGTCCGCTCGGGCAGCGTGTTCAGCGGATACTTCAAGCAGGACGAGGCCACGCGCGAAAGCCTCGAAGACGGCTGGTTACACACCGGAGATGCAGGTTACCTCGAACCTGACGGGCACCTCGTGGTGCTGGGGCGCCTGTCGGACATCGTGCACACCGCGAAGGGCGAGCGCTATATTCCCAACTATATTGAGAACCGGCTCAAGTTCAGTCCGTACATTAAGGATGCTGCGGTACTCGGAAGCGGCCGCGATACGCTGTCAGCCATTATTTGCATCGACAAGGAAGCTGTCGGCCTTTGGGCCGAACTGCGCGGCATTTCCTACATCTCCTATGCCGACCTGTCGCAGAAGCCGCAGGTCATCGCCCTGATCGCCGCCGCGGTGAAGCACGTTAACAGTGCACTGCCGCACGGCTTGCAGTTGCGGAAATTCGTCTGCCTGCACAAGGAATTCGATGCCGACGACGGCGAAATCACCAGAACCCGAAAGATTCGACGTAACGTCGTGGAGGAGCGCTACAAACCGATCATCGACGCCATCTACGGGCATCAAAACACAGTGCTGATGAAGGCAAAGGTCAGCTACGAGTCAGGCGAAGTCGGCGTCATCGAACGCACACTGTCGGTACAGGAGGCCTGAAGAATGGACGCGATATCGTTGATGGAATCTGCTGCCAACGGCGCGCTTATTGGCTTGATGTATTCACTTGTCGCGATGGGAATCGTCCTGATCTACAAATCGTCATCGGTGCCTAATCTTGCACAGGGCTCGATGACGATGCTGGCCGCTTATGTCCTGCTCGCGTTCGCCAACAGCGCGGGCGCACCGATCTGGGCCGCGATTTCGCTGGCGATCATAACAATGTTCATCATCGGAATGGCCATCGAACGGGTGGCGCTGCGGCGCCTCGCCGGCCGCCCCATCATCATGATCCTGATGATGACGCTTGGCCTGGAGATTTTCCTGCGAGCCGGCTCGATGACCATTTGGGGCGGTACCACGCGACCCATGAATCTGGGCATCAGCGATGCCCCGCTTTTTCTCGGTCCATTATTGATCAATCGTGCTTACGCTTTTGGAGCGGTGGTCACAATTGCGATGTTCGGTTTTTTCGTGCTGTTCTTCCGGAGCCGGATGGGTGTGGTTTTGCGTGCGATTTCCGATGATTATACGGCGGCCTGGTCGGTCGGCATTTCGGTCGAGCGCGGCGTCGCGCTGTCTTGGGCCATGTCGGCGGTGGTCGCGACGATTGCCGGTGTGCTCTGGAGTTCGGTACAGGGCGTCGATCAATCGCTCGCGCAACTGCTGCTCAAGGGCGTGACCGTAGCCGTTTTGGGCGGACTGGACAGTATAGGAGGCGCGTTGCTCGCCGGCGTCCTGCTCGGCGTCGTCGAGGGAATTGCATCCAGCGTTCTCGATCCCCTGTTGGGTGGCGCGAGTCGCGATCTTGTCGATGCGGCAATGCTGATCCTGACCATCTTGATCCGACCGCACGGACTTTTCGGTCGCCACGACATCGAGAGGGTCTAGGATCATGCTATTCCGTCAAGCCGGGATTTTTCATACGGATTACAGCGCCGACCGCGCACTGTTTCCGATCCCCGCCGATCGATGGATGATTGGTATTCTGCTATTGCTGGCGCTGGCCGCGCCGATCTACATGAACACGCTTTATCTCAGCAGTTACTTGCTGCCTTGGCTTGTCTGGACTGCGGGCGCGCTCGGTCTCAATTTGATCCTCGGATGGGCGGGGCAATTTCATTTGGGCTACGCAGCGGTGATGGGAATCGGCGCCTACGCCGCGGTTCATGCCACAAGGGCGGGCATACCGTGGGAGATTGCCATCGTCCTCGCGGGAATAACAGCAGCGGTTATCGGAAGTGTGTTCGCTTTTGCCGCACTGCGCGTGAAAGGCCTGTATCTGGCGCTCAGCACGCTCGCCTTGCAGTTCGTGATGGACTGGACGATTTCGCACGTACCCGCGATCAGCGGCGGCACACAGGCCACGTTGCAGGCACCTGACATCCGCCTGCTGGGCTGGGCTGTCACCTCCGATGCAGGACTCTATTACGTCGCCCTCGTCTGGTGCGTGCTGGTTACGTCCTTCATGCTCAATCTGCGGCGCACCGCGCTCGGCCGCGCTCTGGTCGCTGTTCGGGAGAAAGATTACGCAGCCGCGGTCATCGGCGTGAACAGCTTCTACTTCAAACTGGTGGCGTTCGCGACATCCTCGTTCATCGGTGGCGTGAGCGGAGCCATCCTGATCGGTACATTTTACCATGCCGTAACCCCCGAGCAGTTTTCCGTCGACGTCTCAATTCAGGCGTTGGCGATGGTCATCGTGGGCGGGCTGGGCAGCATCATCGGCAGTTATTTCGGCGCCGCGTTCATTCTGCTGATGCCGGGCGTTATGAACAGTTTCATCTCCTGGGCGGCAACCAAGTTCGGGTTCTCGCTGGGTATCGAAACTCTGGCTCATCTACCCCAAGCTTTCTATGGCGCGCTTATTATCGGGTTTCTCCTGATTGAACCGCTGGGGCTTGGGAAGATCTACAACAACATTCGGGACTATCTTCTGGTATGGCCTTTCGGCTACACGAAGAAATAGCGGGAAGCACGAACGCCATGAATGCACCCATTGCCGCTAAGATACTGTCCCTCAACAATATTGAGGTCGTCTACGACCACGTTTCGCTTGCGATCAAAGGTGTTTCGATCGATGTGCCCGAGGGCGGAATGGTGGCCCTGCTCGGCGCCAATGGCGCGGGAAAGAGTACGACGCTGAAATCGATCAGCGGTTTGCTCACGGCCGAGCGGGGCGAGGTGCGGCGGGGCGAATTGCAGTTCCGCGGCCAAAGCCTTGGCGGCCTGATGCCGCAGGACCGCGTCAAGCTGGGGATCGCCCACGTGCTCGAAGGGCGTCGGGTGTTCGAACATCTCACGCCCGACGAAAACTTGATCGCGGCTTCGGCGTTGCATAGCCGCCAGGACATGAACCGCAACAAGGACCGGGTTTACAGTTATTTCCCACGTCTGCACGAGCGCCGGACCGTCGCGTCGGGTTATCTCTCCGGCGGCGAACAGCAAATGCTCGCAATCGGCCGTGCTCTGATGACCCAGCCAAAACTATTGATGCTCGACGAACCCAGCCTGGGACTGGCTCCTTTTCTCGTGGCTGAGATCTTCCAGATCCTCGGCCGCATCAACCGCGATGAAGGACTTTCGATATTGCTGGTTGAGCAGAACGCCATTGCCGCGCTCGAAATTGTCTCCCACGGCTATCTGATCGAAAGCGGTCGCATCGTGATGCACGACAGTGCGGCTGCATTGAAGAAAAATCCCGACATTCAGGAATTTTACCTGGGAGGCGCGCAAAACAAGAATTTTCGTGACATCAAACATTATAGCCGGCGGAAACGTTGGCTGACCTGACGATCACCAGATGTGCGTCGTTCGATAAAGCTGGGATGATTAAGAATTTCCTGAGTTCGCTCAGTCAACCAAGGAAGGATCGCTAAAATGAGATTACTATCTATACTAGGCGGACTAGCGTTGGCGCTGCTCAACGTCGTGCCGGCAGCCGCGGCCGATCCTGTGCGCTTCGCGCTGTGCTATGACCTGAGCAAGGCCTATACGTTCGTCACGCCGCAGATTGCCCAAGCTGTGCGCGACTATGCCGACCTTCTCAATGCGAAGGGAGGTCTCGAAGGCCATCCGATCGAAATTATCGTGCAGGACCACGGCAACGAGCCGCAGCGCGGCATCGAATGCTACGAACGCTTGAAGCGCGAAGGCGTGATGGTGTTCGACATGTTGTCGACGCCGGTATCGCGCGCGGTCCTTCCGCGCATTATGAAGGATGGCAACATCCTGATCCAGTCACTGGTCGGTCGAGGGGATGCGGTCGATGGCAACGTGTTCAAATGGGTATTTCCGATCGGGCCGACCTACTGGGGTCAGGCCGCCAATGACATTGAATACATCAAACAAAAGTCCGGCGGAAATCTGAAGGGCGTCAAGGTCGCGTTCTTTTATATCGATTATCCGTTCGGACAGGAACCGATCGGTATTCTGAAGACGCTGGCGCAGAAGGAGGGTTTCGAGTTGCAGCTCGTGCCGTATCCGCTGCCGGGCAACGATCAGGCCTCGGCATGGACGCAGATCCGTCGTCTTAACCCCGACTGGATTGTGAGCTGGAGCCTGTCGAATATGCATGTGATCGCATCGCGCGAGATGAAGCGCAATGGGATCTCGATTGAAAAGTATATCGCTGTTAATTGGCTCAACGAGGTCGATATCAAGAATATTGGACCCGATGTCGCTAAGGGATTGAAACGCGGCACCAACGTCGCCGGCGGCTCATATCAGCCGTTGGTTCAGCAGATTATCAAGGAGCTTTACGACAGGGGCAAAGGCAACGGTGATCGCAAATTTACCGAGGACGTCTATTACAACACTGGTCTTGCGATCTACTCGATCGCATTCGAAGGCGCACGGCTTGCGATCAAGAATGGCGGCTGGCCGCTAACACCCGATAAAATTAAGACTGGTCTTGAGAGTCTGAAAAATTACGATGCTAACGGGCTGATTGCACCTATTACAGTCACGGCACAGGATCATGGCGGCGGCGGCAAGACACGCATTGAAATGTGGGATGGAGAGAAATGGGTTGCACAAACCGATTGGATCGCTGGCTTTCAAGACGAGGTTTGGAGCGTAGTGAAGGAACAGTCGGCGGACTTCGCCAAATCTGAGACGCAAAAATGAACTGTCTCTGGCCGGCGAAGTCGATTTACCGACGTTGCCGGCCAAGTTGGCGCTGATTCCATTCCATTGCAAATATCTCCGATGCCGTCCGCCTGCGGCATATAGCTAGCCAGCTCTGCGTTTCGATCCGCCATGTACCAGCTTCGGCCACTGGTGGATTGCCCTGCCCGCCTACCAAAATATAAGACTCAGGACTTAATAGGCGAGCCGGGGTACGAGATGCATTTCTCGGGCTTTATTTGCGAACCCTCTGGCGCCTGCGGAGAACGAACTTATCTCGATTAGCTTAGTCGACCTGCAAAGGAGACGACACGAGTCATGATTGCCGACAACACAACGCGACAAGAGCGCCCAGGCGAAATGGGAGCGGTTTTCGACGCTGTTATCGTGGGTGCGGGCTTTGCCGGGATGTACATGCTGCATCGCCTGCGCGGGCTTAGCTTCTCGGCACGGGTCTTCGAGGCCGGCAGTGGCGTGGGTGGCACCTGGTATTGGAACCGCTATCCAGGTGCACGCTGCGACGTCGAGAGTATGCAGTACTCATTCTCCTTCTCCGAGGAGCTGGACCAGGAGTGGAACTGGTCGGAGAAATACGCGCCGCAGGCCGAGATCCTTTCCTACGCCAACCACGTTGCCGATCGTTTCGACCTGCGCCGGGATATCGTGTTCGACACGCGTGTCACCGCGGCGACGTTCGACGAAGACGCCGGGTGCTGGCTGATCGAGACCAACCGCGGCGACAGGGTTTTGGCCAGATTCTGCATCATGGCGGTCGGCTGCCTGTCGGCACCGAACCGGCCAAACTTCAGGGGCATGAAGAACTTTCGCGGTCCGATCTACCACACCGGCGAATGGCCGCATGAAGGCGTCGACTTTACAGGATTGCGGGTCGGCGTGATCGGCACCGGCTCCTCGGCGATTCAGTCGATCCCAATCATCGCGCAGCAGGCGGCGCACCTCACGGTATTCCAGCGCACGGCGACGTGGTCCGTGCCGGCGCGCAACGAGAGCCTGACGTCTGAATATTTGCAGGCGGCCAAGGCGGATTATCCGGCGTTGCGGGCCAAGGCACGCGGACGCCCGACCGGCTTCTATTTTCCTTTCAACATGAAGCCGGCGCTGGAGGCTGCACCCGAAGAGCGCGAACGGCAATACGAGGAAGCCTGGACCCGCGGCGGCCTGCCCTTCCTCGGCGCCTTCGGCGATCTGCTGTTCGAGAAGGCCGCCAACGACACCATCGCCGACTTCGCCCGCCGCAAGATTCGCGGCATCGTGAAGGACCCGGCGACGGCCGACCTGCTGTGTCCGGACAACGTGTTCGGCTGCAAGCGGCTCTGCGTCGATACTTCCTACTTCGAGACCTACAATCTGGAGCACGTCAAACTGGTCGACGTGTCCAAGACGCCGATCGAACGCTTCACGCCTGACGGCATCGAGGTCGACGGGGTCGCGTATCCACTGGACACCGCCGTCTGCGCCACCGGCTTTGCCGCGATGACGGGTTCGTTCGACAAGATTGCGATCACCGGCCGCAAAGGTTTGACGCTGGCCGAGAAGTGGCGCGCCGGCCCGCGCGCCTACCTCGGGATCGCCTCCGCCGGCTTCCCCAATTTGTTCACGATCACCGGTCCCGGTAGTCCCTCAGTGCTCGCCAGCATGATCCAGGCGATTGAGCAGCATGTCGACTGGCTGGCCGACTGCATGGCCCACATGCGCGACGTCGGGGCCGCGACCATCGAGCCGAAGCGCGAGGACGAGGACGCCTGGGTCGAGCACGTCACTGACGTATCGACTGTTTCGCTGCGATCGACCTGCAGCTCCTGGTATGTCGGCACCAACATCCCCGGCCGGCCGCGCGTCTTCATGCCGTATATCGGCGGCTTCCCGGTCTATGTGCAGAAATGCAACGAGGTGATGAGTGCCGGCTTCGATGGCTTTGTGCTGGAAGGCGCACCGGCCAGCAACGCGGCGCCCCAGGTGCGCTACACCGAGCGCTGGCGGGTGCCGATCGACATCGACGTCATTTCACCGGCCGCCGTCGCCGCCAAACGTGTCCCAGTAGTCTGAAGAGTGATCAACACATGGCTGTTATGTGGGTTGGAAGCAGTTATCGTCAATGTCCACTTTTCCGCGATTGATTCCCGGGTCGTCTCCGTGATTTCCAATGGAATGGCGCCGCATGTTTTCCGCTGAACAACCGATGCTTGGCGCCACGATCCAGTCGCGCGCAATCACGTTGGGCGGCCTCATGGCAATCGTCGCGCCGGCGCAACAGTAAAATCGCTCAATCGATCCGCGGCGATAGCCACGCTAGGAATTATCAAACTCACTCATAATCAGCCGAGATAGTGCTTCTGGCCGTTCCATTGGAAGAAAATGGCTATTCTCCGGAAAATTGAATACGCGAGTTTGAGGTGCAAGTTCGACAATCTTCTTCGCATCGACATCACTTACAGTGCTAAATCGCGAGCCGTAGGCCAACAGTAACTTGCCTTTGTAACGTGGAAGAATGTCCCAAAAATCGGTCGTCGCGGCCTGGAAGGTTGCAGCTTCCCAGGATGGATTACACGCCAGCCGGATTTGATCGTTAGCTAGGAATACCAACCCACCCTCAAGATAATCTTCAAGAAATCCGTCTTGCCAAGTGGCGAACATTGCTTTCTTTGCATAAGACTCGCGGATCTCCGGCAGGGACGCCCATGTCGATCGGCGCTTGCGCGCCTGGATTGCAATATCGAAGTCCACGATGCGCCCCTCCCGCCGCTCGCTCGCAACTCGATACGCCCTCTCGAACGGGACAAATGACGGCTCGAGCAAGCCCACCCCGAGCACCAAGTCTGGCCGTCGGGCCGCCAGCATCACACTGACGGTTGCACCGATCGAATGACCCACGAGGAAGGCAGGCTCCTTGTAAACGCCAAGAAGCTCCTCAAGATCCAATTCATAGGTCTCCCAACTTGTTAGCCTTTCCGGAATTGCTGGCAATGTGGTGCGTCCATGTCCACGCGCGTCGGACGCGACGACACGGAAGCTTGCTGATAGCTGCTCCAGAAAGCGTCGATACGTTTCCGCATTGAAGCCGGTCGCATGTGCGAAATGCAGAAGCGGAGCGCAGCTATTCACGTTGTCCGACGTCAACGTCGCAATTTTGCCAACCCTAGAAGCGATCATTCTCAAATTGCCCGTCCTGCGCTCTTTTGATCCCACTCGTCGGCCGCACGATCTACACTCGCGGGTTGCGCCATGAGCAGCCGTAGCTGAGCCTGAAGGATCGCCAGATCGTCTATCGTGAAGTCAACCCACATGGCTGCTTAAACATCATCAGCTTTGCGGCGGAGCTTCTTTAAGCTGACGCGCGCTTCGGGGCATAACTGCTTACACAGAAGCGATGATTGGCCACAATCATTGATATCCGTCAAAACAACTTTTTCATTAACCATTGTTCTCACGCGTATCGTATTGTGACTTCCATGGCGATGGTTCCCTCCGGTGTGAGGGCCCACAGCTCCGCTCCTTTTTCGCCGTCAACGGCGCGGCCAACGACGCTGAAAGGCGCCGTGTCGAACAGTGGTGCACGGGCGCGCTGCGAAAACGATTTTAGCGTTTTTTCCGGAGCGTGATCGCGCGCAAGGTCGATCAGGCACTGCTGCGAGTAGGGTCCATGCACGACAAGGCCGGGATAACCTTCGACGCGCATCGCATAGTCCCGGTCGTAATGAATGCGGTGCGGGTTGAAAGTCAGCGCGGAATAGCGGAACAAGGAAACCGGGTCCGTCGTAATCGTTCGGCGCCACGGTGTATCGGCTGGCGGCTTGTTCCTTTTCGGTGTGACGCTCTTCTCTCCAGGCTTCACTTCTTCGCGGAACACTGTGTGATTTTGTTCTACAATCGAAAGGCCGCGAGGCGTGAAAATGCGACGGGTCTGCGTCGCGAATATCAACGCTCCGGTACCGCCCGACCGTAGCGAGACATCGGTGAACTCCGTCTCGCGCTTGAGCGCATCGCCGAGGCGGATCGGATCGTGGAAGGTCAGTTCGGTTCCCGCATACATCCGCCGTGGAAACGGCATCGGCGGCAGAACGCCGCCAGAGATCGGCAACCCATCGTCACCGAGAGTAGCCTTGGGCGACAGCGGCATGAAATACACCAGATGCCACCCCGGCTGGATCGGATCCCCGGGCCCTGGAATCTGGTCCTGCCGATCGAAGGTCACCGCAAGTCCGCGCAGCGGCGCCTGGGTGGCGACATCGTGCTCGACGATTTTCGTCCCGATGTGCTTGCGCAGTGCGTCAATGTCCACGTTCATCTTGATGCCGCTCCGGGTGGTGATGGTCACGACGCGGTTACACAGGCGGGAGTCACCAGATCGGGCTTGGCCTGTTCGAAAATGACACGAACCGGCAGCCCAAGTTTGACGTCCGTCTCCCTGGCGCCGCGAAGAGGGACTTGCATCCGTACGCCCTCCTCGAGGTCGATAGTGGCCAGAATGTAAGGTAAATCGAGCTTGAACCCGGGATTGAAGGCGTGATGGGTGATGGTCCAGCTGTGGACCGTTCCCCGGCCCGAGGCCTCGATCCATTTCACTTCAAACGAATAACAGACGTCACAAACCGGCCTTGGATAGTGACGGATTTTTCCGCATTGCCCGCATTTCTGAAGGAGCAGCCGTCCATTTTGGAGGCCATCCCAATAGGGCTTCGACTCATGGGTCGGCTCAGGAACGGGCTTGAGGTAGGTCTCCGCAGTCATTGCGATCATCCTTTGCGCATGATCGCGACGGATCCGTCGCCCATATCGCCGTATCCAGTCACAAGGCCGATCTCGGCTCCCCTAACTTGTGCCTTGCCGGCCTCGCCTCTGAGTTGACGCACAAGTTCAACAATGTGGTTCATGCCGACCATATGCGCCTGAGAAAGCAGTCCGCCGTGGGTGTTGATCGGCAATTTTCCTCCAAGCCGAATCGCTCCGCTCGCAACAAACGGACCGCCCTCGCCTTTCTTGCAAAAGCCGAGGTCTTCAAGTTGACACAGCACGATGTAGGTGAAGCAGTCGTAAATCTCGGCAACGTCAATATCTCCAGGCGAAACACCGGCCATGGCAAACGCCTTCGGCGCAGCCTTCGCGATCCCGAGGCGCGTCATATCCGGGCGTTGCGTGATGACGCTCGGTGAATCCGGATGGCCTTCGGCGACCCCCATGACGTAGACCGGTGGTTTGCGAAGATCATTTGCCCGGTCCGCGCCACTGACCACGATCGCCGCGCCGCCGTCGCTTTCCAGGCTGCAATCATAAAGTCTCAAAGGATCGGAGATCATGCGTGACGTCTGGTGATCCTCAAGGGTCAGCGGCTTCGTCATCATCCCATGGCCATTGAGAATTGCGTTGTGACGGGTAGACACGGCGATTTCGCCAAGCTGCGAGCTCGTCGTGCCGAACAGTTCCATATGGCGACGGGCCATCGGCGCATATAGCTGTGCCGGGGCGATCGCGCCGACCGGCATCTCATGCTCACCAACGACCTTGAACTGGGGCATTTGCTGAACGCGCGTGCCGATGCGACCCGCAGACGAGCCGTTACGACCGATCGGGATCAGCACGTTGCTGCACACGCCGCCGCTGATCGCGAGCAGCGCACATTGTATGGCCGCGACGCAGCTGGCTCCGCCGAGCGGCGCAGTGGCCGAAAAGCGCAGGTCGGATATACCGAAATTCGTGACAAAGTCTTCGGCTACGACCGGCGAATTCGAGTATGGAATAATGCCGTCGATTTCCTTGGGACTGAGCCCCGCATCCGCAATCGCATTCAACGAAGCCTCGAGCTGAAGCGCAAGTATGCTCTTGCCCGACATGCGCGTGTACTCGGTCTCTCCCACGCCAGTGATGGCGGCCTTTTCTTTCAGTGACATAGGCAAAGCTCCCACGGAGGCTCGCAACCCCTGAACGATTTCCGTGACGACGGAACAATCATTCAAGCTTTCTACTTGACGCCGGCCGCCCAAGGCACGACTATTTCGAACAGATGTTAGATTTAATCCGTAGCGCGGTCAATCGACCGTGGCTAGTCCTTTCCGTGTAGAGTAACAGGCACAAACCGCGCCTGGGAAAGAGCGTCTCTATGGACCTCCGCTACAGCGCCCGACATCGCGCCCTCCAGGAGGAAGCGCGCGGCTTCGTAAAGAAATACGGCCACCTTTCGCCGAAAACGGGGGGCGGACGGAAGCGGCCTGACGCGCGAGCCCTGGATTGGCAGAAGCTTCTGCTGGAGCGCGGTTATTTTGCCCGCAACATTCCCCGCGAATATGGCGGCTTCGGCCTGCCGGTCGACATCCTGGAATTGGCGATCATCGCCGAAGAATTCTCGAACGCGGGCGTGTCTCCGGGCATCATGAACCAGGGCATTTCCATGCTGGTGCCGACATTGCTCGAGGTCGGAACGAAGGAGCAGTGCATTCAATGGATCGGGCCTACCATCCGCGGTGACATCATTTGGTGCCAGGGCTATTCGGAGCCCGGTTCGGGCTCCGACCTTGCCGCCGCCAAAACCAGCGCCCGTGTCGAGGATAGCCAATTCATCGTCAATGGCCAGAAAATCTGGACGAGTTCTGCCCACTACGCCGACATGATGTTCCTCCTCTGCCGTACTGAGCTCGACAAGAGCAAGCACGATGGGCTGTCCTACCTTCTTGTCCCCATGAATGCGCCTGGCATTGAGGTGCGCCCATTGGTCACGATGACCGGCCGCGCCGAGTTCAACGAGACGTTCTTCACGGATGTCCGCGTGCCAACCGACCAGATTGTGATGGGACGCGGCGACGGCTGGCATGTCGCCAATGTCACCTTGAAGTACGAACGGATGCTGCTCGGCGACGCCAACAAGCTGACCTACCGTCTGGCGAGGGCTGTCGAATTGATGAAAAAAACGACGCTCGATGGCTGCCGATTCATCGACATCCCCGAGTATCGCGAGCGATTGCTCAAACTCCAGGGCGAGGTGATGGCCTCGAAATACCACGGTCTTCGATTAATGACCGAGCAGGCGAAGGGAGAGGATTCGGGGGTCAAACGCCTGATCGTCAAACTGAACGGGACGATGATTGCGTATCGGCTGTCATCGCTGGTCGTTGACGTGCTCGGCGCGGCGGGGCTCGCTTACGAACCGGTCGGCGAAGCGGCGGAAGACGACGAAGCCACCACCTGGCAGATAGATAACATGTACGACATCGGCCTCATCATCGGTGGCGGCTCATCGAATATCCAGAAAAACATCATCGGCGAGCGCGGACTGGGTCTGCCGCGCGAGCCGAAATCCGCCCCGCCAACCGTCAGAGGATAAGCATGGAGTTCGGCCTCAGCGAAGAGCAATTGATGCTAGCGGATTCCTTGCGCGGATTTCTGGACCAAAGACTGCCCATGAGCAAGTTGCGCAAGATCGCGGAGGGCGGCTTGGGCTTCGATGGTGAACTATGGTCGGGCCTCACGGAACAGGGCATCATGGGCATCATGGTCCCCGAGGACTTTGGGGGTCTGGGCCTCTCGCTGCTTGATGCGGCTGTTGCCGCGGAGGCGCTTGGATATCACGCGACACCGACGCCATTCGCGGCTGCGCTGGTCATGGCCCCCCTCGCCCTGATTGCCAGTGGCGACCGCGCCCAGCAGAAAGCATGGCTGCCGCGGATCGCAAGCGGCGAAGTCCGGATCGGGGTCGGGTTCGCCGGCATGTCGGGGCAGACCGGCGAGGCGGCTGTCCGCCTCGCCGGAAATATGCTGTCCGGATGCGTAACGGGTGTGCTCGATGGCGGAAACGCGACGCATTTCATTGTCTACCTTGATGACGGCCGTGCCGGCCTGTTCGCCGCGGTCGGGGAACCCGGTGTCAGCGTAAGCACGCATCGCAGTCTTGATCGCACACGACCGTTGACGGCTTTGGTACTGCATGATGCGGGGGTTGAGATCCTTGGCGCCGCCAACGATCCGAAGGCAGCGGCGACCGCCGTGCTCGACGCTGGCCGCGTCATGCTCGCGGCCGACACGCTAGGGGCGGCGCAGTCCATGTTTGACAAGGCGCTGCTCTATTCCAAGGAGCGGGTGCAATTCGACCGCGTGATCGGCTCGTTTCAAGCCGTCAAGCATACGCTCGCCGACATCATCACCATGCTCGAGCCGTGCCGCTCGCTGGTGTGGTACGCGGCTCACGCTCAGGATGGGTCTCCTGAGGAAGCTCGCGTTGCCGCGCTGCAGGCAAAGGCGCATCTAGGTGATGCCGGCCGCGAAATCTCCCGTCTGGCGACCGAGATTCACGGCGGCATCGGATTTACGGACCTGCTCGGCCTTCATTACTGGTTCAAGCGCATTGCGTTCAACCGGCAGCTTCTCGGGGCTCCCGAGCGCTGCAGACACCAGGCCGCCGTAGCGCAAGAGTGGGTGAGTTGAAGCGTCCTCTAATGGCACGAATGTTCAGTAGCGGCAAGAATGGTCAGCGAATATTATCCCACAGAAAACCTAGTCCTAGTCAAACGTCCGACGTTGATCTGCAGAGTATTCGATACGCTGTGGCAGCAGCGGGTCACGGTAGCTTTCGGCGCGTGTCCGAAGTCTTGATGCTTCGGCAATCCGCGCTTAGCCGTTGCATTAGCCAGCTCGAACATTCACTCGGTATGACCGACTTCGAGCGATCCAGCGGCGGGGTGCAAGCAACGACGGTTGGACGAGATTTTCTCCGAACTGTCTGCGGGTAACGCTCGTGGATTTCTAGACTCGGTCGCTTCACAATTCGCCGATTCGAGCAATACTCTGCCTTGCTTGGAGCGTCGTGGCTCGGTTGTTCACGGAGCAAGCCGCGTCATCTTACAACCAACAATTGTCTTAATGTTTTGCACGATCTAACTCGACGCAACTTGAGCATGAAGGTGTCGCTCATATGGACGATACGAATTTTGCCGGTCCACCTGTCGGAGGCCGACGCCTGACCGTTGTCTTCAGCCAACTCCAACACGCGATCGCTGCCGAAGATTACGGGAGTTTTCGGCAAGCTGCCCATGCATTGTCGATCAAGCAATCGACACTCAGTCGTTCTGTCCAGCTCCTTGAGCACTCGATTGGCGTTGTCATCTTTGAGCGGTCAAGCGGTGGCGTTCGAGCAACGCCGGCAGGTCGTCACTTTCTGCGCATGACGCGCTCGATACTTGAACAAGTCGAGGCGCTGACTGCATCAACAAGAGCGCACGGGTCTGGCGAAGCGGGTCGTCTCGTCATCGGGTTCTGTACTTCGCTGACGGCAGGCAATCTGCGCGCAACATTACTCGACTTCAAGAAGCTTTTTCCGCACGTTGAGCTTGTAACCGTCGAGAGGTCGAGAACGCGGCTCACAACCGCGCTCCGCAACAGTGTCATTGACGTGAGCATCCTAACGGGCGACCCGCAAGCCCTCGATAGCAAAACAACGCCACTCTGGAGTGAACGAATTCTGGCCGTTCTGCCGAGTGAGCATCCTTTGGCTGCGCGCGAAGTCATCTACTGGACGGATCTACGGAATCAGACTGTTTTGCTCAGCCACTACGATCCAGGGCGCGAGCTTGAGGATCTCTTGAACGCAAAGCTAATCTCTCCCGATGACCGACCGCGGATCGAACGTCATGACGTCAGCCGCGGGGTCATCAAGAGCTTGATCGCCGTGGGGTTCGGCATCAGTCTCGTGCTGGAGTCCGATATCGGGGCCAATTTTTCCGGTCTAGTTTATCGGGAGTTGCGCGACGGAACGGGGTCGAGCCGCATCGGCTTTTCAGCGGTTTGGCGAGCGGACAACGAAAACCCTGCTCTCCAAAACCTCCTGAAATTGCTTGGCGAGCGCTATCCCCTCGGTCCGGTGGCTCCGTAAGGCGTCTTTCGTGATCTTGCAAAAGCGCGATCCGTCGCCATGAATCGCGCCAACATTGGTGCGATCAGCTTTACCGGATCATACGCAGACTGGCCGCTCTCGCGCGCGAGGATTTCAGCGTAAGCAAGCAGATCGCGATGTACGGCTGCCGGAAGTTCGATCGTCAACTTCACGGGTTTATCGTCCGCGATGGCACCGAGCTTGAGTTTCGCCATGTGTACTCCCTATCCTTTGTATGGCTCAAGCATCAAGTCACGGTTGACGATGACACGCACAGGGAAACCTGGCCGGATTGTGAGCGTCGGTTGAATGTTGAGGTTCCGTCGGACCACTTGCTGTCCGGTCTGATTGAGAGAATTGGCGGCCCCATGCCGGAGCGCCTGAAGAACGGCCGTGCTGGATCCAGCGTCGGCGCCAGATCCAAGCTCTGAACCCACACCGAGTAATGTCGATAAGGCCGCTGCTCCGAGCAACTCCTTCCAATGGTTGTCGACCTCATCCTCAAGGCCGGAATACCCCGCGGTGTCTGCCCCCGTCTGTCTTTCGAGTACGATAGAGCGACCATTCGGCATGATCAGCCTCGTCCAGACCAGAAGGACGCGCGACTGTCCAAACGATACTCGGCTATCATAGAGACCGATCAAGCGCGCTCCCTGCGGGACAAGACGAGCCCGACCGGTCGGCGTGTCAAAAATATTTTCGGTTACCTGCGCGATGATCTGGCCCGGCAAATCGGAGCGGATCCCAGTGATGAGTGCCGCCGGAATGATGGTCCCGGCCTGAATTACGAATGGCGAAGCCGGCTTGGCCAAACGGTCAGGACTAGTGGTGCGTCGATCGATCAAAGCATTGACGAACGCGAGTTTACGGTCTTGACCGTTCTGGGCAAATGCGTCGTCAGTTGAAGTGGCTCCCGTTGGCGAGGTCTCGGCTGGCGCCGCTTGGCCAGGCGATGGTCGGGTCACCGTATTGGCAAAAACTTTGCTGGTTCGTGCAGCTTCACTTTCCTGGCTTGCTCGTTGTTGCTCGGCGTCAACCGCTAGCGGGCCGTTTTGGGCCTGTGCCGCGACAATTGGACGGCCTAGATCACCTGGCAAAGGCGGCCCTAGTCGTGGCACGTCCGGGGGAATTGAACCGTAGTCCTTTGGCAAGCTCGCAAGCTTGTCCGCCACATTGTGGTGATCGGTTGAGTAGAGTTCGTCCGGGGCGGGAGCCCGCTTCTCGCGTGTTTGCAGCGCCAGGAAAACGGCAGCGGTCAAGAGGATCAGCACCAGCGCCGTGCCCCCGATCAGTGCTTTGCGCGAGAGCCGCGTGACGTGCGGGCGCTCCGGCCGCAACCGAAAAGAACTCGTTTCTGTCTCGAGCGCCGGCGGAGCACCCGTCCGGTTTGTGGCCTCCTGTTCGGTGTTGCTCATCAAGATCTCCCATCGGTTCTGATGATGCGGACCTTTTGCTGTTCCTCGCCCCCCAGCCGCAGTTCGGCGGCCGCGAACAACCGGTCGACAATCAGGACGTTGCCGAATGCCCGGTAGTTGACGAGACCCGGCTTGCCGTCGGAGTTAATGACGAACAGCGGAGGCATTTCGCCCTGCCCGATGCCCGGCGAGAACTCGATGTAGACCTTGCGGCCATCGTCAAAGGCGCTGACGGGGCGCCAGGGAGGATTGTCGCCCTCGAAGGTGTATCGATAGCGCCGTTGGGCAGGATCCGGAATGAAGGGTTTTGGCGGAAGCGCACGACCGCGCGCGGCTCGGTCTTCAGGATAGAACCAGGAGACCGATGGCATGTATGATTTTTCACGCGAGCGCAGCTCGATCAGATACGTCCGCCGATCGGTGTTGAGAACGAGGTTGGTTTCGATGGCCGCTCGTGTCGGCTTGACCATGATATGGACCCGCCGGATGTCACCGCTGCCGCTCTCGGTATCTCCGACCACCCAGCGCACCGTGTCGCCCGCGGAGATGGGTCCGGAGCCGATCAATTTCTCACCTGGCTCCAAGGCAATGTCCGTGATCTGTCCTGGCGCCGCATAGATTTGATAGAGCGCGCCTGGGCTATATGGAAACACCTGCACAGCGTTGAAATACCCCGCCTTCCGAGGCTGTACGCGGGCCGCATCGTTGGCGCTTTCGATCCGTTCAACGGGGGCTTCGGCTTCCTTCTCCTTGCCGCCCCGTGCCGGCGTCCAAGCGGGTGGGACGTGAAGGGAGCGCGGCCGATCGTCTGCAAGCGCCGGTTGACTGGGCAGCGGCGGGATTTCGTCGTCATAGCTGATCTGCGGCGGCTTGAATGTCGTGCACCCAGCAAGGGCACAGGCGCAAATCAGGAGAGCCGGAAATCCACTCCCCGTTTTCATTCGCAGTGAACGTTGATTTGTCGGCATCACTGTCAAAACTCCTTGGACCAGTTGATGGCGTTGACGTAGATGCCGAGAGGGTTCTTGCGCAGCCGATCGATGTCGCGCGGCGGTTCCACGACAACGCTGACGATGGCGCTCCACCGCTCGGTCGCGGCAAGCTGACCATTCTCGTAGCGGCGTTCGATCCAGGCGATACGGAAGCTGTCGGGCGAAGCTCTGATGACACTGGATACTTCGACGGCGACCTGGATCTTCCCGACTTTTGTGAAGGGATCGTTGTTGCGGGCGTAGTCGTTCAGCGCGGCGGCACCGCGATCGGTCGTGAAATCATACGCCCGAAGCCAATCCTCGCGTAGCACGATGGCGTCCATCGGGAGGCCGCGGACATGTTCGATGAAGCGGGCGAGATGGAAGCCAATTTGCGGGTCGGTTGCCTTGTAGGTCGAATTTGCTGGCGCGACCGCCTTTGCTTCGCCGAGGCGATCGACTTCAACGACCCAAGGCGTAATGGACCCCTGTGCTGACTGCCAGACGAGAGCAGCGGCGAAGCCGGCAGAGAGGAACAGACAACCAAAGGCCATCAAGCGCCAATTCCTGGCCTGGACACGCGCCGAGCCGATCCGGTCATCCCAAACCTGCGCGGCTTTTTGGTAAGGCGTAACCGGCTGAGGTGTGCGGCCATAATGAACGGCCGATCGTTTGAACATGTTGACCTCGACGTACGAGAAATCGGGCGTGAGTAGCGTTTGGTACGTTTGAAGAGTTCTGAGAGGTGCTCCGACGGTGCTGACCTCAGCGCTCTGAATCCTTGAGATCGACGGAGGCCCCACCTCCGCCGCGATCCCCGGACCGCAGCGCCTGCGTCGTCGCCGAGACACCATGACTGACAGCCTGTCCACGTTTCATGCGGCGAACCCAGGCGGGTGCGCCTCCAGATGACGCATCCGCGCCGCCGGCTTCATCGCCCGCGGCATTTGATCTGCCAAAGCGGGCGGCCAGCGATCGCAGGGGACTCGCTGCCGAAGTGGCGCCCGCCTCCCCGGTCTGCGCGCCCGTCCGAAAGGCGGATGCCGCGCCGCCTATGAGCGCGCTGCCTCCCCTCGCCGCGCCTCCAACCATGCTGCCGGTGAGAGCAGCCCCGCCTGCTGCGAGTGCTGCTCCGGCGGCAACCACACCACCTGCGGCCATCGTGGTTCCGACGGCCGCACCGGCCCCAAGTTGCGGACCGCCAGATACAATGCCGTTGGCAATTCCCGGCCCGAAGATACCGAGGCCAAGCAACGAGAGGGCCGCGAGCACCAGTGCCATCGCATTTTCGATAGTCGGCTGGTTACCGCCGGACCCCGAGGTGAACTGGGAGAACAGGGTCGATCCGATCCCAACGATGACGGCAAGCACCAATACCTTGACGCCGGACGAGATGACGTTTCCGAGTACGCGCTCGGCTGCGAAGGCGGTCTTCCCAAACAGGCCGAACGGAATCAGCACGAAACCGGCCAGGGTCGTCAGCTTGAACTCGATCAAGGTGATAAAGAGCTGGATGGCGAGGATGAAGAACGTCAGCAGCACGACGATCCAGGCAAACAGCAGCACCACGATCTGTACAAAATTCTCGAAGAAGCTGACGTAGCCCATCAGCCCCGAAATCGATTCAAGGATCGGCCGTCCGGCATCCAGGCCGACCTGGGCGATCCGTCCTGGCCTCAAGAAATCTGCGGACGACAAGCCCGTGCCAGAGGCCCTCAACCCCAGACTGGCAAAGCTCTCGAAGACGATGCGGGCCAGGCCATTCCAGTTCCCGATGAGGAAAGCGAAGACGCCGACAAACAAGGTCTTCTTGACCAGCCGAGCGATCATGTCCTCATCGGAGCTCCAGACCCAGAACAATCCCGCCAGCGTGATGTCGATGGCAACAAGCGTGGACGCGAGATGTCCGACCTCATTTCCCACCAGGCCGAAGCCAGAGTCGATATAGCGGGTGAATGTTTCCAGAAACTGGTCGATGATGCCTGTACCACCCATCTATCGCTCCGTCGGCTGAGGTGCCGGAAACAAACCGGGCGGCAAACGGCTCTGATCCTTGACGGACGCAGGCGGTGTGGCGTCTGGATCGGGCCGGGCGGGATTGCGCGGAGTGTCGATGTTCTGCCTTAGGAAGTGGCGGCGCTGTTCCGCCCAAACCTTTCGGCATTCGGCAAGTCTGTCTTTTTGCTCGTATCCAACTGAACGACATCGCTCGAGCTCGGCTGTCTGGGGATCGCCTTCTCGGACGACCGAAGAGGCAGGCTGAGGCTGATTGTCGTCGTCACGCAGGTGGATGGTGCAAGCAGCAGCGAGCACGACGACAAAGATTGTCACGCCGAGAGACAGCGCCTTGAACGCCCTGAAATCACTCATTGGTGGAACATCTGCACTATTGTGGGCTGGTAACCTCGGCTCTGCGTCAGGAAGCGCCGGAGTTGCTCCCTGCCCTGGTCCTGAGCGGCCGTTCGCTGGGCAGATTCCAGGTTTTGGGCGCGTCCTTGAGCGGCGACTGTTGCCGTGAGATCGGCAAGCTGTTGTGCCTGCAGCGCAAGAAGCTGATTGGCAGCCTGGCTCGCTTGCAGGGCGCCGGTCGCGCCCTGGCTGGCGGTGACGAGCGTCGACATCTGGGCGCGATTGGTGTCGAGATTACTGACCACCGTAGCCTGCACCCGCATGGCATCTTGAAAGCCTGCAACCGAGTTTTGCCAACGGACCTGCGCATTCGCGATCAGCGCCTGGTCCGTGGCGTCGGGAGATGCCGGCGCGTACGTGGTGGAGAACGCGCGATCGATTTGCTGGATGTCGAAAGAGATGCGCTGGGCTTGGGCGAGCAGTTGCTGCGTACGCTGGATTGACTGCTCCAACTGCTGCAGTGACGAATAGGGCAAGCTCGCGAGATTCCTGGCCTGATTGACCAGCATCTGCGCCTGATTTTGCAGCGATGTGATCTGGTTGTTGATCTGCTGCAGGGCTCGAGCGGCGGTCAGAACGTTCTGGGCATAGTTGTTGGGATCAAACACAACCAACTGCGCGAAGGCCGGATTGGGACCGACGAGCACTGCAAGTGCGACCACGCCAGCGACAGCAAAACGACGGAAGCGGTTCATTTAGAAGCCTCCAGTTCAGCGAGGTGTGGGATGAGATCGGTCGCCCAAGCGACGTCGCGGGCCTTCAGCCATCCACTCACGAAGCTTTCGCAGCCATGTTCAGCCAACACCTGCTCGATCAGGGCCTGGTCGGCTTTGGAGGAAGCGGCGGTGAGGGCAAGCGCTACCTCGCCAAGTCCGAGTTCGAACAGGCGATCGCTATGGCGCGACAATCAGGATGAGAGCGGCGCGTCAATCAAGATGAGACAAGGCGGCCGAGTCAGGAGATAATTGACGCTGGCCGGCGGCTTGGCAAGCGTTGATTGACGCTGCGCGACAATCAAGCAGCACTGCCAGCGTCGATCACGCTTTGTCGAGCTCGTTTGGCATCGCAGATGCGAGCCCGGGAGTGGCGTGAACGGGCGGTCGGCCTGGGCCGCGCTTGCGATCGAGGGCAACTTTTCGACGGTAGCTCTCGACGTTCATCTCGAGGATCGTGGCGTGGTGGACCAGGCGATCGACGGCCGCCAGCGTCATTGCTTGATCGGGGAAGATACGCCCCCATTCTCCAAATGGCTGATTGGCCGTGATCAGCAGCGAGCGTCGCTCGTAGCGGGAGGCGATCAGCTCGAACAGCACGCTGGTTTCCGCCTGATCCTTGCTCACATATGTGATGTCGTCGAGGATCAGGAGATCGTAGCGGTCAAGTTTGGCGATCGCGGACTCCAGCGCCAGCTCGCGCCGCGCTACCTGCAGCCGCTGCACCAGATCGGTAGTGCGCGCGAAGAGCACGCGCCAGCCGCCCTCGACGAGAGCGAGGCCGATCGCTGCGCCGAGATGGGTCTTGCCTCCGCCGGGTGGACCGAACAGCAACAGATTGGCGCCGGTCTTCAACCAGACGTCGCCGGCGGCGAGCGCCATCGCCTGTGCCTTTGACAGCATCGGCACGCTCTCGAAGTCGAACGTGGCGAGCGTCTTGCCGGCAGGCAAACGCGCTTCCGCCATGTGTCGCTCAATGCGACGGCGGGTGCGATCCGCAGCCTCGTGCTCGGCAAGGGCCGCGAGGAAGCGGGCGGCAGGCCATCCTTCCTTGTCCGACTGTGCGGCGAGCTTCGGCCAGATCGCCTTGACGCCGGGCAGGCGCAGCTCATTGAGCAGCAGCTCGACGCGGGCGGCATCGATGGACGTTGCTATGCTGGTCATGCCGCCTCTCCCTGGCTGGAGTGGGCCGACACGATGACGGAAGCCAGCTCATCGTAGACGTCGAGCGGCGCCAGCTTGACGGCAACACTCGGAATCGAAGCCGCCTCGGGTCGGAAGCGATCGCGCAATGCCGCAAGATCGGGTAACTGTCCGGCATCGAGGTCGATCGTGATCGCCTTGGCGAGCTCGGCCTCGCACGCTCGCTCGTGGGCCAGCGCCAGAAGCTCGACCGTCACCTTGCAGGCGCGCCGGTCATCACCGTGTTCCCGCAAGGTCTCGAACAGACGTTTGTAAGCCGCGCGCGGGAAGAGCTGGTCGCGATAAACGAGGCTGACGAGCGCCATCGGCTTGCGGCGCAGAGCATGGATGACGTGCCGGTAATCGACGACATGCCCGCCCTGGCTCTCCGACACAGGCCGCCCGCGCCGCAGCGTCACGACCGGCGTGACGCCGAGGAAGCATTCGAGCCGGTCGTCGAAGATGCGCACACGCAGGCGATGGCCAATCAGTCTTGAAGGCACGGTGTAGAACACGCGTCTCAAAATGAAGCCGCCCGACGACGTCACCGGGATCACCTTCTCCTCGAAGTCGGTCGTGCGGCCTTTCGGCAGCGGCGCCAGCGCTTCCTTCTCGAGCGCGATCCGCTTGGCGAGGTTGGCGTTGCGCCGGCCGACAATCTCGTCGACAAAGGCCCGGTAGGCATCGAGACTGGCGAAGTCGCGCGTACCCCGCAGCAACAGCGCATCTTCCAGCGCCCGCTTGAGATGGCCGTGTGCACTCTCGATCGAGCCGTTCTCGTGCGCGATGCCCGCATTGTTGCGCGTTGGCGCCATGCCATAGTGCCCCATCAGCGCGGCGTAGCGCTGTGTCAGATCCTCCCGCGCGTCGGCCGCCAGATTGCGGAACGCCGCCGACAGGCTGTCGCTGCGATGCTCCCGCGGCACGCCGCCGAGCGCCCACAGGGCGTTCTGCAAGCCCTCGGCCAGGGCGACGAAGCTTTCGCCGCCGAGCACGACATGGGCATGCTCGAAGCCGGAGAACGCCAGCCGGAAGTGATAGAGCCGGTGATCGAGCGCCTCACCCGCGATGGCAACGCCGAGCACGCTCATGTCGGTGAAGTCGGACAGACCCAGACGGCCGGGCGCGTGCTCCTGGCGGAAGATCACGTCCTGTTCGGGGCCGTGGAGCGCCCGCCAGGCATTGATGCGCCGCTCCAGCGTGCGTCGGATGTTCGGATTGAGGTCGGGATGCCGTCGGCGCAACTCGTCCAGCACGCCGATCACGCGGATACCGGGCGCGGCCTTCAGGATCGGGACGATCTCGGCGTCCCAATACGGAGCGAGCGGATCGGACCGGCGCCGGCTCCTCGGTGCCTTCTTCTGCGATGGCAGGCGCGAATCGTCCTCGATCCGATACGCAGTTGCTTTCGAGAACCCCGCCTTAGCCGCAGCGGCCTCGGGGGACAATGTCCGTCGGTAGTTCATGTACAGCCTCATCTGGTGGTCGGTGATGTGAAGGCCAGGCAAGGCGTCGATTCCCTCTTGTCGAGACGAATCAACAGCTTGCACCAGCCGCACCCGGCCGCCAGACGAGTCCAAAAACGCGCGACGCCGATGGGGACGGACCTCCGGTCGGGCTACGCCCTCCCTTCGGTCCGCCCCCATCGGCGCAGTCTCATCCTGATTGTCGCTAAGGTCTCACCTTGATCGCCGCCGCCCAGATCGCCCCGGCGTGACTGGCAGTAGTAGTCTCGCTTGGGAATCGCCCGCGCCAGGATTTCGATTTGCCGGTCATTGAGCCCAAATCGCCGGTAGATCGTCATGATCTGCGGCTCGATCGCGCGATCGTTGGGCAGCAGAATCCGGGTCGGACAACTTTCTATGATGGCCGGCGCGATTGCCGAGCCATCGATGTCCGCAAGCGATTGGGTCGCAAACACCACCGACGCATTCTTCTTGCGAAGGGTTTTTAGCCACTCCCGGAGCTTGCCGGCAAAGTCCGCATCATCAAGCGCGAGCCAGCCTTCGTCGATGATGAGCAGCGTTGGACGCCCGTCGAAGCGGCCTTCGATCCGATGGAATAGATAAGCCAGCACTGCCGGCGCAACGGCGGTTCCAATCAATCCATCGGTCTCAAAGACCTGGACCGATGAGCTACCGAGGTGCTCGTTCTCCGCATCGAGCAGCCGGTCATAGGGACCACCGAGGCAATAGGGCTGGAGCGCCCGCTTCAGGATATTCGATTGGAGGAGAACCGAGAGGCCAGTGAGGGTGCGCTCCTCGTGCGGAGCCGACGCCAGCGAGGTCAGCGCAGTCCAGACATGATCCTTGGTCTCTGGGGTGACGTCGATCTTTTCTCGCGACAAGATCGAGGCGATCCATTGCGCCGCCCAGCCGCGCTCGGAGACATCATCGATGTCAGCCAGCGGCTGCAGGGACATAAATCCATCCGTTTCGCCCGCTACCGCGCCACCGAGGTCATGCCAGTCGCCGTCCATGGCCAACGCCGCCGCGCGCATCGAGCGGCCGAAATCGAAGGCGAAGACCTGTCCGTCCGGATAGCGGCGGAACTGCAGGGCCATCAACGCCAGGAGCACCGACTTGCCCGCCCCGGTCGGACCAACAACCAGGGTATGCCCGACATCGCCAACGTGGAGCGAGAACCGAAACGGCGTGGATCCTTCCGTCCTGGCGAAGAACAGCGGGGGCGCCTTGAGGTGATGGTCCCTCACCTCGCCCGCCCAAACCGCCGACAGGGGGATCATATGGGCTAGGTTGAGGGTCGATATCGGGGGCTGGCGGACGTTGGCGTAAACGTGGCCCGGCAGGCTGCCGAGCCAGGCTTCGACCGCATTCACGGTCTCGATCATGCAGGTGAAATCGCGCCCCTGGATGACCTTTTCGACCAGGCGGAGCTTTTCGTCGGCAGCCCGGGGATCTCCGTCCCAGACGGTGACGGTCGCCGTAACAAAGGCTTCCCCGATTTGATCGGTGCCTAGTTCCTGGAGGGCCGCATCGGCATCGATCGCCTTGTTGTGGGCGTCGGTATCAAGAAGGGCAGACGCCTCGTTGGTCATTACCTCCTTCAGGATCGCGGCGACTGACTTGCGTTTGGCAAACCACTGGCGCCGAATCCTCGTCACTAGCTTCACGGCATCGGTCCGGTCGAGCATGAGCGCCCGGGTCGACCAGCGATAAGGGAATGCCAGTCGGTTCAGATCATCCAAAATCCCGGGCACGGTTGCGGTCGGAAATCCCACGACGGTCAGCACCCGCAGATGGGCGGTGCCCAGCATCGGCTCAAGACCGCCGGTCAGTGGCTGATCGGCAAGCAGCGCGTCGAGATACATGGGTATTTCCGGGACGCGCACCCGGTGACGCTTGGTCGAGATCGTCGAGTGGAGATAGGTCAACGTTTCCTGATCATCGAGCCAGCCACATTTCGGCATGAAGCTTTCGATGAGCTGCAGGACACGGTTGGTCCGATCGACAAACCCGGCCAGCACCTCACGTGCGTCTGCACCGACGGGCCGGTTGCTGCCCTCGTAAAGGAGCCGCTCGGCCAGGGCCGCTCCTTCGGCAGGCGGCAGATAAACCAAAGTCAGATAGTAGCTGGACTCGTAATGGGCGCCGGCCTCTTCGAACTGGGCCCTGCGCTCGGCGTCGACCAAGGCGGATGCGACATCCGGGAACGTGTTCGGAGGATAGGCCCCCGCGGCATGGCGTTGTGCCTCGACAAACAGGGCCCAGCCAGATCCAAGGCGACGCAAGGCATTGTTCAAGCGCCCGGCGACGGCAACGAGTTCGGCAGGTACCGCGCTGTCGAGATCGGGGCCTCGGAATTTTGCCGTCCGCTGAAACGAGCCATCCTTGTTAAGGACAATGCCCTCGTCGACAAGGGCGGCCCAGGGCAGGAAGTCGGCCAGGCGCGCATTCGAGGAACGATATTCGGCAAGATTCATCATGGAAGGACTCACGTGGAGAGGTGACCAGGGATACGAATGTGCCGGCGCGTGACCTCGACGAACTCCGGGTCGCGTTTCGCGGCCCAGACGGCCGCCATATGACCGATGAACCAGAGCAGGAGACCGGCAAGCCAAAGGCGCAGACCGAGGCCCAGTGCCGCGGCCAAGGTGCCGTTTAAGATTGCGACGGCCCGCGGTGCGCCTCCCATCAGGATCGGCTCGGTCAAAGCGCGATGCACGGGCGCAACAAACCCTGGGATCTGCTCATCCATCAGATCACCACTCCGCCGCCGAACGAGAAGAACGACAGAAAGAAGCTCGATGCGGCAAACGCGATCGACAGACCAAACACGATCTGAACCAGCCGACGAAAACCGCCCGACGTGTCACCGAAAGCCAGGGACAGCCCGGTCACGATGATGATGATAACGGCGACGATCTTGGCGACCGGGCCTTCGACCGACTGCAGGATCTGATTGAGCGGTTGCTCCCACGGCATATTCGAGCCTGCGGACCAGGCCGGCGAAGCGAACAGGCAGAAGGCCGCAATTGATGCGGTCGTAACGGCCCTTCGGCCGAGAGGCGATCGGCAGTTCATCACTGGTCTCCTGATGCTGAGAGGCTGTAGTCGCCCGACGTCCCGAGCCCGGCGACGTGAGCAAGTTCGGAAAGGCGGCGATCAGCGCCACGGCCAGCAAGAACGGCTATGACGTTCACGGTCTCGGCGATCAGGGCGCGCGGTACCGTAACCACCGCCTCCTGGATGAGCTGTTCGAGCCGGCGTAAGGCTCCGAGCGCGCTGCCTGCGTGGATGGTACCGATTCCCCCGGGATGCCCGGTACCCCAGGCCTTGAGCAGGTCGAGAGCTTCGGCCCCGCGGACCTCGCCGATTGGAATACGATCGGGACGCAAGCGAAGGGATGAGCGCACGAGATCCGAAAGCGAAACCACGCCATCCCTGGTCCGCAGAGCCACAAGGTTCGGCGCCCTGCATTGGAGTTCTCTTGTGTCTTCGATGAGAACGATGCGATCGGAAGTCTTGGCGACTTCGGCGAGCAGTGCGTTTGTGAGCGTCGTTTTGCCGGTCGACGTTCCGCCAGCCACCAGGATGTTCTTGCGTGAACTAACGGCTTGCCGCAGCGCTTCAGCCTGTTTTGACGTCACGATTCCTGCCGTGACATAGTCATCAAGCGTAAAGACAGCGACGGCCGGCTTGCGGATCGCGAATGCTGGGGCCGCAACAACTGGCGGCAACAGACCTTCGAAACGTTCGCCAGTCTCGGGTAGTTCGGCCGATACGCGCGGTGCACCCGCATGAACTTCGCCACCCACGTGGTGAGCGACCAGCCGTACGATGCGCTCGCCGTCGGGAGCGGAAAGGGTTTCGCCGGTGTCCATCAGACCGCTCGATAGCCGGTCAATCCACAATCGCCCGTCGGGGTTCAGCATTACCTCGACGACTGACGGATCTTCCAGAAAGCGCGCGATCGCAGGGCCAAGTGCAGTGCGCAACATGCGCGCGCCGCGAGATATTGCCTCCGGTCGAATGGAATGAATTGTCACCACCGCCCCCACAAATGAAGTCACCTTCGAGCGACCTCAGATGGGATTGATTAGAAAGGGCAGTGAATGTCTCGACGCAAGAAGCGGGCTGCTGGGTTCGCGGCCTGGCGTAGAAAAAGAAAGAGTGGGAGTTTTGTAATCCCAAGGCAACGCCGTTCCTCGCAAACGCGGCTTGGAGATCTAGGGCGTGGACCAGTTTGCGCGGAGCCATAGCCTGACTGAAGCGAGTTGGACGAAGGCTAGGTAGTTGGCGGCAGCTTGTCGTAACGCGTCGCGACCCGACGACATTGCTCGATCCTATTGAAGAACCGCTCGACCTGGTTGCGAGCCCGATACAGATAAGGGCTGAAGCAGATCGGTCCATTGCGATTGCTTTCGGGCGGGACGTTTGCCCATGCGCCCTCCTTCATGGCAAGCTCCCTGATCCATCGGCGTCATAGCCGCGGTCGGCAAGCAGCGTCGATCCGGACTTCAGACGAGACAGAAGTTTGCGGGCAAGCCGATTGCCTAGCCAAAGCGGCGCGTTGGTCGCAATACGCCCGAAAGCGCGCCCAATTTGCTCACATCGAGTTTTGTCGAGGTTGACCCAAAGCCGACCTAATGAGCCAGCAAATAAATCCGCGATGCCGTCGCCTGCCGCATCAAATGGAAACCCCGGCGCGCGGTCGCGCCAACGGCGGCCACAGCAGCGCCCGGACGATAAGTGGTACCCCGATGGCCATCGGTATCAGCCAGTACATGAAATGAGGCAGGTCCTTCCAAATTGGCAGCTGCTTTCCATTGTCGACGTAAAAGGCGACCAGCATCAGGATGTACGATAGGTCCATCCCCGCGATATGGAGCCTGACCCAGTACCGCCAGTGATGCCGGAGTGCTGAGCGCCCGAACCAGGCGCAAGCGAACGACAACGCTCCGAGAATGAACAAGTGATAGTTTTCGTCCCAGCGCATAAGCGACAGGAACGTCGCCGAAGCGCTGAGCGCCAGCAGGCACCAGAAATAGGTCGTTCCGAACTTCGAATGGCGCCCGCGACGCTTCTCGCTCAGCATTGCGATTACACCGATCGCAACACACGCGATACCCAAGGGGATATGCACTCCGAGAACCACCGCCAGAAACACGGGATCGGTCGAAGGAATTTCAATGCCAGCCACGATGGTCGTTTCTCCGCCAGTCATGGCATTACTTCCAGCTTGCAATTGACCATCGACTTCGCCGACAAGGATGGTCGTTTGACCGCAGATCCTCCGGCCCCACATACGACGCAAAGCACACAGCAGCCGGCGAGGACGGCGGCATAGCTCCCCGTCCAATCGACGCTTGCCGCGAAAGGCAGCGGTCCGAATGCCGCGCCGGCAATGCCGAAGATGAACGACACTCCCCTGATCGCGCCAAGATGATCACGCCCGAAATACTGCGCGTAGCCGGCGGCGTTAATGGCTTGCTGCGAGCCGTACGCCCCGCCCAGGCACAGCGCGTACAGCACGCTGATGACGATCCCGCTGCAAAACGCAGGGAGAGCTGTCGCCAACGCGAGCATCAACATCGCAAGCGGAACCAGATGTCGGGGTTCATGGCGATCCAACAGAAATCCGGTGCCGAGCGTGGCAACAGCCTGAACACCGGCAAGAAGCGACAGCAGTAGCAGCGCGTCGCCGTATGTGATGCCGGCCGTCTGCATGATTGAGAAGTGATTGAGCAATAGCGCGGTGCCGATGGCGTTGGTCAGAAAGCCGGCCGCGCTCAGCAGCCAGAATACGCCGGTGCGAAGCGCTTGTTCCCGTGTGAATGAAGGCTCCTCGCGTGGTTCTTCTGCGGCCAGTGGCAGCCCGGCGTCCGTGCTTAGGCCGAACTTTTCCGGCCGATCCCGAAACAGCGCGGCAGCAACCGGCAGAATGGTGAGTGCGACGAGTCCGGCGAGGCCGAGATAGGCGCCTCGCCAGCCGAAGAGTGAGATGAGAACATCGATGAGTTTCGGGAAGACCATGGCTCCGGCCGCCAGTCCGAGACTGGCCGCCGCGGCGGCAATCCCGCGCCGCCGCACAAACCACAGATTAACGATCTGCTGGCTGACAAGGCTAAGGCCGCCGATCGCAGCGCCACGCAACAGCGCGAAGCCCACGAGCAGCATCATTGCGGATTGAACTGTCGCCATGAATACGCAGGCCAGGGCAAGGCCACCGGCGATTATGGCAGCCGTCAAGCGCGGCCCACGCCGGTCGATCCAGCGGCCGATCACGGGTGCCGGCAGAATCCCCGCCAGCGTTCCAACTGCATAAGCGATCGAGGCCGAAGTGCGCGAGATGCCGAGATCGGCAGTGATCGGATCGAAGAAAACCGAGACGCCTGCCGTCTGGCCGGGCAGTGTCATGAACGAGCCGAGGGTGCCCGCCCCCAGTATGATCCAGCCATAGTGGACAGCCGATGACCGTGGGCCCACCGCCAACATGCGTTTCAACTCGCCCGGCGCGTCGCCGCCGCCGGCAAATCACCCTCGAACCCTTCGCAGCAGTGCTCGCGCAAGAACTCCATGATCGCGTCCATGCGGTCGTATTGAGCGCGACAGAGTACCGTTCGCCCGATTTTTTCCTGGGCGACGAGGCCAGCGCCAACCAGCCCGCGCAGATGAAAGGCGAGCGTGGAGGCCGGCACGTCGAGACGGGTTTGGATATCGGTGATGTTTAGGCCGGACGGTCCGGCCCGAACCAAGAGCCGATAAATGTCCAGTCGGGTCAAATTGCCCAATTCGGCTAGGCAGCGCGCGGCGAGCTTGCGATTCATGCTTTCACATACCGCAACCTCGGACGCATTACAACTATAATACTAGTTTTCTAGCTGTTTTTGAACCAGTATCGGATCCCCACGAAAGTGCCGTTAACTCGAGTATCTTCCGGGGGATGGGAGTTGTTTGCGCCGGTACATGAATCCCTTCTTGGCCCATCTCGGAAGTCGAGCAACGTCCGCTTTTGCGTCGCTGTTGGGGGACAAGCGGACATCGATTGATGCTGTCGACTTATGAGTACGCGGCCTAGCACACGCCGGTTAGTTCACCATTCCGCCGCCTCACGAGCCTCGAGGATAAATCCCTCGACCGGCGCCATGACAAATGCCGCTTGGCTGTTTGGCTCTGCAAATGGCCGCGCAAGCGACGCGTACAGATGCTCGATCAACGTTCGAAGCCACGGCACAGCGAACCAGAGCAATGCGGCTGCCTGAAAGGCAACACTGAGACCAAACGCCAACTGATAGGCGATTGCCGGATAGTGACCGTCCTGATGTGACCATTGTCCGACAACAAGTCCGACGCCGTACTGAAGCGCAAACGCCGAACTAAAATGTGCAAGGTTCAACGCGCCATTTGCACGAGCGGCAAGTCCTTGCGGAAAATAGTCGGCGATGATCGCATAGCTGAGGACTGTCGCGGCTCCCATAACTGACACGACACACCAAGGCAGAAGCGACGGCATCGGCACCCGGAAAATAAGTGCAAGTTCAGCCGCAATGAACATCCCTGCCATGGCCGCTAACAGCACTTCGGCTGTTATGCCGCGTCTGTGCAGACGATCCGCCATCACGCCCAGCAGCAACGCTCCGAAACTGATTGCGAGAGCCATGATGAACAGCTGCGTCATGAGACTATGCCGATCAAGCCCTTCCACATCCGTAAGCCAGGGCGCAGCCCACAGAGATTGCAGGGCCCATGACGAGCCGATGCAGGCTGCCGACAGTGGCGCAAGTCTCAGGAATCGCGCGTCGGAATACACAGACCACAAAGTAAGCCGGGAGGTCGTCGACGCTGCTTCATTGCTGGAGCTTTCCGGTACGCCAAAGTAAGTGAAGGCAGCTACGGCGATCGTTGCAAAAGTCAGGACTTCGAAAAGACCTCGCCAACCGATCCAATCCAATACCCAATCGGTCGGTGCCGTTGCGGTGACGGCTCCAAGCGACCCCAGCATGATCATGCAGCCGTTGACGAGGGCGATACGCTCCCTGGGAAACCAGATGACCACGGCCTTGAGCCCTGCCATCAATGAGGCTGCAACCCCAAGTCCTATCATGGCGCGCGCAACCAGAAGCTCCGAAAATCCCGTTGCGGTCCCGAACAGGGTCGCGCCGCCGGCCGCCATCACCAGCAACACGCCCTGGACACGACGCGGTCCATACCTATCGAGAAGGACGCCAATGGGAATTTGGACACCTGCGAAGACGAGGAAATAGACCGATGCGAGCAGCCCGGTCTTTGCGGCATCAAGTCCAAATTCGGATGCCAGCGCTGGAGAGATGGAGGCGTTGATGGTTCGGAAGAGGAAGGAAAGATAATAGCCAGCGGCAAATGGGAGGAAGACGGCCAGGATCAGGCGCCACCACTTCCGGCTCAGGTGATCATCGACGTGTTGACATTCATCCGCGTCCGGTTCGGTGCTTGTCGCCGCTCGTATTGCGTCTTCGTATCCAGCTTGATCATGCCGGCCAGCAGAAGGCGTTCGGGAGGTGACGAAAGTTGGAATTGCTGCCGCCCTCCTGGGCGGCAGCGGATGATTCCTGCTTTATATTTGCATCGCCTCGCAAACCGGCGCCGTTTGGGGTGTCTGTCGGCTTGAGGTCGACTGTCTCATCCTGATCGATTATCGATTTCAAGCCGTTAAATCGTGTCGCATTGAGGCGATCGATCGTCTCCTGGATAAGCGAACGGTCCTGCTGAACCCGCTGATCGACTTGCTCGGCCAGGACCTTGAAGCGCTCATCACCGAGCTGGCAGGCTTCTCGCTGTTGCTGTTGCGACAGCGGCGGCATCACGGCGAGGTGATATCGCGCATGCAGCGCGACCGTCTCAGCGATTGTCCGTAAATTGCGCTCCAGAGAATCGAATCGGGCGTGTATGTCGTCAAAACCGTCATGCACCGCATTTTCTGGAGGGCGCGGATTCAGAAATTGTGCAAGCGCAGCCTCCACGATCATGCTCTTGCCCACGCCCGGACGTTCAGTCGCAGCTTCGAGTTGCTCGTGAATCTTCTCGGTGATCCGGACGGTTACCTTGCGGGTTGCCGCGGAATTCCGTTTGTGAGGTGGCGATTTTGCCACCGCGGCCTGGCTGGCCTCCAACTCGGGTTCGCCGTGGAGCTGCATTTTCGCTCTTCTCCGTACTCTGAGCGCACCGATCAAGGCCGCAACGATTGCGGTGCGACGGATTTTGCCAAGGGGTGATTGAGTCTGATGGAGGCAACAGAAGAGCAGCATCGTTGGCGCTGCAACCGTCGACGATAGCGATCGTACCTTGGCGTAGCGAAAGAAGGGATCGGCGGGCTGATTAGCTCGCGCCGGCGCCGGCGTCGTCGTTGCCACGCACGGCGTTCTCCCCGTCGTGCGATTCGATACTCACCTCCTTCAGCATGGTCGACCCGCTGGATAGCCTCCGCCCGAGAGCTTCGACAAAACGATCATAGCGCTCCGCGCCCTTGGCGCGCGCTGCTGGGCTCGATTGCTCCGGCAGCGCTGGCGTTGATGTCAGCCAGAAGCGGATGAACAGCGCGATCGTCTCCAGCGTGACGGTATCGTTTCGTTCGAGCCGTTCGAGGACGCGCACGATCCGATCCAGCCGCTTGGCGATCGCGGCCTCCCTCCGGTCGGATTCGTCGGGCGAAAGGAAGGAGGCGATGGCAGCCTCCGCGACCAGCGACTTGGACTTGCTGTGACGCTTTGCGAAGGCCTCCAGGCCAGCGAAGGTCTCTGGATCGAGATAGATGCTGAGTTGGGCCTTTTTCATGCTCACTAGCCTAGAGATCCATCGGATCCTCCGGGTCGATGGTGACGGAACGCGCGATGCCCTGCATCGAACGGCTCAGAGCCCTCGCCTGCACCGCATCGGTGTCGCCATCATCTGGCGCGGCATCGAACTCGTTCTCGGCCAGGGGAGCCCCAATGACGACATCCTCGTGCTGCGGCAGCTCGGGCTCACGGCGAATGCCGCCGTTGGGATCACGGGATCTCCGCGTCACCTTCGCGAGGAGTTCGGCAGAGGGCGGGATTTGCGGACGGCCTGACCAATCGTCTGCCTGCGCGACCAGGGCGACCGGATTGGCGCGGGATGGATTCAAGACCCGGCGCTTTAGCTGCGTATCCTCATAGTATCGGACCTTGCTGGCGCGCACGGGGTGCACCCCCGAGACCATTACAATCGCCTCGTTAGGTGAGAGCTGCATGACTTCCCCCGGTGTAAGCAGCGGCCGCGATGTTTCCTGGCGGCTGACCATGAGGTGCCCAAGCCAAGGGCTTAAGCGATGCCCGGCATAGTTCTTCATCGCGCGCATCTCGGTCGCGGTTCCAAGGGCGTCCGACACGCGTTTGGCGGTGCGCTCATCGTTGGTCGAAAAAGCGACCCGGATGTGGCAGTTGTCGAGGATAGCGTGGTTCGGCCCGTAGGCGCGTTCGAGCTGGTTCAGGCTCTGGGTGATCAGAAAGCTGCGAATGCCATAGCCTGCCATGAAGGCAAGCTGGCTCTCAAAAAAATCCAACCGCCCGAGCGCTGCAAACTCGTCGAGCATCAGAAGCAGCTTCTGTCGTCGCCGATCGGTGTCCAGGCTCTCGGTCAATCGCCGTCCGATCTGATTAAGTACCAGCCGCATCAGGGGTTTTGTGCGGGCGATGTCGGATGGCGGGACGACAAGAAAGAGCGAGATGGGCCGGGGTCCGTCAACGAGATCGCGGATGCGCCAGTCGCTCCGTCCCGTGACCTTGGCGACGACGGGATCGCGATAGAGCCCCAGGAAACTCATCGTGGTTGACAAAACACCTGAGCGTTCATTCTCGCTCTTGTTGAGGAGCTCGCGCGATGCCGAAGCCACCACGGGATGAACGCGCTCTCCGAGGTGCGGCGTCGCCAACATCGCATTCAGCGTCGTCTCGATCGGGCGTGATGGGTCAGACAGGAAGTTGGCGACGCCGGCGAGCGTCTTGTCGGCTTCAGCGTAAAGGACATGCAAAATCGCGCCAACCAGCAAAGAATGGCTGGTCTTCTCCCAATGATTGCGGCGCTCGAGCGCGCCTTCGGGATCGACGAGGATGTCAGCAATATTTTGGGCGTCCCGTACCTCACAGTCGCCTTTGCGGATCTCGAGGAGAGGGTTATAGGCCGCGCTTGCCTGGTTGGTGGGGTCGAACAGAAGCACGGGCCCAAAGCGCGCGCGCCAGCCCGAGGTGAGCTGGAAATTCTCGCCCTTGATGTCGTGAACGATGGTGGAGTTCGGCCAAGTAAGAAGAGTCGGAATGACCAAGCCGACGCCCTTACCCGAACGGGTAGGAGCAAAGCAAAGGACATGCTCAGGGCCGTCGTGCCGGAGATATCGGCCATCAAAGCGGCCGAGCACGACGCCGTCGGTCCCCAGAAGGCCCGCCCGCCTGACCTCACGTGCGTCGGCCCAGCGCGCCGAGCCGTATGTGGTCACCTGCTGAGCTTCCTTTGCCCGCCAGACCGACAGCATGATCGCGATGCCGATAGCGGCGAACCCGCCGCTTGCGGCGATGCAGGCCCCCTCGATGAATATTTTTGGCGCGTAGGCGTCGAACTGGAACCACCAGATGAAGAAAGCAAGCGGCTGATAGATCGGCCAGCGCCCGACCATGAACCAGGCGGGCCCGAGCTGCGGTTGGTAGGCGAGACGCCAGGCCGTCCACTCGGTCGCCGTCCAAACAAAGGCGAGCACGACGATCGAGACAAGGAACAGCTGCCCCCAGAGAATCTTGGTCGCGGACATAGGCCCAGAAGCGCTCGCCCCGTGCACCCACGCAACGACAATATCCAGGCAATCGCGGTCGCGCGCGCCGTAGCGCAGAGATCGGCGGGTCAGAGCGAAAGGTCGCGCTTGCGTCCAAAACTCCAGTCGACGCCGCCGGGACCGGCGATGCCGCTTACTTGCCTGCCAAGTTCGCGCTCAAGGGACGGTATCCAGGGTACGAGCTGGAAGCCCAGGCCGTTGTCAATCATAGCAAACCGGCCTGAGGCGAGCGACAGCCTTCGGCGATAAACTCCCGAAACCGACTGGCCTGCCTCGGCGGGCATATGCGCCAGCCCCGTTTCCTCGGCCAAGCGCTTACCCGCGGCATCGAGCTCGCGGGTGCGCAGAGTACCGATAAGATTGCGGCCGAGAACGACCTTGTCTCCATCGCGCCGGACGAGGCCGCGTTCCGCCAGCACGTCGATCCGCCGATCAAGCGCGCCGCGGACCTCGGCACCGAAACCGGCGCGCGAGAGATCGGCAGGTTCGCGGGCAAGCAGACGCCGATCGAGCCAAGTCGCTCCTTCGGCCACTACCTGCTGATCGAGATTGAGATCCGAGCGAACGGCAAGCGCGATCCGCTGTCGGCCCCTCGCATCCTCAAAGCGACGGAGCTCCACAATGCCTCCTACCGGCCCGTCGCCGGCCGTATCGATGTCGGGGAGCTTCAGATGATGCACACGCCCGTCGAGCCCGTCCACCACGGCAAACGCTGTTCCCCTCAGCTCGTCGTCGAGCCCACGGGCGATGAGACGGCCGATCACGGGTTCGCCGTGGCCTTCGCCCTCGAGCGCCCAGGATGATGGCGCGCGAGATGCACCATCCCTCGCCAGGCTCTTGTGCAGCCGCTTGATGATATCGCCGCGTTCCCCAAGTGCGCGCAAGCGCTGTTCCGCATCATCAGCGAGAACCCAGCGCGCGGGCCCGGCCGGCTTTGCCAGCCCCAGCCGCTCGAGCGTCCGCATCCGACCGATCCGGATCTCCCGCAGCGGATCGCGCGCGACATCGCGTTCGGGCCGAAGATCGACCACCCCTTCCGCCCTTCCCGCTTCCCGGGCCAACACTCGATCGAGCCGAGTCCAGCGTTCGCTGGCGACCTCCGCCTCAAGGCCGCGCCGTATCTCGAGCTCAGATCGCGGGCCAAGCTCACGCGTGACGAGATCACCTGCGCGCGCCCGCAGGCCGGTTCCGATGTAGTCGCGGCTGATGACAAGGTCGGAACCGTCGTCCGCGCGGCCGCGCACGAGAATATGGATATGGGGATGCTCGGTGTTCCAATGATCGACGGCGACCCAGTCGAGCCGTGTGCCGAGATCACGCGAGGCCTGATCCATCAGTTCGCGGGTAAAGCTCCGCAGGCTTTCCAGCTCAGTGGCATCATCCGGCGAGACGATGAACCGGAAATGATGCCGGTCGCCGTCGCAGCGTTCCGCGAAAGCTCGGCCGTCGGCATCATCCCCGGCAGCATCGAAGAGTTTTCCAGGCGCCCCATCGCGGGTGACACCGTCCCGTTTGAGATAACCAATATGGGCTCGCAGTGCGCCGGGCGACCGCATCCGGCGTACGACACGCGCCTTGACCATGGCGCCGCGGGCGCGGTTGTTGAGGAGCCGTGCCGCTGCAAGGCTCGCCGCACGGCCGCGTCCGAAGGACCCAGTCCTCCTAACCCCGCCGTGTGAGAGACCGCCAGCCTTCTGCGCGGCTCTGAGGGCCTGCGCGAGAAAGGATTTTGTCTTGGGCGCACGCGTGGAACGGATACGCCCTGGACGGATGCGGAAATCGTCGTTGCGGCTCATCTTGCCCGCCGCAGGGTGTCGAAAACTGAGGAAGAACAACGCTGTGATAAGAATGACAAGTTGCGCTGGATCTTCGCAATGTTCGGAGCACGGTTGAAATAGCTGACATTTCCCCACCAACCGACCGGCCGCACCTTGCGGCTTTTATCCTGCCCTCCTCGGTTGCTGGTTCCCAGGGCCCAACTTCCAAGCCAACAGCCTCGCGGTACTCGCGGCGATTTGCGACAAAATGCAGTTAGGGTCATTGCGGTGGATCATCCAATTGCGCCTGCCCGAACGTCGGCTGGTGGCCGATTCATTGCGAAAGAGCCGCCGCGACTTTGGCAGTTGATTTGCGAAGCCCCCCACTGTTTGCGAGCGAAGCGAGCGTTTGCGATAGCGATCGTTACCCGGAGGGCCGAGACACCCGCAGGGTGGCTCGGTGAGGAGCGAAGCGACGAGTAGAGCGCGGGCCGAAGGCATCGCCCGTATGCCATCAGCACCTTAATATCGTACTCCTCCGCGAACTCTTGCCGCGTGAGCGAGGGTCCTTCAGTAGCAAACCCGAGAGTCTAGCGTCATGATCGTGTTGCAGCGTTTCGAATGCAAACCGAGGCACGATGGCCGTGACAAGGCGTGCAATGATCCGACGCGGACGTAGTCCTCCAATCTGACCCGGCAATAACAGCTTGCACCGGTTGCGTCGCTGCCTGTGCGGCCGCTCTGCCTGTTGTGGACCGCCCCGGTGAGGGAAGATCAGAGTGTGCAAGAATGAGCCGAAATAGGTCGGAGGGATGCTGCCGATCTGCATGATCACTCCTCATGCGTCCACACCGGCACCACCCTGCCGATAACCGCGGATGCAGGGAGCGGTCCAAAGTATCGACCGTCAAGCGAGTCCTCGGACTGCCAATTCATGACAAAGACTTCACCGGTCGAGAGCAGACGGCATCCCTGCCAGACCGGTAAGGGTCGACCGCGGGCGTCGCGTTCCCTCGCCTGCCCTACCTCAACGTCGTCGACAGCAATTTTGAGCCCGGTTCTGCAGACGGTCTGTCCAGGGAGCGCGAGGATCCGCTTCAGCATCGGCACGCCGATCGGCAAATACCCATTGAAATCGAGAAAGGTTCCGAGCGGCTCCGGCGGTCGAATTGCGACGAGGTCGGTGACGCTCAGTCGGTCGACTGGTTGCAATCGATACAGGCCAATGGGTACGCTCTCCGAGGCGTTCCAAATGTAGGAAGGCGTCTCTTTTTCACTTCCGGCCAGCACGAGGGCGACGCTTCCAAACGTCGCGAGAATGGTCGTCATTCGGCCGGTCATGACGTCACCTTCCGGCGATGCAACCACGCCTGGTGACGACCGCGCGTATAGGTTCGCGGCGCCTCGTTGACTGACAGCCGGTTGTGAACGTGGTGCCAGTAGTCAGGCGCAGCGTCCGCAGGGTCGATCCCGAGTGCCTCTACCGCATCGATCAGCTGCAGAACGCGCTCGACCTTTGGCCAGCCAGATAGTCGCAGCAGACTCTCGCCGCCAGGGTTGATCCAAGGGACGGTTGAGTAGCGCTGGCCCGGTGCCGCCGCACGCAAGATGTCGATCCGGGACAGCACGGTCCCGAAGTCGTTGGACGTCCAGCGCACGAACGCAAAGATGCTGCCGGGCGCGAATGAGAGGACACGCCGATGAAGGTCGACGATCTTTTCAGAGATCGGATGACCAAACCGAATCCGGTTCTCAATCCGCTTTTCGAGCCAGAGAAGCTCGACAGTCGTAACGTCATTCACTTGCGACTCCATGTCAGTGTCGGACGTGTGGCACGCACAACCGCACCCTGGATACCGGGATGCTGGAGCGCAGGCCTGAAAGGAGGAGTGCGGTTCTGGTCGTCGCGCCGCTGTTGGGCCGGCAACTGTCCTGCTGGCACCGCATCCCGGCCGTCGAGGTCCGTTAGAAGGAATCCGAAGGATTCCCTGTTAGTAGAGTTACGAGGTCGAGAAGATGTTGTGCGCCAAGGCGTTGAGTGCGATTCTGGTCCCCGATAGCACGAGGATCCGGTCCCCGATGGCACGAGAGTTGTGGTCCCCGATAGCACGAGCGAATTCACAGCTTTTCCCCTGGGTGAGGTACGAGCCCGCGCTTTCGCAGCCGCTCTGTGAGCGGGTCGATCGCAGTAGGTGCAAAGTTCAGCCGCTCCGCGCCGTTTGGATCCTGCGTGATGATGAGTTCGTAGCCCGGCAGGGTCTGCCGGCGCACGATCTGGCGCAGGTCATAAGCAAAGTGCTTGACCGGCGATAGGCTGCCGGACTTGGCGTGAAGGTGTACGACGTCGAAGCTCCAGCCTCCGCCCTGACGGCCGCCGTGCTTGCGGACGAGACGATAAAGCCATCGCTCGAGCCCGCCGGTGAGATCGAAATACCCACGGTCGATGGTCAGCACGAGCGCATCGTTCAGAACGCCCGTGTAGAACCAATCCGGCAGGATCAACTCAAGTCCGCGAGGCTTGCCGTGGCAATCTGCCGTTTCCTTCCATTCGTTGATCCAGGAGAAGCGATGCCGCCGCCGCTCCGTCGGCTGGCGGATTGAGGTCACGACGGTCGTTGACTGAAGCCGATCGAGTGCAGCTTTGAGACGGTCATAGTCACGCACGCTGGTGCCGCGCCCGACAAAGGTCAGGATCTCGTATGGCGTCGCGGCCATCAGACGCGATGTCTTCAGGCCAGCGTCGCGAGCCTCAACGATCTGCGAAGCCGCCCATATCAGAACGTCCGCGTCCCAGATCGTCGCCATGCCGTGCTCTGGCACGGCCTCGACGCGGATCAGGATGGTCCCGACGCGAAAATCGATCGGAATGATCCGCCTGGACTTTGCCAGCGAGAAGAACGGATAGGCCATCAAATCTTGCGCATCGCGTGCGGCCAAGTCGCCGGGCAATGCACGAAATAGATCGAGTTGATCGCGCTCAGAGCGACGGCGCCCCCGTGCTGAGAAATTGCTCTCGGACATCTGTCAGCGCCGCTCCTTCCCCGCATAAGGAACGGGTGCGTGCCGCTTTGCAGGCAGCACGGTGCCGGCACCGGGATCGCTGGTTGACGTCTTGGTGCCACGGTCGGCCCAAGCCTTGAGGTCGTCGAGCGCATAGACGACGCGACCGCCGATTTTTCGGTAAGCCGGTCCGGTGCCGTAAGTCCTGTGTTTTTCCAGGGTACGGCCGGAAAGGCTGAGGAATCGGGCCGCCTCGGCGGTGCGCAAGTATCGTGGCGGCAAGCCGGCGGTAGGATCGCCCATCTGAAAAACTCCGCGGTCGTCTGGAGCGCCAGCGAGTTTGGCGGCGCGTCAACGGACACATTGGCGGAGTAGAGCCTCGAAGGGGGATGCCGAAGATAAGGGGGCGCATTTTCGATACCCCTGAAGCGCGTCCTATTTTTTGCGAGATGTCGGACGCAACAATGCGCGATAGCCGCCACGCATCAGCGCAAGACCGCTCTGGACCAGGCGAATGGTCCGATTGCGCAGGTCGTGAGTCTTCCAGTCGCGTTCGGAAATGCGTCCGGCGCCGAACAGGACTTCTGCTATTTCCCGGTAGGTACTGCCGTCCGTGCGCGCATCGAGCGCGCGCAGAGCAAGCGCGAGCCGGCGCCGGCGATGCGTGGAAAGCGCATGCAGCGGCGGCCCCGGAGGCCTGCCATTGAGGGCGCGCCACAGCCGCTTGCCTGCATCCGCGCGGAATTCAAAGTCAGGGTCGAGCGGCAGTTCGACCGCATAGGTACCGGCAACGACCGGCGCTTCCTTGAACCAAACGCGATGTTCTACCTTCTGCAAACGCAATACTGCGTGCCAACCATCAGGGCCTTGCCGCAGCTGACCGTCGGTCAAGCTGCCGAGATCCAGGGCGACGCTCGCTTGGGGGACCGCGTGCGATACAGGCCGCACCGGAACGACCGTCGGCAGAACTTCCGGCGCCCAGAAGACGGTCTGTTCGAGGCAGGAATGGCTGGGGTCAGCTACGAAAAGACAAGCCCCAACGCTGGCGGAATTCCGGGCTTGCCTTGGGAAGCGCCTCTAAGGCGCTACGACAATCAGCTCCGAAATCGGGATTACGGCGGAGACATTCCCACGCTAGTCCGGTGATTTCCGCCTCTTGAACGCGATCATAGGCGTCTGGCGATCTCCAATCGAATTTTGGCATTACGCGTCCCCATCGCACTGCGAAATTGAAACGCGATAAACCCGACCAGCTTTGGTTGAGGAAGTCCCTGATCCTGCATCGCGTGATGCATCGGATCAAACACGGAAATCAGGGAGTAAATTCCTCTACGGAAGGGCTTCAAAGATTCGGATTTGATGCGCCGCCGCGCAGCAAATGACGATATCCTTTCTCCGTCATCCATTTCGCACGAGCCAAATGGGTATCGAACGCACGCCTTGCGCGATCATGCTCAAGCTCTGGGTCGATCTTTAGTACCAGTTGAGCCACCTCGCGCCAGTCTGCTCCTTCCGCGTCCGCATCGAGCATTCGTAGATACGTGATGACGTGCTCCTCATCGTACACCGTGAGAACGGGGTCTGTCGGAGCTACGTCGGCCACGTCGGGATCTGGAAGTGGTTTTTTCATGCGTTCGTCACAGAGCGAATGATTCCAACTCACTGCAAGCCATAACTGTTCGCCAGACTTACTTTAGCCCTATTTTGATCGGCTCCACCAGCCCGACTTGGCATTGCATCCCCACCGGGATCAAGAACGACCGTCCGCCTCCGCGTATTGATTGAATAGCATATCTCGTGGCGAATAGGAACGATCGTTCCTAGAACGATCGTTCCGGTTCGGGTTCCCATGTCGCTATGGATCTCAAGGAGATCATGGCGGTAAACCTGCGTCGGAGACGCCACGAGCTACAAATGACGCAGGAGGAACTGGCCGAGCGTGCGGGCTTAAGCGCTCGTTACGTCGGCGCTATCGAACGCGGCGACGTATCGGCAAGTGTTACTGTGCTTGGACAAATTGCCGAAGCATTGGGATCGGAGCCGGGAGACTTGCTGAAGCGGTCTGGGCGCGGAAACAAATCGTAGGCGTTTCCGTCGTCGAGCATATTGGCGTGGTCGGAGCGTTGAAGCTTGGATGCTTAGCTTCACCCAATCGCGATCTCCCAAGAGTGAACCAAACAGAAGCCCCGCCCGGAGGAACTCGGGCGGGGCGGAGCGAGCTCTACGCTTTAGTCGCCGTTCTTACGCGAGCGTGACCACAGCAGGCTGTAGCCTTCCCCACCCTCGTCGTCGAACAGGTTCGCGTAGATCGGCGCGTTGAAGGAAGGATCGTCAAGCTTGAGCGAGAGATAGTCGCGGCCCTCCTCGGAGCGCTTCGACCAGGCTGCTCCGATCTCGGCGTTATGTGGTGCACCACATAACACCGATTATGCGAAGCGTGGCGTTATGCGGAGTGGTGGCGTCTGAGTGCAGGTTTTCCGCGGGTTTCGGGCTCGCCGCGCTCCACATAATCCCGAGGGAAGAGCCGCGACGGCTCGGCGGGCGAACCGTCGCGGTAGCGGTCGGTCAGCGTGACCAGACGAGGGTGTAGTCGGTCTCGCCCTTGAAGAGGTTGGCGTAGATCGGCGCCGGGAAGGACGGATCGTCGAGCTTGACCGAGTGGTACTCGGTGTTCTCCTTCGAGGTGCGGTGCCACGCGGCACCTATCTCGACGTTGCCCACCAGCACCCGCAGGTCCGGGGCCTTGTCGTTGGTGGATTCGTCGGCTGGGACGAGGCGCGCTTTGACGTTGAGCGAGAGGGTCTTGATGGTGCCGGCGAACACGCCGTCTTCGCCGCGGGTGAAGGTACCGATCTGGGCCATGATAATCTCCGTTTTCTGTTTCAAGCCCGCGACCATCGCGGCCTTGATGGCGATCCGAAGCCCCGGGACGGCCGACCCGCAGCCGTAAGGCCCGCAGCGCAGCGCAGGACGGCTGAAGGCAACTTGTTTGTCGCGCGAGGAAGCTGCGCAGCAGCGGGGAAAGAAGTTGCTGCAAGCGTTGCGGGGATCAGGCCGGGAAGCGCAGCGACCGCATCCCGGGGCGTGATCCGACATCAAAAGGTCCGCGTGTTCGCAGGCTGCGCACAGCAACGGAGATGATGGCCCAGTATACCAACACCACGGCGATGATGGCGCTGCCGCATCGTCAACGATCACGCACGGCTCAAGGCATTCGCTCGCCGGTTTGCGATCGAACGACAACTGCCGGAACTGGGTGGGCAATGCAAGCGAGCAAGGGCTGCACCGAGGATATCGACGGACCGCGACCACTCGGTGAAGCTCGGCTTTTTCACGCCGGCGGCGGCGATGTGTCCGCTAACAGAGAGGCGATCAACGCATCCGGCGCTCTGAACCGTCCGCGCCGCAGCTCCGGCGGAACGACCGCTTCAACCGCCTCCAGCTTTTCGGAGGGATCCATCCGCAGGTAGACCTCCGTGGTGCGGATATCGGCATGGCCCAGCCACAAGGCGACCTTTCGGATGTCGTGTGTGGCCTGCAACATGATCACCGCGCAACTGTGGCGCAGCTGATGAGGCGATATCGAACGGTTGCATAGGGACGGACACGTCTCGGCCGCCGCCCGAGCATGCTTCTCCAGCACGTACTCGAAGCCGGCCCGCGTCATCGGCGCTCCTTCGGCATTGACGAAGAGCTCGGGCACACGAACCGAGCCCCGCAGGGTCAACCACGCCCGCAGATCGGCTGCGGTTTCTTTCCAAAGCGGAAGACATCGCTCCTTGCGACCTTTGCCCAGGACCAGAAGGCTCGGCGGCCGCTGCAGGGATAGATTCGCCATCATGGCCCCAACCAGTTCCGAGACACGCAGTCCGGCCGCGAAGCAAAGATGCATCATCGCCCGATCGCGTACGCCCAGACGTGTCGTGAGGTCCGGCGCATTCAGGATCGCGCGCACCTCCACCATGACCAGGTGACGGATAAGCTTCTGATCGTGGCGCTTGACGGGGATGGCGTGGATCTGACCGATCTGCTCCAGAGCCGAAGGCACCTGGTATTCAACGTAGCGCATGAACGTCTTGATCGAGGCAAGGCGCAGATTGCGGGTGGCGGCTCCATTGCCGCGCTCGCGCTCGATGTGACCAAGAAAGTCCAGGATCAATGCCGCGTCGAGCTGTTCGATAAGAAGCTGCGAGGGTTTTGTCTGGATGCGCTTCGCCGCGAAGGCGAACAAGAGCCGGAAGCTGTAGGCATAAGCCTCGCAGCTATGCGGACTATAGCCCCGCTGACGGGGCATGTAGTCGCGCAGGAAGCCGGTGATCAGAGGAGCAAGGAGGGTCATATGGGCTCCCCCATGATCAACGTTTCGGCCGCGGCGGCGATGTCGGTCATCAGTTCCGGTGTCGCCTGTAGGTACCAGTAAGTGTGCTTGATATCGACGTGGCCCAGATAGGTCGCCAGCGCGACGAAGTGTCGGGCGACCGCGTCGCGCTCGGTGTTGCATTGCTCCAGAACATGCGTCGCGAAGCTATGGCGAAGGTCATGAATGCGCGGCCGCCGGGGCCGCTCCGGAGCAATATTCGCAAACCGCAGGACACAGCGGAATGTATAGTTCACCGTGCTGGAGGCGAGTCTCTTGCCCTTCGCCGAGGGGAACAGGTGATCGTCCGATCCCGCGACAAGGCGGCGCCTGTCGAGATAGCGGTCGAGAGCCTCCACCACGGTCGGGTGCAACGGCACGAGCCGGCTTTTGCCGAACTTGGTGTCGCGGATATGCAAGACACCGTCGGCCAGTAAGTCGTCGAACCGAAGGTCGAGCGCCTCGGATACGCGCAGCCCCGTGGCGGCGATCAATCCGAACAGCATCACATAGAGCTGCCGACGTAAGGGGTTGGGCTTTTGCCGGCGGAGTTGGCCGGCGCCCTCAAGGATCCGAGTCAATTCATCCGGCGTGTAGATATAGGGAACGGGCCGCGATGCGCGTTCGGCAAAGAGAATGACCGGCACCTCATGAGCGGTATTCTCGGCCCGCAAAAAGCGCGCGAACCGCACCACGTCACCGAGGCGGCGATGCCGGGTGCACCGAGTTGGCGCCATCGTCGCCCATTCCAGCGCTGTGGCGGCGCTGACATAACTCTCGCCCTTTTCCGTCGCAAAGCGCGCAAAGGATTGAAGGTGTCGCGACGGCTTTCGGAGCTTGAAGCCAAGAGTCCGGCGAAGCTCGATGTAACGTTCCGCGTCATCGCTCAGCATGGCAGCCTCCCGATCCAGGGCTGCGTGATCTCCGACAAGAGGGCGAAGTCCACCTTGGCGTAGTGCATCGTCATTGCCGGCGATCGGTGACGCAGGACGGCGCCGACGCCTGTCAAACTGACGCCATGCCGAAGCATCGTCGTGGCTGCGGAATGGCGCAACACATGGGCTCCTTGATGGGCACTTTTGATCCCGGCTCGGAGCAGCGTGCGACGCACGATGCATTTGATGGCGATGCGGGTCAGCGGTCGAACCGGGGCGGCTTCGGTGATGAACAAACGGGGCGTCGACAACGGTGGCCTGACTCGCTCGATGTAGGCAATCATCGCATCGCCGACCTCCTGGGTCAGCGGAAGCCACTCCTCGCGTCTGGATTTGCCGGCGACGGTAATGCGCCCATTCCGCCAGTCGACGTCGGCCAATTTCAGATCGGCCACCTCGCTGGCCCGTAACCCGAGACGGGCAAGCAGCAGAACGATCGCCTTGTCGCGCAACCGCCCTTCGCCCTCGCAAGCTGCGATGGCGCGGGCGATATCGTCTGCGGCAAGGAATCTCGGAACCGACGCCAATTGCCAGTTGGCGAAGCCGGGGACGGCATAATCGCGTCCTACCGGGCTTTGTCCAGTCGCCACCAGGAAGCGGAGGAACGCCCGTGTTGCAGCGGCAATCGATTTAGCGCGCCCGCGGCTGTGCGGCTTGGCACGTTCAAGGACAAAGGCTCGGATTGCATGGGCGGTAAAGGCTGTTGGATTGTCGCCGAGCGCTTCGAGAAGATCGACCAGGGTCGACTGATAGGTATCGAGCGTTGAGTTGACCACACCACGCTGGTCGCGCATCCAGCGCCGGAATGCCGCAAGGAGCGGCCAGATCTCTGTCGGCGATGGCGGTGGTGCCGATCTGGGAAGGGTTTCTCGATCTTGAAGATAGCGGATGAACAGCCGACCTGCGCCGGCGTAGGCGCGGATGCTCTTCTTCCCTTTGAAGGCAGCCGCGGATGCAGTGAGCCCGTCCAAAACATTGTCGAGCGCAAAACCCGCCGCATGCATCCAGTCGGTCCAGCCTGCGAGTAGTCTCACCTTCTCTTCAATGGTGCTCGGCGTGTATCCATGGTCTTGAAGCCAGTTCTCGAAGCCATCGACATACGGTTTCGCAAAGTGCAGCCGACTCTCTACGCTGTTCCAATGCTTGCGTTTCTGCTTCGACATGATTGCCTCCTTTGTTGCTTGGAGGCCACAGCATGCGGCGTTCTGCGACGGTCCGAGCGCTTGGCGTCACGACAAGGCCGTCTGTCCACAGAAGATCGGGGCTGTTTGGACCGAGTCGGCGCACCTCACTCGGCGGCGTCATTTTGTCCTGCGCGTGCCGCATTCTCGCTGTTGCTGCCAGCGCGCATAGGCCGGTTCTTCGCGTTCTTACGGGTGAGGCTTAATGGCGCTCAATTGCACCGGGAGAGCGGAATGCTGCCGTGACGCCGCCGTCATTGCCGCAGTTGTGAAGTGCCTTTGAGCCGATGCTCTCCTGTGGGGCTGCTTCCGCCTAAACCATAGCGGCCTTTTGCTGGCAGATCACGCGCCACAATACGCTCGCTGCGCTCGCCGACCTTTACCCGCAATGGCTCGTTCGCGATCTTCTTCCCCTGCCGCCAAGCGGCGGCATTCCTCGCGAGGCAACAAGATCGCTCAGCCCGCCATCCTCCGCTTCGCTGCGGGCCAAGGCTGCGGGCCGGTCGTTGCGGCGCTCAAAGATCGCCATCAAGGCCGCGATGGTCGCGGGCTTGGATACAACAACAGGAGATCACCATGGCTCAGATTGGCACCTTCACCCGCGCCGAAGATGGATCCTACAGCGGCACCATCAAGACGCTCTCGCTCAACATCAAGGCGCGCTTCCTTCCGGCCGAACCGTCCGAGAACGAGAAGGCTCCGAGCCTGCGCGTGATGGCCGGCAACGTCGAGATAGGTGCCGCGTGGCAGCGGACCTCCAAGGAGAACACCGTCTATCATTCGGTGAAGCTCGACGACCCGTCCTTCTC
>NZ_LSIC01000123.1 GCF_001556045.1 Bradyrhizobium sp. CCH5-F6
TCTTGTTGAAGTCCTGACGGATCTGCACCACCGAGAGGTTCGAACCGAGGCTCGACGCCTCCGAGCGCAGCGTGCTCGACGCAGCGTTCAGGTTGGTGAGCACCTTGTTGGTGGCCGCGTTGTCGATGAAGTCGACACCGCTAGTCAGCGCAGCAAGGCCCAGACCCTTGGAGTTGTAGGTCACGCCGGTGATGCTCAGGTTCGACTTGCCGGTCTCGTCGAACACCAGCTTGAGCTGGTCGCCGTTCAAGAGGTTGACACCGTTGAACGAGGAGTCCTGCGCCGTCGTGTCGATCTGGTTCAGGATGTTGTTGTACTGGTTGACCAGATTGGCACGCGAGGTTTGCGCAACCGTATCCTGGACGGGGGTGGAAGCCGTCGAGAAGGTCAGCGACGAGGTCAGCGTGCCGCCGATCG
>NZ_LSIC01000124.1 GCF_001556045.1 Bradyrhizobium sp. CCH5-F6
TGTCAGAACCCTCCCCGAAAGACCCCGCGCCTGCAGAGGACACAGACCCCGAGCCGCGGCCGGGGCGCGTGCGCAAGCCGATCGGCTGGTCGACCATCATCATTGCGGTCCTGGTGGCGGTGAGCGCGGGCATGGTCTGGCGGCGTGACGGCACCGAAGGTGTCCTCGAGATTCTCACCCACGACCTTTCGCTGTTCTCAGGCATCCTGCCGCGCGTGCTGGCCGGCTGCCTGCTCGGCGCGTTCATCTCGGAGATCCTGCCGCACGAGAAAGTCTCGCGGTCGCTCGGGCCGAAATCCGGCCTGATGGGCCTTCTGATCGGCGCTGCCTTCGGTGCGATCCTGCCGGGCGGCCCCTTCACCGCCTATCCGGTCGCGAGCGCGCTGCTCGCAGTCGGCGCCGATTTCGGCGCCACCATCGCCATGGTCGTGAGCTGGACCCTGATCGGCTATGGCCGGGCGGTGGCCTGGGAGATCCCGATCATGGGCACGGATTTCACGCTGTGGCGGATCGTCATCTCGCTGCCGCTGCCGGTGCTGGCCGGCGCGCTCGGCCGCTTCGTCTACGTTCGGCTCTATCCGAAGCCGGCCATGAAGGACGACGAAACTTGAGCGCCGCGCTTCTGATCGACATCCTGCTTTGGGGCTCGGTTCTCGGCGTTGGCCTGATCGCTTTCCGCCGCGGACCTGCCGTGTTCAAGGCGTCGCTGCGCGAAGGGTCCATGGACTTCATCAACATCGTGCCGCGGATCGCGCTGGGTGTGATCGGCTCCGGCTACATCGCCGCCATCATCCCGCAGGAGGTGATCACGGGCTGGCTGGGCCCGGACAGCGGCTGGCTCGGGGTCGCAACTGCCGTGGTCGCCGGCGCCGCCACGCCCGGTGGTCCCGTGATCGGCTTCTCCATCGGTACGGTGGCGCTGAAGTCGGGCGGCGGGGCGCCCCAGGTGGTCGCCTATGTCGTGGCCTGGGCGCTGTTCGCCTTCCAGCGGGTGATCTTGTGGGAGATCCCGTTCATGCCGGCCCGTTTCGTCTGGTTCCGCTGCGCCGTCTCGCTGCCGTTCCCGTTCGTGGCCGCCGCCATCGCCATGATTATCGGCAAGCCGTGACCTCGTCGTGGACAGGGGTAATGTTATAATATAACGTGCCTATTATGGTTCCCGCTGCGTCTCACGCCCATCATCACCCTGCCCACGGCCACTCCCATGCCCACGGGCATCCGCACGGGCACGATCACGGCCATGATGCGACGTCTCCGCATCCGGCCCAGGCGGCGCCCTGGTCGATCCTGCGCATGACCATGGCGGGCCGGCTCGTGGCTGCGCTTGCGGTCTGTGCGGTGCTCTGGGGGATCGTCTTCCTGGCGATGAGGTGAGGATGGCGGCGCTGCATTTCCACAACGTTACGCTGGGCTATGACCGGCACCCGGCCGTGCATCATCTCAGCGGCGAGATCGCGCCGGGTGCGCTGGTCGCCGTGGTCGGCCCGAACGGCGCCGGCAAGTCGACCCTGCTGCGCGGCATCGTCGGTATCCTCAAGCCGCTCGACGGCAGCATCCATCTCGGCGCCCTCGACAACCGGGATATCGCCTATCTGCCGCAGAGCGCGGAGATCGACCGCAGCTTTCCGATCTCGGTGTTCGATTTCGTCGGCACCGGGCTGTGGCGCGGCACCGGCCTGTTCGGCGGCATCGGCAAGGCCGCGCGCGAGAAGATCTTGCGCGCGATCACCGCCGTTGGTCTCAATGGTTTCGAGAATCGCCCGATCGGGACGCTCTCCGGCGGCCAGATGCAGCGCGTGCTGTTCGCGCGGGTGCTGCTCCAGGACGCAAGTCTGATCGTGCTCGACGAGCCCTTCAACGCCATCGACAGCAAGACCACGGCCGATCTGCTCGCGCTGGTGAAGGAGTGGCACGCCGAGGGCCGCACCGTGCTGGCCGCGCTGCACGACATGGAGATGGTGCGCAACCATTTCAGCGAGACGCTGGTGCTGGCGCGGGGCCCGGTGGCGTGGGGACCGACTGCCGAGGTGCTGACGCCGGACAACCTGATGGTCGCGATGCGGATGTGCGAGGCCTTCGACGACACTGCCGCGGCCTGCGCGGACGACGATATCAGCTCGCGGGCGGCTTGATATGCGATGATCTATGACGCGCTGATCGGTCCGTTCACAGAATTCGAGTTCATGCGGCGGGCGCTCGCCGCCGTGATCGCGCTGGCGCTGGCGGGCGCGCCGATCGGCGTATTCCTGATGCTGCGGCGGATGAGCCTCGTCGGCGATGCCATGGCGCACGCGATCCTGCCCGGCGCGGCCGTCGGATTCCTGCTGTCCGGTCTGAACCTGTTTGCGATGACGGCCGGTGGCCTGATTGCCGGTTTCGCCGTCGCGATCCTCGCCGGGGTGGTCGCGCGCTCGACCGGGCTGAAGGAGGATGCTTCGCTCGCGACCTTCTATCTCGCTTCGCTGGCCCTCGGCGTCACCATCGTCTCGATCAAGGGTACCAACATCGACCTGCTGCACGTGCTGTTCGGCAACATCCTCGCGATGGACGACCAGACGCTGCTGGTGGTCGCCTTCAACGCCACGGTGACGCTGCTGGTGCTCGCGGTGATCTATCGTCCGCTGGTGATCGAGAGCGTCGATCCCCTGTTCCTGCGCACCGTGAGCCGGGCCGGGGGACCTGCGCATCTCGCCTTCCTCGCGCTCGTCGTCATCAACCTCGTCAACGGCTTCCAGGCGCTCGGCACGCTGCTTGCGGTCGGCCTCATGATCCTGCCCGCGGGCATCGCCCGGTTCTGGTCGCGCGATCTCACCGCAATGATCTGCATCGCCGTCGTCGCTGCCGCGGTCTCGGGCTATGCCGGCCTCGTGTTGTCATTCCAGACCCGCGTGCCCTCGGGCCCGGCGATCATTCTCGTCGCGACGGTGATCTACGTGGTCTCCGTCCTGTTCGGCCGGGTCGGCGGTATCGTCCGGCAGCTGTTTCCCGGCCGGCATCTGGAAGCGTGACGATGCGGCTCATCCTGCTTTGTGCGCTGTTGCTGATCGCCTCGCCGCTGCAAGCCGCGGAGCGGCTCAACGTCGTCGCGAGCTTCTCGATCCTCGGCGACTTCGTCCGCAACGTCGGCGGCGACCGCATCAACCTGACGACGCTGGTCGGCGCGGACGGCGACGTCCATGTCTATACGCCGGGGCCCGCCGATGCGAAGCGGATCTCTTCCGCAAAGCTCGTCATCGTCAACGGGCTCGGCCTCGAGGGCTGGCTGCCGCGCCTCGTGCAGTCCGCGGGCAGCAAGGCCCAGGTCGTGATTGCGAGCGCCGGCATCTCGCCGTTGAAACTCGGCACCGCCGCCGACCCCCATGCCTGGCAATCCATCCCCAACGCCAAGGTCTACGTCACCGACATCGCCAATGCGCTGGCGACCGCCAGTCCGGATGATGCGGAGTTCTTCCGCGCCCAGGCCAAGGCCTATCTGGAAAAGCTCGAAACGCTGGACCGCGAGGTCCGCGACGCCGTGGCGACAATCCCACGGGAGCGGCGCAAGGTGATCTCCACCCACGACGCCTTCGGCTATTTTTCCGCCGAGTACCGTATCCAGTTCATCGCCCCCCGGGGCGTCTCCACGGAAACCGAACCCAGCGCGCGCGACGTGGCGGCCATCATCGGCCAGATCAAGGCCCAGAAGATCCCGGCCGTGTTCCTGGAGAATATCAGCGACGACCGGCTGATCCGCCGGATCGCGGCCGAGACTGGCGCGAGGGTCGGCGGGACCCTGATTTCGGACGGTTTGACGGGCGAAAAGGGGCCTGCACCCACTTACATTGACATGGTCAGGCACAATATAAAGGCCCTGACCAGCGCGCTTGACCATTAGGCAGGGGCCACCCCGCCTCGCGTCGCGCGAAAAGCCCGAAGTCCGGAGTTGTTATGTCTGACGCGACCTCCCAAAAGATTCCCGTGACCGTCCTGACCGGCTATCTCGGTGCCGGCAAGACCACGCTGCTCAACCGCATCCTGTCCGAAAACCACGGCAAGAAATACGCCGTCATCGTCAACGAATTCGGCGAGATCGGCATCGACAACGACCTCATCATCGGCGCCGATGAGGAAGTGTTCGAGATGAACAATGGCTGCATCTGCTGCACCGTGCGCGGCGACCTCGTCCGCATCATGGATGGCCTGATGAAGCGCAAGGGCAAGTTCGACGCCATCATCGTCGAGACCACCGGCCTTGCCGATCCCGCGCCGGTCGCCCAGACCTTCTTCGTCGACGAGGACGTGCAGAAGAACGCGCGGCTCGACGCGGTGGTCACGGTGGCCGACGCAAAGTGGCTGTCCGACCGGCTCAAGGATGCGCCCGAAGCCAAGAACCAGATCGCCTTTGCCGACGTGATCGTGCTGAACAAGACCGATCTCGTTACCAAGGGCGAGCTCGCCGAGGTCGAGGCCCGCATTCGCGGTATCAACCCCTATGCGAAACTCCACCGCACCGAGCGTTGCGCTGTGGCGCTGGGCGACGTGCTCGACCGCGGGGCGTTCGACCTCGACCGCATCCTCGACATCGAGCCGGACTTCCTGGAGGCCGATGATCATGACCACGATCATGATCACCACCATCACGGCCACGACCATCACCACCATGATCACGGTCACGGCCTGAAGCACTATCACGATGAAGAAATGCAGTCGCTCTCGCTCAAGACCGACAAGCCGCTCGATCCGAATGTGTTCATGCCCTGGCTCCAGAACCTGGTGCAGGTCGAGGGCGGCAAGATCCTGCGCTCCAAGGGTATCCTCGCCTTCCACGACGACGACGACCGCTACGTCTTCCAGGGCGTCCACATGATGCTGGAGGGCAATCACCAGCGGAAGTGGAAGGAGGGCGAGCCGCGCGAGAGCCGCCTCGTCTTCATCGGTCGCGAATTGCCGGAAGAGGCGATCCGCAAGGGTTTCGAGAGCTGCATCGTCTCGTGATGAAAGAGTTTACGCCGCCTCCCGATTCCGCCTCGATCGTCTCCGTCACCGACCGCGTCAAGCCGGTCGAACTCGGCATGGCCGTGACCTCGGTGCATTTCCTTGGTCCGCGCGCCGCTTTCGTCGGGGGCGAGGAAAACGTCGCGTTCGTCGACGACAAAGGTGAGATCACCACTGTCGCCGTGCACAACGGCGGCATTCTCTCGACCGCCTCCGACGGCAAGCGGCTCGTGTTGGGCGGTGACGACGGCAAGGTCGTCTCGCTCGACGCCAAGGGTGAGGTAACGCTGCTCGCCACCGATCCGAAGCGGCGCTGGATCGATGCGGTGGCGCTCCATGCGGACGGCGCCTTCGCCTGGTCGGCCGGCAAGACGGCCACCGTCAAGAGCGGCAAGACCGAGGAGAAGTCGATCGAGGTGCCGTCGACCGTCGGCGGACTCGCGTTCGCGCCGAAGGGCCTTCGGCTCGCGATCGCGCATTACAACGGCGTGACGCTGTGGTTTCCGAACATGGCGGGATCGGCCGAATTCCTGCCCTGGGCCGGTTCGCATCACAGCGTCACCTTCAGCCCGGACAACAAATTCCTGGTCACCGCGATGCACGAGCCGGCCCTGCATGGCTGGCGGCTCGCCGACAACAGGCACATGCGCATGACCGGCTATCCCGGCCGCGTTCGCTCGATGTCGTGGAGCGCAGGGGGCAAGGCGCTGGCGACTTCAGGCGCCGATACGGTCATCATGTGGCCGTTCGGCAGCAAGGACGGCCCGATGGGCAAGGAGCCCGCGATGCTCGCCCCGCTCCAGGCACGCGTGTCCGTGGTCGCCTGCCATCCGAAGAACGACATCCTCGCCGCCGGCTACAGCGACGGCACCGTGCTGATGGTGCGCCTGGAGGACGGCGCGGAGATCCTGGTGCGCCGTAACGGCACTCCGCCCGTCGCCGCGCTCGCCTGGAATGCCAAGGGCTCGCTGCTGGCCTTTGCCGATGAAAATGGGGACGGCGGCCTGCTGGAGCTTTAATCTGTCATGGATCCCGCCGTATAGGGAACCATGCGATTTCTGACGACATTCCAGCTTGCCGACTTCGCGGATACCCTGGTCAGCCTGATCACGGCCTTCGTGCTGGGCACGCTGATCGGCGCCGAGCGGCAGTACCGCCAGCGCACCGCGGGCCTGCGCACCAACGTGCTGGTCGCGGTCGGCGCCGCGGCTTTCGTCGACCTGGCGATGCATCTGGACGGCGCCGAGGGCGCGGTCCGTGTAATCTCCTACGTCGTCTCAGGCATCGGCTTCCTAGGGGCCGGTGTCATCATGAAGCAGGGCATGGACGTCCGTGGGCTCAACACCGCGGCGACGCTCTGGGCATCGGCCGCCGTCGGCTCCTGCGCCGGGGGCGACATGGTCGCGCAAGCGGCGGCGCTCACCTTCTTCGTCATCGCCGGCAACACGCTGCTGCGTCCGCTGGTCAACGCCATCAACCGTATTCCGCTGAACGAGAAGACCTCGGAAGCGACCTACTACTTCAAGCTCGCAGTGGCGACTGACGCCCTGCCGGATATGCGCGACCGGCTCATCGACAAGCTCGAGGCCGCCAAATATCCGGTGGCCGATGTCGACGTGGTCGAGATCGGCGAGGATGTTCTGGAGATCGTCGCAAGGCTGGTCGCGAGCGCGGTCGATCCAAACGAGCTGAACGCGGTGGCGACGGATTTGCAGCATTTGCCGGGCGTGCGGCACGCGACGTGGGAGGTCAGCACGACCGATTAGCGCGGCGTTTTGGCGCGCGGCGGTCGGGTTCCCCTCTCGGCCTGCTGCGGAACTGCCGTCGCGCAATTTCGTTGATCCTGCTGAAAAGGCGGTGATCGACATGACCGGCAATGGAAATCGCAGACTCAAACGCGACCTGATAGTCGCCTGCTCCCTGTTCGCAGCAGGTGTCGTGGTGTCGGTGATGTCACTCGCTCAAATCCGTGCCGAAAGCCGGATGGAGCTGGCACAGGCGACACCACCGCTCCAGGGCACCCCGTCCAACGATCAGAGCAAGACGCCCGCGGAATCCAAGCCCGGCGGGGACCGTCCGACCACGCCGGCCCCAGAGCCCGCGCGGCCGGATTCCGAGACGCAGGGCGCCGCGACCAGGCCGGCGTTGCCGCCGGCTCCGGCCGAGAAGGTCGGGCCGCCCATCAGGGAGAAATAGTTTTCTCGCCGTCATTCCGGGGCGCGCGTAGCGCGAGCCCGGAATCCGTTCATCTGCACGTACTGTCGCCCGATGGATTCCGGGCTCGGCGCTGCGCGCCGCCCCGGAATGACATGTTGCCTCACCGCACCAGAACGTTCCGGAACTGCCAGGGATCGCTCGTGTCGATATCTTCCGGAAACAGTCCCGGCCGATCCGTCAGCGGCGTCCAGTCGGTGTAGAAGCCCTTCACCGGGCCGAGATAGGGCAACTGGATTTCCAAGAGACGATCGAAATCCATCTCGTCGGCCTCGACGATGCCTTCGTTCGGGTTCTCCAGCGCCCACACCATGCCGCCGAGCACGGCGGAGGTGACTTGCAGGCCGGTGGCGTTCTGATAGGGCGCGAGCTTGCGGGTTTCTTCGATGGAGAGCTGCGAGCCGTACCAATAGGCGTTCTTGTCATGGCCGAACAGCAGCACGCCGAGCTCGTCGATGCCGTCGACGATCTCGTTCTCATCGAGGATATGGTGCTTCTCCTGCATCTTCCCGGCGCGGCCGAACATTTCATGCAGTGACAGCACGGCATCGTCGGCCGGATGGTAGGCATAGTGGCAGGTCGGCCGATAGACCGCCGCGCCCGATGCGTCGCGCACGGTGAAGTAATCCGCGATCGAGATCGACTCGTTGTGGGTGACGAGGAAGCCATATTGCGCGCCGCGGGTCGGGCACCAGGTGCGCACGCGCGTGTTGGCGCCGGGCTGCATCAGATAGATGGCGGCGCCGCAGCCGGTTTGGTGGGTATGTGCATTCTCGGGCATCCATTTCTCATGGGTGCCCCAGCCGAGTTCGGACGGCTGCATGCCTTCCGACAGGAAGCCTTCCACCGACCAGGTGTTGACGAAGACATCGGGCTCCTTCGGCTTCTTGGAACGCTGGGTGTCGCGCTCGGCGATGTGGATGCCCTTGATGCCGGCCTGCCGCATCAAATCCGCCCACTCCGCCTTGGTCTTCGGCCTGGGAGCATTGAGCTTCAGATCGGCGGCGACATTGAGCAGCGCCTGCTTGACGAAGAAGGAGACCATGCCGGGGTTGGCGCCGCAGCAGGAGATGGCCGTCGTCGAGCCCGCCGGGCGCGCCTTCTTGGCGGCCAGGGTGGTTTCGCGCAGGGCGTAGTTGGAGCGCGCTTCGGGCCCCTTCGACGAATCGAAATAGAAGCCGAGCCAGGGCTCGTTGACGGTGTCGATGTAGAGAGCGCCGAGCTCGTTGCACAGCTCCATGATGTCGGTCGAGCCGGTATCGACCGAGAGGTTGACGCAAAAACCCTGGCCTCCGCCCTCGGTGAGCAGCGGGGTCAGCACCTCGCGATAATTGTCCTTGGTCAGGCCCTTCTGGATGAACCTGACATTGTGCTTCTCGCAAAGCGCCTTGCGGCCCTCGTCCTTGGGATCGAGCACGGTGATGCGCGACTTGTCGTAGTCGAGATGCCGCTCGATCAGCGGCAATGTGCCTTTGCCGATGGAGCCGAAGCCGACCATGACGATGGGACCGGTGATCTTCGCGTAGATCTGCGAGGCGGGGCTCATGGGATGGTTTCTCCGGAAAGTGCTGGCAGACAGGGGGAGGGGTGGATCAGGCGCTGCGGCGCTTTTTAGACGCCGCGGCGCTTGGCGGTGACTTCGATCTCGACCTTCATCTCGGGCTTGGCGAGGGCGGCGACGACCAGCAACGTCGCCGCCGGCCTGATGTCACCGAGAACCTCGCCGCAGACGGCGAAGTGGGCATCGATGTAGCTTGCGTCGGTGACGTAGTAGGTCGCACGGACGATATCGGCCATCTCGAATCCGCCCTCCTTCAGGGCGGCTTCGATGGTCTTGAAGCAGTTGCGTGACTGGCTCGTGACATCGGCCGGCATCGTCATCGTGGTGTAGTCATAGCCAGTGGTCCCCGCGACGAAGGCAAAATCGCCGTCGATCACGGCGCGGCTGTAGCCGACGGTCTTCTCGAGCGGGGAGCCGGTGGAGATCAGGCGACGGGACATGGTCGTGGGCCTCGACGGATGGGATGTTTCGCGGGGTTAAAGGGCGTTTCCCTCGCCTGCGCAACCCCAAAGGGAGCCAGCGCAGGCGCGTTTGGGCGCTGCCGCTCAGTACGGCTGCGCCCTTCGCTATGAAGGCGATCCCTCAGGCCGCGTGCGCCTGGAGGGCGCGAACCGCCCTCCGTTTGGGCAGGGCCGTGCCGGTCGCGACGATCATCCCTTCGGCACCAGCGAGCGCGCCGTCGGCGAATTCGATCGCGAGCAACCGATCGCGCTCGAACGGGCCGGGCAGCGACAGCGCGCCGGTCTTCTCGGCCGAGAAGCCGAAACGGGCATAATAGGGCGCGTCGCCGAGCAGGATCACGGCGGCATGCCCGCGTGCCCGGGCGGCGGCCAGCGCCTGATGCATCAGCGCGGCGCCGATCCCGAGCTCGCGGAAGGCAGGGTCGACCGCCAGCGGTCCGAGGACCAGAGCGGGCCTGCCTCCGGCGCTGACGTGCCACAGCCGCACGGTTCCCACCAGCTTACCCTCGCGCATCGCCGACAGGGCAAGGCCTGCGGCGGGTGCACGTCCGTCGCGCAGGCGCTGGCAGGTGCGGCCGTGGCGGTTCTCGCCAAAGCAGGCATCGAGCAGCGCTTCACGCATCGCGACGTCGGCAGCACGTTCCGCGCGGATCACGAACGGAGCGGCTTTCGAGGTGAGGGCGAACTGTGGCTTCCGAGGAGCAGTCATGGCGCGTCAATCCCCGCTTGAACGGGCACGCGCGAGGCACGCCAGTCCAAGACGTCGTCAGAAATCGAAGATGTGAGGGAGGAGCCGGCACGCCGGCTCCCGGGGTTCGTCAGGCCTCAGACGGAGAGGCGGATCAGATGTGGTACGTCTTCAGCGGCGGGATACCGTTGAACGCCACCGACGAGTAGGTCGACGTATAGGCCCCGGTGCCTTCGATCAGAACCTTGTCGCCGATCTCGAGCGTGACCGGAAGCGGATACGGGTTCTTCTCGTACAGCACGTCGGCGCTGTCGCAGGTCGGACCTGCGAGCACGCACGGCGTCATGTCCGCACCGTCGTGACAGGTGCGGATGGCATAACGGATCGACTCGTCCATCGTCTCGGCGAGACCGCCGAACTTGCCGATGTCGAGATAGACCCAGCGCACCTCGTCCTCGTCGCTCTTCTTCGAGATGAGCACGACCTCGGATTCGATGATGCCGGCATTGCCCACCATGCCACGGCCCGGCTCGATGATGGTCTCCGGAATCTGGTTGCCGAAGTGCTTGCGCAGCGCGCGGAAGATCGAACGGCCGTAGGTGACCACCGGCGGCACGTCCTTCAGGTACTTGGTCGGGAAGCCGCCGCCCATGTTGACCATGGACAGGTTGATGCCGCGCTCGGCGCAGTCGCGGAACACCTGCGAGGCCATCGCGAGCGCACGGTCCCACGCCTTCACCTTGCGCTGCTGCGAGCCGACATGGAAGGAGATGCCGCACGGCTCCAGCCCCAGGCGCTTGGCGAGGTCGAGCACCTCGACCGCCATTTCCGGGTCGCAGCCGAACTTGCGCGACAGCGGCCACTCGGCGCCGGCGCAGTCATAGAGGATGCGGCAGAACACCTTCGCGCCGGGGGCGGCACGGGCGACCTTCTCGACCTCGGCGGCGCAGTCGACCGCGAACAGCCGGATGCCGAGCGCGAACGCGCGCGCGATGTCGCGCTCCTTCTTGATCGTGTTGCCGAAGGAGATGCGGTCGGGCGTCGCACCCGCGGCCAGCGCCATCTCGATCTCGGCGACCGTTGCGGTGTCGAAGCAGGAGCCCATGGAGGCGAGCAGGCTCAGCACTTCCGGCGCCGGGTTCGCCTTGACGGCATAGAACACGCGGCTGTCGGGCAGCGCCTTGGCGAAGCTCTGGTAATTGTCGCGCACGACCTCGAGGTCGACGACGAGGCACGGCTCGGTGTCGAGGCCATCCTTGCGGCGGTTGCGCAGGAATTCCTGGATACGTTCGGTCATAGCACTCTCCAAAGCGGCCCCAGCGACGGAGCTCGTTCAAAGTGGTTCTCGGACGAGGGTGCTACGCCGCTGCCGCACGATGGAGGCGCGACAGGGCCAAGAACCCTAGACCGAATTGTGCTGCCGTGGATTGGTTGGGAATTTTCCCGCCCGCACACCTGGCAATGAAGGACAAGCCTTTTCAGTAGCCCGCGCCGGCGTTGGACTGCCGGTAGAGACCAAAAAAGCCCGATCCGTCGTTGCTTTAAGTCGCGTCCCCCGTTGAGAGCGGGGTGCGCCGGTTCGCCTCCGGCTGCCAGTCACGGTTGCAAAAAGTGAAGTCACCTTCGACAAGGCATCTCTTGAGAGAGATGCTGGACGCTCCGGGTTTGCCTTCCGTCGTTCGACTTCTTCAGTCTCGCGACTTCCGCACTTCCGAAGAGCCCCTCGGCTTCTTCACCCCTTGGCGGCTGTCCGGCCTCTTGTCCGGATACCTACCGACTGACACACGACCACAGGCACGTGCGAAATTGGGCAAGAGCGCACATAAGCGTTTTGACTCTGCTTCGCAAGAATTTTTTTAGGCTGAGAACAGAATTGCCTAACATCTGCTTGCGCAGTGTTGCGCGAGCGACGCGGAAGATGAACGGGCGTTAAGTTTTTCGCGGCGCGCGGAGTCTCTCGCGCGCGAGAAGCGTCAGCCGCGCTTCGTGAAGGGCTCGATGCGCTGCGCTGCGCGGATGAACGCGGTCATCACGAACACGCCGAGTGCGAACAGCACCGCTTGTAGGATGTGCGCACCCTGGTCGCCGAGTCCGAACAGGATCGCGAGCGCCCAGCCGCCGGCAAAGGCCGCGCCGAACACCTCCGCGCCGATCAGGATGGCGGCGCTGATGACGGTGATGACGCTGGGCCAGACGATCTGGCGGGACGAGGAGGCGGGCGCGTTCATGAGCTCAGGGTCCGTAGCTTCGAGGGCCGCAATCTCCCCGAAAAGACGGCCGGGAGCAAGGGCAAACGGCCCAAAAAAGCCCCATCGCGTGCTATAGCTAGCCGCAACAATCGAGCCAGGAAAATCGGACTTGTGATGTCAGAATCCCGCCAAATTACGGACACCGAGACCAACCCGCTGCTGAAGGCCTGGGTGACGCCGTTTGCGACCCCGCCTTTCGACGAGATCAAGCCGGAGCACTTCCTGCCGGCCTTCGAGCAGGCCTTTGCCGACCACGCCGCCGAGATCGCGGCGATCACCAGTGACCCGGCGGCACCCGACTTCGCCAACACCGTCACGGCGCTGGAGCGCTCAGGCAAGCTGCTGAGCAAGGTCGCCTCGGTCTTCTACGACCTCGTCTCGGCGCATTCCAATCCGGCCATCCTGGAGATCGACAAGGAGGTCTCCTTGCGGATGGCGCGGCACTGGAATCCGATCATGATGAACGCCGTGCTGTTTGGCCGCATCGCCCAGCTGCACGAGAACCGCGCCGATCTTGGGCTGACCCCGGAGCAGCTTCGCCTGCTGGAGCGCACCTACACCCGCTTCCACCGCTCCGGCGCCGGTCTCTCCGAGGAGGCCAAGACGCGGATGGCCGAGATCAACGAAAGGCTCGCCCAGCTCGGCACCGGCTTCAGCCACCATCTGCTCGGCGACGAGCAGGACTGGTTCATGGAGCTCGGGGAGGCCGATTGCGAGGGCCTGCCGGAGAGCTTTGTCGCCGGTGCCAAGGCTGCGGCAGAAGAGCGCGGCATGGAAGGCAAGGCCATCGTCACGCTGTCGCGCTCCTCGGTCGAGCAGTTCCTGAAGAGCTCTGCCCGGCGTGACCTGCGCGAGAAGGTCTACAAAGCCTTCATCGCGCGTGGCGACAACGGCAACGCCAATGACAACAATGGAACCATCGTCGAGATCCTGAAGCTGCGCGAGGAAAGCGCCAAGCTCCTGGGCTACCCGACTTTCGCCGCCTACCGGCTCGAAGACTCCATGGCCAAGACGCCGGAAGCGGTGCGGGGCCTGTTGGAGCGGGTCTGGAAGCCGGCGAGAGCACGCGCGCTCGCCGACCGCGACGAGATGCAGGCGCTGATCGCGGCCGAGGGCGGCAATTTCAAGCTCGCGCCCTGGGACTGGCGCTTCTACGCCGAGAAGCTGCGCCTTCAGCGCGCCAATTTCGACGACGCGGCGATCAAGCCCTACCTGTCGCTCGACAACATGATCGCCGCCGCCTTCGATTGCGCGACGCGCCTGTTCGGCGTCACCTTCGAGGAGCGCAAGGACGTTCCGGTCTGGCACCCCGACGTCCGGGTCTGGGAGATGAAGGGCAGGGACGGCAAGCACAAGGCGCTGTTCTATGGTGACTACTTCGCCCGGCCCTCGAAGCGCTCCGGCGCCTGGATGACCTCGCTGCGCGACCAGCAGAAGCTCGACGGCGACGTCGCGCCGCTCGTTCTCAACATCTGTAATTTTGCCAAGGGGGCCGGCGGCGAGCCTTCGCTGCTGTCGCCCGACGATGCCCGCACCCTGTTCCACGAGTTCGGCCATGGCCTGCACGGCATGCTCTCCAACGTGACCTACCCCTCGCTGTCGGGCACCTCCGTGTTCACCGACTTCGTCGAGCTGCCGTCCCAGCTCTACGAGCACTGGCAGGAGCGGCCCGAGGTGCTGCAGAAGTTCGCGCGCCATTACCAGACCGGTGAACCGCTGCCGGACGAGCTGCTGCAGCGGTTCCTCGCCGCGCGAAAGTTCAACCAGGGCTTTGCCACCGTCGAGTTCGTCTCCTCGGCGCTGATCGACCTGGAATTCCACACCCAGCCGGCCGCCGCCGCGCAGGATGTCCGCGCCTTCGAGAGACGCGAGCTGGAGAAGATCGGCATGCCCGAGGAGATTGCGCTGCGTCACCGGCCCACGCAGTTCGGCCACATCTTCACCGGCGATCATTATGCCGCGGGCTATTACAGCTACATGTGGTCGGAGGTGATGGACGCCGATGCCTTCGGCGCGTTCGAGGAGACCGGGGACATCTTCGATCCCGCGGTCGCCAAGCGTCTGCACGACGACATCTACGCCTCGGGCGGATCGGTCGATCCGGAGGCCGCCTATGAGGCCTTCCGCGGCCGCCCGCCGGAGCCGGACGCGCTGCTGCGCCGGCGTGGTCTGCTCGATACCCCCAAGGCGGCCTGATGGGCATGCGCGTCCTTCTCGGTCTGCTGCTTGCCGCCGGTCTGTCACTCGCGGCGGGCGCGGCGCGCGCGCATCCGCATGTCTGGATCACCGCGACCAGCGAGCTGCTCTATGCCGCCGACGGGACCATCACCGGCGTCCGCCATGCATGGACCTTCGATGACATGTTCTCGGCCTATGCGGTGCAGGGGCTCGAGAGCAAGACCAAGGGGGCCTATACCCGCGAGGAGCTCGGGCCGCTGGCGCAGACCAATGTCGAGTCGCTCAAGGAATACGCCTACTTCACCTTCGCGCGAGCGGACGGCAAGAAGGAGCGATTCCAGGAGCCGGTCGACTATTTCCTCGACTACAAGGACACGGTGCTGACCCTGCACTTCACGCTGCCGCTGAAGAATCCGGTCAAGCCCAAGCAGCTGGTGCTCGAAGTGTTCGACCGCTCCTTCTTCATCGACTTCAAGATGGCCAAGGACAATCCGATCAAGCTGGTCGGCGCGCCCGCGGGCTGCCAGATGAAGCTCGAGCGGCCGAACGACGGCACCGCGAGCGCGCAGAAGCTGAACGAGCAGACCTTCCTGAACGGCGAGAATTCGAATTTCGGCATGATGTTCGCCAACAAGATCACGGTGGATTGCCCTTGAAGCCGCAACTCTCTCCGCTCGCGCGCGGGCTGACCGCCTGCGCCGCCGTTCTGGTGGTCGTGGTCGCGGCTGATGCCGCGCTTCACGATCTGCTGGCGCAAAATCCGTTCGGCGCGCCGCGCACGCAGCAGGCGGCCGCCCCCGAGGCGGGTGGCCTGATCGGCTGGCTCCTGGCAAAACAGTCGGAATTCTATCGGCAGATGTCGTCGACCATCCGCGCGGCGAAGTCCGACGGCTCGGCGGTGTGGACGCTGCTGTTCATCTCCTTCGCGTATGGAATCTTCCATGCCGCTGGCCCGGGTCATGGCAAGGCGGTGATCGCTTCTTACGTGGTCGCCAACCGCGAGACGGCGCGGCGCGGCATTGCGTTGTCCTTTGCCTCGGCCCTGATGCAGTCGCTGGTGGCGATCCTCATCGTCGGCATTTCGGCCTGGATCCTGAATGCGACCGCAAAGACCATGTGCAAGGCGGAAGGCGTGATCGAGATCGCGAGCTACGCCCTGATCGCGTTGTTCGGCCTGCGCCTGGTCTGGGTCAAGGGCGGCGCCTTCATCCGCGCGCTCCAGGTGGCGCACCCGGTACCGGCGATCGCAGGCGTGCCGCATGACCATCATGCCCACGATCACCATCACCTTGATGCCCACGATCACCATGACCATGGTCACGGGCATGATCACCACCATGGCCACAGCCATGCTCACCATGACCACGACCATGGTCACGTCCATGACGAGCATTGCGGCCATTCGCACGGCCCCACCCCCAGCGAACTCGCTGGCCCCGGTGGCTGGCGGCGCGGGTTCGCTGCGATCCTGACCGTCGGCATCCGCCCCTGCTCGGGTGCGATCCTGGTCCTGGTGTTCGCGCTGGCGCAGGGCCTGTTCTGGGCCGGCGTCGCCGCAACGTTCCTGATGGGTCTCGGCACCGCGATCACGGTCGCGGCCATCGCGGTCATCGCCGTCTCCGCCAAGGAGATCGCGCAGCGTCTCAGCGCCGGGCGCGACGGCGGCGGTGCGCTGTTCATGCGCGGCGTCGAATTCGGCGCCGCCGGCCTGGTCCTGCTGTTCGGCGTCGGCCTGTTGTTCGGCTACATTGCGGCTGAACGGACGACGTGTTTCTGAGGTGAGCTCTCGTGCCCCGGCTTTGCGGGGCGTCGCAAGAGTGCTGCACCGCGTCCGGGACACGAGAGCTGTTGGCTTTGCGAACTCCCTCAGGTCCGCTATTCAAACGGACAAATCAACAGCGTTTCGGTCGGGGGGATTGAATGTCGCGCGAAGATTTCTGGTTCTTTCATCCGTTCCGGGTGCGCTATTCCGAGATCGACGGCCAGGGCGTCGTGTTCAATGCCCACTACCTGACCTATTTCGACACTGGCATCACCGAGTACTTCCGCGCGCTCGGCTTTGACCAATACGCGGACGCGCAGGCGAGCGGCATCGATTTCCACGTCGTCAAGTCCGTCATCGAATACAAGGCGCCGGTCCGCTTCGACTGGGAGCTCGACGTCGGCGTGCGCGTTGCGCGGATTGGCAATTCGAGCCTCGTCTTCGAGCTCGCCATTTTCCTGAAGGACGGCATTGACGCGCTAGTGACCGGCGAGATCGTCTGGGTTTACACCAACCAGGAGACACATCGTCCGGTCACGATCCCGGCCTCGATGCGGGCGCTGATCGCGACGCGGGAACGTCATCTGGCGGCGTGAGGCCGCCTCACACCGGCAGAAACCGCTTCAAGGCCGGCATGAAGAAGATCCCGAGATTGATTGCAAAGCCGATGCTCCAGAGGATCGACCGCAGCGTCGGGCGGTTGCCGAGATAGGTCAGCACATAAGCGATCCGCACGATCAGGAACAGCGCTGCGAGCTCATCGATCAGTCGCTGCGGCGAGTCCCTGTATTCGGCGAGCAGCACCGCGAAGGCGAAGAACGGAAAGGTCTCGATGCCGTTCTGGTGCGCGCCGAGAGCGCGTTGCGAGAGGGCGTCCTCATAGAAGGCGGGGTCGCGCGGCCGGGAATTGTCGAAGCGGCGAAACCTGATCCATTTGATCGACGCGATCGTTAAGAGGTAAAGCAGCAGCGCTCCGAGGACGCACCATTCCGCGAGTGTCATCTTTCCTCCCCGCTTGGGTGCGACCCTAGCGAACCCGGCCTCATCTTGACAAGTTCGGACCAAAGCGCGACCCACAGAGCCATGACCAGCGTCGTCCCCCTCGAGACCGCGAAACCGGTCGCCCAATCCGCAATGCCGCGCGTCGGCGTGCTCCTGATCAATCTCGGCACGCCCGATACGGCCGATGCCCGGGGGGTGCGGGTCTATCTGAAGGAGTTCCTCTCGGACGCCCGGGTGATCGAGGATCAGGGCCTGATCTGGAAGCTGGTCCTCAACGGCATCATCCTGAACACCCGCCCCCGGGCCAAGGCACGCGACTATCAGAAGATCTGGAACACCGAAAAGAACGAGTCCCCGCTCAAGACCATCACGCGCTCGCAGAGCGACAAGCTCGCCGCGGCGCTGTCGAACCACGCCCATGTCGTGGTCGATTGGGCGATGCGCTACGGCAATCCCTCGATCAAGGCGGGAGTCGACGGGCTGATCGCCAGGGGCTGCGAGCGCATCCTCACCGTGCCGCTCTATCCGCAATATTCGGCCTCGACCTCCGCAACGGTCTGCGACGAGGTGTTCCGCGTCCTCTCGCAGATGCGGTCCCAGCCCACGCTGCGCGTGACGCCACCCTATTACGAGGACGAGGCCTATATCGACGCTCTCGCGACTTCGATCGAGACGCATCTTTCGACGCTCTCCTTCGAGCCGGAGCTGATCGTCGCCTCCTTTCACGGCATGCCGAAATCCTATGTCGACAAGGGCGACCCCTATCAGAGCCATTGCGTGGCGACGACGGAGGCGCTGCGCCGGCGGATGAAGCTGGACGATACCAAGCTGCTGCTGACATTCCAGTCGCGCTTCGGCTTCGACGAGTGGCTGCAGCCCTACACCGACAAGACCATGGAGCGTCTCGCCAAGGAGGGCGTGCGCCGGATCGCGGTGGTGACGCCGGGCTTTTCCGCCGATTGCCTGGAGACGCTGGAGGAGATCGCGCAGGAGAATGCCGAGATCTTCGAGCACAATGGCGGCGAGCAGTTTTCCGCGATCCCCTGCCTCAACGACAGCGTACCCGGCATGGACGTGATCCGTACCCTGGTGCTGCGCGAGCTCCAGGGCTGGATCTGATGGGGGCCTCCTCCATGCTTCCCGTCCGGGACGTTCGCGCGCCGCCCTCGGCCGGGCCTTGCGGGCAGCAAGCGCGATACGCCCGATGCTCCGGCTTCGCCGATTTTCGCTGCCAGGTCCGGGCTCGCACCCTTTCAAGAGCCTGTCGCAAATACATATCGTGACCATCCCCTCGCTCGAAGTCTTGTGCAGAATCGCGGCTATACCGACGTGAACTGCTACCGCTGAACCGCTAGGGTGACGAACCCGACCAATGACGGCGCGGGAAAAGGCTTTTCCTGCCTTGGAGGAAATATGAGCGGTTTCGACATTTTCGCGATTGTTCTGGTGTTGCTCGTCATCGTCACGCTGGTGGCCGGCGTGAAGACCGTGCCGCAGGGCTATGACTGGACCATCGAACGGTTCGGCAAATACACCCAGACGCTGAGCCCCGGCCTCAATCTGATCGTCCCCTATTTCGACCGCGTCGGGCGCAAGATCAACATGATGGAGCAGGTGATCGACATTCCCGAGCAGGAGGTGATCACCAAGGACAACGCCACCGTGACGGTGGACGGCGTCGCCTTCTACCAGGTATTCGATGCCGCAAAGGCGAGCTACGAGGTCGCCAACCTCAACCAGGGGATCACGGTCCTCACCATGACCAACATCCGCTCGGTGATGGGCTCGATGGACCTCGACCAGGTGCTGTCGCATCGCGACGAGATCAACGAGCGCCTGCTCCGCGTCGTCGACGCCGCGGTCTCGCCCTGGGGCATCAAGGTCAACCGTATCGAGATCAAGGACATCGTGCCGCCTGCCGATCTGGTCGAGGCCATGGGCCGGCAGATGAAGGCCGAGCGCGTCAAGCGCGCCGACATCCTCGCCGCCGAAGGCCAGCGCCAGTCCGAGATCCTGCGCGCCGAGGGCGCCAAGCAGGGCCAGATCCTCCAGGCGGAAGGCCGCAAGGAAGCGGCGTTCCGCGACGCCGAGGCGCGCGAGCGTTCGGCGGAGGCCGAGGCGAAGGCCACCCAGATGGTGAGCGAGGCGATTTCCAAGGGCGACGTCGCCGCATTGAACTATTTCATCGCCGACAAGTATATCAAGGCGTTCGGGCAACTGGCGGACTCGCCGAACCAGAAGGTCATCATGCTTCCGGTCGAAGCGATGAGCATGCTGGGCTCGCTCGCCGGCATCGGAGAGATCGCCAAGGCAACATTCGGCGAAGGCGCTGCCTCTGTAGCGGGCGCCGCGCGCCGTCCTGGCTCAGTGCCGCCGACCGGCAGCACGCCGCCGGCGGTGCCGCCGCGGCAGGGATAGTGAGAGAGGTCGTATCATGACCGACATGTTCGTATCGCTCGGCACCTGGAACTGGCTGATCTTCGGCTTCGTCCTGATGGCGCTGGAGGTGCTGGCTCCGGGCATCTTCCTGTTCTGGCTCGGGCTGGCTGCGCTGCTGGTCGGGCTGATATCGTTCACGGTCGTCATATCCTGGCAGATCCAGCTGGTCATGTTCGCGATCTTCGCCGCCGCGGCCGTGCCGGTGTGGCGCCGCCTTGCCCGGCCGAAGCCGGACGCGAGCGGAAGCCCCTTCCTCAACAAGCGCAGCGAGGCGCTGCTGGGGCGCGAGTTCACGCTGGAGAAGCCGATCATCGACGGCCAAGGCACCATGCGCATCGGCGACACGGTATGGCGCGTTGCAGGCCCGGATACGCCCGCGGGAACGCGGGTGAAGGTGGTGCAGGTGGACGGCGCGAACCTGACGGTGGCTGCGGCGTAGTTTGTTTGCCCGCTCCCCACTTGCGGGGACCGGCCGGATCAAGCGCCGCTCGGTTTCTGGATGGGGGCCTCCGCGAGTCCAACTGTTACCGTCTTCGCGGAGGCTCCCCCTCTCCTCGCAAGCGGGGTGAGGGAGAGGAATTCCACCTCTCCGCAAACCTGTGCAGCGGCATGAACGTCTCGCACAATTCACGCCCCAAGGCCGTCAGCCCATAGCCTCCGCCGTCGCCCAGCTCCACGAAGCCCGCCTCGCGCAGTTCGGTCAGCCGGGCCTGCAGCACCGTCGGCGAGGCCTCGTCGCAGGCGCTGCGCAGCGCGCGCGAGGTGAGGGGCTGTTCGCGCAACTCCCATAATATCCGCAGGCTCCAGCGCCGGCCGAGCAGGTCGAGCAACGCCATGATCGGCCGACCGGTGCGCGAGCCGCGCACGCTGCGTGTCTTCGAGCCAGCCTGCTTCGCCATCGTCGCCTCTTGCGTCGTGCTACAAATAATGTAGCGTACTGCTACTGTAAATGTAGCACAGGAGCCGGCCCATGTCCGAAGCCTCACCGCGCATCGCCCCGCTCGCGCCACCTTATCCCCCGGAGATCCAGGCGCAGTTCGACCGCGTCATGCGCGGCGCGCCTCCGCTGGTGCTGTTCCGGGTCATCGCGGGCCACAGCCGCGCCTGGGACAAGTTTCGCGCCGGCGGCCTGCTCGATCCCGGCCCGCTCTCCTTGCGCCAGCGCGAGATCGTCATCGACCGCACCTGCGCGCTGAACAGATGCGAGTACGAGTGGGGCGTGCATGTCGCGATTTTTGCCGGGCCGGCAAAGCTCACCGACGATGAAGTGCGTGCGACGGTGCAGGGCGACGCAGCATCAACATGCTGGTCACCGGGCGAGCAGGCGCTGATCGCAGCCGTCGACGCGCTGCATCACCGCGCGACGTTGAGCGACGAGGAATTCGCCGCACTCTCGGCGCACTACGACGAGGCACAGATCCTGGAGATCATGCTGTTGTGCGGCTTCTATCGCACCGTGTCGTATCTCGCGAACGGGCTGCGGCTGCCCCTGGAGGAGAACGTGGCGCGGTTTCCGCAATGAAACTCCTTGCCGTCATTCCGGGGCACGCGGAGCGTGAGCCCGGAATCCATCGTGCAGCGCCCTCGGAGATGAATGGATTCCGGGCTCGCGCCAAGTGGCGCGCCCCGGAATGACACGGCGCCCGTACAGACCGCGCGCCTACGCCACGCCCGCGCGCAGCAGATCGTGCAGATGCACGATGCCGACCACCTTGCCCGCCTCCGTCACCAGCAGCGTCGTGATCTTGCGGGTGTTCAGCACCTCGATCATTTCGGTCGCGAGCATCGAGGGCGGCACGGACTTGGGCTGCTTCGTCATGATCTCATCGACCGTCACGGTCAGCAGGTCGGGCCGCATATGGCGGCGCAGATCGCCATCGGTGATGATGCCGACGGCCTCGCCCGCATCGTTGACGATGCAGACGCAGCCGAGCCCCTTGGCCGACATCTCGACCACCGCCTCCGACATCTTGGTGCCTTCAGGCTTGAGCGGAATCTCCGCGCCCGTACGCATGTAGTCGCGGACGAATTTCAGCATCGCGCCCAGCTTGCCGCCGGGGTGGAAATGCGCGAACTCCAGCGCGGTGAAGCCGCGGCCTTCGAGCAGCGCGATCGCGAGGGCGTCGCCGATCGCGGCCTGCATCAGAGTCGAGGTGGTCGGCGCCAGATTGTGCGGGCAGGCTTCGCGCGCCTTCGGCAGCTCGATCACGAGGTCGGCGGCCTGGCCGAGCGAGGAGGCCGCGTTCGACGTCACCGCGATCATGGGGATCGCGAACCGCGCCGAATAGTTCACGAGGTTCTTCATCTCCGGCTGCTCGCCGGACCAGGACAGCGCCAGGATGACGTCGTCGGCCGTAATCATGCCGAGATCGCCATGGCCGGCTTCGGCGGCGTGGACGAAGAAGGCGGGGGTGCCGGTCGAGGCCAGCGTCGCTGCGATCTTGCGCCCCATGTGGCCGGACTTGCCGAGGCCGGTGACGATGACGCGGCCCTTGGCCTGCCGGATCAGTTCGACCGCCCTCGCGAAGGTCTCGCCCAGCGGGCCGCGCAGGGCGGCTGCGAGCGCATTGATGCCGCCGCTCTCCGTCTCCAGCGTGCGGAGCGCGGATTCGACGCTATCGGGAGTGGGGCCGGATGCTGCGGTCATCAGCGGTTTCGAACTCGGCATGTTCTGGTCCAGGGAGGGGAGGCGTTCGCCCGTTGGCGCCTGCTTAGCACGCCCAAACCGGTGAGGCGACGAGCGCCCCAACACCCTCAACCGGTCATTAACCATAATTGTTTTAACTCCATTAACGATGGTTCCCGCCCCTCGGTTGGAGGCCGTCATGAAGTGTTTGATTTCGTTGGAGTTACTCAATCGTGGGGTCGTCTCCAGGCAGGGGCCGGAGCAAGCGCGGGCGTTTCCTGCGCGCCGCTTTGCCGTGCCTGGCGCTGACGGCCCTCGGAAGCGGCCCCGTGGCCGCCCAGAGCCTCACGCCCGACCTGTTCAATCCCAACCGCGGCGGCTTTGCCTCGCCCGACACGCTGCCGACGCGCCGCACGGCGGGCGTGCCGCAGGCGCCATCGGATTCATTGCCGGCGCTGCCCGATCCCAATGCCGATCCGCGCAAGGCCCGCGAGAGGCCGGCGACCTCGCGCATCGGTCAGGTCCCGACCTACGGCCTGCCCGCCGCCACCGGCGCGAGCAGCTCCGGCTACGATTCGCTCAACCGCAAGCGGCAGCAGCCAAAGCTCTATCCCGGCCAGCCGAAGCCCAAGCGCGCGGCCGGCCCCGGCTCACCGGTGCCGCCCGCACCACCGCCGGCCACTACGCTCGGCCTGCCGCGGATCGCGCCGCCGCCATCCGCGTCAGCGAACAAGGCTCCAGTGCCTGCGGCGATGGCGGGCACCGTGCCCGGCCAGCCGCTGCGTCGCCGCCTGAGGGCCGATGACGATCCTTTCGGAGCCGTCGGCGACTATGCCGGCAGCTTCCTGATCAAGGGCGGGCTCGAGCTCTCCGCGGGCTATGACACCAATCCGACGCGCCTCAACAGGCCTGTCGGTTCGCCAGCCTATGTGATCGCGCCCGACCTCCTGGTGGTGTCCGATTGGGAGCGCCATGCGCTGGTCGCCGATCTGCGCGGCTCGTTCTCGGGCTACACCAACGACATGCCGGCGACGATCAACGGCTTCGCCTCGCCGTCGCCGGTCGAGGCCAATCGTCCCAATTTCGTCGGCCATGTGGACGGCCGGCTGGACGTCACCCGCGATTTCAAGCTGACCTCGCAGCTTCGCCTGCGGCTCGCCACCGACAATCCCGGCAGCCCGAACGTGCAGGCCGGCCTGCAGAAATACCCTGTCTACGCCACCTACGGCACGACGGTCGGCTTCGACCAGACCTTCAACCGATTCCAGGTGGCCGCCGGCGCCACTGTCGATCGCACGGCGTATACCGATTCAAAACTCACCGATGGTTCGACGTTTCCCAACACCGACCGCGACTTCAACCAGTATGGCGGCATCGGCCGCTTCTCCTATGATCTCAAGCCGGGCCTGAAGCCGTTCGTCGAGATCCAGGGCGACACCCGCGTCCACGACCAGGCCGCCGACCGCAACGGCTATTTCCGCGATTCAAACGGCGGCTACGCCAAGGTCGGTTCGTCCTTCGAATTCTCGCGCATCCTCATCGGCGAGATCTCGGTCGGATATTCCGCGCGCAACTATACCGACCCGCGCCTCAGCCAGCTTGCGGGCTTCCTCACCACGGGCTCCCTGATCTGGAACGCCAGCGGCCTCACCACGGTGAAATTCTTCACCGACACGCAGATCAACGAGACCACGATCCCCGGGTCCTCCGGCGTCCTGGTGCGCACCTACGCCGCCGAAGTCGACCACGACTTCCGGCGCTGGCTCACGGCGGTCGGCAAGTTCACCTACGGCACCTACGACTACCAGGGCCAGAATCGCAACGACAAGACCTACTCGCTCGAAGGGAACCTGATCTACAAGCTCAACCGCAACATCTGGATCAAGGGCACGCTGCGCCACGACATCCTGGACTCGAACCAGGCCGGGTCGAGTTCGCAGGGGACGGTGATGCTGGTCGGGGTAAGGCTGCAGAACTAGGGGAGGACCCATAGTTCCTCACGCGAACCAGATCGGCGCCAAACACCAGATTGTCTCCGCTGATGGTGTAGCTTTCTCCCTTCAGAGCGCCAAAGCCCAGAGACGAGTTGATCTTGTTGGCTACCGACCATTTGGCCATCACGCTGGCATTATCCTTGAACAGGACGTCCACGTGCACGTTGCCAACGATGATGCCGCGTATCTTCTGGATGCCTGGACGCTTCATGATGGCGTCGACGCAAGCCTTCACGTGGCGCGGCACGGGAGCATGGCCACGGATCGAGTAGGTTCGCGGAGAGTCGATCCGGATCGTGACGCGTCGAATGAACTCGATCTCGTTCTCCTCGAGATTGAGGTCGGCCTTGGCCTTGTGCAAATGCAGCACGCGACGCAGTGAGAGATCGAAATTGTAGGTGACGCGAGTCGGAGATCTGTCTCGCCAGCTCACGTCGGATAGCGGATAGCCCGGCGGACAATAGATCGGGTCCGCCTGCCAGAGCGCGGCTTCCCTGTAGGACGCCGGCCTGAGCTCGACCGCCGACATGAGGGTACCGGGAACGAACTCGTAGTTGCGATCGCTGAGGCTCACCGAAGTGGCAGGCAAGACCTGCTGATAGCCCGGAAACCGGTCCTTGAGCACGCTGCCAAGGGTCGGTGGCCGCGCGCAAGCCCCAACCGCCACCACCAGAACGGCGGCAACGGCCCGAAGTGCGAATAAGCTCATGCGCATGAATCAGCCGCCGACTGGATCTATCGCAGTGGTGCGGGCATGGCCGTGACGGCGAAGATCTGATTGCTCTCGGTAAGCACCATCGCCGGCTTTTCGGGCGTGCCAACCTGCACGGGCGTGACGTTGAAGCCGAGATTCGCCTTCACCCTGGACGCGATGTTGAACTGAAGTGTCGCGCTGACCCCGGCGACGAAGTAGATTTTCACCGTGACATCACCTGCGATGGCTGACGTGAGCACTCTGCTGAAGGACGGGCACCGGGTCAGCGCGTCGTTGGACCAGTTCACCAGGATGTCAAACGGCGCCGTGTATTTCACCGCGTTCTTGATATCGACCGTAACGTCCTTGATGTACTTCGCATCGATGGCGGAGAGCTTAAAGATGGTGTCCTCGGGCCTTGCTCCGGACACGGTGAATTCGCCCGTGACGGTGATCTCTGTCTTGTAGCGCCAGTCTTGTATGCGCAAGGTTTTGCGCGGGGTGGGCATGACGGCCTGGTTTGGGTTGCAGTAGAGGCCCAGGTCGCCGTGCGAATAGGTCCCGCCCTGCGTCCTGCCCTTTTCCCTCGTCGCCCTCCAGACGCTGCCGAGGTAGCCGCTCTGGAAGTGAAGCGGATCGTTGCTGGGCGCTTCGATAAAGGGCGCAAACACGCTGTAGCCCGGATAGGTCTGACTGACGATGTCGGCAAAGCGCTCGAGCCCGAAGTCGCGAGCATGTGCGGTGGACACCGCCGTGCACAAGGCGACGGCGGGCAGCAAATATCTCAACATGATGCCCCCAAAAAATATCAAGTAAGAGTTGAAAGCTAGACCAGACGTTTCCCGCCGACAACCTAGAATATATGGGTTGTCCAGCCTATCGTCCCTGTTCGGTAGCGATGCCGACCCATCGATCCGGGAGTTTTGCGGAATAGACGAATTCATCTCCCGTGGCCTTCTGGAAGGCTACCGGGCTGTTCGGCGACAGCGTCCTTGCCGCGCTGTCGAGCTGTCGAGGCGACAGCGGACGGCGCGAGGCGATCGTGACGTCCACGGTGGCAACCAGCGACCGGCTGACGACGGATCGATTGCCGGACGTGGCAGCGCACTCCGCATCGGCGCCGCTCCGGGCAGAGAACTCGCTCAAGCGATCGAACGGGATGCTGAACAGCCGAGGCTGAGAAAGCTCCAGGCTATAACCTTTGAGGGAGCCCAGGGTCTCCTGGTCGAAGCCGAACAGCAGCATCGCCTCGCGGTTGTCCGATCCCGGCTCGGGTGAATGCGGCGATTGCGATTGGCGGTAGGCGAAAGTTTTTTGCCCGCTGCCATAGTCGATTCCGGAGACGGGACAAATGGTTGCGCCGGACAGGCGTAGTATCCTGCCCTTGTCCGCGAAGCTGTTGACGTCGATCCTGGTGACCACCGCGCCGGGGAATAGCGCCCGGGAGGATGTCGGGTCGAAGCGCTCCAGCGGCACGACGAGGTCCACGCCGAAGCGCCGTAGCGTACTCGCGAAGGTCCCCGCCGACACCGCGAATGTAGCACCCTCACCCATGACGGCGATGCAAATCGCGCAGACCACCAGAAGAGTACGCCGCATTCTGTGCTTTCGTCGTCGGTCATTGTTGCCCGGAAGACGGCTTGAACGTCCGCCGCAAGCATTCTCGGATTTGCGGGGCACTAAACGAAGGGCACGGCGTGGAGGTGCTTGCCCCGGAACGCGTTGTATGAATTGATCAATCTTGGCGTGTATGCGACTAATTGAACGCTGGCAAAAGCCTCGGCCGATGCGGCGAGCCTAGAGTTTCAGGAGACATTGCACAAGCAGTTGCTGAATTGGGGGCGTTTATGGATAGGTTTGTACTTTCTTGTCTTGCGTTGTTGTTCACGGTGCCGGCTCACGCGCAGAGCCTGCTCGACAAGGCTCCGATTGACGTTGCGGTCGGCACGGCCGTGAGCGTCACGCGAATTGGAAACGCGCTTGCGGTTTCGGGCAAGGCTGAGCTGGCCATGAAGCAGGCGAACCGTACGTTCGAGGCGCTGCTACCTGCGGCCAGCAGCCAGCTTCCGTGCCGCGGCGGCAACAAGGTCAAGGCCGTGACGTTGTCCAACCTCTCGCTTGGTCAGACGAACTGGGGCGCGGGGATCTCTTCGCTGCCGATCTCGGTCGATGCGCATGTCGAACTCTGCAGCGCCCTGCTGAACAATCTGTATATGCGTGTCACCGTTCCCATAGTGGTCGCCGGGCAGGGCAAGCCCGGATCGCAGTCGCAGTACGTGACCGCCGGGGAACCGGTGATCGCTCCGACGGGATTTGTATCCGCAGGCGTGGATCACTTCGCCCACGATCGCATTGTCGACATGACGAAGAGGAAGATCGATCCACTGGTCGCGCAGATGAATGCCGCCATCGGCCGCTTCGTGAAACGCGCCGGCGTGCTGGCTGGCACGCGCGCCACGATTGAATCGATCGCGCTGGAGAGCGACGGCAGCGCGCTCAGCGTGCGCGTCGCATTTTCAGGTCAGGTATCCACCAAGACCGCCAGCGGGTGGCTTGGCGGCATCTGATCGCGCATCGATCCGGACATCTCATCCGGGATCGCGGGGAACGATATGGTGTGCTCGGGCGAGGTCCGAACCTGCGGATATGAATCCTGCCGCGGAAAAACTTACCGCGGCAGGTCCGTCTTCCCCATCAGGAACGTGTCGATCGAGCGTGCGCACAGCCGGCCCTCGCGGATCGCCCAGACCACCAGCGATTGGCCGCGGCGCATGTCGCCGGCGGTGAACACGTTCGGGCGCGAGGTCTGGTAGTCGAGCGTGTTGGCCTTGACGTTGCCGCGCGGGTCGAGGTCGACCGCGAGCAGCCTGAGCAGGCCTTCGTGCACGGGATGGACGAAGCCCATCGCGAGCAGGACGAGGTCGGCATCGAGCTCGAACTCGGTGCCGGCAATCGGCTTGAACTTGTCGTCGACGCGCACGCAGTGCAGCTTCTTGACCTTGCCGTTCTCGCCCGAGAACTTCTGCGTCAGCACGGCGTATTCACGGATCGCGCCTTCGGCCTGGCTGGACGAGGTGCGCATCTTGAGCGGCCAATTCGGCCAGGTCAGGCCCTTGTTCTCGCGCTCGGGCGGGGCGGGCATGATCTCGAGCTGGGTCACCGAGAGCGCGCCCTGGCGCAGCGAGGTGCCGATGCAGTCGGAGCCGGTGTCGCCGCCGCCGATGACGACGACATGCTTGCCGCCGGCCAGGATCTCCTGGACGCCGCCGAGCGGCTCCTCGGAGACGCGGCGGTTCTGCTGCGGCAGGAAGTCCATGGCGTAGTGGATGCCGGCGAGATCGCGGCCGGGGATCGGCAGGTCGCGCGGGGCTTCGGCGCCGCCGGTCAGCGCCACCGCGTCGTACTCATTGAGCATCTCGCGGGGATCGACGTTGCCGTCTGCGCCGACATGGCTGTTGTAGTGGAAGGTGACGCCTTCGGCTTCCATCTGCGCCACACGGCGGTCGATGACGCCCTTCTCCATCTTGAAGTCGGGGATGCCGTAGCGCAGCAGGCCGCCGGCCTTGGCGTACTTCTCGTAGACGTGGACGTCGTGGCCGGCGCGCGCCAGCTGCTGCGCGCAGGCCATGCCGGCCGGGCCGGAGCCGATCACCGCGACCTTCTTGCCGGTCTTCACGGCCGCCACTTCCGGCTTCAGCCAGCCATTGTCCCAGGCGCGGTCGACGATCGCGCATTCGATGGTCTTGATGGTGACGGGGTTGTCGTCGATGTTGAGCGTGCAGGACGCCTCGCATGGCGCCGGGCAGATGCGCCCGGTGAACTCCGGGAAATTGTTGGTCGAGTGCAGGTTGCGCGAGGCCTCTTCCCAATTGCCCTGATAGACGAGGTCGTTCCAGTCCGGGATCTGGTTGTTGACCGGGCAGCCGGGCGTGCCGGGCGCCACCGAGCCGGTGCCGTGGCAATAGGGAATGCCGCAGTTCATGCAGCGCGCGGCCTGGTCGCGCACCTCCTTCTCGGACAGGGGTACGACGAATTCCTTGTAATGCTTCACGCGCTCGGCGACCGGGGTGTACTTGCGGTCGTGCCGTTCGATTTCCAGAAATCCCGTGATCTTGCCCATTAAACCCGAAGTCCCTGCCGCTTAAATTCGTCTTCTCTCTAGCCAGACCCTCATCCTGAGGAGCGGCGCACTTTGCGCCGCGTCTCGAAGGATGAAAGGCCCCGCTGGTGACCTCATGGTTCGAGACGCGCTACGCGCTCCTCACCATGAGGGCTTATTTTTCTTACGCCCCGATCGCGATTTTCGGCTCGGCGTCCGCATTGGCGGCCAGTTCGCGCAGCGCGCGCCGGTACTCGACCGGCATCACCTTGCGGAATTTGGGCAGCCATTCCTTCCAATTGGCGAGGATATCGGCGGCACGCTTGGAGCCGGTCGCCTTGGCATGGCGCGTGATCAGGACGTGCAGCCGCTCGACGTCGGAGGCGAGCAGGTTCTTGAACACGTCGACCCGGCCGTGCGCCTCGAGGTCACCGGAGGCGTGATAGGTTTCGGCGTTGATCATCTCTTCCGACAGCACCGGTTCGAGCTCGACCATCGCCATGTTGCAGAGCCGGTCGAAATCGCCGGTCTCGTCCAGCACATAGGCGATGCCGCCGGACATGCCGGCCGCGAAGTTGCGCCCGGTCTTGCCGAGCACGACCACGATGCCGCCGGTCATGTATTCGCAGCAATGGTCGCCCGCGCCTTCGACCACCGCGACCGCGCCCGAGTTACGCACGGCAAAACGCTCGCCGGCGATGCCGCGGAAGTAGCACTCGCCCTCGATCGCACCGTACATCACGGTGTTGCCGACGATGATGCTCTCTTCCGGCACGATCGCGGAGTTCTTCGGCGGCTTGACGATGATCTTGCCGCCCGAGAGGCCCTTGCCGACATAGTCGTTGCCTTCGCCCTCGAGCTCGAAGGTGACGCCGTGGGCGAGCCATGCGCCGAAGGCCTGTCCGGCGGTGCCCTTGAGGCTGACATGGATGGTGTCGTGCGGCAGGCCGGCATGACCGTAGATCTTGGCGACCGCGCCCGACAGCATCGCACCCGCCGAACGGTTGGTGCTGTTGATCGTGGCCTCGATCTTGACCGGCGCGCCGCGGTCGAGCGCGGGCTGCGCCCGCTCGATCAGCGTGCGGTCGAGCACCGCCTCCAGATGATGGTTCTGGCGCTCGGAGTGATAGATCTTCTGGCCCTTCTCTTCCTTCTGCCTGACGAACAGCTTCGAGAAGTCGAGGCCCTTGGCCTTCCAGTGCGCGACGAGCTTGGTCTGGTCGAGCAGCTGCACCTGGCCGACCATCTCGTTGAAGGTGCGGAAGCCGAGGCTCGCCATGATCTCCCGGACTTCCTCGGCGACGAAGAAGAAGTAGTTGATCACGTGCTCGGGCTGGCCGGTGAAGCGCTTGCGCAGGACGGGGTCCTGGGTCGCGACGCCGACGGGGCAAGTGTTGAGGTGGCACTTGCGCATCATGATGCAGCCGGCCGCGATCAAAGGCGCGGTGGCGAAGCCGAACTCGTCGGCGCCCAGCAGCGCGCCGATCACGACGTCACGTCCGGTGCGGAAGCCGCCGTCGACCTGAACCACGATGCGGCTGCGCAGCCGCTCGCGCACCAAGGTCTGGTGGGTTTCGGCGAGGCCGATCTCCCAGGGCGAGCCGGCATGCTTGATCGAGGTCAGCGGCGAAGCGCCGGTGCCGCCTTCGAAGCCCGCGATGGTGACATGGTCGGCTCGCGCCTTGGCGACGCCCGCGGCCACGGTGCCGACGCCGATCTCGGAGACGAGCTTGACCGAGACGTCGCCCGTCGGGTTGACGTTCTTGAGGTCGTAGATCAGCTGCGCCAGATCCTCGATCGAGTAGATGTCGTGGTGCGGCGGCGGCGAGATCAGGCCGACGCCCGGCGTCGAGTGCCGGACCCTTGCGATGGTCGCGTCGACCTTGTGGCCGGGCAGCTGGCCGCCTTCGCCGGGCTTGGCGCCCTGCGCCATCTTGATCTGCATCATGTCGGAGTTGACGAGATACTCCGTGGTGACGCCGAAGCGGCCGGAGGCGACCTGCTTGATCGCCGAGCGCATGGAATCGCCGTTCGGCATCGGCTTGAAGCGGTCGGCTTCCTCACCGCCTTCGCCGGTGTTCGACTTGCCGCCGATCCGGTTCATCGCGATCGCGAGCGTGGTGTGCGCCTCGCGCGAGATCGAGCCGAAGCTCATCGCGCCGGTGGCGAAACGCTTGACGATGTCCTTGGCCGGCTCGACCTGGTCGAGCGGCACCGGCTTGCGCTTCTCTTCCTCCGCGTTCTTGATCCGGAACAGGCCGCGCAGCGTCAGAAGCCGCTCGGACTGCTCGTTGAGGATTTTTGCGAAGGCGCGGTAGCGCTCCTGCGAATTGCCGCGCGCGGCGTGCTGGAGCAGCGACACCGATTCGGCGGTCCAGGCATGGTCCTCGCCGCGGCTGCGATAGGCATATTCGCCGCCGACATCGAGTGCGCTCTTGTAGACCAGAGCCTCGCCGAACGCGTCGGCATGGCGGCGCACGGCTTCTTCGGCGATCTCGGCGAGACCGACGCCTTCGACGCGGGTGTGCGTGCCGGCAAAGAACTTCGCGACGAAATCCGCCTTGAGGCCGACTGCGTCGAAGATCTGCGCGCCGCAATAGGACTGGTAGGTCGAGATGCCCATCTTGGACATCACCTTGAGCAGGCCCTTGCCGATCGACTTGATGTAGCGCTTGACGATCTCATAGTCGTCGAGCGAGCCGGGCAGGCGGTCCTTCATCGCGATGATGGTCTCGAACGCGAGATAGGGATTGATCGCTTCGGCGCCGTAGCCCGCGAGGCAGGCGAAGTGGTGCACCTCGCGCGGCTCGCCGGATTCGACGACGAGGCCGACCGATGTGCGCAGGCCGGTGCGGATCAAATGGTGATGCACCGCGGCGCAGGCCAGCAGCGAGGGGATCGGCACGCGGTCGGTGCCGACCATGCGGTCGGACAGGATGATGATGTTGACGCCCTCGCGCACCGCGCTTTCCGCCCGCGCGCAGAGCTCGTCCAGCACCTGGTCCATGCCGGCCGCGCCGAGGCCGGCGTGGAAGGTGGTGTCGAGCGTACGCGACTTGAAGTGCGATTCCGCCACTTCGGAGATCGAGCGGATCTTTTCCAGATCAGCGTCGGTCAGGATCGGCTGGCGCACTTCGAGGCGCTTGGTCGTGGCCATGCCCTGCAAGTCGAACAGGTTCGGCCGCGGCCCGATGATCGAGACGAGGCTCATCACCAGCTCCTCGCGGATCGGGTCGATCGGCGGGTTGGTGACCTGCGCGAAGTTCTGCTTGAAGTAGGTGAACAGCGGCTTGGCCTTGTCCGACAGCGCCGAGATCGGCGTGTCGTTGCCCATCGAGCCCGCGGCTTCCTCGCCGGTGGCCGCCATCGGTGTCATCAGGATGGTGATGTCTTCCTGGCTGTAGCCGAACGCCTGCTGGCGATCGAGCAGGGAGAGGTTCGAGCGCACGCCGGTGGTCGCAACCTTCGGCAGCTCCTCCAGCACGATCTGGGTCCGCTCCAGCCACTCCTTGTAGGGATGGCTCCTGGCGAGCTCGGCCTTGATCTCGTCGTCCGGGATCAGGCGGCCCTGCTCGAGGTCGACCAGCAGCATCTTGCCGGGCTGCAAGCGCCACTTGGTGATGATCTGGTCCTCGGGGATCGTCAGCACGCCCATCTCGGACGCCATCACGATGCGGTCGTCCTTGGTCACGAGATAGCGCGCCGGCCGCAGGCCGTTGCGGTCGAGCGTGGCGCCGATCTGGCGGCCGTCGGTGAAGGCGATCGCGGCGGGGCCGTCCCACGGCTCCATCAGCGCGGCGTGATATTCGTAGAAGGCGCGGCGCTTCTCATCCATCAAGGGATTGCCGGCCCAGGCCTCCGGAATCATCATCATGACGGCGTGCGGCAGCGAGTAGCCGCCCTGCACCAGAAACTCAAGCGCGTTGTCGAAGCAGGCGGTGTCCGACTGGCCTTCATAGGAGATCGGCCAGAGCCGGTTGATGTCCTTGCCGTAGAGCTCGGAGCTGACCGAGGCCTGCCGCGCCGCCATCCAGTTGACGTTGCCGCGCAGCGTGTTGATCTCGCCGTTATGCGCGATCATGCGGTAGGGATGCGCCAGCGACCAGGCCGGGAAGGTGTTGGTCGAGAAGCGCTGGTGAACGAGCGCCAGCGCGCTCTCGAAATCCTTCTCGTGCAGATCGGGATAGTACTTGCCGAGCTGGTCGGCCAGGAACATGCCCTTGTAGATCACGGTGCGGCAGGACATCGAGCACGGGTAATAGCCGGCAAGACCACGGTCGCGGCGCTGGTAGATCGCCTGCGAGATCGACTTGCGCAGGATGTAGAGCCGGCGCTCGAACTCGTCCTCCGACTTGGCGGTGCCGTTGCGGCCAATGAACACCTGCATGCAGGCGGGCTCGGTCGGCTTCACGGTGACGCCGAGCGAGGAATTGTCGGTCGGCACGTCGCGCCAGCCGAGCAGGGTCAGGCCCTCCTCCTTGATCTGGTCGGCGATGATGCTTTTGATGACGTTCCGCCAGGCGGTGTCGCGCGGCATGAACAGCGCGCCAATGGCGTATTCGCCCGGGTTGGGGAGCGCAAAGCCGAGCTCCTTGGCCTTGCGGCTGAAGAATGCGTGCGGGATTTGCACCAGGATGCCGGCGCCGTCGCCGGCGCGCGGGTCGGCACCGACGGCGCCGCGATGCTCGAGATTGCAGAGGATGCTCAGCGCGTCCGAGACGATCTCGTGCGACTTCTTGCCCTTGATGTTGGCGATGAAGCCGACGCCGCAGCTGTCCTTCTCCAGGCTCGGATCGTACAGACCCTCGGCCTTGGGGCGCGAATTGTGCTCCTGAATCGGATCGGTCGTTTTCGAGGCGACCGTCGCCGACAGCTCTTCTGCCACGATGTTTGCGCGCTCGAATTGCGACCCGTTCATTGTTCCGTCCTCTCCATGCGGCAAGCTGCCTCACCGCTATCTTCGGCGCACCTTGGGCGTTCCGCGGCACCCGCCTCTGGGTCACCGCTCGTCCGCCAGCGAGCCGCATTTTCTTAAATTCAAGCCCAGGCCGTTCTTCGTCCCCGAGAACGGCTTTGCCTGTTGCCTTCCCGGCGCTCGAGAGCACCGGTTCTCGCTGCAATCCCTGTGCCGGAACCGCAAGCAAAATTGAGACAGCTTTCCTGTCCTAACCATCACCTTGCCAAATTTTTGTCTAGCACACAAGCGCGCGGAAGTCCCGATTCCCGATATGTCAATCAATCGCTTTCCAAATGTTGCGCGGCCCCGGTTTTGAAGCAAACGCGCCCCGATCCGGCCCCGCGCGCGCCGAAATCCCCAATGAAGCTTCGGATCAACCCTTCGGAAGGCGCGCCACGCCGCGAGAAGCGAAAGATGGCGGCCATCGGGGGGCCTGACAGGAGCGTCTCGACCATGAAGTTTTTCACAGGATGCGTGGCCGCCGCCGCGCTGGCGCTGGCCGCAAGCGTGGGCCATGCGCAGGTTCCCGCGAGCGGTATCGCGAGCGGGGCCGTGATCGCGGTGTCGGATTTCGACGGGCCCTATGCGCCGCTGGAGGTTGCGCCGCCCCCGCCGCGGTACGGCTACGGCTATGGCTACGAGGAGCGTGGCCCGGCCCCGGCGCTTTTGCCGGCCACCGAGGTCTATGCGGTGCTGCGCGAAAACGGCTTCTCGCCGCTCGGCATCCCGCGCCTGCGCGGCAGTGTCTACACCATCGCGGTGATCGATCATCGCGGCGACGATGGCCGGCTGGTGATCGATGCCCGTGACGGACGCATCATCCGCTTCATGCCGGCCGCCGACGCCTATGGCATGGCGCCCGGCTATGACGAGCGCACGGTCGCGCCTTACGGCCCGCAAAGCGCGCTGCCGCCGCCGCGCCGTGCCGCTGCCCAAGGCCGCCCCGCGTCGCGCCGAGACGCCGGTCGCTGCGGCGAAGCCGGCCGAGCCCGTGGCGCAGCAGGTCCAATCACCGCAGGCCCAGCCTCCGCAGCAAGCGGCCGCCGTGCAAGCCAGGCCCGCCGACGCAGCGGCGCCAACCGTCGGCCAGGCCAAGCCCGCCCCGACCATCCTGCCGACGCAGGAGATGCCGGCCGCGCAGGGGCTGGACTAGCGCCGGGAGTCCGGCGCAACCGCGCCAGCCCAACTCACGCTGTCGTCCCTGCGAAAGCATGCGTTCGCAGGGACGACAGTTGGGCGAGAGTTGAGGAATCAAAAGGCGCTTGTGATGCTCAATGGCGCATTTTGCATCACAGCGATCACTGCTCAGCTCCGCGGATACCCCGCCGCTTCCAGAATCAGATTCGCCACCTCCTTCGGATGCGACACCAGCGAGAGGTGGCCGGCATCGAGCTCGATCGTGGTTGCGTTCATGCGCTTGGCGAGGAAGCGCTCGAAATCGGGGTTGATGGTGTAGTCGTTCTTCGACACCGCATACCAGCTCGGCTTGCTGTGCCATGCTGCTTCCGTGGTCCGGCCGGCGAAGATCGAAGCCGCGGTCGGCCATTGCACCGCGTAGAGCTCCTTGGCCTGCTCGGGCTTCACGCCGTTGGCGAAATACTTCAGGAAAGCCTCTTCCGAGAGTTTCGTGTAGCCGTCGCGCTCGACGATGCCGGCACGCGCAGGCCCGCTCGGAAACTGCTTCGACAGCGCCACGAAGTCCTCGTTCGCGTCGGGGGCGCGCGCGGCGATGTAGACGAGGCCGGTGACCTTCGGGTCGGTGCCGACCTGGCTGATCACGGTGCCGCCCCAGGAATGCGCGACCAGCACGGTCGGCCCGTCCTGCTCGGCCAGCGCACGCTTGGTCGCCTCGACGGAGTCCGCAAGCGACGACAGCGGATTCTGCACGGCCGTCACGTGCAGGCCCGCGGCCTGGAGGATCGGGATCACCTCGGACCAGCTCGAGCCGTCGGCCCAGGCGCCGTGCACCAGGACGACGTTCTTGGCCTTCACCGTCTGAGCTGTCTGCGCATGTGCGAGGCCGAGGGGAGCCGCCAAAAGGCTCGCGGCGACGAAGAGGCTGCGCCAGAGTGACATGATCTTTCTCCATCTTGTTTGGGTTCGATGCCCAAAGGACGGAGGCAGCGGCGGCGGCGTTACGTGTCTTCACCGTACCGTGATGCAATGCACAACGAAAAAGCGCCCCGGGGCACCGGGGCGCTCTCGCAACTTGGACGTCGCTTGCTGCTTAGGCGGCTTGCGCGGCCGAGTTCTCGATCACCTGCGCCTTGGCGCCGGCGTTGATCGCGATCTGGCGCGGCTTCTTGGCCTCGGGAATTTCGCGTACGAGGTCGACGTGAAGCAGCCCGTTCTCGAGCGAAGCATCCTTGACCTGCACGAAGTCGGCAAGCTGGAAGGCGCGCTCGAAGGCACGCGCGGCGATGCCGCGGTAGAGCACTTCGGACTTCGAGTTCTCGTTGGCGACTTTCTCGCCCTTGATCGTCAGCGTGTTTTCCTTCGCGACGATGGAGAGCTCATCCTTGGCGAAGCCCGAGACCGCAACGGTGATGCGGTAGGCGTTCTCGCCGGTGCGCTCGATGTTGTAGGGGGGATAGCCGGGGCTGCCGTCCGAACTGGCCTGGTCGAGCAGGTTGAAGAGGCGGTCGAAGCCGACGGTGGAACGATAGAAGGGGGTGAGATCGTAGCTACGCATGGTCAAGTCCTCCATTGAGCGACTGTTAGGTAACCCGCCCGCCAATCGGGCCGGGCTTTCGTCTGTGTGCAGCCTGATGTTCCGGTTCCGAAACACTGGTAGCGGCCTGCACGGAAATGATATGGGTGGAACGAGACGGCGTTCAAGAGGGCGGCATTTGCGCCTTTTCGGCGCTTTAGCCCCTTGCTTTGCAGTACTTCCCGCCTATGACGCTGGTCTCGATCCCGTCCAATCCTGTCCCCGAAAACGTCGTCAGCGGCACCATCAGGACCCCCGATGGCGCCGAGTTGCGCTTTGCGCGGTGGGCGCCGCCGGCGGGCCGCAAGGGCACCGTCTGCGTCTTCACCGGGCGCAGCGAGCAGATCGAGAAATATTTCGAGACCGTGCGCGACCTGCGCGACCGCGGCTTTGCGGTGGCGATGATCGACTGGCGCGGGCAGGGCCATTCCTCGCGCCGCCTGCGCGATCCGCGCAAGGGCTATGTGCGCAATTTCTCCGATTTCGAGATCGACGTCGAGACCTTCGTGCAGCAGGTGGTGCTGCCGGATTGCCCGCCGCCGTTCTTCGCGCTCGCTCACTCCATGGGCGGCACGGTGATGCTGCGGGTGGCGCATGCCGGCAAGCGCTGGTTCGACCGCATGGTGCTGTCGGCGCCGATGATCGACCTGCCGGGACGCACCACCTCGTTGCCGGTGCGTGCGCTGCTCAAGACGATGCGCCTGCTCGGGCAGGGCGGCCGCTACGTGCCCGGCGGCAGCGACCGCCTCACCGGGCTCGATCCCTTCATCAACAATCCCCTGACCAGCGATCCCGTGCGCTATGCGCGCAATGCCGCGATCCTGGAGGAGGATCCGACGCTCGGACTGGCGTCACCGACGGTCGCCTGGGCCGATACCGCCTTCCGCGCGATGCACACATTCAAGCGCGTGGACTATCCTTCCCAGATCCGCCAGCCGATCCTGATGCTGGCGGCCTCCAACGACACCGTGGTCTCGACCGCGGCGATCGAGGAGTTCGCCTATCACTTGCGCGCCGGCTCCCATCTCGTGATCGCCGGCGCCAAGCATGAGATCCTGCAGGAGCAGGACCGCTACCGCTCCCAGTTCTGGGCCGCCTTCGACGCCTTCGTCCCGGGCACGCCGCTGTTCAAGTGAGATGAGAGGTGGACTCGCGAAGGGGCCTCGCTCTCCGTCATTGCGAGGAGCTCTTGCGACGAAGCAATCCAGACTGACTCCGCGGAGAGATCCTGGATTGCTTCGCTGCGTTCGCAATGACGAAGTGACGTTCACTACGAAGTGACGTTCACTACAGCGTCTTCAGATACTCGATCAGGTCGTAGCGCTCGGCGTCGTCCTTGAACATGCGGCCGATGACGCCCGGCCGTTTCGGCTCGCCCTCCTTGCGCTCGAAGGAATGGCCGAGCACGCTGTTGCCCTGGATCGGCTTTCCGTCAGATGCCGTCGCGGAGAACTCCGTCTCACCCGTCTTGCAACGTTCGTTGGCAGCAACTGCGAAACCGACGGTGTCGGGGTCGTAGTCGCGGCGGCCCATGCAGAATTTTTGCGGGCGCTCGCTCGCCGGCTTCAAGAGCCAGTACAGCGAAGGCACCGAACCGTTGTGCAGGTAAGGCGCCGTCGCCCAGATGCCGTTCAGCGGCCGGGCGCGATAGCGCGGATCGGGCGCGGGATTGAGACAATTCTTGCGCGCCAGATTCCACATTTGTGCCCGTTCGGCCTCCGGGACTTTCTCGTCGTCCATCCATTTGCGAGCGACGAGATCGACCACCGTCATGAGGCCGAGCGCATAGACCATCTCGTTGGGCGAAGTGCTCGCGGTCGGAATCTCGCATTGCCACCATTTCTGCAGGTCGGCCGTGTTGACCTTCAGGAATCCGGGCACATCGACGGTCCTCTTGCTGAGCACGAGCGACTGTTCGGGATCCGTCTTGATCTCGTCGAGGGGTATCGTCACCGCGTTCAAGACCTTGCTGTCGCCGTTCGGCTCCCAATGCTTCGATGACCAGAAGGCGGGGGTGTCGACGGCCGGCAGGTGGCAGCCGGAGCACATCTCGGCGTAGATGGCGCGGCCGCGCTCGACGCGATCGGGCTTCAGTCTCCATGCGTCCCCCAGGATCTGCGAGGGCCATTTGGGCGCGAGCAGGCCGCCGAACTTCGGACCGTCGGCCGCCTTGAATGGATCGGGGCCCCTCAGCATGTCCTCGATCCAGCCGAGCGTCCTGATGTTCACCGAGGAGCGCCACAGCCTGTCCTCCGGATAGGCGTCGGACAGGTTGAGCAACGCCGTCACGCCGAGGGCTTCGCCGGCGTTGCGGATCAGCGGCTGCTCGATCGAGGCGTCGTACTGGGCGAACTTGAACCACGGCACGGTCCAGATCGCGGGGTAGCTGACCGGCGCGTCCTGGGCATGCAGGTTCTTCTCGAATCCCTTGACGCCACTCATCGCGAGGTCCTGCGAAAAGACCTGGTTGCCGATGCGGTTGAGGGCGTCGAGGCGGCCGAACCCTTCCTCCGTATCCTGCTGCTGCTTGCCGTCCCAGGTTGTCTTGCCTTCGATCGTCTTCTCGTAGTTCTTGGCCCAGTCGATCAGGAAGCTGCCGATCGCGCTGAGCTTCTGCTTGAGCGCGGCGCGGTCCGTCTGGCTGGCCTCAGGGCCGAGCACGCGATCGGCAAAGCGCTGGAAGCGGAACGGGACGTAGAGGGTGTAGGCGATCGACAGGCCGGTCGCGAGCTCGAGCTTCTTCAGGTCGGTCATCGCCGCGCCGCCGTCGAAGCGGACGTCGACGCCCTGATAGTGGATTTGGCCGGTATGGCAGGCCGCGCAGGTCAGCCCGATCATGTCCTGTTCGCGGCGGCCCGTCGCGGGATCGACGACGCCGGTCATGCGCGCGAAGCCGACCGGCAGGCCATCGACGTTCTCCGCCGGCGTCCATCGCGTCGACCAGTCCGGCACCTGCGCCGTCTCGTAGACGTTGGCATAGCCGAAGCGGCGCAGCGTTGCCGTGTCGGTCTGGATCGACCGCGGGCTCGGGATGAAGCCGAAGCGCTCGAGATAGGCGCTGTCCTTCATCATGCCCGGCTTCGAGAACAGATGAAGTTGCGGCTGCTCGAGCGCCACGAACCACTCATAGGGCACCGGGAAGGTCGCGGTGCCCTGGCTGGCATGGTGGAACCAGTGCCGGTCTTTCAGCGACCAGTTCTGTTCGAGCCAGTAGGCTGCCTTCGTTTCGGGGACCGCTGGCAGCGGCGGCGGCAGGAGATTCACCAGCACGCCCTTCTGCGGCAGCACGGCGCGGAGCTGGTTGGGGAATTCGGCGACCGCCACCAGGGCGACGAGGCCAAGGCCGATGACGAGGGCCGAGAGCGCGGCCGCCCAGCGAAAACGGAGCTGGCAAGACGACAACAGCGGCTGCGACAAGATCCGCTGGTTGATACGCTCGGGAAATTTGCGCTCTTCGAACAGCGTGCGTACGTCGGCGACGCTGAGATAGCGCTCCTCGCCCTCTTTGCCCTTGCCGATGATCTTCAGGAGGATCGGCCATTCGAACTTCATCAGCAGCGGGTAGTACCATCGCGCGGCGCTGCCGGCGCGCTTGAGGTTGTCGCGCATGAAGGTCTTGATTTCCGCGGCGTTCAGGCCGGGCTCGCTGCTGCCGGTGTTCGGGTCGGTGTAGCTCCGGCCGAAGCTCGCGAAGCGGGCGATCTCGTCCTCGTCGACCTTGCCGTCGACGCCGAGGATGCGCGAGCCGGCGCCGCGCTTGTCGAGCGGACCGCCGCGCAGCGCGTCGAGCTGCGCGCCCGACCAGATGCTCTTCAGGATGTGCTTGATGCCGTTGGCGATGAGCGCAACGCCGCGGACCTGGATGCGGGCCGAGATCTTCTTCAGCCCCGTCTCACCGGTCGCATTCGCGATGGTCTGCGACAGCGTATTGAGCGGCACGGTCCCGCCGTCGACGAAACCTTCGCCGACCAGGCCGCGCAGGAACGGGCACGGATTGTTCGGCGAGACCGGGATCGAGGGATCGAAGGGCGGCTTCGAAACGGGGGGATGCATGGCCCAAATCCTGAAAACGCGAATCGTGAAAAGAAGACGCGCCGATCAAGCGCGGAAAGTCCTAACAAAACGACAGCACGGTATACTACTTCAGCGTGCAAAGAAGTGTGGCTGAATTCACTGTCCTGTCAATAAAGGCCGGTGCGGGACGGGCGGTCTCTCAGGATTCGGCGGCGCGTTTGACGTCGCTCTGAATCAGCGTCAGCTTGCCGAGCGGCACGCCGGCCTTCAGCAATCCCTCGCGATAGTGCGCGATGTCCTCGGGCCGCTTCCAATGAAAGTTGCGCAAGTGACGATCGACACTGAGGTTCGGGTAGTTGCCCATGAGCACGCCGGCGGCCTCGCTCGCCTCGTCGCTCCGGCCCAGTTGCGCCAGCGCCGCGGCGCGGATCGCCAGCGCCTGCATGTGGTTCGGATTGATGTAGAGCTGCTCGCGGGCCCACGACAGTGTCGCGTCATATTGGCGCAACAGGTAGTGGCTGAAGGCGTTCAGCGCCGCCCATTGATAGCGCGGATCGCTGTTGTCGCGCTGCGATGCCATCGAGAACAGCTCGATCGCCTCGCGGTGCTCGCCGATGACGAAATGGCAGATGCCGAGCACGCCGCGCGCGCCGTTGTCGTAGGGGTTGAGCGCGACGGCACGCTTGGCGGCGTCCATCGCCGCCTCGTAATGCCCTTCCAGCGCATGAGCCCAGGACAGGATCGAGAACGCGAAGGAGGAGCGCGGGTCGAGCCGGACGCTGGTCTCAGCCAGGTTCATCGCCTCGGCCCACATTTCCCGCGTGCCCTTGACCCAGCCGAACTGGATGCTCTGGATCTGGATCGTGCCGAGATAGGCGTGCGCGATCGACAGTTTGGGATCGAGCCTGATGGCCTCGCGGAACAGGTCGACGGCGGCAGCCAGATCCTCCTTGGTGTGCCGGTAGTAATGCGACAGGCCCTTGAGGAAACGGTCCCAGGCGGTCACGTCGGTCGAGAGCCGCGCCGGCGCCGAGGCCTCGGCACGGACGATCTCGGTGGCGATGGCGGCGGACAAATTGGTGGTGATCTCGTCCTGCATCGCGAAGAGGTCGCCGATGTCGCGGTCGTAACGGCCGGTCCAGAGCTGCTCCCCGGTTTCCGGCGCGATCAGCTCGGCGGTGACGCGGATCTTGGCTCCGGCGCGCCGCACCGAACCCTGGATCAGATAGGTGGCGTCGATCTCGCGCGCGATCAGGCGGGTGCTCGTGTTCGTGCCCTTGAAGGCGAAGGTCGAGTTGCGGCTCAGCACGCGATAGAAGGATTGCAGCGACAGCGCGTGGATGAGATCTTCCGTGAGCCCGTCCGAGAAATACTCGTCCTGGCTGTCGCTGAGATTGGCGAAGGGCAGCACACCGACGATCGCCGTGCGGTACTGCTGCGACAGCGCCGAGGCCTCGCGGAGCTCGGGCGCAAGCGCCGGCGCGCCCTCGGGCGTCCAGGTCCAGACCCCGATCGCATCCTTGATGTTCTTGAAGCGATGGTTGCCGGCATCGGTCAGCGGCGCCGTGAGATGCTTGCTTGCCTCCCGATAGGCCTTGGCCGAGATCGCGAAACCACCGGGGCTCGCCACCGATTCCAGGCGGACGGCGATGTTGACGTCGTCACCGAAGACCTCGTCCTCGTCGGCGATAACATCGCCCATGTGGATGCCGAGCCGGAACTGCATGGCACGGTCGGCGGGCAGATGGTGGTTGCGTTCGGCCATCAGCGTCTGCATCGCGATCGCGGCCTCGGTGGCGCCGACGATCGAAGGGAACTCGAGCAGGAAGCCATCGCCGGTGTTCTTCACGACGCGGCCGCCGTGATTGAGGATGATGGGATGGATCGCTGCGCGATGGGCTTTGAAGGCGGCATGGGTGCCGGCCTCGTCGCTGCCCATCATGCGCGAATAGCCGGCGACATCGGCGCAGACGATGGCGGCCAGACGTCTTTCCATATCCGCGAAGCTCCAAGGGACAGGGGACCAGCCACGGCGTGGCGGTCGCCTCGATTCCCGCATTCCAAGAACCCTGCCTTTATAGAGCAGATGAGGCCGAGCGGAAGCATGATCCGATTTGCAAATTCGAGATAAATCCTGCGCAATCCCGGCGGTGGACGGGAACGGGCGAACCGACTAAGCGGAACCAGGACCGCCCGGCCGGGTGGCGGAGGCACCTTGCATGCTGGGCATTCATGAAATCGGGCTTTTCATCCTGTCGGGCGTGCTGCTCAACATCACGCCAGGGCCGGATTCGGTCTATGTGATCGGCCGCAGCATGCAGATGGGGTGGCGCGGCGGCGCCGCTGCCGCCCTCGGCATCAGCTGCGGCTGCGTTGTCCATGTCGCCGGCGCGGCGATCGGGCTTTCGGCCCTGCTGATGGCCTCCTCGACCGCCTTCTCGATCCTGAAGCTGGTCGGCGCGGCCTATCTGGTGGTGACCGGGCTTCAGATGCTGTGGTCGCGCCCGGTGCTGGCGTCGGCGATGGCGGAGCCGGTGCGGAGCCCGCTGCGGCGGGTCTTCCTCCAGGGTGTCTTCACCAACGCGCTCAATCCCAAGGTCGCGTTGTTCTTTCTCGCCTTCCTGCCGCAATTCGTCGCAACCGACGCGCCGCACAAGCCGCTCGCCTTCCTGACGCTCGGCCTGATCTTCATCTTTACGGGGACGCTGTGGTGCCTGGTGCTGGCGGCGTTCGCGGCAAAGGCCGCTCACCGGCTGCGTCAATCCGAGGGCGCGATCGCCTGGGTCAATCGCGCGCTCGGCGGCCTCTTCATCTATCTCGGCATCCGCGTCGCCATGCTGGAGACGCGGTAACGTCCTTCAGGCGAATTCCTTCAACAGCGCACTGCCGGCGAGATAGAGGCCGAGCAGGATCATCGCGATCAGGAACCACCGGCGAAACGATTCCGCGGGCATCCGCGCCCGCACCGACTGGCCGATGAACATGCCGGCAAAGGCCATGGCGAGGCCCACGGCGCCCGGCACGGCATTGGCGGGCGTCAGCAATCCGGCGGCGGTCAGGTTGAATGCGAGCGCCAGCGTCGCCGTCGTGAAGAACACGCCGAGCGCCTGCACCAGCTCGTCCTTTTCCATGCCGATTGCCTGCATGAACGGCATCGAGGGGATTACCTGCACGCCCGTCGATGCCGAGATCACGCCGGTGACGACGCCGACCACGCCGCCGACCCACTTCTCGTTCCCGCGTGAAACGCGGAACTGGAATTTGCTCAGGCCGATCACGGCGTAGACGACGAGGAGCGCGCCGAGCACGATCGTGCCGTAACGCGCGTGCGGGCCGGTCAGCGCGCCGGCATTGAGCCAGCATCCGACCACGGTGCCGATCATCAGCGGCCACAGCCGCCTCAGGATGTCGCGCAGATAGGGGCCGACGAAGGTCTGCCAGATGTTGGTGACGATGGCCGGCACGATGACGATGGCGATGGCGCGGCTCGGGGCCATGCTCACCGCGAGCAGGCCCATGGACACCGTCGGCAGGCCAAGCCCGACCACGCCCTTGACGAATCCGGCAAGCAGGAAGACGGCAGCGATCACGATGAGAAGCGGGTCGATCATGTCTGCACATTGACCGAAGCCGCGCGCCGGCACAATCTGGAGGTTACGGAGGGAGCCTTCGCTCCAAGCGAAGGCTAAGGGACCATCTGCCATGCGCTTCGATCTCGTCGATCTCCAGCTCTTCATCGCGGTGGCCGACCAGCGCAGCATTACGGGCGGTGCGGAGCGCTCGCACATGGCGCTGGCCTCGGCCAGTGCGCGCATCAAGGGGCTCGAGGATGCGCTCGGCGTCGCGCTGCTCAAGCGCGGGCGACGCGGCGTCGAGCTGACCGCGGCCGGCGAGAGCCTGCTCGATCATGCAAGGCTGGTCATCCACCAGATCGACGCCATGCGCGGCGATCTCGCCGGCTTTGCCAGCGGCGTCCGCGCCAGCGTGCATCTGCTCGCCAACACCTCGGGGCTCTCGGAGCATCTGCCGAGGGCGCTCGCGGGCTTCCTGCGCGCGCATCGCGACGTCGCCGTCGATATCGAGGAGCGCGAGAGCACCGACATCGCCGCCGCGATCACGGCGGGGGCCGCCGATCTCGGCTTCGCTGCCGAGCACGCGCTGCCCGAGCATATCGAGCGCTTCCTCTTCAGCGAAGATCGGCTGACGCTGGTGACGTCGAAACGCGGGCCGTTCGCCGGCCGCCGCCAGATCGATTTCCAGGAGGCCGGCGCTTGCGAGTTCGTCGGACTCACCAGCGCGACCGCACTGCAGGTGCACATTTCGAAGCACGCGGCACGACTCGGCATGCGCCCGCATTTCCGCGCGCGTCTGCGCGATTTCGATGCGATCTGCCAGATGGTCGCCGCCGATGTCGGCGTGGCCCTGGTGCCCGAAGCCGCGGCGCGGCGCTGCGCCAAGACCATGCCGCTCGCCATGGTCCGCCTCCGCGACGCCTTCGCCAACCGCAAGCTCGTGATCTGCGCCCGCAGCTTCAAGACGCTGCCGCGGCCGGCCAAGATGCTCGTGGAGCACTTGCGGGCGCAGGCGGTGTGAGGGCTCACTCTCGCGTGGAGGCTTCCTGAGCGATGGTGCAGGCGTATGAACTTTTCAAAGAGACGATGCCGGGCGGAGTACCCCCACTGGGAGCGTATCCGCACACCAGAGGGCAAATTTTGCTTCTCGATGTTTCTAGCTTCGTCGTTCGAAGGTCATGATCATTTCCCATCCGATCTGGCGCATCATTGCAGATTCAATCTCGGGGAGATTGGGAGAAAGCCTCTTATCATCCTTCAATTCTACATATCGGGGATCGTCTAAATCACCGAAGTGGCCTCCGCCCTCTTTGTTACGAAGTGCGAAGACAAGCCCTCTTCTTGAGAGTCCAAAATTGGTCCCGCGAGAAATTTTCTCTTTTTCCCACCAAGTGGGAAATTGCACATATTCGTGCGTCCAGACGTTGTTGCGACTGGTCTGAGGGCCCTCGCCCAACATGGGATGACACTTGATCCCAACCTGGGTCATTTCCGCGCTCACAAGCGGACTCCAAGCCAGCTCACTATCGCCACGGACTCGTCCAGACGACAGGAACCGAAGCGATCCCCTGATCCCAAGTTGCGTCAGTATGGAGTGATAGCTCTTTCCGTGATCATGAACGAGCGTATGAACTGTGGTGGCGATCCTCATCGCTTCCCACTTTTCGCCAGCGTCGTATGCTCTACACGAAGCTTGAAGGGCTTTGTATTGTGCCTCAAAAGCCTTCTGAACTTCCTCCAACGTTCTTTTCGATATGGTCATCAAAGCCAATCCGAGCAAGAAATCATCGAACTGAAGCCACTTAACTCACCTCCAAGGAAGCAGCAGAAGCTCGCAACTTCGCCGTCTCGACCCCGGCGTTCTTGATCACCTTCGCCCACTCCTTCATCCCATCGGTGATGAAGGTTCAAAAATGCTGCGGTTCGTACCAGTTTTCGATGCGAAGATCAGGCAGCCACTTCGGCGGTGGTCGGCACGTCGGGCGCGGTCGGCGCGCGTTCCGCCGAGCTGACCGCGATCGGCCGCAGCGCCGGCCTTGACCTGCGGCAGCAGCGCCGGGAGGTCGAGGAAGGTCATTTGCACCTGCTGGCCCAGGAGGGCTTTCACGGCGGGCGCAGAGCCGCGATAGGGCACGTGGACGATGTCGATCTTGGCCGTCAGCTTGAACAATTCGCCGGCGAGATGCGACAGGCTGCCGGGGCTGGAGGACGCGAAGTTGAGCTTTCCGGGCTGCGCTTTCGCCAGCGCGATCAATTCGCCGACGTCCTTGGCGGGCACGTTGGCCCCCACCACCAGCATTTCCCGAACGGTGGCCACCAGTGTCACCGGCGTTAGGTCGGACTGCGTGTCGTAGGCGACCTTCTCCATGCTCGGGCCGATCGCTAGCGCGCCAGCTGAGGAGATCGCGGTGGCGTAACCGCCCGGCGCGGCCTTCGCGACCGCGTCGGTGCCGAGCACGCCGCCCTGGCCGCCGCGATTCTCGATCAGCACTGGCTGGTCCGACAGTTCCGACATGCGCTGGCCGATCACCCGCGCGATGATGTCGTTGGGACCACCGGCCGGGAACGGCACGATGAGCTTGATGGGCTTTGCGGGAAAATTCTGCGCCGTAGCCACCGACGGCAGCAGAAGCAGCAACGTAACGAGCAGCCTACGTGAAATGGGCATACAAGCCTCCCGCTCGCGTTTGCTACTGGTTCAAAAGCCTTAAGGCCTCTTCGTGAACCCGCGCGTCGCCGGCCGCGATGATACGGCCGCCGCCCTGGGCGGGCTTGCCTTCCCAGGTGGTGACGACGCCGCCGGCGCCGGTGACGATCGGGATCAGGGCCGCGATGTCGTAGGGCTTCAGCTCGGTCTCGACCACGAGGTCGACATGGCCGGCCGCCAGCATGCAATAGGAGTAGCAGTCGCCGCCATAGCGCGACAGCCGCGCGCCCTGTTCGATGCGGCCGAAGATGGCGCGGTCGCGCTCGTTCATCAGCAGCGGGCTGGTCGTGTAGGTCGTGGCCTCCGACAGCGAGGCGCAGCGGCGGACCTGAAGCCGGCGCTCGCCGGAGGGCCCTTTATAGTTGGCCGAGCCATTGTCGCCGGAAAAGCGCTCGCCGATGAAGGGCTGGTGCATCATGCCGTAGACCGGCGCGCCCTTGTGCAGCAGCGCGATCAGCGTCCCCCAGATCGGAAAGCCGCCGATGAAGGATTTGGTGCCGTCGATGGGGTCGAGCACCCAGACATAATCGGAGTCCTCCCGCTCGTTGCCGAATTCCTCGCCGACGATGCCGTGCTGGGGGAAGTTGGCCTTGATCAGCCGCCGCATCACCGCCTCCGCGGCGCGGTCGGCCTCCGTCACGGGATCGAAATCCTTGGTCTTGCTCTTGTCGTCGATCGACAGCGAGGTGCGGAAGAACGGCAGGATGGTTTCGCCGGAGGCGGAGGCGAGCCGACCGATGAAGGCGGAGAAGTCGATCACCGTCACGGGAATCCTCGATGCGAAGGTTGGATGCAGCTCGCCCTGCCTAGCTCAATTCGCCTCCGCATGCAGCGCTGTCTTGATTTTGCTCCCTGGTATTTTGGATGCTGAGCCCTGCTGCCTCATCCCGGTCAGCGGCTGGCCAAATATCGATCATTGAGTTGAAAACTTAGTTCCGAATTTGCCTTGTTCGTATGCAAATGAAAATCAACCCATTGATTTTACTTATCAAAGAAGCTGAATCTGGGTTTCTCTGGAAGCAACTGAGCCATGTGCGAATTGCATGGGAAACGGCTCAAAAGCTCTTGCACTTTGTGCGTCGCGGTCGCATATTGTTGCGGTGCGGTAGCGCTTGGCGTTACCGCTGCCCTCCTTGGGCGTTTCCTCCCTAGACTTGGGCCGCTTCTTCATCAGAAGCGGCCCTTTTTTCTTGGGGGCCGCTTTCATCCTTTCGTTTCGGCGCGCGCAAGCTGGCGAAACGAAAACGCGCTCGCGCCATTGCTCCCGACGAATCGTGAGAACCAGCGAGCCCTATTCGGCCGCGGCCTGGAACGGGCCGAGATCCCCGAAGGGGATCGTGCTCGCCAGCACGTCGGCGAGCACGCCGAAATCGGACGCCACCTGCGCAAAGCGCGGACTGCGCTCGCGCCGCCGCTCGTCCATGTAGATCGCGCGGTTGAGCTCGATCTGTACCGCGTGCAGGCCGCTTGCGGGATTGCCGTAGTGCTCGGTGATGAAGCCTCCGGCATAGGGCTTGTTGCGGCCGATCGAATAGCCGAGGCCCGTCATGGTCTCCTCGACGCGATCGGGAAGCAGCGGCGTGCAGCTCGTGCCATAGCGGTCGCCGATTACGACGTCGGGTCGGCGCGGCTCGTCTCTGCTGACGCCGACCGAGGGCATCGAGTGGCAGTCGACCAGCACCACGGTGCCGAACTTCTGGTGCACCTTGTTGATCAGCCGGCGCAGCGCGCGATGATAGGGCTTGTACAGCGTCTCGATCCGCCCCAGCGCATCCTCGACCAGGATGCGGTCGCGATAGATCTCCTGGCCGTCGCCGACCACGCGCGGAATGGTGCCGAGACCGCCGGCGACCCGCATCGAGCGGGTATTGGCAAAGCTCGGCAGCCGTCCGCTGAACATGCGGGGGTCGAGCTCATACGGCTCGCGATTGACGTCGACATAGGAGCGGGGAAAGTTGACCCGCACGGTCGGAAAGCCGCGCGCGCTGAGATGGCCGATCAGCTCGTCCATGAACGAGTCTTCCGACCGCCGCAGCGTCGGCAGGTCGATCCGCGATGCCGCCAGGAATTCGTCCGGATAGGTCGAGCCCGAATGGGGCGAGTTGAAGATGACAGGCGCGCGCCATTCGGCGGGCTCGAAAATCTCGAAGGCTGGCGACATGTCGCCGTCAAACCGGGTCATCTTCTCAGGCTTCGTCCCTTACTCAGGCTTCGCCCCCTCGGCGCCGCACGATCCGGCAAAGCTGCGGATCCAATGATCGGCCGTTCGTGCGGTTCTTATGTGTCGTCATTGTCCGGAATCGCAACCATTCTGCCAAGCGAAAAGATGTGATGGACGTTGGAACACGTCTTAACCGTGAGGGCATCGCGGCGGGGACCTGCCGGTCGCGCTCGATTGATTCGGAGCCCGTTCCGGTTCACAAGTGCCGGCAGCGAAGCCAGCCCAAGGTAAAGATTTTCACCCCAAATTTACCCTCTGTCGGGCTTAGTGACCTCTGCTGATATCCTCTGGGGATTCGACGTTTCCTGCCATGGCAAAAATCCTGCTCGCCGAAGACGACAACGACATGCGCCGTTTCCTGGTCAAGGCGCTGGAAAACGCCGGTTTTCAGGTCTCGTCCCATGACAACGGCATGGCCGCCTATCAGCGGCTGCGGGAAGAGCCGTTCGAGATGCTGCTCACCGACATCGTGATGCCGGAGATGGACGGCATCGAGCTCGCCCGCCGCGCCTCGGAACTCGACCCCGACATCAAGATCATGTTCATCACCGGCTTCGCCGCGGTGGCCCTGAACTCGGATTCGGACGCCCCCAAGAACGCCAAGGTGCTGTCCAAGCCGGTGCATCTGCGCGAATTGGTCAGCGAAGTGAACAAGATGCTGGCGGCCTGAATCGGCCCCCTTCCGTCCTTGCGCCGGCTCCCCTGAGCCGTTATAGGGACCCACCGATGAAATGACCTCTAGGGCACGTAGCTCAGCGGGAGAGCACTACCTTGACATGGTAGGGGTCACAGGTTCGATCCCTGTCGTGCCCACCATCCTTCTTCAATCACTTGGGCGCCTTTCGCCCGGGGGCACTGAAGGGGTGGTATCCACGAGAATTTCAACGAAGGCCGATTCCGGCGCTGGCTGCCTCGTCCAGATGAGGCTGCTCCCCAAACGCGGGCGCTCGGTTTCCACACCCCTGCCGAAGCACAGCCTTGCCTACCCCGCGACTTCGGAGGCCGCGTGCTCTTTCCACGATGGTCGCGTGGAAGCGCGTGAGAACAATACGACAAATAGACATTGAGAACGTCTTCAGCTCGGTGAGCCCGTCATCGAGGATGCCCTTCGCGTGGCCCCCGAGTTCGTTGCGGCCTGTCCCCTGATCGCGCAGGGCGGCAGGTCACTCGACCAACACGTAGCTGGTCAAACTGGCACGCGCGGGCGGACAGTCTTTCAGCCAGCGGCAGACCCGCCTTCCGGCGGCATGAAAAGGCAGCGCGTTGATCACGCATTGCATGCGGCATAGGCGCGCTTGCTTGGCCAGACGGCACATTATTGCGCAGGCCTCGCTCCCCCGAGAGGCACTCTGCCAGAGAACCGGTCAAAAACCACAAATCTTGGTGCAAAAACCAGCCGATTCCGCACTGGCACGGCCCGTGCATGACCGTTTTGACCGATTTGCCGGCTGTTCTGAAAGAAGGGGAGTATCGATGCATTCGAAATTTGACCGCCGCCAGCTTCTAAAAGGTGCGGCAGCAGCCGCGGTTGCTGCGGGCTACACCCAGATCAATCCAGACTTCTTCATCTCGGCCGCGCGCGCCCAAGCCGGCAAGACGCTGACTTTCCTGTCGGCCGAGAACATCACCGGCAACTGGGACCCGACCGCCCATACGACGCTGTCGCAGAAGAACATCGAAGGCTTCGTGATGGGCTTTCTGACCCGTACGCCGATGAAGCTCGATAACCCGGGCGAGGTCGTCTACGAACTCGCAACCGACATCAAGCTGCTCGATCCCAATCGCCTGCAAATCAAGCTGCGCGAGGGCGTGGTGTTCCACGACGGCAAGCCGTTCAAGGCAGAGGATGTGAAGGCCACATTCGAATACGGATCGAAGCCCGATCGTCCGGCGCAATGGTATCCCGGCCCCAGCGAAACACTCAAGATCGAGACCCCCGACGACTACACCGTGATCGTCGATACGTCGAAGGGCGGCTATCCCGCGCATCTCTTCATGTTCCTTGCGGCCTTCCTGCCGATCATGTCGGCAAAGGACATCGCGGGCGGTCCTGGCGGCGTGCTGTCGCAAAGGCTGAACGGCACCGGCCCCTTCAAGTTCGTCGAGCAGCGCGGCAACGATACCGTGATGAAGGCCTTCGATGGCTACTTCAAGGGCAAGCCCGCCATTGCCGGAATCAATTTCGTCTTCACCGGCGACAGCACGACGCGCATGCTTTCGCTGATGAACGGCCAGGCCTCGATCGTCGAGCGGCTGGAGCCCGAGCAAGTCGACACCCTCAAGGGCAATTCCAACATCCACATCAACCGGGTGGTGTCCGTCGAGAACAAATACCTCTGGTTCCGCTGCTCCAAGCCGCCCTTCAATGATCCGCGCATCCGTCTGGCGGCGTGCCACGCCATCAACCGCGATCTCATCCTGGAGGTGCTGGGTTCGGCCGGCCATGCCTCCTCGAATTTCGTCTCCCCGGTGAAGTTCGGCTATGTCGACCTTCAGAACTATCCGAAGTTCGATCCGAAGAAGTGCCAGGCCTTGCTCGCGGAAGCCGGCTTTCCGAACGGCAAGGGGCTGCCCCCGCTGGAGTACATCACCTCGGTGGGCTTCTATCCCAAGACCAAGGAATACGGTGAGATCATCACCGCGATGTTGAACGAGCAGGGCTTCAACGTCAGCCTGACGGTGCTGGAGCCGGCGGCCTGGAACGAGCGGCTGTATCATCGCCCGGGCGGCGGTCCGGGCCATATGGTCGACTGCGGATGGTCGACCGGTTCGCCAGAGCCGGACCTGATTCTTCGCACGCACTTCCACTCGTCGTCGCACCGCATCTGCGGCATCGAGGATCCGGCCATCGACGCCAGCCTCGACAAGGAGCGCAGTGCCCCCACGCTGGAGGAGCGCAAGAAGATCCTGCAGACCGAGACGATGCCCTTGCTCGCATCGAAGATGCCGGCGCTCTCGCTGTTCACGTCCGTGATGATTCACGCGATGCAGAAGGACTTTGCGGGCCTCTACATCTATCCGGATGGATCGATGGACGCATCCAAGCCCATCGCCTGATCATGGATCGCAGCCGCGCACCGGATTCCTGCGGTGCGCGGTTGCTTGCGCTGCTTACGGAGCCCTGAAAATGTTCGTCCTGAACTTCCTGATGCGCCGAATGGCTCAGGGCGTCTTGATCATCTTCCTCGTCTCGCTGCTGATCTTCACGCTGCTGAGGGTCGTGCCGGGGGATCCCGTGCGCCTGATGGCGGGCGGAATGGCGCCGGAGGCCCTGATCGAGAAGATTGCGACCGACATGGGATTGCGCGACCCGATCGTCGTCCAGTTCGGCCGGTACATGGCGGGAGTCGTGCGAGGCGATCTCGGCCAATCATTCGTTCGGCCCGCCAATGGCGCGGCTACGGGAGGCGCGACCTTCAACGACACGACGCGCGGTGAACGCGCAAAGGTCCTGAGCCTCATTGTCGAAGCCCTTCCCATGACCCTTCAGCTCGCCGCAGTGACGCTGGTGCTTGCACTGGTCTTCTCCGCCGTGGTGGGAATCGCCGGTGGTCTCGCGATCGGCCGATGGCCGGACAAGCTCGCGTTCTACATCTCCTCCATCTTCATCTCGCTGCCGAACTTCTGGCTCGGCATCGTTCTGGCGCTGCTGTTCTCCGTCAAGCTCGGTTGGTTGCCTGCCATCGGTTACAAGGGATTTGCCTACACCATCCTTCCGGCGATCGTGCTCGCGGTCGAACTGTCGCCGGTCCTGATACGGACCCTCGTCAGCTCGGTGTCGGGCCAGATGACCGAGCCCTATGTGGCGGTGGGACAGGTGCGGGGGCTCAGCCGCAGCCGCATCATCGCCAACCATGCCCTGCGCAATGCATCGGTGCCGCTACTCAATCTGCTGGGAATCCAGTTCTCGAGCCTGCTTGGCGGGGTCATCATCGTCGAGTACATCTTCGACTATCCGGGTCTCGGGCTATTGACGATCAATGCCGTGCTCCAGCGCGACTTTCCGTTGATCCAGGGGATTGCCATCGTCACCAGTGCCATATTCGTGCTGATCAACATCGTCGTCGATCTCATCGCCACCACCATGGATCCGAGGCTCGAATACTGATGTCCGTTGCAACCGCCGCGGCCGCGCCGCTCGTGCACAAGCCGGCCCAACGCTCGATCGTCCGGCGCATCTTCGACAAGGCGGCCTCGACCCCAGGATTCCGCGTCGGTCTCGGCATCTTCGTCGTGCTGGCCCTCGCCACTGCGCTCTATCCCGAACTGAGCGGCCTTGATCCGACGAAGATGGACGTGAAGGCCCGCCTGCTGCCGCCGGTTTTTGTCGGGAGCAATTGGAGCTGGGCTCATCCGCTCGGCACCGATCAGATCGGCCGCGACATGTTGGTGCGATCGCTCGTCGGCTTGCGCTACTCGCTTCTGATCGGCGTTGCGTCCGTCATCGTCATGCTGGCGATCGGGTGTGCACTGGGCACGATCGCGGGCTATTTCGGCGGGCGCACCGACGCGGTCATCATGCGCCTGACCGATGCGCAACTCTCGATCCCCATGATCATCCTCGCCATTTCCGTGCTGGGCGTCTCGCGCCCCACCATCCCGGCGATCGTGCTGGTTCTCGGGGTGTCCAACTGGCCCGTCTATGCGCGCATCATGCGCAGCATCGTCATGACCGAACGCCAGCGCGAATATGTTCGTGCCGCGAAAATCGGCGGCTCGACCGACCTTCGGATCATCCTGACCCTGTTGCTTCCCTTGCTGCTTCCGCCGGTGCTGTTCACCTCAGTCCTGGACGTGGCACGGATGATGATCTTCGAATCGACGCTCGGATTTCTCGGGCTCGGCGTGCAGCCGCCTACGCCGACGTTCGGCAACATCATCGCGGACGGGCGCAAGTACCTCCTGAACGCGTGGTGGATCGCGACCATGCCCGGCCTGTTTCTCGGACTCACGCTGACCAGCATCAACCTGATCGGCGCCTCGCTCGAACGCGCGCGGAATACGATCCATGGGGGAGCGGAAGCATGACGCAGCCACTTCTCTCGCTCAGGAACCTCACCGTCGCGGCGGGCCGCGCGGCGTCGGCAAGAACCATCCTCGACGGTGTGTCGCTGAATCTGGCGCCGCGGGAGATCGTGGGCGTGGTGGGCGCCAGCGGCTCGGGCAAGACCGTGCTCTCGAAGGCCGTCGTCAACTGGATGGAGCCTCCGCTGACCAGGCGGTCCGGGGAGGTGCTGTTCGAGGGGCGCGACATCTATGCGTTGCGCGGCGCGGACATGCGTCTCCTGCGTCAGCGGATCTCCTATGTCGGTGCCAACCCCATGGGAGCGCTCGATCCCACTCTGCCCGTCGGCGCGCAGATCGTCGAGAAGATGCGCGCCGTCGTGCCAGGGGTGTCGCGGCGGACGGCCGAAAGCCGTGTCATCGAGCTGCTGGAGGCCGTGCGCATTCCCTCGGCGCGCAGCCGGTTTCACGATTATCCCTCGCAGTTCTCCGGCGGCATGATGCAGCGCGCCCTGATCGTGGACGCGCTGGTGACCAACCCCGCGCTCCTCGTGGCGGACAACGTCACGCAACCGCTCGACGTCACGGTCGCGGCGCAGGTCATTCGCCTGATGAGGGAGTTGACGGCGACTTTCGACACGGCAGTCCTTTTTGTATCATCCTCGTTGCCGGTCGCGCGCGAAGCCTGCACGCGCATCCTGGTGATGGACGAAGGCCGCATCGTCGAGGAGCAGTCGAGCGGGGATCTGGTGGCGCGGCCCGTCTATCCCTACACCCGCGAGCTCGTGCGGCAGACTCCGAAGATCTGGGGCGGTGAGGCCGCCTCGGCGCCCGATCGGAACGACCACCGCGAGGTTGTGCTCAGTCTGCGCGACGCTTCGCAGGTCTACAAGGTCAGGAAGAAGACCGGGTTCGGCGGCGTCAATCTGGTCCGCGCCGTGCGCAACGTCACCTTCGACATACGTCGCGGGGACAGCTTCGCCATCGTCGGCGAATCCGGCTGTGGAAAGTCGACCCTGATGCGGCTGCTATGCAGGCTCGAGCTTCCGAGCTCGGGGCAGATCATCTGTGCGGACAAGGACATCGCAACGCTCAAGGGGAGGGCGCTGCTCGAGTTTCGCAGCAAACTCCAGATGGTGCTGCAGGATCCCTTCGGCTCCCTGCCGCCGCGGACGTCGATCGGCAAGATGCTCGAGGATCCCCTGCGCACGCATGGCAGGCGCGACAAGGCCGCGATCCGCGAGCGCGTCCTCAAGGTCATGGCAGAGGTGGGCCTGCCTGCCGAGCTCTATGAGGAGCTTCCGCTCGGTCTGAGCGCGGGACAGCGCCAGCGCATCAACATCGCCCGTGCCCTCGTGCTCGAGCCGGAAATCCTGATCATGGACGAAACGCTTTCGGCGTTGGACCAGGCCGAGCAATTCAAGCTCCTCGACCTGTTCGACAAGCTCCAGAAGGAGTACGACCTCACCTATATCTTCATCTCGCACGATCTCGCAATGGTCAGGAAAGCGTGCAATCGGGTCGCGGTGATGTATCTCGGCGAGGTCTTCGAACTCGCCGACAACGAGCGCCTGTTCTTCGATCCCGGACATCCCTATACGAAGGCGCTGTTGAGCGCCATGCCGACGCTCGAGCAGCGTCGCTACAATCCTGAAGAGTGCCTGCTGGAGGGAGAGCCGCCGAGTCCGCTCGATATCCCCGACGGCTGCAGTTTCAGATCGCGTTGCCCGCAGGCCCTGAACAAATGCGGCCGGCTTCAGCCGAGCCTCACCGTCCGCTCGCGGCAGGATTTCGCTGCCTGCCACCTCGTCCTGCCGCCGACTGCGACCGGTGTCCTCGGCCAAGCGAGCCCAACCGCGGTATGAGGCAAGTGGTGGTGAAAGCGGACACGTGCCAGAAAGCGGCCGCAAGTGCCGTGACACGCAGGGAACGTTCATGAGCTTTACGGAACAGCGACTCGAGTTGATCCGGGATCTGCTGCGCCAGCATCAGCGGGTCCATGTGAAGGATCTGGTGGATCAGCTCAAAGTCAGCCAGGAATCGATCCGACGAGACCTCAGGGAGCTCGAGACCGAAGGGTTCGCTCGCCGCGTCTATGGCGGCGCCGTGCTCGACCGCCAGGAAAGCGACCAGCCCTTCGCCGACCGTCTGCGGGTCGGCGCGAGAGAAAAGGGGCGCATCGGCGAGGCGGCGGCGGCCCTGGTCAAGGACGGCATGAAGATCTTCGTCGACGAGGGCACGACCGCGCTCGCGTGCCTGAAGCACCTCGACAAACGCAAGGATCTCACGATCGTGAGCAACTCGCTCGCGGTCGCGGCCCATTTCTACTACGCATCGACGCCCAGCGTCCGCGTGCTCGGGGGGCGGCTGCGGCCGGACTATCAGGCAACTTTCGGTCCCGAAACGGCCGCGGCGATGAAGGAGCATTTCTTCGATCTCGCCATCATCGCGATCAGCGCCGTTCATGCCGAACGCGGGTTCATGGACTACGGCGAAGACGAAGCCATCATCCGCCGCGTCGCGCGTGCGCAGGCGAAGCGTTCGGTCATCGTCGCGGACAGTTCCAAGTTCGGCCGTCTCGGCTCGATTCACACCTTCGGCCTGCAGGACGTGCATGCCGTCATCACGGGTGGCGCCCTGACCAGGGACTTCACCGAGCAGTTCAACAAATCCCACGTGGACATCATCTATGCCTGACGTCTCCTCCGCCCGCGCTCCCATCGATCCATCGCGCCTTCAGGCCATGATGGATGAGCTTTCGGCCTTCGGCGGCGGGCCCGACGGATCCATGACGCGGCTTGCTCTTTCAAAGGAGGACGGGGCGGCCCGCGACTGGCTCGGCCGCTGGTTCGCCAGGAATGGCTTCGCGCAATCGGTGGACGTGATCGGCAACCAGTTCGGCACCCTCTCGGTGGCCGGAGCCAACGCGCCGGTCGTCATGGTCGGTTCTCACCTCGACAGCCAGCCGAACGGCGGCCGCTTCGACGGCGCGCTCGGCGTGGTGTCTGCGTGCGAGGCGGTGCTGGCCGTGGCGGAAAAGCTGAAGGCGGAAAAGAAGCTGCCCGTCTGCAATTTCCAGGTCGTGAACTGGACCAACGAGGAGGGGGCGCGCTTCCAGCCGAGCCTTCTGGGCAGCAGCTTGTTTGCAGGGGCGATCGAGCGCGAATGGGCTCTCGATCGCAAGGACGGGAGCGGCGTCAGCGTGCGCGACTCCCTCGCGACGATCGGGTATGCCGGCACGGACAAGGTGGCACGGCCGAGCGCGCTGCTCGAGCTTCACATCGAGGGCGACAAGGAGCTTTTCGAGGCCGGGGAGCGGTTCGGAATCTTCACCAGGTATTGGGGGGCGACCAAATATCGTGTCGCCTTCCTCGGACGGCAGGCTCACACCGGTCCGACGCCGATGGCGCAGCGTAAGGACGCCGTGCTGGGGGCTGCCTATCTTATTGCGGATTTGAGGCAGATCGCCGGCGAACACGGCCTCGATCTCCACACCTCCGTCGGACGTCTCGAGGTGTTTCCGAACTCGCCGAACACGGTCCCCTCCGAGGCCGTTCTGTTCATCGAATTGCGTTCGGGGTCGCCGGAGATTCTGGCCGAAGCCGAACGCAAGATGAAGCTGCGGATGGAAGCGGCAGCGGCGAACGCCGGCGTTTCATTCGAAGTGAGGTCGATCGATCGCCGCAACGCAGGCCGATTTTCGCAAGGACTGGTATCGCTGGCCGAGCGAGCGGCGGCAAGCTTCGGCGAGACGGCGCGCCACCTCGATACGATCGGCGGTCACGATGCGGTGGCCCTGTCCGCAGTCTGTCCCTCGGTCGTTCTTGCGGTTCGTTCGCGCGACGGTGTGATCCATCATCCGACCGAGTTCACGAGCGCGGAAGACCAGGCATTCGGGACCCAGGTGCTTGCCGACATGCTCTATGCGCTGGCGAGCGAAGGCCTCGCAGCGATCGAGGCCGCCGCATGAGAACGCTGGGTCATCCGGAAACGGCCATGGAAGCGCGGGCCGAACGCGCGATCGGTAATCTGCCGGTCATCGACGCCACCGAGGCCGTCTATGCGGTCTCCGCGTTTCCTGTGGCTTCGCCGTCCTATCATGCGGTCGAGTCGACCAGTTTCGATGTCGGACCGAGCGGCCGGGAGGCGGAGTTCTTCCTTCGGCTTGCGAATGACGAGGTCGCCGAGTTGGTGAACGACGAGGTCGCCTTTGCCGCGGCGAAGCGGTTTCACGAACTGGGGCTCTCGCCGCTGCCGGTCGGCCGCGCACCGGCCGAGAGGGCAGTGTTGTTCACGCGCCTCGGGAGCGGCTGGAGGACGGCGAAGATCGATGATCTGATGCAGCAGGCCTCGGTCGCGCGGCTCGTCGCAATGCAGAAGACGATCGCCGCCGGGGAGAAGTTCGGACGCCCCTGGTCCGTGTTCGATGGCATCGACCATCTTTGGTCCTTGATTTCGAACACGAGCGCCGTCTTTCCCGGCGACCTCGACTGGATGCTGGCCTGGATGACCTCGATACGTGAGGCGGTATCGGCGGCCGGTGTCGACTTGATGCCGGCGCATGGCGACCCGCAATCCTCCAACGTGATGCTCGGTCCGGACGGCGCCATGATGCTGGTCGACTTCGACATGGCCGGCGATATCGACCCTTATTATCAACTCGGAGTTCAGATGAACGAACTCTATCAGTTCGAGAGCCAGATGAAGCCGCTTCTGGAAATGCATGACGGCCGTTTCAGCGAAAAGGCGTTCAGCCGGTGCCGGCTCTATGCAGCCGCGGACGATCTCTACTGGGCCCTCCGAAGCCTGTTGCAGGACGTGCGGTCGCCAATTCAGGGCCTGGAGTTCCTGAAATATGCGTCGTGGCGATTTCTCCGATGCCGGATGCTGCTTGGGCACCCCGGCTTCGAAGAGCGGTTGCGGTCTCTCTAGCGAAGGTGGGGCGGAATGATGATGCAACTTGGTTCAGGTCGGACCGAAGCCGAGCGCGCGCTGGAGGCGGCCATCGTCCAGGTGGATGCCTGGAAAGGATCTCGTCTGACCTACAGGCCGGTTTCGGGCGGCATCAGCAATACCAACTTCCGGGTTGCCGTCGAAGGCCATCTGGTAAGCTATTTCGTCAAGATTCCCGGGCGTGGGACCGAGATGTTCATAGACCGTCGCGCGGCGCGTGCGGCCAGCAAGCAGGCGGAGATCATCGCGGTCGGCCCCCCGACCTTCGACTATCTGGATCACCTGGACATCGAGATATCCGAGTTTCTGGATGACCGGCGAGCCTCCACTCATCGTGACTGCGTCGATCCGTCATTCCGTGCGAGTGTCGTCCAGATGTATCGCCGTTTCCACGAGGGCCCGTCGCTTCCTCTCACCAAGACCGTCTTCGACATGATCGACGAACACTACGAGCAGGTGAGGCAGCTCGGGGGCCATTCGCCGGAGGATCACGCGTGGCTCCATCATCAGTACAGGCAGGCCCGCGCGGCACTTGAAGCGGCCGGGCTGGATCTCGTGCCATGCTTCAATGATCCGATGCCCGGGAATTTTCTGGTCGGCGAAGACAGGTCGATCAAGCTCATCGACTTCGAATATGCTTCCAACAACGACAGGCTCTATGACCTTGCAATCTGGAGCGGCGAGCATTTCTTCTCGGAGGACGTCGAGCAGGAGATCATCGAAGAGTATTTCGGCTCCTACAGAAAGCAGTGGCACGCGCGCTTCATCGTCCACAAGGCGCTCGCGGACATCAAGTGGAGCACATGGGCCATGGTGCAGAACCGCGTTTCGACGCTTGATTTCGACTTCTACAAGTACGGAATATGGAAACACATGCGGGCCCGATCCATCATCCACGATCCACGATGGCCGCTGTTCCTGAAGGCCCTGTGATGGTAATCCCCGCCGTCGCGGCCGACGACGCCCACACCTATGTGTCCTTTGCGGCGGAGCTTGCGGATCTGGTCCGGCCCGTCGTGCTGTCCTATTTCCGCACGCCGCTGGACGTGATCTCGAAGGCCGACAGCAGTCCGGTGACGATTGCCGATCGTACGGTTGAGCTGCGCCTTCGCGAGCGGATAGCGGAACGCTTCCCCGAGCACGGCGTCATCGGTGAAGAGATCGGGCGACGGCCTGGCGGCGCATTCACCTGGATCATCGATCCGATCGACGGCACCAAGAGCTTCATCACGGGCTTTCCGTTGTTTGGCACGCTGATCGCGTTGACCCATGAGGAGCAGCCGTTCTGCGGCCTGATCGACATTCCGTTCATTGGGGAGCGGTGGGTAGGAAGGCCGGGCCGGACTCTCTTCAACGGCGGATTGGCGCGGACGAGCGCGTGCCAAAGCATCGCACACGCGCGCTTCTACACGACTTCGCCGGACATGTTCGCGGGACGCGAGGCCGAGGCTTTCGAGAGGGTGTCGAGGGCCGCGCGAGTGCGCCGTTTCGGAGGTGACTGCTACATCTACGGCTTGCTCGCGTCGGGACATTGCGACATCGTCCTCGAGACGGGCCTCCAGCCGCATGACTACATGGCACTGATTCCGGTCGTGCAGGGGGCGGGGGGCTGTATAACCGACTGGGCGGGGCGCCCGCTGACACTCCGATCGGAGGGACGTGTCCTTGCGGCCGCAACGCCAAGGCTTCATGCCGAAGCGCTGGCCCTGATCCGAGAGTAACGGGATGCCATACAAGACGTCTATCGACGGGACCGTCTATCGCTTCGCCGACCTCAGGGACCTCCTGGCCAAGGCGACACCCGAGCGCTCGGGCGATCAGCTTGCAGGCATCGCCGCGGACGGCCCTGTCGAGCGACTGGCGGCGCAGATGGCGCTCGCGGACCTGCCGCTCAAGACTTTCCTCGCGGAGGAACTGATCCCGGCCGAGATAGACGATGTTTCGCGCCTGATCGTGGAGCGGCACGATCGAGACGCTTTCTCGATCGTCTCGTCGTTGACGGTCGGCGAATTCCGCGAGTGGCTGCTCAAGCCCGACACGTCCCAGCGGCAGCTCGAAGCGGTGGCGCCCGGATTGACGCCCGAGATGGTCGCCGCCGTCTCCAAGATCATGCGGCTTCAGGACCTGATTTCGGTGGCGTCCAAGCGGGAGGTGGTCACGCGCTTCCGGTCGACCATCGGCTTGAAGGGGCGGCTTTCGACACGCAACCAGCCCAACCATCCGACCGATGATTCCTACGGCATCGCGGCCTCGGCGATCGATGGCCTGTTGATGGGATCAGGGGACGCCGTGATCGGCGTCAACCCGGCGACCGATACGGTCGATGATTACATTCGCATCGTTTCATTGCTGGATGAGCTCCGCGCCCGCCTGTCCATTCCAACGCAGACATGCTGCCTCGGTCACGTGACGACCGCGATGAGAGCGATCGCAGCGAACGCGCCAGTGGATCTGGTGTTCCAGTCGATCGCCGGATCTCAGAAGGCGAATGAAGGATTTGGCGTCAGCCTGTCACTGCTCAAGGAGGCTCATGAGGCCGTGCGTGGGCTTGGACGGGGGGCGATCCATGCCAATCTGATGTACTTCGAGACGGGGCAGGGAGCAGCTCTGTCGGCCGATGCAAACTTCGGGGTCGATCAGCAGACGATGGAAGCCCGCGCCTACGCCGTCGCGCGCGAGTTCAATCCGCTGCTCGTCAACACGGTGGTCGGTTTTATCGGACCGGAATATCTCTTCAACGGCAAGCAGATCATCCGCGCAGGTCTCGAAGATCATTTCTGCGGCAAGCTGCTGGGCTTACCCATGGGCGTCGACGTTTGCTACACCAACCACGCGGATGCCGATCAGGAGGATATGGACGCGCTGCTCACGCTTCTCTGCGCCGCCAACGTCAATTTCGTCATCACGGTCCCAGGTGCCGATGACGTGATGCTGAACTACCAGTCGCTGTCACATCATGATGCCGTCTATTGCCGCGAGATCCTGAAACGGCCCCCGGCGCCGGAGTTCGAGCGATGGCTCTTCGACATCGGGCTGACCGACGGCGAGGGCCGGCTTCTGGAGGCGCCGCCGCAGCTCCTGGATCATATGGCCAATGCCCGGCTGCTCGGAGGATGACATGACGCGCGAGCTTGATCGAAAGCCGGCAGTGCCGTTCGATCTCCGGAAAATGACCGAGGCTCGGGTAAGTCTCGGCCGGTTTGGCGCGGGTTTGCCGACGTCCGCAGCGCAAGCCTTCCTGCTCGATCATGCGCGGGCAAGACAGGCCGTCTGGTCCGAGGTCGATTGGCTCTCGGTGCGAGCCGGCCTTGAGGGTTTGGATCTGGGAATGATCGAGGTCGAAAGCCAGGCTCCGGACCGGGCCACCTATGTCCGTCGTCCGGACCTCGGCCGCAAACTCTCGTTGCAGGCGGCGGAGCGCCTCGTCGGCATCCGTTCGGACTATGACATCCTGATTGTCGTTGCTGACGGATTGTCTGCGAGCGCGATCGGTACGAACGCGGGGCCGTTGACGCGGGCGATCGTCGAGCGCCTGTCAGCGCTGCACCTTTCAATTGCTCCTTTGGTTCTGGCCTCGCAGGCGCGCGTCGCACTCGGCGATCCGGTTTCGGAGATCGCAGGTGCGAGGATCTCCATTATGATCATCGGCGAACGGCCCGGCCTTTCGGCGGCCGACAGTCTCGGAGTCTATGTGACCTATGCGCCGCGGCCGGGCACGCCAGATTCAAGACGAAACTGCATATCCAACATCCGCAGCGGCGGGCTTGCCATCGACAGTGCTGCCGATGGCGTGGCATCGCTGGTCGCGGACATGCTGAGAACGGGAACCAGCGGAGTTGGATTGAAGGATGCCGTGGCGAGACTGTCGCACGACGGACGTCCAGAGGGTCTTGCTCCTCCGGTGTGAGGCGGCTCAGAATGTTGCCCCCTCCCAGAGCGCGATGACGAGTCGTCCCAATCGCATCGCGCTCCAGGCGGGTTTCTCGTCCCGTCCGATGTCACGGCCCCGGCGTGACGAAGGCGGAGATGATCGTGCCATCCCGGGCCAGCGCAATCTGCCAGTGCGAAGCACCGCCCTGATGCCAGACGGAATAGACGTCCTGCCCTTGCGGACCGACGCCGAGAAAATCGACTGAATTGATCGCTCCCAGATCGGCAAGGCCGCGTTGCAGGACCGGCAACTGCTTGCGAGTGGCCTCCGCGAGGTCCGTGCTCATCTCCGCGTAGTTCGGTTGACCCGAGGCGACGCCCTCGATGAGACGGCGAAGCGCGGCCTCGGTCCCCGGACTGGCGGAGCGGCTGCTCATGCGCTCTTCGATCGCCCGCTCCAGCGCCTGCGCTGTGTCCGCGTCGATCCGTTGCATGGTGTGATCGTTGCCATGCTGATTCAGGACCACGGCCGTGGCTGCGCCGTCTGCGCTCAGGGTGAAACGAAGCCTCGCCCCGACGTCCCTCGCAACGAACTCGGTTTCGCTCACGGCATGAAAGCGACCCGAGGCTTGTCCGCTCAGGCGCGCCGAAAGCTGGTCGTTGTCGCGGGTGACGGTGAACACGGCATTGTGGAATTGATATGCGCCGGCGTAGCGGTCGAGTACTGCCGGTGAGAGCTGAATTTCGCGGTCTCCGGAGGCGGCACCGTCCGTCGCGGCGGTAGCAGTGCCCCTGTCGGCGCCGTGGTCTGCGGATCGGATCTTGGCTGCGAGCACGTTCCAGTCGGGCAAGCCCAGGATTTTTGCAATCAGCTCCAGGCTCTCACCGACCGTGAGCGAGACGGACCTGGCGTTCAGGGCGTCGCGAAGTGTTTGCGCCATGGCTTTGGCGTCGCGGAAATCGCGCATGCGTTCGTTTCCCTTGCAGTGCGAACGGAGATTGTCAGGGCTTGCGTTGCTGACCCGTTCGCTCGAGCAAAGGGAGCGCGCGGCGATCTGATACACTTCACCATACCCCGGAGGGCGCAAGCAGCGGGCGGTATCGACCCGCTCAAATTGTGATCGAGGGTCTTACGCTTGTCAACCGAACCAACGGCATCTCTACGAACCAGGGAGATCGTCACGTTCGAGTGAAGCACTGATCCGGCATCACCCGTCGCCTTCCCATTTGCCGCTTGGCGGAGTGCGCCAGGACAGCGCGCCCGACCGGCATGCATCGCGCGCCTTCATCCGGCCCGCGCCCCTCCCCGAGATCGGGTTTGTCCCTAGGCGTAGGGACAGACTTTCTCCGCGGCCAGAGCCACACTGCGTTGGCGAAAAATAATACAAGGGAAGAAATCATGATCAGGCTCTGCCTTGCCGCATTTTGCGTTTGCACCGCAATGGTTCTCGCCATCCCCCGCGCAAATGCCGACATCAAGGTGGGAATCGTGGTTTCTGCTTCGGGGCCGGGCTCGGCGCTCGGGCAGCCGCAGATGCGGACGGTTGCTGCACTCCCGAAGGAGATTGGCGGCGAGAAGATCGTCTATATCGCCCTCGACGATGAATCGGATTCGACCAAGGGCATTCAGAACGCCCGGCGGCTCGTCATTCAGGACGGCGTCGACGTCCTCATCGGTTCCTCTCTGACGCCGGTGACCATGCCGATGATTGATGTCGCCTGGGAAGCCAAGACACCGATCATCTCGCTCGCGGCGGCGACAGCCATCGTCCAGCCGATGGACGAACGGCGCAGATGGGCCTTCAAGGTCGTTCCCAACGACGACCTGATGGCACTCGCGATCCTCAAGCACATCGCCAGGTCGGGCGCGAAGACCCTCGGTTACATCGGCGTCTCCGACGGATATGGCGAGGGCTATTACAAGGAAGTGAGCAGGCTTGCTCCAACCCTCGGCCTGACCCTGACCACGCACGAAGTCTATGCGCGCGCCGACACTAGCGTGACCGGCCAAGCTCTCAAGGTGATGGCGACGAATCCGGACGCCGTCTTCGTCGCCTCGGCGGGCACGCCGGCGGTTCTGCCGCAGCAGGCGCTTCGTGAGCGGGGCTATTCCGGCAAGATCTACCAGACCCACGGTGTGGCCACCGAGGAATTCATCAAGCTCGGCGGAGCCAGTGTCGAAGGCGCCGTCTTCACCGGCGAGGCGTTCACGATCGCGGACGATCTGCCGGCGGATGATCCGTTCCGCAAGGTCCGAGACGAATTCTTGTCCGCCTACGAAAAGGCGAACGGGCAGAAGCCGAACATCTTCGCTGCGCATCTGTGGGATTCGATGGCGCTCCTCAAGACGGCGATACCGAATGCCTTGAAGGCCGCGAAATCCGGCACGGCGGAATTTCGCGCCGCCCTTCGCGACGAGCTCGAGCGCGGCAAGGACGTGTATCTGAACAACGGCCTGTCCACGATGAGCGCGACCGATCACAATGGCTATGACGAGCGCTCGGCATTCTTGATCAAGGTGGAGGGAGGCCGCTTCAGGTTGCTGAAATAACGCCAGCCTTCGCCGAACGCGACTTCGCCGCCGAGCGGCCGCACGCCCTTGATCCGCAACGCACGATCTTGCCGCACTTGCGCCATCAGCTCGCAAAGGTGGGCGCACAAGCGGCGGCGTCGCCGTCTCCGACAGGGGGGCGTCGCTGGGATCATGCGTTGATCTTCATCAAGATGGTGGCGATGAAACGCGGGCAAGCTCAACGAGAAGATGCAGATTGGAGGATTGACCATGCGTGCTTGTCTTTTCGCGCTGGCTCTCGTGATCGCCATTCTGGCGTCGTCCTCGGCGCATGCGGGCTGCTGGCCGAGCGAGAACTTTCCGCTGGTCTGCTGGCTCGATACGAAGGGCGAGGGGTGCTCGGAGCACCACGCGCTGACCGCCGCCAAAGCAGTGATGTACCCGTATCCGAAGCAATCCATCTATGAGTTCGAAACCACCCATTGGTGGACGGGGCCGCCCATAACGGCCTGCCCGCCGAGCAAGACGATCAAGTTTACCGGCATCTGGGACCGCGAGACGGGCAAGGCGGAGGAAACGGCGTCCAATGGTTGGTCGTCCTGGTCGCGCTACGTCTATTGCAGCAACAACCCGTGGACCGGACAGGGTCCGTCGACGGTGCCGATCTGCTCCGGACCCGCCAACGACCCAAATGTGGGGCAGCCGGTGACCTCGGCGATGCTTTCGCAAAGTCAGAGACTGAATTTGCTCCAGGTCCAGGAGCCGCTGCACACGAGGTGCCTGCAGGTCGAACCGGATCCGCTGGGTTCGGAATGGCTGACGGGATACTCACTGGTCCGGGTCGTCGTTTCGCACCATGAATTCCAGAAGATCGAGTGGCACTATTTCTTCCAGGAGTTCTATTCGTTCGACGGCTGGAAGGAAGTCCCCGCACCGAAGTCGAAGCTTCCCCTGATTTCGACGAAGACATACACTGAGCGTCGCATCGCAACCACGAGCGGGCGGTTCTGGCTCAACAAGAAGGGGCGTTGGAAGATCGTCGCGGTCCCGAAGCCGACCTTGCCCGTCGCCCAGCTCGTGGCAACGACCGTAACCAACGAATGCCCGGGCGCACGATTCAACATCCAGTGAAGGCAGATCGACCAGCGGGGGCCCCTCCCGAAGTCCGTGTTGGGACATCGACAGCAGTGACCAGCACGCGAAGGTGCATCTGCGGCGACGCTTCAATCGCCTCTGCTGCCCAATTCCGCCACCCTGTCTGTTGAGTGAAGGGCCGGTCTGCGCGATGATGTCGCAGCAGAAGGTCGTGGTAGGCCGCAGCCTCTCGTCTGGCGCCATGGGGCAAGCCGCCGGTACTCTGAGCTAGATCAAGCTGTCCGGAACTCGCGTGAATATATTCAGGCGGCTTCAGTTCGGAGAGTCAAAATGGCAGTCAAGGACATCTTGCTCACTCTCACCAGCTATCCCGACCCGACCCCGGTCGCGGTGATCGACCGCGCCGTATCGCTGGCTTCTCTCCTCGGCGCCCACATCGCGGCGATCTCCTGCGAAGTTCATGTGCAGGTGCCCGGCAGCTTCCTGTCGGGGCCGGGCAATGTCGGGGCAATAGTGGCCAGCGAGGCCCACAAGAGCCGGAAGAATGCCCAGGATCTGCTGGCAACCTTCGAATCGACTGCACAAAAATCCGGTGTTGCGCACGAGATCGTTCTCGATCGTTGTTTGTCGTCCGAGGTGCCGGACGTTCTCGTGGAATATGCGCGGTTTCGCGACCTCGCCATAGTGCCGGTGCCGGAATCTTACGACCAATGGTATGCTGAAGCGATCATCTTCGGTTCAGGGCGACCAACCATAGTGCTTCCGGAAGCCTCGGCCGCCAGGGAGTTCGGACTGGACAGGGTTCTTATTGGGTGGGATTTCAGCCGCGCGGCTGCGCGTGCAGTATCTGATGCCATTCCGATCATGGAGAAGGCGCGCGAGGTCTGCATCCTCACCGTAACCAACGAGAAGGTGATTCCGAGCCGACGCTCGTCGTCCGAACTCGCCAAGAACCTGTCGAAGCATGGCATCGACGTGGTCGTTGAGGAGGTCGATGCCGCTGGACGGGCGATCGGTAGGGTTTTCGCCGAGCAGGTTGCCTCCCGCAGGGCGGATCTCCTTGTCATGGGGGCGTACGGTCATTCCCGTTTCCGGGAGTTCGTATTGGGAGGCGCGACCCGGAGCATCCTGACGAAGCCGCCGATTCCGGTGCTGTTGTCCCACTGATCACCGGGGACAAAGCACTGAAGGCGGCGAGCGGGTTACGCCCATGGACGCCCAACCGTTCGAACAGGATAACAAGAGATCCCCGGTGTTTCACGCCAGGGGTCTTTCGAAGACCTATCGAATGGGAGAGATCGAGGTGCATGCGCTGCGCGACGTCGACCTCGACATCTTCGAAGGCGAGTTCGTCGTGCTCCTAGGGCCGTCCGGATCGGGCAAGTCGACCCTGCTGAATATCCTGGGGGGCCTGGACAGCCCGACTTCGGGCGAGGCTCATTGGCGGGATCATAATCTGGTCGGGGCGACTGATGCGGAGTTGACCCGGTACCGACGTGAACACGTGGGCTTCGTCTTTCAGTTCTACAATCTCATTCCCAGCCTGACGGTGCTTGAGAACGTCGCGCTGGTGACCGAGATTGCGGACAAGCCGCTTGAGCCGCGGGAGGTGCTTGCGCTCGTCGGGCTCGAGGAGCGGACCGATCACTTCCCCTCGCAGCTGTCCGGCGGCGAACAGCAGCGCGTTGCGGTTGCCCGTGCCATCGTCAAGTCGCCGGATGTGCTTTTGTGCGACGAGCCGACGGGCGCGCTGGACTACGAGACCGGCAAGGTGGTGCTGGCGGCGATTGCGCGAGCCAATGAGCGCCTCGGCACCACGACGATCATCATCACGCACAATGCTGCAATTGCAGGCATGGCGGATCGCGTACTGCGGCTCGGCGGCGGGCGGATCGTCGGCGAGGAGCGTAATGCGCATCGGCTCTCGGCAGACGAGGTGCACTGGTGAGCCTGCTCGATCGAAAACTGCTGCGTGACATCGGCGCGATGCGGGGCCAGGTGCTGACGATCGCGCTGCTGGTCGCAGCCGGCGTCGCCGTCTTCATTGGGTCGGTCTCCACCTACGAATCGCTCAATACGGCCGTGGAGCGCTTCTACGCGGCTGCGCGGTTCCCGCAGATCTTCGTGAGGCTCAAGCGGGCACCGCTGTCGATCGTCCCGCAAATCGAAGCAATTGCCGGCGTTGCCACGGTTGAGCCCCGTATCGTTCGTGAGGTCATCGTCGATTGGCCGGCTGCATCCCAGCCGGTGTCGGCCCGGATGGTGTCGCTCAGCCATGCGGGCGACGAAAGGCTCGCCCGACTTCATTTGCGCCGTGGCACGGCGCCCGAGCCCGGCTCTGCGAGAACTGCAGCGATTAACGAAGCGTTCGCGGAAGTCAACGGAGTGAACCCCGGCGACGACGTCCGCGTCCTGCTCAACGGGAAGGTGGAAGCTTTCCACGTCTCCGGCATCGCGCTTTCGCCCGAATATGTCTATGCCGTCAAGCCGGGCCTGCCGATTCCCGACGATCGGCTCTATGCGATCCTTTGGGTCGATCGCAGTGCGGCGGAAGCCGCCTTCGATATGAAGGCAGCCTTCAATGACGCCGTCATTTCGCTGGCGCCGCGCACCGATCCGAAGCCGGTAATCGACGAACTGGACCGGTTGCTCGAACAGTACGGATCGGTCGGCGCCGTCCAGCGGCGAGATCAGCCTTCCAACCGCTTCCTCGAGGATGAACTGAACCAGCAGAAGGTGATGTCGACCACGATCCCGTTCATCTTCTTCGGGGTCGCGGCGTTCCTGCTCAACAGCGCTCTGGGGAGGATCGTGGTGGTCCAACGCGAACAGATTGCCGCGTTGAAGGCTCTGGGTTTTCCAACCTCGGCGCTGACTATGCACTATCTCAAGCTCGTTCTCGTTATCGTGTTGATTGGATCTGCGCTTGGCATTGGAGCCGGCTGGAGCTTCGGGAAAGCGATGATTGCAAGCTACCAAAGCTTCTTTCGCTTACCTGACCTGCCGTTTCGGCTGACGCCGTGGTCGTTGGCGCTCGGGATTGCGATCAGCCTGGCTGCGTCATCGCTTGGCGTCCTGACTGCTCTGCGGCAGGTCGTCCGGCTGGCGCCGGCGGTCGCCATGCGGCCGGCGGCGCCCCTGGGCTTTCGCCGCTCGTGGATCGAAGCGCTTCTGCCAAGCAACGCGATCAGATCGCGCCTGCTGATGATTTTGCGGAACACCGCCGGACGTCCATTCCGTTCGCTACTGACCGTCGCCGGGGTGGCCTTTGCCGTCCCAATGATGGTGCTGGGGATCTTTTGGCGCGACGCGATCAATGAGATGATCGATCTGCAGTTCAACCTGGTGGAGCGCGGCAACACGACGGTGACGTTTCCGCACCCCATGGACCGGGCCATAATGCGGGACCTGGCTCGCGAGCCCGGTGTCTTGGCCGTGGAAGGACAGCGCATCGTGCCGGTGCGGCTACGCGCCGGGCAGCAGAGTTATTTGACCTCGGTGATCGGTCTATCCACGGGAGACGAGCTGCGGCGGCCGCATGATGCCATGCTGCGCCCTATCGCGGTAAGCCCCGACGGGATTACGCTCACACGGCGGCTTGCCGAACGGCTCGACGCGAAGGCCGGTGACGTCCTCACGGTCGAGGCGATGGAAGGACGACGACGCAAGCGTGATCTGCCGGTCAGTGCCCTCGTCGACGAGGCGATCGGAATGGCATCTTACATGGAGATCGAGACCCTGAATCGCTTTACCGGCGAGGGTGCCGTGATTTCGGCGGCGAGCCTGTACGTTGAGCCGACTGCGATGATGGCCTTGGGGCAAAAGTTCAAGAGCTTACCGACCATCGAATCTGTGACGATGAAGACGTATGCGCTCACTTCGTTCATGGAGAAGATCGCCGGTCTCGTTTTCGTGACCGCCGGCATCCTTGCGGCCTTCGCCACCATCATCACGGTAGGAGTCGTCTACAACAGCGCGCGCATCAGCTTGCAGGAGCGCGCATGGGAGCTGGCCAGCCTTAGGGTGCTGGGCTTTACGCGCGGCGAGGTTGCGAGCATCCTGTTTGGCGAGTTCGCTATCGAGATCGTGCTGGGGATTCTGATCGGCCTGCCGCTCTCTCATGCCGTTATCGGACTGATCGCCAGATTTCACTCCAACGAGAGCTTCCAGATACCTGCCGTGATCGCCCCGCAGACCTATCTCATTGCCGCCGGCGTCGTCCTCGTTGCGGCTGCCGCCAGCGCCCGCATTGTCAAAGGCCGTGTTGATCGAATCGACTTGGTCGCAGCTCTCAAGACCAGGGAGTGAACATGCACGTCACGGGCCGTCATGTCGCGATTGTTGCCGGACTTTTGGCCGCCGCCGGAGTTGCGGCCTGGCTCCTGATTCCGGCCTCAGTGCCGGTCGAGACTGCAGCTGTGACAAAGGGGAGGTTCGCCGCCACCGTCGATGAGGATGGCAAGACGCGCGTCCGCGAGCGGTACGCGGTCGCCGCACCGCTTGCGGGGCGGCTGAGCCGGATCCGGTTCAAGGTTGGCGATGAAGTTCAGGTCGACGACGCCGTCGCCACGATCACCCCATCCCCAGCTCCCCTGATGGACCCACGGACTCGCCGAGAGGTCGAGGAAAGATTGGGAGTGGCCGAAGCCAATTTGGAGCGCGCCAGGGCGGTCGTCGAGCGGGCTAAAGCCCAGAGCGATCAAGCCAATACCGATTTGACCCGGGCGCGGACTCTGGCCCAGCAAGGAGCGGCGACGACGCAGGCGCTCGAGCGTGCAGAGCTTGTGGTGCGTCTCGCCGACCGGGATCTGCGGGCGGCGGAATTTCAGAATCATGCCGCCGAGCATGAGATCAGCCAAATGCGTGCATTGCTGGCCCGGTACGGCAACGATGGCAACGGGCGCCCGGATAGCTGGAACGTTGTGTCGCCTGTCGCCGGCGTGGTGCTGAGGGTCGCGCAGGAAAGCGAAACGATCGTGCAGCCGGGTACGCTCTTGCTTGACGTCGGTGACGCCAGCGATCTCGAAGTCGTGGCCGACGTTCTCAGCACCGATGCGGTGGAGATCCGTCCCGGAGCCGATGTCAGCATCGACCATTGGGGTGGCGAGGCGAAACTGAAGGGTCGGGTGCGCCGGGTCGAGCCGGCAGCTTTCACGAAGGTCTCGACGCTCGGAGTCGAGGAGCAAAGGGTCAATGTTCTCGTCGACATCCTCTCGCCCGCGAAGCAGTGGGCACGACTAGGGGATGGCTATCGGGTGGATGTTCAGATCACCGTCCTCGCGCGGGACGAGGCCACGATCGTCCCATCCGGCGCGCTGTTTCGTCGGGGCGAAGGCTGGAATGTCTATGTTGCGAAAGGCGGGCGGGCCGAACTGCGCCAAATCGAGCTCCTGCGCCGGTCCGGCCGCTTCGCGGCCGTCGCTTCCGGCCTCGCCCCTGGTGAAGAGGTGATCGTCTATCCCAGCGACCGAGTTGCACCGGACGTGCGTATCGCACCCCGATCACTTTGAAGAGTCCGCCGGCGACGGCGAATGCGGTCGCCCCCATACGCCGACATTGGCCGCAAGGACGAACACGTTGAGAGCCTCCGCCCTCGACCTACCCCACCAGATACTTTTTCACCGCCGCCTCGTCCCATTCGATCCCGTTGCCGGGCTCCTCGCTTGGCAGCGCAAAACCATCCTTGATCTGTAGCCGCGTCGCCAGCACTGCGTCGGCCCAGTCGACATATTCCAGCCAATGCGCGGTCGGTGTCACGCAGAGAAGATGTGCGCTGACTTCCGAGAACAGATGCGTCGACATCTCGATGCCGGCGGCGTGCGCAAGCGACGCAGCACGCAGCCAGCCGGTGACGCCGCCGATGCGCTGCACGTCCGGCATCACGTAGTCGCAGGCTTCCGCCGAGAGCGCCGCCTGCATCGCGAAGGCGCTGTCGAAATTCTCGCCGATCTGGACCGGTGTGCGTAGCGCGTCCGCGATCCGGGCGCAGCCGGCATAGTCGTCGTGGCGGATCGGCTCCTCGATCCAGCTCAAGCCCTCGTCGTCCAGCATCTCGCCGCGGCGGATCGCCTCGGTCACCGTCAGCGCCTGGTTGTAGTCGCACATCAGCGTGACCTGATCGCCGACGGCTTTGCGCACCGCGCGCACGACGGCGAGATCCTCCCGCGCATCCGGCCGGCCGACACGGATTTTGGCGGCCCGGAAACCCTCGGCCAGCAGCTTGTGGGCTTCCTCGACCGCAGCGCCGGCCGGCATGATCCCGAGCCCTTTCGAATTATAGGCCTTGACCGGCTTCGGCGCGCTGCCGAGCAGGCGCGCCAGCGGCAGGCCCTTGCTGCGGGCGAGCGCATCCCATGCCGCCATGTCGATACCGGATTGCGCCAGCCGTTGCAGGCCGGCGAGGCCGAGCAGCGTGAAGCGCTGGGCCAGCTTGCGCTCGATCTCGAATGGCAAGAGCTCGTCGCCCGCCAGCAGTTCTGACATTTCCGTGACCATCGCCGCCAGCGGCCTCAAGGCAGAGGGCGTGATCGAGAACAGATAAGCGTGGCCCACCGCGCCCTGGTCGGTCTCGCAGTCGATCAGCACCAGCGGGGCCTTGGCGACCGCGCCGGTCGAGGTTTGCAGCGGCAGGTTCATCGGTACGATCACGGGCCGCGCATGGAAGCGCTTGATGCGGATGGTCTCGGTCATGGGGTTTCTCCCGGCGGAGCGGATGCAGGTCGGTGCCGAACTTGAGCATCCGTGATCAAACGAAAGGGCACCGAGCCGGACTACCATAAAATGGGGTTGCGTCGGCCGGCAAATATGGGCTCTGTGCCGCCGCATTCTTCGCCGCGGATTCGGACGGGCCTTGCGACAAAATCGCACACAACGGAGCCACAATTTGAAACAAGAGATCTCCGAAGAACAGCGCAAGAGCGGCATCCTGACCGGAGCCGTGATCGTCTTCCTCCTGCTTGCCCTGCCGCTCGCGGTGTGGCTGGACCTGACCGAGCTCAACAAGACGGGGCTGCGCCGGCAGGCGATCGATCTCAATTCGGTGATCACGAGCGTGCGCGGCTATTACGCGACCAACGTGGTCGGGCGGATCCTCGCCAACCGCGATGGCACCACCAAGGTCGTGCACAATTACGAGTCCGTCCCCGGCGCGATTCCGATTCCGGCGACGCTGTCGCTGGAGCTCGGCCGGGTGATCGGCGCGCAACAGGAGAACATCACCTACCGCTTCGTGTCCGACTTCCCGTTCCAGAACCGCGCGCCGCACCAGCTCGACAAGTTCGAGAGGGATGCGATCGACGCGCTGCGCCGGGATCCCGAGCAGAAGATCGTCGATACCGAGACCTCGCTGTTCAACGACAAGGTCCGCCTGGTCGCCCCCGTCACCATGGGGCCGGCCTGCGTCAGTTGCCACAACAGCCACCCCGAAAGCCCGAAGAAGGACTGGAAGGTGGGCGATGTCCGCGGCATCCAGGAGGTGATCATCGCCCAGCCGATCGCGGCCAACATCTTCTCGTTCAAGTACCTGCTCGCCTATTTCGTGATTGCCGCCGGCAGCGGACTGGCGTTCCTGTCGCTGCAGCGCCGCCAGGCGCGCCGCATCAAGGGCATGAACAAGGAGCTCGAATCCGCCAACGACTTCCTGGCGTCGCTGTCGATGAAGATCTCGCGCTACATCCCGCCGCAGGTCTACAAGTCCATTTTCAGCGGCCAGAAGGACGTCACGATCCATACCGAGCGCAAGAAGCTCACCATCTTCTTCTCCGACATCCAGAACTTCACCGCGACGGCGGAGCGGCTCCAGCCGGAGCAACTGACGCAGCTGCTGAACGAATATTTCACCGAGATGTCGGCGATCGCCCACGAGTATGGCGGCACCATCGACAAGTTCATCGGTGATGCCATGCTGATCTTCTTCGGCGACCCCGAGACCAGAGGCGACCGGGCCGATGCGCAGGCCTGCCTCCAGATGGCCTGGCGCATGCAGCAGCGCCTTGCCGAGCTCAATGCGAAATGGCGCGCCTCCGGCGTCGAGCAGCCGTTCCGCTCGCGCATGGGCATCAATTCCGGCTATTGCAACGTCGGCAATTTCGGCAGCACCGACCGCATGGACTACACCATCATCGGTGCGGAAGCGAACCTCGCCGCGCGCCTGCAATCGATCGCCGAGCCCGGCGGCATCGTGCTGAGCTACGAGACCTTTGCCCTCGTCAGCGACATCGTCCGCGCCCATGCGCTGCCGGCGATCACGATGAAGGGCATCAGCCGCGAGGTCATTCCCTATTCGGTCGACGCGCTGACCGACGCGGCGGCGGAAAGCAGCGGCATCATCACCGAGCGCGCCCCGGGGCTCGAGCTCTATCTCGATCCCGCGGTGGTGAAGTCGGGCGATGCCGCGCGCGTGCGCTCGCTGCTGGAGAACGCGCTGGCCTCGCTCAAGCCGGCGTGATGCGACGCGAAGGTTGATCTCGTTCCCCAACCGCGGGCCACGGATACGGCGCGCTCCCTCTCCCGCTCGCGGGAGAGGGCCGGGGAGAGGGTGTCTCCTCAATGGGACAATCCCAAGAGCACTCACCCGCGCCTTCGGCGCCGACCTCTCCCGCAAGCAAGCCGGAGAGGTTGTGACCCCGGCTCCGTCTGTTTGCCCGCCAAGGCCAGGCCGCTACGGCAACCCCCGCGCCTCCAGCTGCTTCACCAGCAGCAGCGTCGGCTCGGCGAGGCTGTCGCCGGAGCCGTCGAGGCCGAAAGCGCTGGCGATGCCGTCGCGGCTGCGCAGCAGCGCGCTGCGCGGGCAGTGGCCGGCGCCGCAGAGCGTCTTCTTCAGCGTCTCGCCCTGCGCCACGATTGCAGCAGGATCGTCCGCCGCCCAGGCCAGCACGATCGGCACGTCGACGTTGATGATGCCGGGAAAGACCGATCGCGCGTTATACTGGCTTGAATCCGTGCCGAGATAGGCCTTCTCGCTGTCGCTCGCGTCCTTGCCCGCGCGATAGATGCCGGACACCAGCACGACCGCGGCGACATCGGCGCGGTCGGCCTGAAACTCGGGATGCGCCAGCAGGGTCGCGACGTGGAAGGCGCCGGCGCCATAGCCGATTGCGACGATCTCGCGAGCATCGCCGTTGAACAGATCGATATTGCCGTGGACCCAGGACAGCGCCGCCGCCACGTCGGTGGCCCCCATCGGCCAGGCCGCCGCGGGCGCCAGGCGGTAGTTGACGCGCACGCCGATCATGTCGTTGCGCGCGGCAAAGCACATCGCCTGGTCCTGGATCTGCCGGGCCAGCTCCGGCGCCGCGTGGTCGCCGGTGAAGCTGTCGCCGGTCACGAACAGCAGCACTGGCCGCGGCGTATCCGCCTTGGTTGCGCTGGTGGCGACGTCGAGCACATTGGCTTCGCTCTCGCCATAGCGCAGGCCACGCGAGAAGGTGACCTGCTCGCACAGCCGCGCCGTGCCTCCGGCGGTCGTGTCGGAATCGGTGAGGCCCACGCGCACGAGATCGGACGGCGCGGAGAGCCGGGCCGGCAAAGGTCCATGCGCGGAGGCCGTGCTCATGGTCAGAAGCAGAAAAAACGTCAGAAAATTCTTCATGATGATGCCGGCCGCCTTGCGGGGCTCATATTGGCTCGCTGATGTGACCTGTCTTTTCAATTCGCCTCATTAGTAGTCGGCTGGCCTTGAGGCGAATTCGCGGCACTGTCGGCCGGCCGGCAGCCGGCGCCGAACATGCGTCTTACTTCGCAGGCGCCTCATTTCGAACGCAAGTCGCCGGCCACGGGACGATTGCGGGGCGCGGCCAGTTTGTCTCGATACCTCAAGCCCTTGCCGGCGCCGGCCAGTCTCGCGCCGGAAACGGCTTTCTACTGTGCATGGGGTTGTTTTCGCAGTTTTTGTTTTGGACGACCCGTCAGGCCCGCTTCATCGTCCGGAAGGTGGCGGAGTAACGGTGCACAGCACTTGCCGGACGCCGCCGTCCGGTACGCGCCCACGCCTCGACCTGACGCACGATCGGCGCCAGCCAGCCGGTCGGCCCCGCCTGCGGCTCTGCGAACAAGCCGAGCTGCGTCATTCCTCGCACGTCTGTGATGGAACCTAATGGTGGCTGATGCGACTTACATATGACGCGGGGAGTAATGTGCGAGGCTGTCATGGCAGAGAAGCATACCGCCGATCCGGTAGAGATCATGCGGGCGACCGGTCACCCTGAGCTGGAATATGCCGCGGGCTGGACCATCGCCGGTCTCGTCACCATCGGCGCCATCGTCGCCGCCTGGGTGTTCGCCATCTAGGCTGCGGGAAACTGGAGTTCGAAGGCCGCGCCTTCGTCGGTCGGCTTCAGCGTGATCGAGCCGCCATGGCTCGCCATGACCGCACGCGCGATCGCCAGCCCCATCCCGGTGCCGCCCTGGTCGCGACGGGTGGTGAAGAAGGCATCGAAGATTCTGTCGCGGTTTGGCGCCGAGATCGGCTCGCCGTCATTGCTGACCGTCAGCAGCAGGGTCGTCCGCTCGTCCACCGCCTCCAGCCTGATCGTCCGCGACTTGTGCCGCACCGCGTTGTCGACGAGATGCGACAGCACGATCAGCGCCTTCTCGCCGGACATGCCGATCGCCCGGTCGAGGCTGCCGCTGGCGTCGATTGAGCTTGCCGGAAACCTGCTTCTGAGGTCGGCGATCACGGGCGCCAGCTCCGTGCGCTCGTTCTGCGGCAGGCTTTCGGCGCGGGCGAGCTCGCGCAGCCGCTGCGCCATCGCCTCCAGCCGCTGGGTGTCGGACAGGATGTTGGCGATGAATGTCGTCTGCTCGGCGGGCGTCAGGCTGCCCGATTTGCCTTGAACCGAATCCTGCAGCAGCTCGGCCGCGCCCTTGATCGAGGTCAGCGGCGATTTCAGCTCGTGGGTGAGGTGCGCCGAGAACGTCGCGATGTAGTCCGAGCGGCGCGCCAGCTGCTCGGCCATGCCGAGGAAGCTGTGCGAGAGCTGGGCGAACTCCCGCGTGCCGTAGTGCCGGAGGGGCCGGAACGCCTCGCGGTCACCGCGGCCAATTCGTGCGGCACGATCGATCAGCTCGCGCATCGGCAGCGTGATGGTGCGCGAGAACACGAGTCCGATCGCGATCGTGCCGAGGATCACGGCAAGCCCGGCCAGCACGAACTTGCCTCGCTCCTGGTAGAGATGGTCGAAGATGTTGCTCGGCGTCCGCGTGGTGTAGATCACCCCCGCGACGCGGTTGTTGACGATGACCGGCATGGCCGAGAACACGTGCACGCCGAGGCCGCGGCTGAAGGAATAGATCGGCGGCGGCGGCTTGTCCGGAACGCGGTTGCGTAAGGTGGCGCGGTATTGGCCGTGCAGCGCGTCCGCGACCTCCTCGATATGCGCAAGCGATTGCCCGACCTCCTGCCGGCCGGCGATCACCACGCCCTGCGGATCGAGGATGCGGAAGCCCGCCAAAGTCACCTTCTGGGTTTCGCGGATGATCGGCGTCAGCCTGGCGCCGATCTCGACATAGGCGGGTTGGGCCGGCTGTGGCGCAGCCTGGGCATCCGGCCGCCGCCGCAGCAGGTCGTTCGCAGTGAGGTCGAGCGCGGGACGGATCGGCGTGACCTGGTCGCCGGGATCGGGCAGCACGCCCGGCGGCACCTCGGCGCCCAGCGTGAGGCCGCCGTCGAGCCTCGCCGTGACCTCCTGGGCATAGATCGTCGCCAGCACGCGGCTCTGCGCGATCAGCTCGGCCTGAGTCTGGCGGATCAGCTGATTGTCGTAAAGGCGGAAGAAGAACAGGCCGACCAGCGGCAGCACGCCAACGGTGGTCAGCACCGTGAAGATGACGAGCCCCAGCGACGGCCGCCATTTGTCGGGTGCCGTGCTCATGCCTCTTTCTCGCAGCGGCCGAGCTTGAAGCCGACGCCGTGGATGGTTTCGATGACGTTCTCGCAATTCAGCGCCGCGAGCTTGGCGCGGATGTTGCGGATATGGCTGTCGATGGTGCGGTCGGAGACCTGGATGTTGAGCTGATAGGCCGCCCGCATCAGCTGCTCGCGGTTGAACACCGAGGTCGGGCGGGTCAGGAAGGCGCGCAGGATGCCGAACTCGATCGCCGTCAGTTTGAGCGGCGTTCCCGCGAAGGACGCCACATGCTGCTCGGGATCGATCAGGAGACTCCCCTGCGTCAGAGCGGCCGCGCCGGCCTTGATCTCGCCGTTGCGGGGACCGAGCCGGCGCAGGATGACGTTGACCCGCGCCACCAGCTCGCGCGGGCTGAACGGCTTGGTCACGTAATCGTCGCCGCCGATCTCGAGCCCGAGGATGCGGTCGATCTCCTCGTCGCGCGCCGACAGGAACAGGATCGGCACGTCGGAGGACTTGCGTACCTCGCGACAGACGTCGAGGCCGTCGAACTCGGGCATGCCGATGTCGAGCACGATCAGATCCGGCCTGTCGGCGGCAAAGCGGGCGAGCGCCTCCTTGCCGTCGCGCGCCTCGATCACGTCCATGCCGGCCTTCTTCAGGGCAACACGGATGACCTCGCGGATGTGACCCTCGTCGTCGACGATGAGAATGCGATGTGCCAAGAAACTCTCCGCTGCCTCGTCAGCCAGCCGGCTGGCTGCCGGACCGGGCTTTCGCCTGGGCGTCCAGCCTGCGCTGGAGCCGCAAGCTTCGGAAGCCCCAGCTCCGCCAGGCCAGGTCCCGGCGCAGCTGTTCTACAAGCCTGTCTCGCTGTGACACAAGGCAGCCCTCGCCGGCCGCGGGCCGCAGCGCGATTGCCTTGTCGATGGCCGGCAGTGCCTGCGGCCCGAGCGTCAGGAGATAGTCGATATCGATCTGCACGCCCTTGCCCGATGCCTCCCGGCTGTGAGCAACATTGTAGTCGGCGATGAAGGCGTCGAAGTTCACGAGCGAGCATCCGTAGAGCACGATCGTCAAAGCGATCAGGTTGGCGCCGATCAGCCATTGGTTGGACCTCCCGAGCACGATGCGAGTAACGATCAGGATCAGTCCCAGCGCCACCAGCCCCATCCAGATGAAGGCCGCGATGCGCCAGTAGGTCAGCATGTAGATGTCGACATAGAGATCCAGCCGGAGGATGGACGAGGCGACCAGCAGCACGTTCTGTCCCACCCAGAGATAGACCAGCGCGCGGATCACCTTCGATTTCTCGGCCGGCCCGCCCGGACGCATCGCGATCAGCACGAAGGCGGCGGCGAGCAGGGCGGTCGCGATCAGCGGATAGGCGCCGCGATGGGCGTAGGTTGCATAGGTCAAATTGTCGGGCAGCGCCACGTGGCCCCAGAGATAGATGCCGTCGAGAACGGACTGCGCTGCGAACAGCAGATTGAACAGGATCAGCGAACGCAAGATGGTCGAGGAGCCCAGGAATTCGATGGGGACGAAAGGCGGGAGCGGCTGCGGCTCTGGGCTTTCGACGATGGCTGCGGCGGCAGCCTTCTTGCTTCGCCAGCGCACATGGATGAAAGGCCAGACCAGCGCCAGCATCGAAGCCCAGAACAGCGTGCGCCAGACGCTGACATATTCGAAGACGACCCGTGGATTGAGCAGGGACACCCATTGTTCGATCACCGGATTGGCCGCCGCGAACAGCGCAAGGAACACGGTGCTCAGTGCCGCCGGCAGCAGCCATAGCGCAATGCCGCGGGTGAATGCGGACAGGTTGAATATCTGGAGCGCATCGGGAAAGAACCGCCAGAAGCCGAACAGAACGAGGTTTCGTAGCGCGCGAGCGCGGTCGGCGAGCCCGGTCGTCTCCGGATTGGTCGCGAGCAGCAGGGCGACGACCAGCGCCGTGACGAGGATCACGAACGAGAGCGCAGTGAGCTCCTCCACGGCCGGCACAAGACCGAGAGCGACGACCGCGCCGCCGATCACCCCGCGCCGAAGGTCCAGCGTGGCGTGATTGGCGAGCAGTGAGGCGCAGGTGATTGCGATGGCGAAGATGATCAGCGACAGTCCGACCCGGTGGCCATAGAAGAGCCAGTCGGCGAGCGCGGCGAGCAGCAGCGCCATTGCGAGCTTGGCCGACAGCGAGGAAGGCCTGATCGGTTGAATGTCCGTCGTCGAGGTCGAAGCCAGGCTCGTCATGTCCAGAAGATTCTCCGTGAAGGTGCATCACGAATTCTGGACGGCGCTTGTGCAGAAGCCGGGATCATGGTCTGCACGGTTTCAGGAGTCTTTTGCAGTTTTCGTGCAGGCGCACGTTTGTCTCTCGCGCGGCGTCACCCGCTTTGATAGGTGCGAAGCATTCGCTCCAATCGCGTGTGATGCATCATGCAATTTCTCAATCGTCTCGGCCTCATCCTGCTCTGGCTCGCCGCGCCGCTCGCCGCATTCGTGGCGGCGAACAAGAACGATCCCTATTTGCTGGTGCTGCGCGGCGCCGGAAACATCGCGCTTGTCGTCACAAGCATCTTGGTCGTCATCGTCCTGCTGCGTCGCGGGCATTGGCGCAGCATTGCGGGCAAGCTCCTCGTCTTGCTCTGGTGCCTGCCGCCGGTTCTGATGTCTGCGGCGCATGTCAGGTTCGAGCTGCGCAAGCACGATGTCCTCGGCGTCAGCGCCGCTGAGGCTCGCCAGCTCGGACCACATTTCATGGTCGGATACTCGTCCTTTCCAGAAGTTGCGCGCCTTGCTGAGCTGGGATTGATCGGCGGCGTCTATGTCACCCGCCACAACATCCGGGGACGGACGGTCGAGGCGTTGCGCGCCGAGCTCGCGGCGCTTCAGGATATCAGGCGGGCAGCCGGCCTGCCACCGCTGGTTGTCGCAGCAGACCAGGAAGGCGGCATCGTCGGGCATCTCGCGCCACCGCTGACCAAGGTGCCGGCGCTGGCGACCCTCACCGGCCTTGCTCCCGACGATCAGCAGGCCAAGGCCGAAGAGTTCGGCCGCATCCACGGGCGGGAGCTCGCGGGGCTCGGCGTCAACCTCAATCTCGCTCCGGTGCTCGACCTCAAGCCTCCGCCGCGGCGCAATCGTCTCGACTTCCACACGCTGATCGGGCAGCGCGCGATTGCCGCCGACCCCGTCGTCGTCAGCACGATCGCGAGCGCCTATGTTCGCGGGCTGGAAGAGTCGGGCGTCGGTGCCACCCTCAAGCATTTTCCCGGCATCGGCCGCGTGCACAGCGACACCCATCACTTCAGCGCCAATCTCGATACGCCAGTGACCGAGCTGGAAGCAACGGACTGGCTGCCGTTCCGCGAGGTGCTGTCGCATTCGCGCAGCGCGCTGATGGTCGGTCACGTCACGTTGACCGCCGTCGATCCCGGCCGCGCCGCCTCTCATTCGAAGCTGGTCGTCCAAGGAATCATTCGCGACAAATGGGGGTACCGGGGCATGGTGATGACCGACGACCTCGTGATGGGTGCGATCTACCAGAACGACGTCTGCAAGGCCGTGGTGGAGGCGATCAATGCCGGTGTCGATCTGCTGCTGGTCGCCTATGACGGCACGCAGTTCTACCGCGTCTTCGCCTGCGCTCTCGACGGATCACGGCGGGGCAGGCTGGATGAGGCGATGCTGCGTGCGAGCGAGGCGCGCCTGAAGACGGGTTTTGCGGCCGAGCAGGCGCGCGCCGTCTCACGCGGTGACACTTCACGCGAAAAAACGCATACCGCCCCCCGCGTATTGGCGAGGGGCGGTTGAGTGCGGTGTGGCTGCGCGTGCGACAGTGCTTCTATTCGGCCTGCTCCAGCGGCGCGGGCATCTTCGCCACGGACATCAGCGAACGCGCTACCTGATTCAGCAGGAGATCGGCGTTCTCCTCCTCCGCGAGTGACTTCGAGAGCAGAGCGACGATCGCGCTGTGCCGGAGTTGCTGCGCCAGGTTGCGTGCCGTGGTGTAGCCCGACATCTCGTAATGCTCGACGCGCTGGGCCGCTGAGATCAGCGCGAGGTCGGCGGCGGCGTCCTCCTTCTCCTCGCCTTCCTTCATGACCTCCTGGCCTTCCTCGATCAGGCCCATCATGCCCTTGCATGGCTTGGCCCGCGCACTCTCGCCGAGCAGCTGGAAGCATTCATTGATGCGCTCGACCTGGTTCTCCGTCTCGGCCAGATGCTGCTCGAACAGTTCGCGCAGCTGGTCGAAGCGCGCGGCCTGGGCCATCTTGGGAAGCGCCTTGGTCAACTGCTTCTCGGCATGGAGGATGTCGCGCAGCTCGTGAAGCAGAAGGTCGGTCAGGCCCGACTCGTCGACGGGCGACGAGCTCTCCGCGACGATCGACGGGGCTGAACCGGGATCGGAAGACTGGAGGGCAGGCGATTCCGTGAATACCCAGTCTTCGCCTTCGTTCCAGGGGCCGCGGGTGTCGATCTCGCCGTGATCACCGCTGCCGGTGGAATCGTTGAAATACTGGTTCACGAGACCCGGCGTCGGAGCAATCCTGCCGATACTGAAGGCCGGCTTCGACAGGCTTTCGAGCGCTCGCGCGAACGCCTTCATATGCGTGATCTCTCGTGTCATCAGGAACTGCAGCGCGTCCTTGCTGCCGGCGTCATCGCAGAAATTGATCAGTCGTTCGTAGACGATTTTTGCACGCGCCTCGGCGGCGATGTTGCTGCGGAGATCGACGTCGAGCTCGCCGGTGATCTTGAGATAGTCGGCAGTCCAGGGATTGCCTTGCGAGTTGAACAGATTGACGCCGCCGCCGCCGGCAATCGCAATCAGCGGATCGGCTTCGGCCGCCTGTCGGTCGTTCTTCGAAGGCGCAAGGTGCATCCGGGCAAGGCAACCGACGACTTCGAGATGGCTGAGCTCTTCGGTGCCGATGTCCATCAGCAGGTCCTTGCGGTCTGGATCCTCGCAATTCAGCCCTTGAATCGAATACTGCATCGCCGCCGCAAGTTCGCCGTTGGCGCCGCCGAACTGCTCGAGGAGCATATTGCCGAAGCGCGGATCGGGTTCGTCGACGCGCACGGTGAACATCAGCTTCTTGACGTGGTGATACATGGGACGGCTCGCGCTATGAGGGAAACTACGGCGACAACGGGCCCTTGGAATGATCGTTCCTCGCCATCCTGGAGATTCAGGCTTGCGACGACCAAGAAGTCGCGCGAAGCGCGAATGCGCCTTCGCTGTTGCCGGCGAACTCTGCTGATCGCCTTTAAGCGGCCCGTCCGACCAGTCCGTCAATCATTGCGCGCACGAGCGTCGCGATCTCCTTGCGCAGCGCCGGCAGCGGTACAGCGACGAGCTTCTGCTCCAGTCCCAGCGCCACCATGCCATGCACGGCCGAGAACAGGCTGCGCGCCGTAATGCCGAGTTCCTCAGGGCTGCGCTCTGGAAACAGTGCGGCGAGCGGCTGGTAGATGTGGCGGAACAGCTGCATCTGGTCGTTGACGGACCAGTCGGGGACGACCTTGTCGGCCTCCATTCGATGCTCGAACAGCGCGCGCCAGAGTTGGAGATTCTCGGCGGCGAAATCGCAATAGGCGATCGCGATGCGGACCAATGCCTCCCGCGGCGATAGGTCGCCCGCGCTCACCGCCAAGCTGAGCGTCTCGTCGAGCCGGATCAAGGTGCGCGAGCCGACCCGCAGAATCAGCTCGTCCATGTCGGCCACGAGATTGTAGACCGCGCCATTGGCGCAGCCGATCTCGCGGGCCAGATCGCGGGTTTTCAGGCCGGCCAATCCCCGGGTCGCGATCATCCGCTCCGCGGCCTGGATCAACTCCAGTCGCAATTTCTCGCGTCGTTCCAAGGCCTTAGTCATTTTTTTATCAAATTCATGAGCGATGCTCAAAATTATCTTGAACGATGTTCAAGTTGCCTGCTACAAACCATCCGTGAGCAACGCTCATAACAGGGAGCAGCATATGTTCAAGACTGTAGTGACACTCTTCCGCGGCAGCGTAGCTGCGGCGGGCGAGGAGCTGGAGGAACGCACGGCCCTTCTGATCCTGGATCAGCAGATGCGCGACGCGGCCGCCGCCGTCGAACGCAGCAAGCGGACGCTGGCGCTGGCAATCGCACAGGACCAGCAGGAAGGCCGCAAGCTCGAGGCGACCGTCGCCCGCATCGCCGATCTCGAGACCCGTGCGGTCGCGGCGCTCGACGGCGGCCGCGAGGATCTCGCCCGGGACGCGGCCGAAGCCATTGCCGGCCTGGAGGCCGACCGCGATGCCGCGATGACGGCGCGCGCGCTGTTCGCGACCGAGATCGCCCGGTTGAAGTGGCATGTCGCGAACGCGCAGGCGCGCATCACCGAGCTCGATCGCGGCCGTCGCGTCGCCCGAGCCTCGGAGGCGGTGCACTCGCTTCGCCGCAGCGGCATCGAGGCGGCACGTCCTTACGAATCCACGCTGCCCGAGGCGGAGAGCACCTTGCGGCGCCTGCGCGAGCGGCAGATGGAGGCCCAGGCCGCCGACGATGCGCTGGTCGAGCTCGATGCGGCTACCGGTCCGCTCGCCACCGCCGAGAGACTCGCCGAGCAGGGTTTTGGTCCGCGGCTCAAGACCACTGCGGACGACGTGCTGGCACGGTTGAAGTCCAGGCATACGCCGACGGTCTGATCTCACACCCAAACCTCGATCGAACAACAGGAGACCATCATGAACCAGAACGGCCAGCCCCACAGCAGCGCCTGGGTGACCTTCACTTACGTGTCCTTCGCAGCCTCCGCGTTCCTCTTGGCCGTCGGCGTCTTCTTCCTGCCGATCGACCTCTGGATGAAAGGCTATCTCACGATGGGCATCGTGATGTTGATCCAGACTTGCATCACCCTGACCAAGACCGTGCGCGACAATCACGAGAGCAGCCGGCTGGTGAACCGTATCGAGGACGCGAAGGCCGAGCGTTTGCTGATGGAGGTTTCCAAGGCGGCCTAAAGGCCGCTTGAACCGGCCCGGACGAGGAGCAAGAGAGCCGCGGAGCAACACGCTTCGCCGCTCTCGCGTCTGGAACCATCCGGAATGACGTCTTGATGGGCCGGCGGTCCTCATCACGATTGTGATTCGAATGCAGGTGCGTTATGGCTCTCGCGCTTTCCAGAGGCGGAGACGAGCTTTGTCGAAACAATCCTTGCGCGAAGAGGCCGAACGCCTGATCCGCGAATCGATGGAAAAGAAGACCGTCGTCGTCAAGCAGGGCACGACCCGCATCGAGGCGGTTTGCGGCAAGTGCGGCGCCCCGAACCGGGTCCAGGCGGAAAAGGGACAGGCCAGGGTCAAGTTTGCGTGCAAGCAATGTGGGCACAAGCAGGAGACCTTGTAGTCGGGCCCTCTGATCTCACGGTGCTGTCGCGCTCCAGCTCCTCAAGCTGAGGAGCGGCACTTCGAGTCGCATCGACGGCCTCGCGCCCCATGAGGTTTCGACAGTCAGTCACTCTCCACGAATGTCTTGAATGCATCCGCGTAATCCGGATGCCAGCGCGACAATGGCGGGCGGTTCTCGACGATGTCGCCCGCGGCCCAGAGCATACGCTTCTCGTCGAGGGCGCGCGGCACGTCGTTGTCCGGGCACAGAATGTAGAAATCGCCCACCTCGAGCCGCGCCAGCATGAAATCGACCGTCTGTTCCGGCGTCCAGGCGCCGGCCGGCTTCTCGGTCCGTCCCTTCGCGGTCAGGCCGGTGAACACGAAGCCCGGGATCAACAGATGTGCCGTGATGAGGCAGCCCTTCGTGTTGCGCAGCTCGTGTTGGAGCGCCTCGGTGAACGCTTTCACGCCGGCCTTCGAAACATTGTAGGCGGGGTCGCCCGGCGGCGTGGTGATGCCCTGCTTGGAGCCGGTGTTGATGATGAGGCCGCGCCGGCCGCGTGCGATCATGTTCGGCGCGAAGATTCGCGAGCCGTTGATGATGCCCCACATGTTGACACCGATGATGCGCTGCCAATGGTCGGGCTCCCCGAACAGCGTGCTGCCCGGTTGGATGCCTGCATTGTTCATGAGGATGTCGGTGCCGCCGAAGCGTTCGCGCACGGCGCGTTCCAGTTCCGTCACGCTCTCGGCCTTGCTGACATCGACGGCGGCGGTCATCACGTTTGCCGAAGCCGTGACGGATGACAGTTTTGTTGCAGTCTCCGCCAGCCGTGCCTCGTCGACATCCGCGACACACACCTTCATCCCGGCGCGCGCAAAGGCGGTGGCGGCAGCAAATCCGATGCCGGATGCACCACCCGTGATCACGGCAACATTATCTTTGACGATGGCGGGATGTGGCATGGATCGTCTCCGTGGAGGGCTCTCGGTCGAGTTATAACATGGCAGCAGTCCGACCCTGTACAAGTCGGCATGGGAGCTCTTCGTCCTGCGCTGCCTTTACGCCTATCCGGCACGGCTGTATCCTCGACCGAGCGATCCCGCCCAGATCGAGCCAATCAATCACCTGACAGGGAGTGCAGCCATGGCTGTGTCGCAGGCTATTCCGATCACGCGCCATCCGTTCGCCAACGGTTCCTACAAGCAGATGCTGATCGACGGGAAGTGGGTCGATGCCGCCTCCGGCAAGCGTTTCGAGACCCGCAATCCCGCCACCGGCGAGCTGCTCGCCACCGTCGCCGAAGGCGACAAGGAAGACATCGATCGTGCGGTTGCCGCCGCCCGCCGCGCCTTCGAGGGCCCCTGGAGCAAGGTCAAGCCGTTCGAGCGGCAGAACCTGCTCTTGAAGCTCGCTGACCTCGTCGAGAAGAATTTCGACGAGTTGTCGCAGCTCGACACGCTCGACATGGGCGCGCCGCTCAGCCGCACCCGCGCCTATCGGCTGCGCGCCGTCGGCATGCTGCGCTACTATGCCGGCCAGGCCACCGCAATCCATGGCGAGACCATCGAGAACTCGCTGCCGGGCGAAATCTTCTCCTACACGCTGAAGGAGCCGATCGGCGTCGTCGGCGCCATCATTCCCTGGAACGGTCCGCTCACAGCGACGATCTGGAAGATCGGTCCTGCAATCGCGACCGGCTGCACCGTGGTGCTCAAGCCCGCTGAGGAGGCGCCGCTGACGTCGCTGCGCATCGCCGAACTGGCGATGGAAGCGGGCGTGCCGCCCGGCGTCATCAACGTCGTGCCCGGCTATGGCGAGACCGCGGGCGCTGCGCTCGCCTCGCATCACGACGTCGACAAGGTCGCCTTCACCGGCTCGCACGTCACGGGCCAGTCGATCATCCGAGCCTCCGCCGGCAACCTCAAGCGCGTCTCGCTCGAGCTCGGCGGCAAGTCGCCGGACATCGTGTTCGCGGACGCCGACCTCGATGCCGCCGTGCCGGGCGCGGCGATGGCGGTGTTCGCCAATTCGGGGCAGATCTGCAGCGCCGGTACACGCCTGTTCGTCGAGCAATCGATCTATGACGAGTTCGTCGGCCGCGTCGCCGAGTTCGGCAAGAAGCTGCAAGTCGGCAACGGCCTCGATCCCAACGTACAGATCGGACCGCTCGTCTCCGAGCAGCAACTCGAGCGCGTCACCGGCTATCTCGACATCGGCCAGAAGGAAGGCGCGAAGGCGCTCGCCGGCGGCGGCCGCGTCACCGAAGGCGCGCTGTCGAAGGGCTTCTTCGTCTCACCGACGGTATTCGCGGGCGTTGAGGACAATATGCGCATCGCGCAGGAGGAGATTTTCGGTCCCGTCATCTCCGCGATCGCGTTCAAGGACATGGATGAGTTGGTCAAGCGCGCCAACAACACCACGTTCGGCCTCGGCTCCGGCCTGTGGACGCGTGACGTCAGCAAGGCCCATGCGGTGGCGAAGCGCCTGCGTGCCGGCTCGGTGTGGGTCAACTGCTACCAGGCGATGGACCCGGCCGTGCCGTTCGGCGGTTACAAGATGAGCGGCTACGGTCGCGAATCCGGCAAGCAGCACGTCGAGGAGTATCTCAACGTGAAGGCGGTCTGGATCAAGACGGCGTAAGGGCTGTTCCTCCGCGTTCCGCGAGGGGGAATATCTGCTTCTTGTGGGGCGGCGCCTTTGCCGGTGGCCGCCCCACGCTATATGATCAGCATCCTTCCATAGAAAATCGGTGCCAGCATGAAATTTCCGGCGTTGTTCAAACCGTTGCAGGTCGGTCCGTACAAGCTCGCGCATCGCGTCGCGATGGCGCCGCTCACGCGCATGCGGGCCGAGCGTGAGAGCTTTGCGCCGCGGCCGCTCAACGCCGAATATTACGGCCAGCGCGCAACGCAAGGCGGCCTGATCGTCGCCGAGGCCTCGCCGGTGCTCTCGCACGGACGCGGCAATCCGGCAACGCCCGGCATCTATTCGGAGGCGCAAATCGCGGGCTGGCGCAAGGTGGTCGATGCCGTTCACGCCAAGGGCGGCATCATCTTTCTCCAGCTCTGGCATGTCGGCCGCGTCTCGCATTCCTCCTTTCACGGCGGCGCGCTGCCGGTGTCGGCTTCCGCCATCCCGATCAAGGCGGAAGGCATGAGAGCGATGACGGCCGACGGCAAGATTGCCGACTACGAGACGCCGCGCGCGCTGGAGACCGAGGAGGTCAAGGGCATCGTCGAGGCGTTCCGGCAGGGTGCGAAGAACGCGCTCGCTGCCGGCTTCGACGGCGTCGAGATCCACGGCGCCAACGGTTATCTGCTCGAGCAGTTCCTGCAATCGCGCAGCAACCAGCGCACCGACCAATATGGCGGCTCGATCGAAAACCGTGCGCGGCTGCTGCTCGAGGTCACGCAGGCGGCGATCGACGTCTGGGGGGCGAACCGCGTCGCCGTCCGGCTGTCGCCTCACGGCATCGCCAATGATTCCGGCGAGCCCGATCCGATGCCGCTCTATACATACGTCGTGAAGGCGCTCGACAAGCTTGGTCTCGCCTATCTGCATTTCATCGAGCCGCGCTCCAGCGGCGCCGGCCGCGCCGACGTGCACTGGGAGAACGTGCCCTCGGCAATGGTGCTGTTTCGCCCGCTTTACAGCGGCGTGCTGATGACGGCGGGCGGCTTCACCGGCGAAACCGCGAATGCGGCGATCGCCGACGGCCATGCCGACATCATCGCCTTCGGCCGCATCTTCATCTCCAATCCCGATCTGCCGCGCCGGCTTCAGCACGGCTATCCGATCACGCCGTACAACCGCGCGACGTTCTATGGCGGCGAGGAGAAGGGATATACGGACTATCCTGTTTATGACGAGCTGACGCCGGCCTAGGTCTCGCTGTCATTCCGGGGCGCCGCGTAGCGTCGAGCCCGGAATCCATTTCGCCCTCCGGCGTGCCGCCTGATGGATTCCGGGCTCGCGACTTCGTCGCGCCCCGGAATGACGATCGTATTGTCGCACGCGCAATGCCGATGGAGAGACAGGCCATGGCCAAAGCCGCAGCCGCCGCAGGGATCGCAACCGGGCAATGTCTCTGCGGCAAAATCACCTTCGAGATCGACGTGCCGGCGCGTTGGGCCTGGCACGATCATTCCGCCGCCAGTCGCCGCGCCCATGGCGCGGCTTACGCGACCTATGTCGGCAGCTGGAAGAAGCGCTTCCGCATCACCAAGGGCCAGACGGCTCTCACCCGCTACGAGGACAAGGCCACGAAGACCACGCGCAGCTTCTGCTCGCATTGCGGCACGCCGATCGCCTATGAACGTCCGCGCGGTCCGCACATGGTCAACATTCCCCGCGCGTTGTTCAAGGAGCGCACCGGCCGCCAGCCGCTCTATCACATCGCGATCGAAGAGCTGCAGGAATGGGCCTATAGCGGCGAGCCGCTGGTGCCGCTGAAGGGTTTTCCGGGTGTGGTCTGGCAGCGCTCGAAAAAGAAGAAGCGGGCGAGAGGCGAAGATCCGTTCGAACTGGGGCGGGAGGAGATGTAGCGCGCTGCGTTCCCACGCAACGCAGCCATGACCGCGCTTCCTTGCGTGCCTCCCAGGACTTCGGCCATCATGCGCCGTCCTTGCGGCAACGCCCGCTCCTGGAGGAAACATGAAGAACAAGATCACCGGCCGCTCCGCCTTTCTCGCGCTGCTCAAGGATGAGGGCATCACGCATCTGTTCGGCAATCCCGGCACCACCGAGCTGCCGATCATGCACGCGCTGAAGGATCATCCCGATCTCACCTATGTGATGGCGATGCAGGAGAGCCTGGTGGTCGCGATCGCCGATGGCTACAGCCGCGCCTCCGGCAAGCTCGTCGCCTGCAACGTGCACGTCGCACCGGGCCTCGGCAACGCGATGGGCTCGCTCTACAACGCCCAGTTCACGGGCACGCCGATGATCCTCACCGCCGGCCAGCAGGAGCAGGGCCATGGCCTGATGGAGCCGGTGCTTTACGGTCCCCTGGTGCGCATGGCCGAGCCGCTGGTGAAATGGGCGGTCGAGGTGACGCGTCTGGAAGACCTGCCGCGCATCGTTCGCCGCGCCGCCAAGGTCGCGACCACGCCTCCGACCGGCCCCGTGTTCATCTCGCTGCCCGGCGACATCCTCAACAGCGAGGCCGGAATCGATCTCGGCCGTTCCACGCGCATCGACGCCCGCACCAAACCGTCGGATGAGGCGCTCAGGGCCTTTGCGGCGCGCCTGCTCAAGGCCGAACGTCCCGTGATCGTCACCATGGACGAGGTGGTCAAGAGCGACGCGCTGAAGGAAGCGGCGGAGCTCGCCGAACTGCTGGGTGCTGCCGCCTATCAATCCTCGACGCCCTATGGTTCGCACTTCCTCTCGGAGAGCCCGAGCTTCGTCGGCACGCTTGCGCGCGTGCAGAAGGTCGCGCGCGATACACTCGCGCCTTACGATCTCCTGATTGCGCTCGGCGGCGATCCCTTGCGGATGTCGGTGTATAGCGAGGTCGATGCGCTGCCGGACGGTCTCGGCATCGTGCAGGTCGGCCTCGCCGATTGGGAGATCGCGAAGAATTACGGCGCCGAGATCGCGCTGAAGGCGGATCTCAAAGAAACGCTGCGTGCGCTGATTCCGCTGCTGAAGGAGATGGGCGGCGCTGCACTGGCGCAACGTGCAAGACAGCGTCTCGCCGAGCTTGCGCCCAAGAACTGGACCGCGCTCCGCGCCGCGCTGGTGGAGCAGATCGGCAAGAGCGAGGGCCGCAGCCCCATCGATCCGGACTTCCTGGTGCTGCAGATGGTCGAGGCCATGCCGGACAATGCCATCCTCGTCGACGAAGGACTCACCTCCAGCCGCCAGATCACGGCGCTGCGTCCGCACCGCGACCGCTACGGCTATCACGGCCTCGCCTCCGGCGGCATCGGCTGGGGCCTGCCGGCGTCGGTCGGCGCCAGCATCGCCAATCCGGACCGGCCCGTGGTCTGCTTCTCGGGCGATGGCAGCGCGATGTATTCGATCCAGTCGCTCTGGACGGCGGCGCATCACAAGCTGCCGCTCAACGTCGTCATCGTCAACAATGGCGGCTACCGCATCATCAAGCAACGCCTGCTCGCCTTCCATGGCGATGACAATTACGTCGGCATGGATTTCGTCGATCCGCCGGTGGATTTCGCCGGCGTCGCCAAGGCGCTCGGCTGCGAGGCGATCAAGGTCAGCGACCCCCGCGAACTAAAGGCGACGCTGTCGTCGGCGTTCAGCCGGCCGGGGACGAAGCTGATCGAGGTGATGGTGGACGGGAAGGTGTAGGACAGCGCCTACACTGTCATTGCGAGGAGCGCAGCGACGAATCAATCCAGGCTGTTTCCGCGGAGGGTTTCTGGATTACTTCGCTTCGCTCGCAATGACGAGGAGGCAGCTACCCTTTGTTCCCCACCCGATACCCGGCCGCCGGATGCTTGGCATCGAGCCTTGCCCGGCCCGCGCCGAACAGCTTCTCCCGCAGCGTCCCCTTCGCATACTCCTTCTTGTAACGTCCGCGCCGGGTCAGCTCCGGCACCAGCATGTCCGCGATGTCCTCGAAATCGCCGGGTGAGATCGCGAACGCGACATTGAGCCCGTCGACGTCGGTCGCCTCGAACCATTGCTCGATCTTGTCGGCGACCATCTCGGGCGTGCCGACCACGACCGGGCCGGCGCCGCCGATGCCGACATGCTCGATGACGTCGCGCACGGTCCAGACACGGTCCGGATCGGCGCGGGTGACGTTGTCCATGGCGCTGCGGCCGGCGTCGTTCTGGACGTGGCGCACCTGCTGGTCGAGGTCGTAGCCGGAGAAGTCCACGCCGGTCCATCCCGACATCAGCGCGAGCGCGCCCTCGGGGCTGATGTGGCGGCGGTAGTCGGCGTATTTCTCCTTCGCCTCGGCTTCGGTCCGCCCGAGGATGATCGTCATCATCGAGAACATCAGGATCTCGGCCGGGTCGCGGCCGAGCGCGGCGGCCTCTTGCCGGATGGCGGACACACGCGGTGCGATCACCTTGGCCGACGGCCCCGACATGAACACGCATTCGGCATGCCTGGCCGCGAATTGCCGCCCCCGCGGCGAGGTGCCGGCCTGGTACAGCACCGGCGTGCGCTGCGGCGACGGTTCGCTGAGATGAATCGTGTTGTTGATGCGGTAGTTCGTGCCCTCGTGATGGACGCGATGAACCTTCGCGGGATCGGTGAAGATGCCGCGCTTGCGGTCCCGCAGCACGGCATCGTCCTCCCAGCTTCCTTCCCAGAGCTTGTAGACCACCTCCATATATTCGTCGGCGATGTCGTAACGGTCGTCGTGCCCAGTCTGCTTGTCCTTGCCGGCGCCGCGCGCAGCACTGTCGAGATAGCCGGTGACGACGTTCCAGCCGATCCGCCCCTCGGTGAGGTGATCGAGCGTCGACATCCGCCGTGCGAACGGGTAGGGCGGCTCGAAAGACAGATTGCTGGTGACGCCGAAGCCGAGATTTTGCGTCACCGCGGCCATGGCCGAGAGCAGCAGCAGCGGCTCGTTCGACGGCGTCTGCGCCGCGTTGCGCAAGGCTGCGTCAGGGCTGTTGCCATAGACGTCATAGACGCCGAGCACGTCGGCCAGGAACAGCCCGTCGAAACGGCCGCGCTCCAGCGTCTTGGCGAGATCGATCCAGTAGGGCAGGCGGTTGTAGTCGGCGGTGCGGTCGCGCGGGTGGGTCCACAGGCCCGGTGACTGGTGTGCGACGCAATTCATCGCAAAGGCGTTGAGCCTGATCTCTTTGGCCATGCTGGTCCCCTCGGCGCCCTGTACTGAGGGCTCTTCGAATGCTAGATGTGCGCCCCAACTTGGCGAAGTTCTTGCATATGTTTGGGTCTTGGCAAGGTCAAAATCGGCGGTGCCGCCGCGCGTGGCAAGCCAATCTCGAGCGAGCAACAGCGAAATCCCAAGTCAACGTCCAAGACAACCTCCAAGCCAACTTCCAAGACGTGCCCAAGCCCCCGCCATTCGACGGCTCACGTAGCCCGCTACGTTCGCCCGTGTCGAAACCTTGAAAACGAAAGCAATGACCAGAGCCGACGCCATCGCCCGTGCCCGTGACGATTTCAAGTCCGGTGCGTTTCTCGCCGAGCTCGACCGCCGCGTCGCGTATCGGACCGAAAGCCAGAACCCGTCGCGCGGCACCGAGCTGCGCGCCTATCTGGAGCAGGAGATGCAGCCGGCCTTCGCCGCGCTGGACTTTTCCAGCCGTATCGTGGAATCGCCGAGCGGCAAGGCGCCGTTCCTGTTTGCCGAGCACCGCGAGAGCGATTCAGCGCCGACCGTGCTGGTTTACGGCCATGGCGATGTCGTCGATGGCATGGAAGGCGAGTGGCGCGATGGCCGTGATCCCTGGCGCACCACCGTTTCGGGCACGCGGCTCTACGGCCGCGGCACCGCCGACAACAAGGGACAGCACAGCATCAACATGGCGGCGTTGCGCGCCGTGCGAGATGCCCGCGGCGGCAAGCTCGGCTTCAATGCCAAATTCATCATCGAGATGGGCGAGGAGATCGGCTCGCCCGATCTCGGCAAGGTCTGCGATCTCAACCGCGGTGCGCTCGAGGCCGACCTGTTCATGGCCTCCGACGGGCCTCGCCTGTCCGCCGACCGGCCGACGCTCTTTCTCGGCTGCCGCGGCGGCATCCGCATCCATCTCGACGTGAATCTGCGCGATGGCGGCCACCATTCCGGCAATTGGGGCGGTGTGCTCGCCAATCCCGCGACCATCCTGGTCAACGCGATCTCGACGCTGGTCGATGGCCATGGCCGTCTCCTGCTCGACGCCTTGAAGCCGCCCCGGCTCACCAACCAGATCCGCAGCTATCTGGCGGACGTGGAGGTGGTGCCGACCGCGGACGAGCCCGCGCTGGCCGAGAACTGGGGCGAGGAGGGCCTGTCGGCGGCCGAACGGCTCTATGCCTGGAACACGCTGGAGGTGCTGGCGATGTCCTCGGGCAATATCGAGAAGCCGGCGAACGCCATCCCTGGCCATGCCAATGCCGTTCTGCAGCTGCGTTTCGTGGTCGGGACGAAGGTGGAGGGCCTGATCGAGGCGATCCGCGCGCATCTGGTGGAAAAGGGTTTTCCGATGGTCGAGGTGCGGGCGGCCCAGAGCTTTGCTGCATCGCGCACCGATTTCGACAGCCCCTGGATCAAATGGGCAGCGGAATCGGTCAGGGAGACCACGGGAAAGGCGCCGGCCGTGCTGCCGAATTTCGGCGGCTCGCTGCCGAACGACGTGTTTTCCGAGATTTTGGGCCTGCCGACGATCTGGGTCCCGCACTCCTATCCCGGCTGCTCCCAGCATGCGCCCAATGAGCACATCCTGCTGCCATTGACCGAAGAGGCCTTGACGATGATGGCCGGGCTGTTCTGGGATCTCGGCGAATTGCCAAGACCGCTGACAGGCCCGTTAACCTGAGGCATTGGTCCAGCCGAAAGTCACATTCAAATCCGGCCCGATTTGTGCTTGCATCCGGCCGCATCATCCTGAAAGGGGAAGAAGAAAGTGAAACATTTCCGTAGCATCGGGCTCGCGCTCGCCGCGACCTTCGTCGTCAGCCAGGCCGGGGCGCAGGAGCTGACCGGCACGCTGAAGAACATCAAGGACACCGGGGCGATCACGCTCGGCTTCCGCGACTCCTCGATTCCGTTCTCCTATCTGGACGACAACCAGAAGCCCGTCGGGTTCGCGATGGACATCTGCTACAAGATCGTCGACGCAGTGAAGAAGGAGCTCAAGCTCGACAAGCTCGAGGTCAAGCTCAACCCGGTGACGTCGGCGACGCGTATCCCGCTGATGGCCAACGGCACCATCGACCTCGAATGCGGCTCGACCACCAACAATGCCGAGCGCCAGAAGCAGGTCGCCTTCACCAACACCCACTACCTGACGGCCAGCCGCTACGTCTTCAAGAAGGCGAGCGGCCTGAAGTCGATCGACGATCTCAAGGGCAAGACCGTCGTCTCGACCGCTGGCACCACCAACATCAAGCAGCTCACCGAAGCCAACGTCGCGAAGGGCCTCGGCGCCAACATCATTCCGGCCAAGGACCACGCCGAAGCCTTCCTCATGGTCGAGACCGACCGCGCGGTCGCCTTCGTGATGGACGACATCCTGCTGGCGAGCCTCGTCGCCAGCTCGAAGAACCCGGACGACTATGTCATCTCCAAGGATGCGTTCTCCAAGCCCGAGCCCTACGGCATCATGCTGCGCAGGGACGATCCCGCCTTCAAGAAGGTGGTCGATGCGGCGACGGCGGCGCTCTATACGTCCGGCGAGGCCCAGAAGATCTACGACAAGTGGTTCACCCAGAAGATCCCGCCGAAGGGCCTGAACCTCAACACGCCGATCTCGGCCGAGCTCAAGAACGAGTTCGCCAAGCCGACGGACTCGCCGAACCCGGACGACTACAAGTAAGATCAAACCTCGATCTTTCGATCGGGATCATGTCCGGCCACTCTTGACACCAGGGTGGCCGGACATTTGCATAGGCGCTCAGGACATCCATGACTGGCGCGTTCGCGCGGGGGACACGTGAACTATAACTGGAACTGGGGAATCTTTTTCCAGCCGAACCCGATGGGGACCGGCACCTATCTCGACATGCTGCTGTCGGGCTTGGTGCTGACCCTCAAGACCGCGGCGCTGGCCTGGGTCATCGCGCTGATCACCGGCTCGATCGTCGGCGTGATGCGCACGCTGCCCTCGAAGGGGGCGAACTGGTTCGGCTTTGCCTATGTCGAGTTCTTCCGCAACATGCCGCTGCTCGTGCAGCTCTTCCTGTGGTACTTCGTGCTCCCGGAGCTGCTGCCGAAAGCTGCGGGCACTTGGCTGAAGCAGTTGCCGAACGCGCCGTTCTGGACGGCCGCGATCGGCGTCGGCTTCTTCATGTCGGCCCGCGTCGCCGTGCAATTGCAGGCCGGCATCGGTTCGCTGCCGCGCGGGCAGAAGATGGCCGCAACCGCCCTGGGTCTGACCACGGTGCAGACCTATCGCTACGTGCTGCTACCGATGGCATTCCGCATCATCCTGCCGCCGCTCACCTCTGAATTCCTCAACACCATCAAGAACACGGCGGTCGCGATCACGATCGGCCTGCTCGAGCTGACCGGACAGGCGCGCTCGATGCAGGAATTCTCGTTCCAGGTGTTCGAGGCCTTCACCGCCGCAACCATCCTCTACCTCCTCGTCAACGCCGTCGTCGTGACCGGAATGCGCTTTCTCGAGCGCTGGGTCGCGATCCCCGGCTACATCACGGGGAAATAAGCGATGTTCGGCAATCTCGATTTCGATGTCATCCGCCGCGCACTGCCCTATCTGTTCCTCGAGGGCATGACCTTCACGTTGACGCTGACGGGGCTCGCGGCCTTTGGCGGTCTCGTCTTCGGCACGGCACTCGCGCTGATGCGGCTCTCCGGCTTCAAGGTCCTCGGCCGCATCGCCGGAATCTATGTCGACTTCATGCGCTCGCTGCCGCTGGTGCTGGTCATCTTCTGGTTCTACTTCCTGGTGCCCTATATCGGGCAGTGGGTGACCGGGGCCGCGCGGCCGATCAGCGTCGGCGCCTTCGCCTCCTCGCTCATCACCTTCATCATGTTCGAGGCCGCGTATTTCTCCGAGATCATGCGTGCCGGCATCCAGTCGATCTCGCGCGGACAGCCGGCTGCTGCCAGCGCGCTGGGGCTGACCTACGCGCAGTCCATGCGCTACGTCGTGCTGCCGCAGGCTTTCCGCAACATGCTTCCGGTCCTGATCACGCAGACCATCGTGCTGTTCCAGGACACCTCGCTGGTCTACGTGCTGTCGATCACCGACTTCCTGGGAGCGGCCAGCAAGGTGGCGCAGCGCGACGGGCGCCTGGTCGAAATGTACCTGTTCGCAGCAGTCGTCTACTTCACCATCTCCTGTATCGCGTCCTATGGCGTCCGCCGCCTCCAGGCGCGCATCGCCATCATTCGCTAGGTGGAATGTGGGTTTGACTTATCACCATGCGGTGCCCTTCACCTCTCCCATCGGGAGAGGTCGGATCGCGTCAGCGATCCGGGTGAGGGGCTTCGCGCCGAAGATTGACCTGAACCCCTCACCCGGCGCTTCGCGCCGACCTCTCCCGGTGGGAGAGGTGAACCGAGTCTGCCGCAGGGCTTGAGAGACATGATCGAAATCAGCCACGTCAACAAATGGTACAGCCCGAGCTTCCAGGTGCTGACCGACTGCACCACCAGCGTCACCAAGGGCGAGGTGGTCGTGGTCTGCGGCCCCTCCGGCTCGGGCAAGTCGACGCTGATCAAATGCGTCAACGCGCTGGAGCCGTTCCAGAGCGGCGACATCCTGGTCGACGGGACCAAGGTCAACGATCCCAAGACCAATCTGCCGAAGCTGCGTTCGCGCGTCGGCATGGTGTTCCAGCACTTCGAGCTGTTTCCGCATCTCAAGATCATCGACAATCTCTGCCTCGCGCAGGAGAAGGTGCTGGGCCGCTCGCGCGACAAGGCGCAGACCAAGGGCATGCAACTGCTGGAGCGCGTCGGCCTCAAGGAACAGGCGCAGAAGTTTCCCGCGAACCTGTCCGGCGGCCAGCAGCAGCGCGTCGCTATCGCTCGCGCGCTCGCGATGGATCCGATCGTGATGCTGTTCGACGAGCCGACCTCGGCGCTCGATCCCGAGATGGTCAGCGAGGTGCTCGACGTCATGGTCGATCTCGCCCGCGAAGGCATGACCATGATGGTCGTGACCCACGAGATGGGCTTCGCCCGCAAGGTCGCCAACCGCGTCATCTTCATGGACCGCGGCGAGATCGTCGAGGACGCGGCGAAGGACGATTTCTTCGGCAAGCCGCGTAGCGACCGCGCGCAGAAGTTCTTGTCGAAGATTCTGTCGCACTGACCGGTCGTCATCCCGGGGCGCGCGTAGCGCGAGCCCGGGATCCATCAGGCCGCGTGCGCGGGGCGAAATGGATTCCGGGCTCGTCGCTTCGCGCCGCCCCAGAATGACGGAACGAGGGGTGCTCGGCGCCCCCGATTCGCGTATAACCGGCCAATTCCCTTCCTCCCCAGGAGACCTGCCTTGGACTCGATCGCCTACGTCAACGGCTCATTCGTCCCGCTTTCGGAAGCCAAAATCTCGGTGCTCGATCGCGGCTTCCTGTTCGCCGATGGCATTTACGAGGTCTCGGCCGTGCTGGACGGCAAGCTGGTTGACAATGCTTCGCATCTGGCCCGGCTGGAGCGTTCCGTCGGCGAGATCAAGCTGAAGCTCCCGGAGACGATCGAGCGCATCACCGAGCTCCAGAAGGAGTTGATCGCGCGCAACAAGCTCGAGAACGGTCTCGTCTACCTCCAGGTCACGCGCGGTGCCGACAAGGGGCGCGACTTCCCGTTCCCAAAGGGCGACGTCAAGTCGAGCCTGGTGATGTTCACCTCGGAGAAAGACATCATCAACGCGGCGGCGGCGAAGACCGGCATCAACGTCATCACGGTGCCCGACATCCGCTGGGAGCGCCGCGACATCAAGAGCGTGGCGCTGCTGGCGCAGGTACTGGCGAAGCAGGCCGCAGCCGAAGCCGGCGCCGGCGAAGCCTGGATGCTGCAAGACGGCTACGTCACCGAGGGCGGCTCGTCGTCGGCGTTCATCCTCACCAAGGACGACGTCATCGTCACCCGCAAGAATTCCAACGCGATTCTGCCCGGCTGCACCCGCAAGGCGGTGATCGCGCTTGCCGAGGAGCGCCAGCTCCGCGTCGAGGAGCGGTCCTTTACGGTCGCCGAAGCGCTTGCTGCCAAGGAGGCGTTCATCACCAGCGCGTCCTCGTTCGTGCAGCCGGTGGTCGCCATCGACGGCAAGACCGTCGGCGACGGCAAGCCGGGTCCGATCGCAACGCGCCTTCGCGAGATCTACGTGGAGTTCGCCAAGGCGACGGCCGTTTAAGTCGAACGCTCCGCGAAAGGCGAGTCGCAGGCAGGGAATCACCAAAGTCAGGTGTCATCGCCGGATTGACCGGCGATCGTGGACACCGGCGGCGACCGGCCCGGTGATCTCGGTATGGGACAGGTTCAATATCGCCTGACGCGCGGGCGCGTCTGATCAACCCCTACTCATGATCGGCGCGGCGGCGGCAATCGTCCGAATAGGGTCTCCAGCGCCATTCCAATGGCAAGCAGGCGACGGTCGCTTCCTGCCGGGCCGTCCAGCTCCAGCCCGATCGGCAATTGGCTGGTGCCGCCGAGCGCGACCGGGATCTGAACTCCGGGAATACCGGCATTGCTACCGGGATCGGTGTTCTGGATGAAGAGGGCGAAGTTTTCGAGGCTGCTGGAGTCGGCATTGGAGGCAATCGCGACGCGCGGCGTTGTCGGGAAGGCGATGGCGTCGAGTTTGTTGCCGGAAAACGTGTCGCTGTACAGCGCTTGAAGTGCAGGGCGCGCGATCTCGATCGCGGCATCGTATATCGGCTTGGCGTCAATCAGCGTGTCGTCGGGGCCCGGCAGCTTGCGCGGGATGACGAGGCCATCATAGGTGCCCTTCACGTCGGGGCTCGAGATTTCCTTCGCCAGCGCTTCGATGCTGAGGCCGGTGCCGGTGTGCTTCAGATACGCGATCATGTCGTCATAGGCTTCATACATTGCGACCGGGAAGCCGACCTGACCGTTGAGCCCGGCCAGTTGAGGCATCTCGATCTCGACGATCGTGATGCGCTGAGCCTTCATCTTCGCAATTGCCGCGTGGAAGGCGACCTCGGTGTCGGCATCGAGATTGGTCAGCATCGACTTGACGATGCCGATCCGGACCTGCGTCAAATCGGCCGGCGCAATCTCGTCTCCACCGGCGATGACGCGGTCGAGCAGCGCGACGTCGGCCATCGTCGCGGCCATCGGGCCCGCGGTGTCTCGGGTATGCGAGATCGGGGCGATCCCTGCTTGCGGATAGCGTCCGACGGTCGGCCGCAGCGAGGCGCATCCGTTCAGCGCAGCGGGCACACGCACCGATCCTCCCGTGTCGGTGCCGAGCCCGCCCGCGACGATCCGTGCGCCGATCGCGGCACCCATCCCGGACGAGGAGCCGCCGGCGATCCGCGCGCGGTCATAGGCGTTGCGCACGCCGAACTCGGTGCCGGTCTTGAACGCGGTGTTGTAGCCGGAAATGCCGAAGGCCAGTTCGTGCATGCTGGTCTTGCCGATGATGACCGCTCCGGCGGCACGCAGCTTTGCCACGACGGGCGCATCGGCTTTCGGAATGTAGTCCTTCAGCGCCGAGGTGCCGGCGCTACAGGGCAGCCCGGCCACCTCGATATTGTCCTTGATCGCGATAGGCACGCCGCCGAGCGGCTTGCTGCTGTCGCTCCTTGCGTCGAACGCCGCGGCGGCCTCCAGGGCACCGGCCTCGTCCAGCGTGATGAAGGCATTGAGATCGGCATTGGCGTTGGCACGGGCGAGCGCTTCCGTCGTGAGCGCGCTGCTCGTGATCTTCCCGGCGCGGAGGTCGGCCGTGGCCTGGGTCAAGGTCAACTGGTCGTAATTCATGATGCGTCACCCGATTGCAGAGGTGCCATCAGGGCGTCCCCCGACACGGAAGCTGAAGCCTCGCGGGCGCCGCGTCAACCGGTGGCGTGCATCTTTGCCGGCGATGGCGTGCCCAGTTCGGTCAACAGCCGCTCGACTTCCGCCGTCACCTTGCCGATCGCGGCATCCTTCACCGGGCCATAACCGCGGATATCCAAGGGCGCTCTGGCAATCGCGACGAGATCCGGGAGGCGCGCTGCGTCGAAGTCGACGAGCATCCGGTCGATCAGGCCTTCATACCAGGCGATCAGCTCGCGTTCGGCGCGGCGCTCCGCGCTGTAGCCGAACGGATCGAACGGCGTTCCGCGCAGCCGCTTCAAGCGCGCGAGTATGCTGAGAGGCATCTGGATCCACCGTCCGAAGGCGCGTTTGCGCGGACGTCCGCGTGCATCGCGACGCGACGGCAGGAACGGCGGGGCGAGGTGATACTGGATCTTGAAGCCATCCTCGAATTCGCGTTTCAGCTCGTCGAGGAAGCCGCTCTGCATGTGCAGCCGCGCCACCTCGTACTCGTCCTTGTAGGCCATCAGCTTGAACAGGGTGCGCGCGACGGCCTCGGTCAGCGCCTCGCTGTTCAGGCTCGCTTCGGCATCGCGGACGTCGGTGACGACCCTCCGGTAGCGCGCCGCATAGGCCGCGTTTTGATAGGCGGTCAGGAAATCCACGCGCCGAGAGATGAGCTGGTCGAGCGTCTCGGCTTCGGGCGCAGACTCCGTGCTCGGGAGGAAGTCCGGGTCCGCCGCTGCGATCCGGCCCCAGGCGAAGGCCTGCTTGTTGCGTTCGACGGCGACGCCATTGAGCTCGATCGCGCGCAGCAGCGCCTGCAGCGAGACCGGGACGAGACCGTGTTGCCAGGCAAAGCCCAGCATGATGATGTTGGCATAGACGGCATCGCCGAGCAGCCGTTCTGCCAGCGCATTCGCGTTGATCGTGTCGAGATTGCCGTCGCCGATGACCTGCCGGATTGCGCGCAGGCGGGCAGGGGAGGCGAGATCGGCGTCGCGGAAGCGGACCACGTCGCCGGTCGGCATCTCCGCGGTGTTGACGATTGCGCGCGTGCCCCGGCGATAGGTGCCCGACGCCTTCGGCGAGGAACTGACGACGAGGTCGCAGCCGATCAGCGCATCGGCCGAGCCCTGGTCGATGCGGACCTGATGCAGTGCTTCTGGGCTCGCGGCGACGCGGATATAGCTCAGCACCGGACCGAACTTCTGCGCAAAGCCTGTAAAATCCAGCACCGAGACGCCCAAGCGTTGGAGATGAGCGGCCATGCCGACCAGCGCGCCGACCGTGATCACGCCGGTGCCGCCGACGCCGGTCACGAGCAGGTCATAGGGGCGCTCGAGCGTTGCGGGCGTGGGCAGGGGCAGCGTAGCGGCGCGGCCGACCGCGTCGACCTGGCTCGCGCTTTTCTTCCGGCGCGTCGCGCCTTCGACGGTCACGAAGCTCGGACAGAAGCCGTTGAGGCAGGAGAAATCCTTGTTGCAAGCCGAGAGATTGATCTGCCGCTTGCGGCCGAACGGCGTCTCCTTCGGCTCGACGCTGAGGCAGTTGGATTCGACCGAGCAGTCGCCGCAGCCCTCGCAGACGAGGTCGTTGATGTAGGCGAAACGCTTGGGATCCGCCATCTGCCCGCGCTTGCGCCGGCGCCGCTTCTCGGTGGCACAGGTCTGCTGATAGATCAGCACTGAGACGCCGGGGATCTCGCGCAGCTCGCGCTGCACGGCGTCCATCTCTTGGCGCGGATGTATGGTGACGCCGGCCGGCAGGTCGGCGGGCGAGAATTGTGCGGGATCATCCGACACCAGTGCGATACGCCCCACACCTTCGGCGCGGACGCTGTGCGCGATGGCATGGACGCTGACGGGCCCGTCGACCGGCTGGCCGCCGGTCATCGCCACCGCATCGTTGAACAGGATCTTGTAGGTGATATTGGCCTTGGCGGCGATCGCCTGCCGGATCGCCATCGAGCCGGAGTGGTAGTAGGTGCCTTCACCGAGGTTCTGGAACACATGCTTGTGGCCGGTGAATCGCGACGATGCCGCCCAGTTCACGCCTTCGCCGCCCATCTGGATCAGTGAGGAGGTTTCGCGGCCCATCCAGCTCGCCATGAAATGGCAGCCGATGCCGGCGAGGGCCTTCGATCCCTCCGGTACCTTCGTTGACGTGTTGTGCGGACATCCCGAGCAGAAATAGGGTGTGCGCGTCGCGCCCGAGACGTTGATCGTGCGTGCGGCCTCCGGCATCAAGGCGGCCGCGCGTGCTGCGAGATTGAGCCCAGGGAACATCGGGTCGAGCCGGCGCGCGAGCACGCCGGCGAGCGCGCGCGGCGACAATTCGCCGATCCAGGAGATCAGCCTTGCCCCTTGCTCGTCGTGCTTGCCGACCATGCGCTCCGGCTTGCTGCCGGGATAGTCGTAAAAATATTCCTTGAACTGGCTCTCGATGATGCCGCGCTTCTCCTCGACCACGAGGATCTCGCGCTTGCCCTTCACGAAGTCCATGGCGTCGTGCAGCGCCAGCGGCCAGACCATGCCGACCTTGTAGACGTCGATCCCGATGCTGCGGCAGGCTGCTTCATCCAGGCCCATCAGCCGCAGAGCTTCCATCAGGTCGAGATGCGCCTTGCCCGTGGTGACGATGCCGTAGGTCGCGTTCTGAATGTCGTAGATGTGCCTGTCGATCGGATTGGCCTTCGCAAAGGCGTAGACCGCGTGCTTCTTCGCCTCCAGCCGCTCCTCGATCTGCGGGCCCGGCAAGTCGGGCCAGCGATAGTGCAGGCCACCCGGCGGCGGCGTGAAGTCGGGCGCGCGGAAGCCGCGATCCGGGCACAGCGCGACGGATGCGGCCGATTCCACGATCTCCGAAATCGCCTTGAATCCGACCCACATGCCGGAGAAGCGGCTCAGCGCGTAGCCATATTCGCCGAACGCGAGATATTCGCTCACGCTTGCGGGGTGCAACGTCGGCATGAACCAGCTCATGAAGGCGACGTCCGACTGGTGCGGCATCGAGGACGAGACGCAGCCATGGTCGTCGCCGGCGACCACCAGCACGCCGCCATGCGGCGAGGAGCCATAGGCGTTGCCGTGCTTGAGCGCATCGCCGGAGCGATCGACGCCGGGTCCCTTGCCGTACCAGAGCCCGAACACGCCATCGACCTCGCGATCGGCCTGCGTCTCCACCTGCTGCGAGCCGAGCACCGCGGTGGCGGCAAGGTCCTCGTTGACCGCGGGGAGGAATTCGATGCGGTCCCGCTTCAGCCGCTCCTGGATGCGCCACAGCTCGAGATCGACGCCGCCGAGCGGTGAGCCGCGATAGCCCGAGATGAAGCCCGCGGTGTTGAGGCCGCGGGAGCGGTCGCGCCTGACCTGGTCGAGCGCGATGCGGACGATGGCCTGTGTGCCCGTGAGGAAGACGCGCCCCTCCGCGCGGTCATAGCGGTCTGAGAGCTCGTAGGCGTCGAGTGATGGAATGGCGTCCATGGCGGACCTCGCAGGGCACTCTGCCCATGGGCGAAGGTTAAGCCCGGGCGGCTGGTAGGTCTTACCTATTCGTTCTATCTTCGCCCATAATTCGGTAGGATTTTTTGATTCTTGGGCAGTTTTGGTAGAGTCTATCGAATTGAGGTGCATTCATGATCGAAGAGCAGGACGCGCGGATTCTCGCCCACCTCCAGAAGGACGGTCGCGCCACCAACCAGCAGCTCGCGGACGAGGTTGGCATGTCCACCTCGGCCTGCTGGCGTCGGGTGCGCGCACTGGAGGAAGCCGGCATCATCCAGGGCTATGCGGCGCTGGTTGCGCGCGAGCAGGCGGGCTTTGCGATGTCGGCCATTCTCCACGTCTCGCTGGAGCGGCACGACGCCAAGTTCGTCGACGAGTTCGTGGCGCGCGTGACGAAACGGCGCGAAGTGCTGGAGTGTTTCGCGACCACGGGCGATGCCGACTATCACCTGCGCGTCGTCGTGCAGGACATGCCCGCCTACAACCGCTTCCTCGACGAGTTCATGTTCCGCATTCCCGGCATCCGCTACGTCCGCAGCAATGTGGTGCTGAAGGAGATCAAGGCGGGTGTGGCGCTGCCGTTTTGATGTTGCCGCCATCGCGCGGCACAAACCGGCGCCGTCAGGTTGCAGGGGAGCAACTGGTCGGGATCGCGCCGGCCTTGCCGGCCTCTCAAGCTTTGCTGCGAATATCAATCTTCCGTAAACCAATACGGGGCCGGAAATTCGTGAAGGGAGCGGCCTTGGCTCGAGTTTGGCCGTGCGGCGGTATTATAGACAATTTGGCGTCCCACATTCGCAGCTCGTTCACTTTGATGGACGGTTTGCAGCGCGCAATAACGACCACTTAGGCGGTCGCCTCCCATAAAGTTACCCGGGAGAAATAGGCAGAATGCCCGGGAGCTGAGATCGTGCCGACGACACTCGCGCGCACATTTGCGGCGTTGAGCGCCATTAACGAAGCGATCCTTTACGCGAAATCCCCGGACGAGCTGTACCAGAAGGTCTGCGACGCCGGGTTTTCGAGCGGGGATTTCTTGGCCGTTGCGGTGTTCCTGGTCGAGCCGGATGGCCGGCGGCTGTGTTTTGCGGCCGGCTGCGGCGAAGACATTGCGCGGCTGCGTTCGATCGTGATCACGACGGAAGCCGGTACTCCCGAAGGATCGGGCGTCGGAGGCGAGGCATTTCGGGACCAGAAGCTGTGCATCAGCAACGACTATCTGAACGATCCGCGTTCGCTGGCATGGCGTGACGGAGCGGCCCCAGCCGGCATCGGCGCGGCCGCTGCGCTGCCGCTGCTCTGCAACGGCAAGAGTGTCGGCGTGCTCTACGTCACCCGCCGCGAAGCAAATTCGCTCAATGAGCAGATGGTGTCGCTGTTCGAGCGCATGTCGGCCAACATCTCCTATGCGCTGGACAATTTCGCGCGAGAGACCGCGCGGCAGGCCGGCGAGCGGGCGACACGGCGGCTGAACCGCATGTTCGGCGCCATCAGCGCCACCAACGAGGCCATCCTTCGCGCCAAGACGGAGCAGGAGCTATACCAGCTCGTCTGCGACGCCGCGGTTTATGGCGGCAAGTCGCTGGCGACCATCGTGCTGCTCCGCGAGCCGAATTCGCACTGGATGAAGCCTGTCGCTGCAACCGGGCAGAATCTGGAGCTCGTCACCCAGGCACGCTATTCGATCGATCCGGCAAACCCCTATGGCCGCGGCGTATCCGGCGAGGTATTCCGGACGCAGAAAGCCATCGTCGAGGACGATCTCGCCAGCCGGACCAAGGGCACGCCGTGGGAGCAGGCCAACGTCAACACCGGAGTCGCCGCCTGCGTCGTCGCGCCGCTGATCAGGTACGGCGAGAGCGTCGGCGTGCTGCTGTTCTTCATCAGCCGTTCCTGGGCCAAGGATGAGGAGATCGTCGCCCTGCTGCTGCGCATGGCGGAGAACGTTTCGTTCGCCATCGAGAATTTCGACCGCGAGGCCGAGAAAGCCAGGATCGCCGCGGAAGAAGAGTGCCTGGCGCGAATGTATGCGGCGCTCAGCGCCACCAACGAGGCGATCCTGCGGGCGCGGTCGCGGGCCGAGCTGTTCGACCTTGTCTGCGAGGCGACCGCGAAGGGAGCCAAGTTTACCTCGGCCACCATCGCGCTGTTCGACCATCAGGCCGAGCTGCTGCGCGTCGTCGCCTGCTACGGACCGAATGCGGACCAGGTTCGTAACTTCACGTTCTCCAGTTCCGACCGGGTGCCCGAAGGGCGCGGACTGACGGGTACTGCGTTCCGCACTCGCCAGCCCGCCGTCAGCAACGATGTGCTCGCCGACGATCGCATCGCGCCGTGGCATGCTAGCGCGCGCCGCAACGGCATCGCCTCCTCCGCGGCTTTGCCGCTGTACAACGGCGACCGGGTCGAGGGAATCTTCCTGTTCAATTCCCCGGAGCGCGGCACTTTCACGCCCGAACTCGTCGAGTTACTTCGCAAGCTCCAGGCCAATGTCGCCTTCGCGCTCGAAAGTTTCGACCGTGCTGACGAGAAGGCGCGAGCGGACAAGCAGCGCAATCGTCTGAGCGGCATGTTCGAGGCGCTGAGCGCAACCAACGAAGCCATCATGCGCGCCAAGACGCGCGATGAGTTGTTCGAGGCGACCTGCCAGGCGGCTGTGCTCGGCGATCTGTTCGCCTCCGCGACGATCGGCATCATCGATGAAGAACACGAGCTCGTTCGGGTCGTCGCCGTGAAGGGCCGCCTGCAGGAGCGAATGGTGGGGCGCACCTGCGCAATTTCCCCGGATCATCCCGAGGGCCAGGGAATCATCGGGACCTCGCTGCGCACGGGCCGGCCCAGCGTCATGAACGAATATCTGAACGAACCGCGGTCCGCACACTGGCGCACAAAGGCCCTCGAAGATGGGACGAGGGCTGCGGCGTGCTTCCCGCTTCTGAAAGCGGGGCGGAAGCCCGTCGGCATTCTGCTGTTCCTCGCATCGGAGGAAGACACGTTCACGCCCGATCTGGTCCAGCTGCTCGGACGCCTCGCAGAGAACGTCTCTTTCGCGCTCGACAATTTCGATCGCGCCGAGGAGAAGATCCGCACCGAAGCGCAGAAGGAGCGCCTGAGGCGCATGTTCGCGGCTCTGAGTGCGACCAACGAAGCGATCATGAGGGCGAAGTCGCGTGCCGAGCTGTTCGACCTGGTGTGCGTTGCTGCATCGAATGGCGCGAAGTTCAACTCGACCACGATCGCGCTGGCCAGAGCCGGCACGGACCAGCTCGAAATCGTAGCCGCCGCCGGTCCGTCCGCCGCCACCACGCGCAGCGTCCGTCTCTCCATCGATCCCGAGCGGCCGGAAGGTCGCGGAATGAGCGGCACTGCGTTCCGGACGCGGCAGCCCTGCATCAGCAACGACTATCTCAACGACGAACGCGTCCGCGTCTTCCATGCCGTCGTGCGTGGGGACGGTGCACGGTCGGGTGCCGCGTTTCCGCTCGTCGCGCACGACCAGGCGGTGGGCGTCATGATTTACATGTCGACCGAACCGGGCACCTTCACGCCCGAATTCGTCGAGCTGTTGCAGCGTCTGGCGGACAACGTCTCCTTCGCAATGGAGAACTTTGATCGCGCCGACGAGAAGAACAAGGCGGACGAGCGGATCGAATACCTCGCCTCGCATGACAGCCTGACCGACCTGCCGAACCGCGAGACGTTCAACGAGCTGCTGCACGAGGCGATCGAAGCGGCACAGCGCCACGATCACCGCTTTGCGGTGCTGTTCATCGATCTCGACCGCTTCAAGGTCATCAACGATTCGCTGGGGCATGAGGCCGGCGACCTGCTCTTGCTCGAAGTGGCAAATCGCCTGCGCGGCGCGTTGCGCACGAGCGACGTAGTGGCGCGCCTTGGCGGGGACGAGTTCGTGGTGATCCTCGACCAGTGCGGCGAGGTCGACGATGTCCAGCGCATCGCGACCGAGCTGCTCGCCACGCTTGCGGAGCCCATGGAGCTGGCCGGGCACGAGTGCCATACCACGGCCTCGATCGGCATCGCGATGTATCCGGCCAACGGCTCGGACGCGCAGACGCTGACCAAGAACGCCGACATGGCGATGTATCTCGCCAAGGAAGACGGGAAGAACGGCTATCGCTTCTTCTCCAAGGAAGTGAAGACGCAGTCGATCGAGCGGCTGTCGCTCGAAAGTGCGCTGCGCCGCGGGTTGGAGCGCGAGCAGTTCTCGCTGAACTATCAGCCCAAGGTGGACATGGAGACGGGCCAGATTACCGGGGTGGAAGCGCTGCTGCGCTGGAGCCATCCCGATCTCGGCAACGTCTCGCCCGCACAGTTCATTCCGCTCGCGGAGGAAACCGGGCTGATCGTGCCGATCGGTCGCTGGGTGCTGAATGAGGCCTGCGCGCAGGCGATGGCCTGGCAACGCCGCGGCCTGTTGCCGGTATCGATGGCGGTCAACCTGTCGCCGCGGCAGTTTGCCGACGAACATCTGTTGCAGGACGTCGACGAGGCGCTGGCGGCCTCCGGCATGTCGCCGGTGCTGCTCCAGTTGGAGGTGACCGAGAGCATGATGATGCGCAACGTCGGCCGCGCGCTCAAGGTGCTCGACTCCATCCAGAGCCGCGGCATCCGTCTGGCCATCGACGATTTCGGCACCGGCTATTCGTCGATGTCGCTGATGAAGCACTTTCCGATCGACACCATCAAGATCGACCGCTCCTTCGTGCGCGACCTGCCGCAGGATTCGGAGGATCAGGCGATCGCGCAGGCGATCATCAGCATGGGCAAGGCACTCGGCATGACGGTCGTCGCCGAAGGCGTGGAGAATGCCGAGCAGGAAGCGTTCCTGCGGGCCCATGGCTGCGACGAGATGCAGGGCTTCCTCATCTCCAAGCCGCTGCCGGCGCAGCAGATGGCCGAGTTGCTGCGACCTGTTCTGCTACCGGTCGCGCCGCCGCTCCAGCCGGAACCGGCCGGGGAAGGCGCGGCGTTACGGTTGAAACGCGCTGTCGTCTGACGGTTGCGGGTGCAGCTCGCGCACCTCGTGTTCGCCTCCGTCGGCCTTGCTCGGAAAATCCTGGGGATCCGTGAGTGACGTCTGCTCGACGAACAGCGCGAGAATGGTGCGCGCGCCCTCGGCGAAGCTCGTTCCTTCGCACAGATTCAACGCGCGGCAGCATGTTTCGCTCATCGGCTCCCGATCGTCGACCATTGCCATGGCAGGCCCCCACCACCAGGCAGGCGCGGGCGAGCGCTCGCCCTCTGGCACGACATGCCAGCGGACGAACTCCTCCATCACGCGCTCGAATTCCAGGCGTGCAGCCTGATACATGTGGTCGATGCTCCTTGAATCCGCGCCTCGATGACGGGTCGACACGGGTATTTGGCCATCGCTTCGCTCGGAAAAATCGGCTGGCGGCAATGGGCCGAGCCATGCAAGCCGACATCGTCGTCGGCAATGCGAAGCGTGCGGCCGTCGGCGATACGCCCGGGCGGCCGCAAGCATGCATTCTACCCGCTCGAGGGCAGGGCAGGCAAGCAATGGGAGCAGCGTTTGCCTAACGCGATCTGAACGGATGCGCCTTCTGGTGCCAGGCCCAGGCCGTGCGGATGACCGTAGGCAGGTCGGAGTGACGCGGCACGAAGTTCAGCACCTTTCTCGCGGCAGAGGGATCCGCGACCAGATAGGTGGGGTCGCCGGCACGGCGTGGCTTGACTGTGTGGGGCACCTCGCGCCCGGTCTCCAGCCTGATCGCGTCGAGGATCTCGCGCACCGAAAAGCCGGAGCCGGTGCCGAGATTGAAGCTGCCGCCGGCATGTCCGTCTTCCAGAAGCTTCAGCGCCGCGAGATGCGCCGCCGCAAGGTCCGTGACGTGGATGTAGTCGCGGATCGCGGTGCCGTCGGGCGTGTCGTAGTCGTTACCGAACACCGCGAACTCGACGTGGCCCTGCAGCGCCATCATGGCGCGGGGAATGAGGTGGGTTTCGTTGTCGCGCATTTCGCCGATGCCGCCGGCCGGATCGGCGCCGCTGGCGTTGAAATAGCGCAGGCAGAACGCTCCGAAGCCGTAGGCCGTGCGGTAGTCGGCGAGCATGCGTTCGATCATCAACTTCGAGGCGCCGTACGGATTGATCGGCGCGCAGGGAAAGTCCTCCGGCAGCGCTTTGGAATCGGCGTTGCCGTAGACGGCGCCGGTCGAGGAGAACACGATGCGATGGCAGCCCGCGTTTCGCATGGCCTGCAGCAGCGACAGCGTGCCCTGGACGTTGTTGATGTAGTATTTCTGCGGGTCGGTCATGGACTCGCCGACGAGGCTCGCCGCAGCGAAATGCATCACCGCGGTGATCTTGTGGTCGGCGAAGGCGCGCGCCAGCATCGCGCCGTCGAGCAGATCGCCCGTCACCAGCGGGCCGGATACGAAGCTGCGATGACCTGTCGAGAGATTGTCATAAACGACGGGCTGATAGCCGGCGGCGGTCAGTGCGCGGCAGGCATGCGAGCCAATATAGCCCGCGCCCCCGGTGACGAGGACGGTCGGTCGGTCGGTCATGTCGTCTTTTGCTCTATTCTTAGCGGACGGTACGGTTGCGGCTGAAGAGAAGATAGAGCGCACGGGGGTTGGTGGTCAAATAGCGCCAGAACAGACGACGTGGTTCGAGCAATGTGCGCCAGGCCCATTCGAGTCCGATCTTCTGCATCCATTGCGGCGCGCGGGAACGGCTGCCTGACAAGAAATTGAACAGGCCGCCGGATGTCTTGATGACGCCAACATTGGTCAGATGCGGCGTGAACTCTTGCACGAATGCCTGCTCGTTGGGTACGCCGAGCGCGACCCACAGATAGTCCGGCGCGAGGGCATTGATCTCCTCGACTTTGGCGCGCAGCGCCTCGCCTCGCAGATAGCCGTGGCTGCGGCCTACGATCTTGAGATGCGGATACATCTTCTGCACGTTCTCGACCGCAGCGGCGTTTTCGGCCTCGCTGGCACCGAACATATAGAAGGTGCGGCCCAGGGCTTCGGCCTTGCGCGCGACGACGTGGAACAGGTCGGTGGTCGCGACGCGCTCCGGCAGCGGGAACCAGGACTGCAGCTTCGAGGCGGCGACCAGCGGCTGACCGTCGGCGTTGATCAGGTCGGCGGCGCGGAACAGCCGCTCGGTCTGCGGTTCGGTCGAGCAGCGCGCCAGCACCTCGCCATTGGCCGAGGTCAGGAACAGTGGACGGCCGATGCGACTGTCAGGGTTGGTCGCCTCGATCATGAAATCGGCGGTGGCTTCCAGGTCGAGCGCGGCCATGCGAAGCCCGCCGACGGTGAGTCTCGGCACGTCGGCGGTCGCCGCCCGTCCGTCGATGTTGACGCGGCGCTCAAGCATATTGTTTGCCTCGCTGGCGCGTTTGCATGGCGGGAGTCAGTTCGTCGAGCACGACCCCGACGAGCTTCCGCTCGGCGGAGCCGAGCGCGGACAGCACCTCTTCCAGGCTGTCGTTGACGTCGAGGCTGGTCGGCAACACGGCCACCAGCGAGTCGATGTCGTCGAGCAGCTTGCGACCGCTGGCCGAGAGCGGCATCGCCGGGCCGTCGAGGACGACGAGATCATAGCCTCCGGCGGAACGGGCCTGGGCAATCGCCTTGCGGATCGCGTCGCCAGTCTTGCCGGCGTCACCCTCCGCGGACGGCAGCACCGAAATGCCGTTGACCGTCTTGATCTCGCGTGCGCCTTTGCTGCCGATCGAGAGCCAGCCGAGCCTGCTCGGCTCGTTCTTGCCGGGACGGACGACCTTGTTCGAGAGCGAGCGGACCTGATGGTCGGCATCGATCATCAGCACGCGGGCGCCGTCGCGCGCGGCCGCCAGAGCGAAATTCAGCGCGGTCACGCTCCGTCCGGTGGTCGTGCCGGCACCGACGAGCGCGATGACCGGCATCGGCTTGCCGCCGGCGCGCCGGGCCGCTGATGCGCGCATGTCGCGCCAGGCGTTGAGCAGCGTCGTCAGCGGAAAGCCGGGACGGAGCGTCGGCCAACCCAGCCGCGTGAGGTCGATGCCGCCGCCGGTGGCGAGGATGGCGCCGAGCGTACGGATGACGTCGGCCTCCTGGAAGCGTGCGATCAGCGGTCGCTCGATCAGGGGCTCTTCGACCATCGAAGGCTGGAGCGGGGGCGCGGCAAGTTCCGGCGGCATCTGCTCGACTTCCGGAACTAGCGCGGTCGGCTGAGGCGGCAAGGCCTCTGGGCGCGCGCGCTGCGGAGCCCGCGCTGCATCCGGCGCCAGCGCGCGCTGCGGACGGGCGGGCGTCGGTGCCGGTGCGGTTGCGCCGAGCAGGAGCTCGGCCGCGACGAACCAGCTTGACGCGGCGATCGCGCCGAAGATGAAGCCGATCATCGCGAACAGGCTCATTGCCGGCGGGAACGAGCGCCGCTGCGGCACCGTCGCCTCGCCGATGACCCGGGCCGCCGAAGTATTCAGACTCTCCTGTTCCTCGGTCTCGCGGGAGCGCTTGAGAAAAGACTGATAGACGTCGCGGCTGGCATCGGCTTCGCGCTCGAGCTCGCGCAAGCGCACGGCGGCCTGGCTGAGCTGCACGCTCTGCCGTTTCTGCGCTTCCAGCGCCCGGTTGAGCGAGGCTTCGAAATCGCGGGCGCGCGTCAAATCGTTCTTGGCGGACTGAGCGAAGCGGTCGATCTCTTCGGCGATGGTGCGCTTGAGGTCCTCGACCTGCTTCTCCGTCTGGCGCAGCGCCGGATGGCGTGGTCCGAGCTCGCCGGCCTGCTCCGCATATTTCTTGCGGGCGTCGGCATATTGCGCGCGCAGGTTCGCGATGGTTGGCGATTGCAGCGCTTCCGGAATCGCGCCGGCATCGGCAGCGGTACGGCGGCTCGCCTCGATCTGGTCGAGCCGCGCCTGCGCGTCCATGGTCGCTGCGCGTGCAGCGGAAAGGCGCTGGTTGCTGGCGGAAAGCTGCTGATCGCTGATCAGCGCATCCTGGGTGCCGACGAAATTGTTCTGGGCCTTGTAAGTCGCAAGCGCGGTCTCGGCGTTGCGCAGCCGATCGCGCAGCTCCTTCAGCCGGCTGGAGAGATCGTTAGTCGCGCGCCGTGCGGCCGAAGCCTGCGAGTTGCGGGATTCGGCGAGATAGGCATTGGTCAGCGTGTTGGCCAGCATCGCCGCTTTTGCGGGATCCGTCGACCAGACCTCGATGTCGACGATGAAGCTCTTCTCGGTCTTGCGGACGGTGATGTGCCTGTTCAGCGCCTCGAGCGCCGCAAGCTGCACTTCCTTCGCCTCCGCGGCGGAGGGCGCGCGAGGCTGAAGGCCGATGAGGCCGAGCAGCGACGACATCAGGCTCTTGCCGTCACCGCCGCCGAACTCCGGATCCTTCTCGAGGCCGGCCTGCTGGATCACCTGGAGCAGCACGCTGTTGGAGGTGATCAGGCGCGCCTGGCTCTCCACCACCATGGACATGCCGGAGACGTCCTGCGCGCGGGGCGTGAGTTCGCGGTCGACGAGTTGAAGCTCGCGCGGGTCGACATAGAGCTGGGCGGTGGCGGTGTAGCGGGGCGTCACGCTCTTGCCGATGGTGACTGCAAGCATCGCGCCGAGCAGGGCGGCCGCGGTGATCGCTACCTTTCGCCGCCAGAGCAGATTGGCGAGCTCCAGCACGTTGAAGCCGGCCTGAGGCTTCCGTTGCGGGGCCTCCGGTCCGGCCCGGTCGATCGGCTGGCTATAGTCAAGCATGATCCCCAGCTTTCATTCCAACTGCCGCGGGCTGAGGGGTTACTCTTCGCTCTACGCCACGCACCCGGGATATGGGTGTCCAGTCAACGCAACAGGGAAAATTAACCATACTCACGGGGGGACTATTCACCGAAATGGCAAACAAAGCGTTTAAGCGCGTGCGCCTGTTCAGCTCGTTCCTGTCAGGCTCGCGATGCCGGAATTTTCCAGGAATTAATGGTTCGTTACCGCGCGCAGCATGGCCGCGAGCTTCCGCTCGTCCAGTGATGGGCCGCACGCGTGCCATGCCCGTCAGCGCTTCCTCAGGATGACGTGATAGTCGCCGCGGCGGACGTCGGTGCCGCGCGGAAGCACAGCGTTCAGCATCGCGGCGCCGGCGTCGACGAGGGCCGCGAACAGCGGCTTGCGCCGGCGCATCTCAGGGTAGCGCGGGCTCTCGACTTCACGACGATAGATCATGTCGAGGCCGTTGGCGGCCGCGAATGCTACGAGCCGGGGCAGCGTCACAAGCGGATGGAAGAACGTCGGGAACGGCGGTTCGCCGGGCAGGCCGGCATCCTTGATGCCGCGGATGTGCCGGTAGAACCAGACGTGGAACCAGTGCGGCGAGTATTTGGTGACGACCCCGGAGAGCGAGCGCGGGTTGGGCGCGCCGATCAGGATCATCCCGCCGCGCTTGAGCGAGTCGCGGAAGTTCAAGAGCGCGGCGTCGACCTTCGGCAGATGCTCGATGACGTTGTAGCAGATCACGAGATCGAAAGTCTCGCGCCCGAAGCGGTAGGTCTGGACGTCGCCGAGGATCGCCTCGTCGGCGTAGGTGTTGTTACGGACCTGGTCCTCGTCGATGTCGACGACGGTGACTCTGCTGCGGCCCAGCAATTCCGGCGGCAGGACGCTGCACGAGCCGCCGCCGGCTTCATAGATGGCGAGCCGGTCCTGCGGCAGCTCGCGGCACAGCACATCGTGCACGGCGAGCAGGCTGTCGCGTGCTTCGCCGGGGACCAGATCGTGCAGCGCCTGGGTGGGTGGTGTGGCCGCGGAGACGTTGATTGCCGTGGCTGTCGCGAAGTCGATCGTGGCTGGCTTGTTCATGATTTTCTGACCGCGCTTGTTCTATTCAAATTTACAGGAAAAGACTTGCTTGCCCGAAGAGCAAATCTGATGCCGCGCCGTCTCACTGATCGCAGTGCTTACGGGCAGGTTAATGCGTATAGGCGTTAACTACGGCGTTGTTCATGTTGAGATGCTGTCGGCGCACTGGACCGCGAATTGCACTACCACGCGTGCGAGGTTCTGCGGCAGAAGCACGCGAAGGCGGTTAACTGCATGGTGTTGGGCCAAGATGACTGCAGATGGCCGGCGTGGCGTGGCGGATGTGCCGCGCGCCGACCGTTCATTTTGGCACGCATCTGTTCCGCTGCGGCGTGCCATCGCGGGACGAGGTCGATCCGCGCGATCGAAGCAGGGCTTTTTCAATATATCTCGGACATCTAGGACGTCATGACATTGATCCCGACAGACCTGTCCGCCACGCGCATCTCGGACGTCGTGTGCGATCCCAACCGGGAGATCGTGGCGAGCTCCCGCGTCATCGACCTGTCGGTTGGAATTGTCGTCTGCATTCCCTGTTTCCGGCGCCCGCAGCATCTGCGGCTGACCCTGGACTCGCTTGCGAGCCAGCGTACACCCCGCTCTTTCGCCGTCGTCATGGTCGAGAATGACGCTGCGCGGCGCGAGAGCGCGCCGGTCGCCGCCGAGTATCTCGCCGATGGCCGGCTCCAGGGCGTCTGCCTCGTCGAGAAACGGCAGGGCAATTGCCAGGCGATCAACGCCGCGTTCGAGACGGCGCAAGCGTTGTTCCCCGCCGCGACCCGCTTCCTGATGATCGACGACGACGAGATCGCCTCACCCGACTGGCTCGAGCTGATGGTTCGCACCGCGGAGGCGACCGGCGCCGACGTGGTCGGCGGGCCGGTGCTGCCGGTGTTCGACGACGACAGCCAACCCTGGCTGGCGCGGCATCCGGCCTTCTGTCCCGCCTATGACTATAGCGGGGCGGTGCCGCTGATCTATGGCTGCGGCAACTGTCTGATCACCCGTGCCGCTTTCGAACGATTCGAGCGTCCCGCGTTCGATCTGCGCTTCAATTTCCTCGGTGGCGGCGATTGCGACTTCTTCGTGCGGTGCCGTGACGCCGGCCTGCGCTTCCACTGGACTGCGGAGGCCGTCATCACCGAGACCGTTCCGCACAACCGCACCAGCCTCGGCTGGATCGCGAAGCGCGGCCTGCGCATCGGTGCGATCAACTATCGTGTGCAGTACAAGGCCGCGCAGAGCGCGGCGGCGCGGGCGCGGGTGTTCGCGCAGATGCTTGGACGGCTGCCGCTGTCGCTGGTTCGCACCGCAGCCTTGTTGACGTCGTCGAAAGCCGTCGTCGCGATGCATCCCATGATGGTTGCGTTTGGCGCTGCCTTGGCGGCTTTCGGCGTCGAGCCGAAGCCTTATGAGGCCTCAAAGATCGTCTCTTGAGGCGGCGGCGGACTAGATGCCGAAACGGGCGAGGGCGACCCTGATCGCGGAGCGTGGCAGCGATTTGAGCGACCGCCGGCCGATCATCGCGAGATAAGCGAAGGCCTCGCGATACCTGCCGAAGCGAACCGCTTGCATCGCCGAATAGGTGACGAGATGGATCTCGGCTGCCTGGCGCAACCCGCTCGCCGTGCCCTCGGGCAGTCTCGCCAGGATCAGCCCGTCGTCGAACACCCGTGCGACCGCCGGCAAGAAATCCTGCGGTGTTCGCACCGCCGCGTTCATCGTGTTGGCGGTGTGCAGGCGATAGTCCAGCAGGAGCTTTGGCGCGAATTCGAACTCGCCGATTGCCGCAAGGCGGCACCAGCAATGCCAGTCTTCGCAATATTTGAGGGAGACGTCGAAACCGCCGATGGCGCGGAAAGCCTCCGCGCGGGTAAGCGCGATGCCGCCATTGACGATGAAGTTGCCGCTCGCGAGCCGCTCCAGCACGTCGCCTGATGGCTTGCGGCGTGCTTTCAGCAGGTCGCGCCGACCGATCTGCCGTCCTTCGCTGTCGATCGTGTTGTAATCGCCATAGACGAGAACCGCGCGTGGAGCACCGCGCGCTGCCGCCAGCAGCGCCGCCACCGCGCCGGGCCGCAGGCGGTCGTCGGCATCGAGGAAGATGAGCCACTCGCCGCTCGCATGCCGGGCGCCGAGATTGCGCGCCGCCGAGACGCCGGCGGAGTCGTTTTGGATCAGGCGCACCCGCGAGTCGTGCACGTCACGGACGATCGCAACAGTGTCGTCGGACGAGCCGTCGTCCACGACGATCACCTCGCCGACATCGGCTTGCGCAAGCGCGCTCGCAATGGTTTCCCCGACATAGGCTGCAGCGTTCTTGGCGGGAATGACGACGGATACCGCGACCGGGTTCGCCGGCAGCGGGCTACGTATGCCGGCAGACGCGCGCGGTGCGACCGGCAGTTCGAGAACGTCGTCGGCGGTGATCACGAGGCAGCTCGCCTTCTTAATGGACTATTAACCAGGGCGCATCTGCCGCGCTTGCCAACGCCAGCGGACGCAACCTCGGGCGCTGCGGATGATATCCCCATTGTGGTCGAAGCGTTGCCGCGAAGGTCTGCACGGCGCCGGTTTCGTGTATTAGCGTTAAGCCGGAGCCATCGAGCCGATGGCAAGCCTGGAAGAATGCGGCCGCAGCTCGATTGCACGAGTGTCCGCCATCGTCGGGATGCTGGTTGACGGATGGTTAACGGGGACGAGCTAGAAATTGAGGCCCCCCGCCCATCACTTGCCTATGGATTGCAGTTTGGATCGCAGCGCCGCAGACACGACTGAGATCGAGGCGAGATCGCTCGGCCATGTCCTGCGCCACGCCCTTGCGGGGCTCAACGCCTTGCACGCAGCGCGCTGCGTCGTGGCGGTCGGGTCGCTGCTGCTGGTGCTGGTGACGCTCGATCCGTTCCCGGACCTGCGCAATCCCGACGTCACCGCCATCGTGGGCGGACGAATGGCACTGACCTATGTCTCCTGGGGGCTCCTGGCTGCGGTCGCGATGCTGTGTGTCGCAATCTCGGATGCGCCTGCGCTGAAGAGCCTGCTGACACCGCTTCATCTCTGTCTCGTGGGGTGGCTGATGGTCAACATCGTCTTCTCCGAGAGCCGCGGCGTCTCGCTCCAGCGGTTCGTGCTCACGGCCAGCGTGACATCGCTCGCCGTCTTGCTGCCGTTGCTGCCGCCGACGCAGCGCAGTTTCAACCTTTGCCTCGGTGCCGCCGCGCTGGCGCTGCTAGCGCTGTGCTATCTCGGCGTCTTCCTCGCGCCGCAATATTCGATCCACACGGCGCTCGATATCACCGAGCCGCAGCTCGCCGGCGACTGGCGCGGCAGTTTCGGCCACAAGAACGTCGCCTCGCCGGTGATGACCATACTGGTCTATGTCGGCATCTACCTGTCCGCCGTCGGCTCCTTCGTGATGGGCCCGGCGATCGCCGCGCTTGCCGGCATCTTCCTGATCTTCACCGGCGGCAAGACGTCCTCGGTGCTTTGCGTTGCGATCTACGCGCTGGCGTCGCTGGTCTTCGTCACGCGGAGCGCGTGGCTGAAGCGGATCATCTGCTTCGTGCCGCTGATCCTGATGAACCTGCTCACGGTCGGCAGCGTCATGAGCCCGGCGCTCGGTGGCTTGACGCGGCTGCTTCCGCTCGATCCCACCTTCACCGGCCGCTCCGCGATCTGGGAGTTCGCGCTCGCGGCCGTCGCGGAGAAGCCGATCATCGGTCACGGCTATGCGGCGTTCTGGGACGACGTGACGGCACGTCAGACCGCGCAAGGTGCCGAATGGGCGACCACCGCGGCTCATAGCCACAACAGCTATCTCGATCTCGCAGTCACCATCGGCCTGCCTGGCCTGTTGCTGGTCGTTCTCGTCTTCGTGCTGGCGCCGCTCGGCAATTTCCAGACGGCCCAGGCGCACAGCCGCAGCAGCGCGCTGGCCAAGCTGTTCCTGACCGTATGGCTGTTCGGTCTGTACTACGGAGCCACCGAGACCTTCCTGCTCGATCGGCAGAATCCGATCTGGTTCATGTTCGCTTTTGCCGTGGCCGGCCTCCACTTCCTGGCGAGGTTCCAATGCGTCGAGCAGATGGAACCAAAACCCTGACAGCTTGTCGCAGCCGGGCCGTCCCGAGTGGCAACTGCTTAAGGATGAGCAGAGACGTTGCTTGTGGTCTGCAGCAGAACATCATCTATCTGGAAACACTCAGTAGTCGTATGCGCAACGAATGACCTTTCTCAGCGTCGAGCAATTGGATGGTCGGGCGTCGAGCACGTCGGGAATCGCGATCGATTTCCTGCGTGACTGGCGGCAGGTGGCCTCGCGCCTGAATGGCGGACACCGCACCGCGTTCCAGCATGTCTACTGGCTGGGCGCCTGGTACGAGGCGTTTCGCGAAGTCACCCCGCTGATCGCCGTGGTCTCCGATGCCGCCAGCGGCAAGGACATCGCGATCGTGCCGATGATCAGCCACGTCAGGCGCGGCATCCGCGTCGTCGAATTCGCGGACCTCGGCGTCTCCGACAATAACGCGCCGATCCTGATGCTCGATGCTGCGTTGGACGCGGGGGCAGCGGGTGCGTTCAACAGGGCCCTGATCGACGCGCTGCGGGCGCTGCCCGACGGTTTCGATCTGCTCCGCCTGAGGAAGATGCCGGCGCAAGTCGGCGGCAAGCCCAATCCGCTGGTGTCGCTCGGCCGGATCGGATCCTCCTCGCTCAATGGCAATCTCGTGCTGATGGGCGACGACTACGAATCCTACCAGGCCTCGATCAAGCGCATGCAGATGCCGCGCTGCTGGCGCGTCTTCACCCGTCATACCGGCGCGCGGTTCGAGATCGCCACGGATATCGCGCGCGCGCTCGAACTGCTGGACGTGATGGATGTGCAGCAGCAGGCGCGCATGCAAAAGCTCGGCTCGCCGTTCGTCCTCAACGACGAGACCCATGCGCGGTTCTATCGTGAGGTTGCCCGCCAGGGCATCAGAGAAGGTTATGCCGTCGTCTCGGCGCTGGTTTGCGACGAGGGCGTCATCGGCACCTCGTTCGGCGTCAGGCAAGGCGCAACCTATTATCTGCTGCGCATCAGCCACGGCGGCGATTCATGGTCGAGTTGCTCGCCCGGGCTGCTCGTCATCGAGCGCACCATGGCGGCGCTGCATGCAAAGGGCGTGCGTCGTTTCGATCTCAGCATCGGCAACCAGGATTACAAGCGCCGCTTCGGCGCCACGAAGATCCCGCTGACCGATGTCAGCGTCGCGCTGTCCTGGCGCGGCCTGCCCTATGCATGGCGGGACCATGCCGCGCAGGGCTTGCGCCGCCACCCGAAGCTCGCCTCACTCGCGGCGCGTGCGATTGGCAAGGGACCACGCTGATCGTTGCCGTCCTTCTCGCCGTCACCTCCGCAGGCCCGCACTGAAAGCGTCCAGCAATGCGCGTCCCTGCGGCCAGTCGCCGAGCCCGCTCGAGGCATTGATGTGGCCGAGTGCGCCAGCCACGATCAGGCCGGACTGCCAATCATGTGCCCGTTGCCGGGTCGCCTCGAGCGCGCCATAGGGATCATTGGTGCTCGCGATGACGAGCGCGGGAAAGCGCAGCGTGCCGTTCGGGACCGGCCGGAACGCGGCGGCCTCCGCGGGAAAGTTGGCGCCGTCCGGATCGGGGACAGCGACCAGAAAGGCGCCCGCAATCGCGGAGGGGAAGCGAGCGGCCCAGTGCGCCACCAGCAGGCAGGCGAGGCTGTGTGCGACCAGGACAGGCGGCCTCGCGCAGCGCTCGACCGCGCGCTCCAGGGACTGCTCCCAGTCGCGGAGGTCCGGCTGGTCCCAGCTCGCCGGCTGAAATCGCCTGGCGCGGGCATCAGCCTGCTCCCATAGCGTTTGCCAATGGGCATCGCCGGAGCCGCCGAGGCCGGGCAAAGTGATGATGTCGTGCATGATCGTCCCGTGATATCTGAGGTGACGTCGCAGTGTGGCCGATCGCGGTCCTGCATCACATGGCAAGTCATCGGCGGAAGCGGCCGTCTGCCGATGATCTCAAGGTGGAACGGAGAATTTTGTTGGATCGCTTCGGGAGCGTCGACGCCAAGGATTTGAAGATCCTCGAGGCACTGCAGGCCAACGCGCGGGTGCCGCTGTCCGAGCTTGGCCGCTCCGTAGGGCTGTCCCAGCCGGCCGTCTCCGAACGGGTCAAGCGGCTCGAGGAAGCCGGGATCATCGAAGGCTACGGCGCCCGTATCAACCCGCGCGCCCTCGGGCTCGGCCTGATGGCGCTCGTGCGCCTGCGCACCTCGCATGAGCATATCAAGACCTGCCTCAAACGGTTCAGCGAAATTCCCCACATCGTCGAAGTCCATCGCGTGACGGGCGATGACTGCTTCGTGTTGAAAGTGCTGGTGCCGGCGCCGGAAGATCTCGAAACGATCGTGGATCGTATTGCCGGTTTCGGCGCCGTCACGACCTCGCTGGTGCTGCGGAGTGAGCCTGCGCGGCCGATCGGCAAGGAGCTTGTCAGGAAGAAAGCCGAACGCGCTTGAGGCTGGCGCCCGGCTTCAAGATCCCGCGCAGCCGGCGCACATCCGGCCGCGTGACGCCCGGAACAGGCTGCGGCAATACCAGCGCCGCATCAGTGCCTGGGCGGGCCTGCGGATCGTCTGCGCAATCAGCAAGAGTTCGAAAGCCATTCTCGTCGTCTTCGTCCAATATGATCCGTCAAATAGATGGGGCGGCATCCTCGAATCAGAATGCCGCCCAGATCGCATCAGCCATGCAGTCGATCGTAAGGCTTTGACTGCGCGGCTTGGCCATACAGCTCAGCCGTGCAGTTTCTTCGCGGTCTCCGCGATCTGGCGGCCCTGATAGCGTGCGCCGGCGAGCTCGTTGGCGCTGGGCTGGCGGCTGCCGTCGCCGCCGGTGATCGTGGTAGCGCCGTAGGGTGCGCCGCCGGTGACCTCGTCGAGCTTCATCTGGCCGGCGAAGCCGTAGTTCATGCCGACCACCACCATGCCGAAATGCAGGAGGTTGGTGATGATCGAGAACAGCGTCGTCTCCTGGCCGCCGTGCTGGGTCGCGGTCGCAGTGAAGGCGCCGCCGACCTTGCCGTGCAGGGCGCCCTTGGCCCAGAGCCCGCCGGCCTGGTCGAGAAAGTTCGCCATCTGCGAGGCCATGCGGCCGAAGCGTGTGCCGGTGCCGACGATGATCGCGTCGTAGTTCGCGAGGTCCTCGATTTTGGCGACTGGCGCGGCCTGATCGAGCTTGTAGTGCGAGGCTTTCGCGACCTCGGCCGGCACCAGCTCCGGCACGCGCTTGATGTCGACAATGGCGCCGGCTTCGCGCGCGCCTTCCGCGACGGCGTTGGCCATGGCTTCGATGTGGCCATAGGCGGAATAATAGAGGACGAGAACTTTGGTCATGGGTGGTCTCCGTTGGGATTGGGATAGATGATGGATTGCTTGGATCGTTACGCCGCGTCGACGAGCACGAGCTCGGAGTCTTCCAGAGCCGTGATCTTCAGCCTGGCCTCGTCGTGGATCGCGGCGCCGTCGCGCGCATTGACGCGCACGCCGTTGATCTCGACGGAGCCGGCCGCAGGCACGAGGTAGAGATGCCGCGACGTCTGCGGCTCATACTCGGCGCTCTCGCCGGCCTTCAGCGTGGTGGCGAGCACCCGCGCATCGGCCCGGATCGGCAGCGCGTCCGCGTCGTCCTTGAACCCGCTCGCAATGGTGACGAGCTTGCCGGAGCGGTCCGACTTCGGAAACGGCTTCGAGCCCCAGGTCGGCTGTCCCCCGTGCTCGGTCGGCTCGATCCAGATCTGGAAGATCCGCGTCCTGGTCGGCTCGAGATTGTACTCGGAGTGGCGGATGCCGCTGCCCGCGCTCATCACCTGCACGTCGCCTGCCTCGGTCCGCCCCTCGTTGCCGAGGCTGTCCTGATGGGTGATCGCGCCCTCGCGCACATAGGTGATGATCTCCATGTTGGCGTGGGGATGGGCGGGAAAGCCGGTGTTGGGCGCGATTTCATCGTCGTTCCACACCCGCAAGGCGCCATGGCCCATGTTGTTCGGGTCATAATGGCTGGCGAAGGAGAAATGATGCTTGGCCTTGAGCCAACCGTGGTCGGCGCCGCCGAGCTTTGCGAAAGGTCTGAGTTCGATCATCTGCGTCACTCCTGATGACGCTTGGATAAGCCGTCCAGCCTGGTATAGAAATAGAAACTGCTGAAACCCATTGTTTCCCAAAGAGACCCGGTGCCGCCATGGCCAAACTCCCCGATTTCGAGGCGCTCGCCATATTCGCGAAGGTGGTGGAGCTGCGGTCGTTCGCGGCCGCGGCCGGTGAGCTCGCCACCTCAAAGGCGACGGTCTCCAAGGCGGTCACGCGGCTGGAGGAGCGGCTCGGCGCCCGGCTGTTCAACCGCACCTCGCGTCGCCTCGCGCTGACCGATGCAGGGCACAAGCTCGCGGAGCGCGCGACGCGCCTGCTCGTCGATGGGGAAGCCGCGGAGAACGAGGCGCTGGCGCAATCGGTGGCGCCACGCGGGCTGGTCCGGCTCGCCGTGCCCATGACGTTCGGGATCAAGGCGGTAGCGCCGCTGTTGCCGGAATTCTTCCAGGCCTATCCGGAAGTCTCGGTCGATCTTCATCTGAGCGATGCGACCGTCGATCTGATCGGCGAAGGCTTCGACATGGCCGTGCGGATCGCGCGGCTGCCCGATTCGTCGCTACTCGCACGCCAGCTCTTCACCATGCCACGCTATACCGTGGCCGCGCCGTCCTATCTCAAGCGCCACGGCAGGCCGACGCATCCGATGCATCTCGCCCAGCACAAGTGCTTCAGCTACGCCTATCTCTCGACGCCGAACGTCTGGCACTACACCAATTCGGCCGGCGAGCAGGCCAGCGTGCGCCCGGGCGGCCCGCTTCGCGTCAACAACGGCGAAGCCGTGATGCCGGCGCTGATCGCCGGCCTCGGTATCGCCGAGCTGCCCGAGTTCATCGTCGGTGAGGCCATTTCCTCCGGCGAGGTCGAAGTCATCCTGAAGGACTGGAAGCAGGCCGAAGGCGCGGTGCACCTGGTGACGCCGCCCGGCGGCCCGCGGCCCGCGCGGGTCGAGGCGCTCGGCGATTTCCTTGCGGCCAAGCTGCCGGGCACCTGCAAGCGGCGGATGCGCGGAAAGGCAAAGGCGTCGTAGAACGAGCACCTTCAACGACCTCGTCATTGCAAGCACAGCGAAGCAATCCAGAATCGTTCCGCGGAGGGATTCTGGATTGCTTCGTCGCAAGAGCTCCTCGCAATGACGGTGCTGAACTACGACACCTCCACGCCGTCGATCGCGACGATGCGCAGGCTTGGCTTCAGCGTTTCTTCCAGCTGCGACTTCAATTCGTGGACGCGAGGGTCGCTCGAGCGTTTCGCGCAGACTGCATATTGATGGACGGATTGCGCCAGCGCGCGCCGCGCTTCCGGCGTTCGCGTCAACTCGGGCTTTGAAAGCCGCAAGACGATCGCGGCGAGATTCACCAGCATCTCGTCCAATGCAACGTCGATGGTTCCGAGATTGCGCATCGCTCCCTCCGTCCGTTGGGAGGGCAACAGCGGGTGCTGGCACGCGTTCCGGGCTCGATCGAACATGGCTAACGCTTCGTAAACATCTCGGGCGCGATATCAGGATGCTCCCGCTTTTGCCGAGTTCGTCGTGACCGACAGCGCCCTGCTGATCGCGGCAGTGAAGAAGATCGGCAAGGTGGAGCGGTCCTAGAACTCGCTGCGGACCACGCCTCGCACCGTGTGCCGGTCATATCCCGGCGCAAATGCGCCCTCATAGGACGCCTTGAACGAGGTCGCAGTCGTGAGATCCCACCGGATCTCCGCGCCGGTGAGCGCGACCGTGCGTGCACGCTCGACGCCGGTGATCGCGAACGAAATGCCGGGGGCGCCCTCCAGGGCCGCGGTGGTGGACGCCGCGCTGCCGGTCAATTGGTGGCGGACGGCGAGCGTGGCGCCGAGCTGGGCCGTCTGGCCGTTCGGCATCATCACTTGGTGATGGGTGCGCAGACCTGCCGTGCCATAGGCGACGTCGAAGCTGCCGGCCTGCACCAGCTGGTTTACGCCCGGTGCCCCCGCTTCGGATAGACTGCCCTGCCGCGTCGAATACCAGTCGGCCTCGGCGAACGGCTCGGCCGTAAAGCCCCATCCAGTCGCGAAGGGACGTGCGACGCCGAGCGAGGCGGCAAAGGTGTTCGCGCGCGAGGAGGCGGTCGCAGTTTCGCCCAGGAATCCGATCGTACGAGAGGATTCGAGTGCCGCGAAGGAGTAGCTGATGGCGGATGCGAGATTGAAGCCTCCGCTCTCGCCGCGCGCGTAGAAGCCCGCATGACCGGAATTGGCGTCGATCCGGTCGGCACGGCCGGCCATCCGCAGCTGGCCCGTCGATGCGCCGATCGCAAGCCCTGCCGTGAAGCCCGGCATGTGCCAGAGATCGGCGCCAAGCGCGGCGCCAGCGACGGTCGTGTTCGTTCCGAAGGCAATGCCGCTCGTCGCCACCTTGTCCCAATTGCCGTAGCCGCCGAACCAGACGCTCCGCGCCGGCGTGGCGCGCCGGCCCGCGAGGGCCTTGCCGATCGGATCGGCCGGCTCCGGCGCGTAGGCCGTGGCCGACATGCGCACCGCTTCGCCGCGCGATTGCGTGCCGGCATTCCACATGAATGTCTGGAACATGTCGGCCTGATCGGCGACGAAGCGGCGTCCATCGGCGTGAACCTGACCGGCGAGATCATCGAGACCGGCCTTGATGCCAGACGCATTGAGCGCGGCGAGGGTGTTGATCGCCGTGGTCAGCGTCCCCGATGCGCCGCCGAGCTGCGCCTGGTCCAGCGCGCCGGCCACTGCGGTCTGATTCGGCGTCAGGCCCGACAGCGTGCCGAAGCCCCCGATCTGCTGAAGAATGAAGTAGACGTTGTTGACGTCGTAGCTGAGCTGTCCCGAGACCAGCGGGCTGCCCGAAGTCGTGAGGCCAGCGAAAGTCCCGTTGACGCCGCCGGTGGCGGTCAGGATCGTATATTGGGTGTTGGCGATGAAGCCGGCGCCGAGCGGCAAGATCTGCACGGTCCCGCCATTGAGCGTGGCGGTCCCGGTTGCCGCGATCTTGTCGGACTGGCCGGCGGCATTGATCTCGACCTGATAGATCGATCCGGCGTTGAAGGCGACGTTGCCATTGACGTTGAGAGTCCCAATCGAATTGCCGGGTGCGACCGTGCCGCCACTGCTGACGACGAGACCGCCCACCGTGCCGGTGCCGCCGACATAGCCGCCATTCACGGTCACGACGGAGGGCAGCGTGCCGTTCACGACGAGGCCGCCGGCGTCCACCGTGGTGGTGCCGTTGAAGGCGGTGGTGCCGGTCAGGGTCCAGACCGACGAGCCCGTCTTCGCCAGCTGCTCGAACTCATCATACTGGAGAGCCGGGCCGCCGAGATTACCGAGGTCGAACGAGGCGCTGCCGCTGCCGCCGAAACTCAGCGTGTCGGTGCCGGTCCCGCCACGTACGGTCCCGGTGATCGTCGAGCCTGGGGCGAGGGCGAGCACGTCATCGCCCCCGAGCAGGTCAATCGCTCCGCTGCCGCCGCCTGAGATTGTTCCGACATTGAGGATTGTGTCGGCGCCGGAAGAGCCCTGGATCGCGATCATGAAGCCGCCGGAAATCGTGCCGGCATTGATGAGAGTGTTGCCCCCGGCAGCGAATTGCACGCCGGTATGGTCGCCGCCGATCGAACCGCTCTCGTAAACGAGGACGACGTTGCCATTCGAGGTCCCGCTTATTCGGAGTCCCGTTGTGTTTGGTCCGGTGCCGACTGCCGTCCCGCGAATGTTGATGACGTTGTTGTTCGAATTGTCGATGACGATCGCCGCTTCGACGTTGCCCGTACCCTCCGCGATCCCGCCGGCTGCGATCGTCACAGTGTTACTGTTCGATCCATTGGAGAGCAGGACGGCTCCGCCGTAGGTCGAGACCGTGGCTTGATCGCTCACGGTTACATGCGAAGCGATGGTGCCGTCGAACACGATGGCCGGAGTTACGGCTCCCGGTGTGAGCGAGGTCGTCGCCCCGTTGCCGACGTTGACCGTGACGTTGCTTTCGCCCGTGGCGTTGATGTGATCGGTGTTGCCGACGCCGGTGCAGGTCGCCACGTCGCCTGAATTGAGCGCGCCGATCGTGCCGGTACCGGCCACGGTGCAGGCGGCAAACGCCGGGCCGGGCAGCAGGACCGGCAACGCGGCGAGCACCAGCGGCGCCAGCGCCGTGGTGACGAGCATGTTGCTCAGGAAAGCGGCTCTTCTGGCGTTAAAGGTATAGACCGGCATTGCGTTCGGCATCGACGATTCCTCATTCCAGCACGATTGCTAGCGGGGACGTCGCCAGGCTTCTTGGCGTTATGCGAAGCGCCCTATGGAGAAAGGTGCAGGATGCTCTTTTGCACGACCCTGTTGCGGCGATGCCACGGACGGTGGCGCCGGCGGCGCGGCCGGTGCCGCAGGAAATGGACTGACGCGCAAATTCAGTTTGCCTGATGCGCAACGTTAATCGAAACGTATTGCGCGCTGCAACCAAAGCGATATCAGTGCTTTCGGAAGAGGAGATGCGCGTTGACGGCGACCGACGGCCGATCGATCCCCGATGTGCCGCGCCTTGGCTACTCCGGCGACCCGAGCGGACCGGCCTATGAAATGTGGCGGGAGGAATTTTGCCGCCGCGTGATGGCAGCCGATCTTGCGCCCTTGTCCGACGGCTCTTTTCAGTGCGACGTCAAAGCGTTGATGCTGCCACAGGCAACGATATCCTCCTGCAACGGCACGCCGATCAGGTTTATGACGCTCGGCGTCAGCGATAATCTGGCCTTGCTGATGGCGCCAGATTCGCCGTTGCATGCGGTCATGGGCCGTCGCGCGCTCGAAGTCGCGCCGCTGGGAGTCACTCTCATCGACGCCTCCATCAAGGGTGCATTCGTCTCGCAGCTCGGGGAGGGCAGCAACAAGGCCGCTTTGTTCGATCGCAAGACGCTGCTGTCTTATTGCCCCGATGCCGAAGATAGAGTTGCGCGGCCGCTCGATCATGACCCCGGGCTCACTGCGCTTCTTCGTCAGTATTACGACTTCGCCGTTCAACACGCCCCGGGACTGGATGCGCTGGCGCAGCACGCCGTTTCGCAACACCTGATGGACTTGATGGTGTTGGTGCTCGGCGGCAGGCGCGACGCCAGCGAAGTAGCGAAGGAGCGCGGCCTCGCTGCGGCTCGGCTGGAAGCCATAAAGGCCGACATTCTGGCGCGGCTCGGCGACGGCAATCTGACTCTCAGCGACCTCACGCGGCGCCACCGCGCCAGCACGCGTTCGATCCAGATGCTGTTCGAGCGCGACGGCACCACGTTCTCGGAATTTCTCCTGGAGCAACGACTGATGCGGGCGGCGCGGCTGCTGCGCGATCCGCTGCACCGGCTGAGCAAGATCAGCGAACTCGCCTATCTCGCCGGCTTCAACGACGTCTCTTACTTTCATCGGACATTCCGGCGACGCTTCGGAATGACACCTTCGGATGCGAAGGGGCACCAATTGGGCGCGGGCAGCTAGCCCTGATCGGAATGACGCTCGAACGCACCGAGTTTTCACAATTTGTTGTTGGTCCAGAACCTTTCGCCCGCCTCATTGATTGAGGAGGTTTGGGGAACTTGGAAGGACCGAACATGCGAACAGAGCGGATTGCGCTGGGTATGGCGATCGCGATCGGCGGCATCCTCGCGCAGAGCGCGGCTTCCGCGCAAGAATACCGCGGCACGATGGAACAGCAGATGGCCTGCACACCGGATGTGTGGCGGTTGTGCAGCGACCAGGTCCCGGATGTGAATCGCATCGTGGCATGCCTGCAGCAGAACACGCCGCAGCTCTCGAGCGGTTGCCGTGCCGTGTTCCAGTCCAACAATCAGGCGCAATCGCCGCAGTCGGCGCCGCGCAATCGCGCCGCGCCGCCGCCGCGCTACAACACCGCGCCGCCGCCCGCTATGGCACCGGCACCCTACGACGAGGACGATTAGAGCTCTTGGCAGGTCGGTCGTTTGTGTTCACCTCTCCCCAGCGGGGAGAGGTCGGATTGCGCTCGGCGATGCAAAGCATCGTCCGCAGCAATCCGGGTGAGGGCCGCAGCGATTGGTGAGACCTGATCCCCCTCACCCGGATCGCATCTTTCGATGCGATCCGACCTCTCCCTCCGGGAGAGGTGTACTCGCCGCCACCATCGCTTCAGCCCAGACTCATCGCGCTTTAGCCGCCCTAGGGTCGGTGTTCGCAGACGTCGACCCATTCAGCCGCCGTCAGCTCGGCCATCCGCTCGGGCGTGATGCGCACGGCGCTGTGGGTCGAGCCCGCCGCCGGCACCACCACGTCGAACGCCTTCAGCGACACGTCGCAATAGACCGGCAGCGGCGACTTCAGTCCGAACGGGCAGACGCCGCCGACCTCGTGCCCGGTGATCTCTGCGACCTCTTCCAGTCCCAGCATCTTCGGCTTGCCGCCGAACTGCGCCTTGACCTTCTTGTTGTCCATGCGCGAGGTGCCCGCGGCGACGATCAGGATGACGCGCTCGCCGATCCGCAAGGACAGCGTCTTGGCGATCCGCCCCGGCTCGACCCCATAGGCTTCGGCCGCCAGGGCCACGGTCGCCGAGCTGATCGGGGATTCGATGACGGATATGTCGGGGGCTTTCTCGGCGAAGAAATCACGAACGGATTGAAGGCTCATTCCAGGCAGCTCATTCCAGGCGGCTCATGACAAACTCATAGGCGGGCCGCGACGCCTAGGCGATCCCGGGCAGCTCCAAGAGCGCGCGGACACGATGATCCGGCGCAAAGCCGAGCTCGTCCATCTGGGTGCGGATCGCCTTGAACATGGTGAGCGGTGCCACGAGTTCGGTCTCGACGCAAGCCAGCGCCATGGCCTCGGGCGTGACGCGCTCGATCCAGGCAACGTTCAATCCGAACGATTTCGCACCAGCCACGTCCCAGGGATTGGAGGAGACGAACAGAACCTCATGCGGCGCGGTGCCGAGCACCTCGCCGATCAGCTCATAAGCTTCCGGGCTGGGCTTGAAGATCTTCTTCGCGTCCACGCTGATGGTGGCGTCGAGCAGGGTGTCGAGGCCGGAATTGCGCACCAGTGCGTTCAGCGTGTCCGGACTGCCGTTGGAGAGGATGGCAAGCTTTCGCGGTTTCAGTGCGGTGAGCGCTGCGGTCGCATCCGGATAGAGGTCGAGTTGCAGATATTTCGCAATGACGCGCTCGAACGCGTCGTTCTCGTAAGCGAGCCCGAGGATACGCAGCGTATAGGCGAGCGAGTCGTGGGTGATCGCGGCAAAGTCCTGGTAGCGTCGCATCAGCGAGCGCAGCCAGGTGTATTCGAGCTGCTTGATGCGCCAGACCTGCGTGATGATCTCGCCATAGCCCGGAAACGCATCCTCGGTGATCTCTGCGACCGACTGGATGTCGTAGAGTGTTCCGTAGGCATCGAAGACGACGGCGTTGATGGTCATCGGTTCGCTCCCTTTGTCGTCCAGCCCTCCCGCTCGGCGAAGACCCGGCTCACCTCCGCCATATGCTCCGTGCCCCAGGAGCAGAGCGGCACGAGGGCCTGGGCCAGGCTGCCCCCAAGAGGCGTGAGACCATAGTCCACGCGCGGCGGCACCTCCTTGTAGTCGGTCCGCTTGACCAGACCGTCGGCCTCCAACTCCTTCAGCTGCTGGATCAGCACCTTGTCGCTAACGTCGCGCACGGCGCGCCGCAGCTCGCCGTACCGGGTCGGGCCGTCCTGGGCGAGGAAGTACAGGATCAGCGGCTTCCACTTGCCGGAGACGACCCGCAGGGTCGCATCCAGGCCGCACGTGAAGCCGGGCAGGTTCGGCGTGCAACGCTGGACGTCTGCTTGAGCCTGCGCCGGTGGGAAAATTGAGGCTGAACGATCTGAAGACATTTTTCGGGTACTTACCAAAAGGTGCATACTTGTCGATAGGTGGGTACACCGCCAGCTCAGTGCAACCTCAATGAAGGAGCACATCATGAGCAGACTAAAAGGCAAGACGGCGGTGGTGACCGGCGGTGGAACCGGCATCGGGCTCGGAGCCGCCAAGCGGTTCGTCGATGAAGGCGCGTTCGTCTACATCTTCGGGCGGCGGCAAGAGCCGCTCGACGCTGCCCTCGCGCAGCTGGGGTCCTCGGCGCGCGCGGTCAGGGGCTCGGTCACCGATCTGTCCGATCTCGACCGACTATACGCGACAGTGAAAGCCGAACGCGGCAGCCTCGACGTGCTGTTCGCCAATGCCGGGACCGGGGCGTTTGCGCAGCTCGGCGAGATCACGGTTGAGCACTACGATCAGATCTTCGACGTCAATGTAAAAGGGCTGGTGTTCACGGTGCAGAAAGCCCTGCCGCTGATGCGGAAGGGATCGTCGATCATCCTGACCGGTTCGAGCACGGGCGTGATGGGAACGCCGCAGTTCAGCATCTACAGTGCGACCAAGGCCGCGATCCGCAATCTGGCGCGGAGCTGGGCGCTGGACCTGCGCGGCACTGGCATTCGCGTCAACGTGCTGTCGCCCGGGCCGACCAAGACGGAGCTTGCGCTGGAGGTCGTGGGCGAGGAGGCTTTTGACGCGCTCGGGAGCACGACGCCCATCGGGCGCGTCGGCGATCCGAGTGAGACCGGCGCGGTGGCCGCGTTCCTGGCGTCCTCGGACAGCAGCTACATGACGGGCGGCGAGGTCTTCGTCGATGGCGGCCTCGCGCAGGTCTGAGGCCACGAGCATGCGAGCCTGAGGGCTTCGATCGCGAAATCGAAGCCCTCAATGCTCTGCCAAATGAGTGAGCGCCTAGATCCCCAGCAGCTTCCTTGCGTTCGCCTTCAGCACCTTCGGCCGGATTTCGTCGCGGATGTCGATCTTGGCGAAATCCGACAGCCAGCGGTCCGGCGTGATCACCGGCCAGTCCGAGCCGAACAGCATCTTGTCCTGCAGGATCGAGTTGATGTAGCGCACCAGGATCGGCGGGAAGTATTTCGGCGACCAGCCGGAGAGGTCGATATAGACGTTCGGCTTGTGGGTCGCGACCGACAGCGCCTCCTCCTGCCAGGGGAAGGAGGGGTGGGCGAGGATGATCTTGAGGTCGGGGAAATCCGCCGCGACGTCGTCCATGTACATCGGGTTGGAATATTTCAGCCGCATGCCCATGCCGCCGGGCATGCCGGAGCCGACGCCGGTCTGGCCGGTATGAAACAGCGCGATCGCGCCGCCATTGTTGATCTCTTCGTAGAGCGGATAGGCCATGCGGTCGTTGGCGTAGAAGCCCTGCATGGTCGGGTGGAATTTGAAGCCGCGCACGCCGTATTCCTCGATCAGCTTGCGCGCCTCGCGCGCGCCGAGCTTGCCCTTGTGCGGGTCGATCGAGACGAAGGGGATGAGGACGTCGAGATGCTCGGAGGCCACTTCCAGCATCTCGTAATTGTTGTAGCGGCGGAAGCCGGTCTCGCGCTCGGCGTCGACCGGGAAGATCACGGCGGCGATGTTCTTGGAGCGGTAATAGGCCGCAGTCTCCGGCACGGTCGGCGGATGCTTGTTCGGCGACTTGAAGTACTCGGCCATCTGCGCCTGGAAATCATCGTAACCGTCGTCGGGATGGCAACCGCACGGCTCCTCGGCATGGGTGTGGATGTCGATGGCGACGACATCGTCGATAGCAGGCAGCTTCAGCTTCGGCATTGGTTTCCTCCCGACCGGTTGCCAAATTGATTATAGGATATAACGAATTTGGCAAGGCATTGCCGCAGGTTGCGATTGGGCAAATCAGGCCGATCCGGGCGGTTATGCTGTGTACGGGTTGTTTTCCGGAATTTGCTGGCCCGGAACGGGGCAGTTAACATTGACATCACCTCCTGCCATGCCTTAAGAACCGCCCCGTCCCGGGCGGTCGGTCCGCCAGCGGGAAAGATCTCATTTTGCCACATTCGCGCGTGCCGAAACGGTAGTGCCGAACACGGCCTTTCGAACGTTCAGGATTCCGCCATGAAGGTCCGTAACTCGCTGAAATCGCTGCGCGGTCGCCATCGCGCCAACCGCTTGGTCCGCCGCAAGGGCCGGGTCTATGTGATCAACAAGGTGCAGCGCCGCTTCAAGGCGCGGCAGGGCTGATCTGGCAGAGGGCTGATCTCGCCCGGCCGGACGCCTTCGCGCGCTCCGCAAGACCACGCTCACACGAGTTTGACGCCGCCTTTGCTTTGCAAGGGCGGCTTTGCGTGTTTAGACTTTCACCATGGCAGTGAGATTCCCTCGTCCGCGTACCCTGTGCCTAGCCCTCGTGCTGGGCACCGCCGGTCTGGCTCCAGCCTTGGCGCAGCAGGTTGAACCGCCCGGCAAGCAGAAGAAGCTTCCCGAAGCGCCGGCCAAGCTGCCCAAGGTCGATCGCGGCAAGAATCTCGATTTCCTGTTCGGCGCGCTGAAGGCGGCCCCCGATGAGGCCAGCGCCAAGCATGTCGAGGCGCGGATATGGGCGATCTGGCTCCAGACCCCGAGCGACACCGCGGCGCTTCTGATGTCACGCGCCAAGACCGCGGTTGATGCGAAGAAGATCGAGGTCGCGATCAAGCTGCTGGATTCCGTCATCAAGCTCAGGCCCGATTACATCGAGGCCTGGAACCGGCGCGCGACGCTCTATTACATGCAGAACGACTATGGCCGCTCTCTCGCGGATATCCAGCAAGTGCTGATCCGCGAGCCGCGCCATTTCGGCGCGCTCGCCGGTCTCGGCATGATCATGCAGGAGGTCGGCGACGAGAAGCGCGCGCTCGACGCCTATCGCAAGGCGCTCGCCGTCAATCCGCACCTCGAAAAGATACCCGATCAGGTCAAGGCGCTGACCGAGAAGGTCGAGGGTCGCGACATCTAGCGGATAAATTGATCATTTCCCGAGTGATCGGAGCCTGCGCCGATTAACCACATTCGCATGCGCCGCGTCGGAAGGACTATGGCCGGCGCCGCCGCAGGCCTACCTGCATGGCAGGAGCGAAAGCCATGAAGCGTTTGATGGTCGCAGCCGTCGTGCTGCTCGGGTCCGGGACGGCGAGCTTCGCCGACGGACTGTTCTGGGTGGTCGGTAACCGCGCCACCGGCAAATGCACCATCGTGACCAGCAATCCGGTCATCATCGGCGACATCTGGTTCGGCGACGGTCCCTACAAATCCCGGGCCGATGCCAAGCTTGCCCGCTCGACGATCCGCGTCTGTCCCCCAGTCACGCCCGAGGAGGAAAAGGAGGAGGACGGTACGAACTAGCCTGTTCTCAATGCAGGACGCTGCTGCCGCGCTCGACGAGGCCGCGGTCGGCGGCTGCGGCATAGGCCTTTGCAAGCTCGGTCTCGAGATGCTCGTTGATCAGGAGCAGCGCCCGCACGGCACCGCGCAGGTCGCCGTTGCAGCTCGCAACGATTTCGTCGATCGCAGTGTCGTTCGATCTGAAGCTCATCGAAATTCTCCGGTTCAAACCAGGACAAATCCTGCCGGTCTCCACATCGCCTGAGTTTGCGAGGAGGATCGGCGCCCACCCGCGCCTAGATGGCGGAACCGACCATGGCGATTATATGGAAGCCGTGATGACGGCCGCATGAAGCTGTTCCGGGGCGTGTGTGCGCGCCAGAATATCATTGATTTCATTGAGTTTTTCCGGTCGTCAATTATGCACATATCCACAGCCCCGGGTTTTCCAGTGGAAGCGTGTCGAGCAGACGGCGAAACTGCCGCCCATACAGAACCGTAACTGCCCTGTGCCCAGGAACATCCGGATTCCCTCCATGATCGTGATGTCAGTCGTGACGGCGCTGGTTCTGCTGGCGCTGGTCACGCAGGCGGGGATCGTCGCCGTGCAACGCACCTATCCGCCGCAGGGCCGCATGATCGAGGTCGACGGCGCGAGGCTTCATGTCGTCGATATCGGCCCACGCGATTCGGGCCTGCCGATCGTGATGCTGCACGGCGCGAGCTCCAATCTCGAAGCGATGCGGCGGCCGCTCGGCGACATCCTCGCCGGCGATCGGCGCGTGATCCTGATCGACCGCCCCGGCCACGGCTGGAGCACGCGCGGGCGGCGCCAGGACTCGACGCCGCAAATCCAGGCGCGGATGATCGACGAGGCGCTTCACAAGCTCGGGATCGATCGCGCGGTCTTCGTGGTGCATTCCTGGAGCGGCGCCCTCGGCGCGCGGATCGCGCTCGATCATTCGCACCGCGTTGCCGGTCTCGTGATGCTCGCGCCCGTCACTCATCCCTGGCGCGGCGGTGTCGGCCGCTACAACGAGATCATAGCAACGCCCGTGATCGGTCCGCTGCTCGCCTACACGATCACGCTGCCGCTCGGCTACGCCCTCGCTGAATCCGGCGCGCGCAACGTCTTCCTGCCGCAAACCATGCCGGACGGCTTCGTCAAGGACTCCGCGACGCCGCTGCTGCTGCGTCCGCGCGAGTTCATCGCCAACGCCCATGATCTGGTGACGCTGAAGGAAGCGGTGGCCGCGCAAGTCGCGCGCTATGGAGAGATATCGGTGCCGGTGACGATCATCGCCGGAGAGCCCGACAAGACCGTGAAGACCGACATCCACGCACGCCCCTTTGCCGCGACCGTGCGGAATGCGAAGCTGATCGTGCTGCCCGACCTCGGCCACATGGTGCAGAATGCGGTGCCGGATCTCGTGAAGGCGGAGATCGAGACGATGATCGGGAGGATCGTCCCGGCGCGGGCGGCCGCAGATTAGAGCGTATTCGAGCGAAGTGGATGCCGGTTCGCGTGAAGAGAAGAGTCACGACAAAACTGCTACAGCTTCGGTTCTGGCTCAACCGGAACCGAAGCCGTAGCGGCCGCCTCTTGGGCGCTTATTGCTTGATCTTCCCGTCCTTGTCGTATTGGGCGAGGAAGGCCCAGAGATTGTTGATCTCTGTCTCGTTCTTGATGCCGGCGAACGCCATCTTGGTGCCGGGGATCTTGGCCTTGGGGTCCTTGATATATTCCTTGAACGTGGCCTCGTCCCAGGTGATGCCGGAGTTCTTGTTCGCGTCCGAATAATTGTAGCCCTCAGCGGTGCCTGACTTGCGGCCGTTGAGGCCGTTGAGCTCGGGGCCGACCTTGTTCTTGGCGCCTTCGCCGATCGCGTGGCAGGCCAGGCATTTGTTGAACGATGTCTTGCCGGCCGCGACATCCTGCGCCATCGCGGCGGGTGCGGTGGCAATCACGGTGAGGATCGTCAGTGCGCCAAAAGTCAGTTTTGTCATCGGGTGCTCTTCGTCTCTTCCCTGGTGGGTCTGATCGGTCTTTTGCCTGCTCGACAATCGCCGGCCCGCCGCTTTTGGCAGGCCTGCTCGGCTTGGACAAGCCACCAAACCATGACAGGTTTCACGATTTCCTACTTGTCCCAGAGCGAACTCGCGGAACATCTTCGATCCGACTTTCGGATGGCCTACCCAAACACGTGCGGACGTGGTTGATTTGCCGCGACAAATTTGATCGTGGGCTACGAGCCGGAAGGATATGTCATGGCCATCATGATGCCTGCGAGTGACCAGGTGGTGCTCGCGCGCCGCGCGGAGATCATTGCTGCGTTGCGTGCAATCGTGCCTGGCGAGGGCGTGATCGACAGTGCAGCCGAGATGCGGGCCTACGAATCCGACGGGCTGACGGCCTACCGACAGCCGCCGATGGTCGTGGTGCTGCCGGATACGACCGAGCAGGTCTCGCTCGTCCTGAGATATTGTGCAGAGCAGGGCATCAAGGTGGTGCCGCGCGGCTCCGGTACCTCGCTGTCCGGCGGCGCGTTGCCGCTCGAAGACGGCGTGCTGCTGGGGCTCGGCAAGTTCAAGCGCATCCGCGAGATCGATTTCGACAACCGCGTCGTCGTCACCGAGCCCGGCGTCACCAATCTGGCGATCAGCCAGGCGGTCGCGCATGCCGGCTTCTATTACGCGCCCGATCCGTCCTCGCAGATCGCCTGCTCGATCGGCGGCAACGTCGCGGAGAATTCCGGCGGCGTCCATTGCCTCAAATACGGCATGACCACCAACAACGTGCTGGGCTGCGAGATCGTGCTGATGAGCGGCGAGATCCTGCGTATCGGCGGCAAGTCGGCGGAGACCGCCGGTTACGATCTGATGGGCGTCATCACCGGTTCCGAAGGCCTGCTCGGCGTCATCACCGAGATTACGGTGCGCATCCTGCAAAAGCCGGAGACGGCACGCGCGCTCATGGTCGGCTTTGCCGAGGTCGAGGCGGCCGGCGAATGCGTGGCGCGCATCATCGGCGCCGGCATCATTCCCGGCGGCATGGAGATGATGGACAAGCCGGCGATCCACGCCGCCGAGGCTTTCGTCCATGCCGGCTATCCGCTCGACGTCGAGGCGCTGCTGATCATCGAGCTCGACGGTCCCAAGATCGAGGTCGACGAGCTGATCACGCGCGTCGAGACCATCGCCAATGCCTGCGGCTCGACCACCTGCCAGATTTCGACCTCGGAGACCGAGCGCAACCTGTTCTGGGCCGGCCGCAAGGCCGCATTTCCGGCCGTGGGCCGCATCTCGCCCGACTATCTCTGCATGGACGGCACGATCCCGCGCGGCGCGCTGCCGAAGGCGCTCGCCCGCATCCGCGAGCTCTCGGAAAAATACCAGCTCGGCTGCGCCAACGTGTTCCACGCCGGCGACGGAAATCTGCATCCGCTGATCCTCTACGATGCCAACAAGCCCGGCGAGATCGAGCGGGCCGAGGCCTTCGGCGCCGACATCCTGCGGGCCTGCGTCGAGTTCGGCGGCGTGCTCACCGGCGAGCACGGCGTCGGCATCGAGAAGCGCGATCTCATGCCCGAGATGTTTTCCGAGATCGACCTCAACCAGCAGCAACGCCTGAAATGCGCCTTCGATGCGCAGGGCCTGCTGAATCCCGGAAAGGTGTTCCCGACATTGCACCGCTGCGCCGAGCTCGGCCGCATGCATGTCCATGCCGGCAAGCTCGCATTCCCGGATTTGCCGCGGTTCTAGCTCCGCCACGAACGAATTGCTTTCCCTTGTAAACTTCGATACCGGCTCAGTCGTGGATACGCTCAAGGTCAGAGACGCCAAAGACGTCGAAGAGGTGGTGCGCGCGGCGATTGCCAATGAGCAGCCGCTCGAGATCATCGGTCATGGCAGCAAGCGCGGCATCGGGCACACGATGGCGACCAATGCGGTGCTCGACGTCTCCGCGCTGAATGCCGTCACCTCCTACGAGCCGAACGAACTGATCGTCACGCTTCAGGCCGGCGCACCGCTCGCCGACGTGCTGTCGCTGATCGATGCCAAGAACCAGCAATTCGCCTTCGAGCCGATGAACACCGCCCCGCTGCTCGGCACCCCCGCGCTCGGCACCATCGGCGGCATGATCGCGGCCGGCCTGGCGGGTCCGCGGCGCATCAGGGCCGGCGGGGCGCGCGATCACCTCCTCGGGGCGCACGCCGTTTCCGGTTTCGGCGACAGCTTCAAGACCGGCGGCAAGGTCGTGAAAAACGTTACTGGCTACGACCTCTGCAAGCTTCTCGCCGGATCCTGGGGGACGCTCTCGGTGATGACCGAGGTCACGCTGAAGGTGATGCCGAAGCCGGAAGCCGAGCGGACGCTGCTGCTGCGCGGGCTCGACGAAGCCGCGGCCAACAAGGCGATGACCGCGGCGCTCGGCTCGCCCTTCGACGTCTCCGGCGCGGCGCATCTGCCCAAGTCGGCATTCCGGGCCAAGGCCGACGGACTCGGTGAAATCGCCGGCGGGGGTGAGGCGCTGACCGTGCTGCGGCTTGAGGGCATCACGGCTTCCGCCGCTCATCGCGCCGGCTCGCTGCGGGAATTGCTTGCGCCGTTCGGAACCGCGACGCTGGTCGAGGATGCCGCCTCCGCGGCGCTGTGGGCCACGATCCGCGACGTGCTGCCGTTCGCGGCCAGTGGCGCGCTCGGCGCCTGGCCGGTCTGGCGGATCGTCTGCCCGCCGGCTTCAGGCGCGGCACTCGGGACCCAACTGGCGCGCGAGACCGGGGGCGAGGTGATCTACGACTGGGGCGGCGGATTGATCTGGGCGGCCCTGCCGCCGGGGCCGGACGCGCATGCGCCGGCCGTGCGCCAGCGCAGCGAGGCATTCGGTGGGCACGCCACGCTGATCCGGGCGGCCGAGGACGTCAGGCGCGATGTCGATGTATTCCATCCGCAAGCGCCGGGCGTGGCTGCGCTGAGCGAGCGGGTGCGCGTCAGCTTCGATCCGAAGGCCATTCTCAACCGGGGACGCCTGAGGCGGGGCGCTTGCTGAATGAAGACCGAATTCTCACTGGCGCAGCTCGCCGACCCCGATATCGCCGAGGCCGACAAGATCCTGCGGGCCTGCGTCCATTGCGGCTTCTGCACGGCGACCTGTCCGACCTATGTGCTGCTCGGCGACGAGCTCGATAGCCCGCGCGGCCGCATCTACCTGATCAAGGAGATGCTGGAGAAGGACCAGGCGCCGACGGCCGAGGTGGTCAAGCATATCGACCGCTGCCTGTCGTGCCTTGCCTGCATGACGACCTGCCCCTCGGGGGTGAACTACATGCACCTCGTCGACCAGGCCCGGGTCCGGATCGAGCAGCGTTATCAGCGGCCGCTGGCCGAGCGCATGCTGCGCCAGGTGCTGGCCTTCGTCCTGCCGGACCCCCAGCGCTTTCGCATCAGCATGTGGCTGGCGCGGCTGGCCCGTCCGCTGAGCGTCCTGCTGCCGACACCGCGGCCTTCGGCGACGCCCGGATTGATCCAGCGGATCAAGGCGATGCTGGCGCTGGCCCCGAACCGGCTGCCGCCGGCAGGGCCTGCCTCGGGCAGTGTATTCGCAGCGCTCGGCAAGAAGCGCGGACGTGTTGCGCTGCTGCAGGGCTGCGCCCAGCAGGTGCTGGCGCCGCGCATCAACCAGGCTGCCATCAGTCTCCTGACCCGCCACGGCATCGAGGTTGTCCTGGTCCGGGACGAGCAGTGCTGTGGCGCGCTGACCCATCACCTCGGCAACGACCAGGATGCGCTGGCGCGTGCTCGCGCCAACGTCGCGGCGTGGCGGAAGGAAGCGGCGGGCGAAGGGCTCGACGCCATCCTGGTGACGACGTCGGGCTGCGGCACCGTGATCAAGGATTACGGCTATCTCCTGCGCGAGGACACCGCGTTCGCGGCCGATGCGGCGAAGGTGTCGGCGCTCGCCAAGGACATCACCGAATACGTCGCCGGCCTCGGTCTCGCGACGGCTCCGAGACAGGACAACATCGTCGTCGCCTATCACTCAGCGTGTTCGTTGCAGCACGGGCAGAAAATCACGGCCCTTCCGAAAGAATTGCTTTCCAAGAATGGATTCGTGGTGAAAGATGTGCCCGAGAGCCATTTGTGTTGCGGTTCGGCGGGCACCTACAACATTCTCCAGCCCGAGCTTGCGGGCCGGTTGCGCGATCGCAAGGTCGCCAACATCGCCAGCGTCAAGCCGGACATGATTGCCGCGGGCAATATCGGCTGCATGGTGCAGATTGCCAGTGGCACGTCAGTCCCGGTCGTACACACGATTGAGCTTCTCGATTGGGCTACGGGCGGGTCGCGGCCGACATTGAACGCGCAAGTTTGAGCTTTCAAAGGCTGAGCTTTCGTCCGGAGGTGACGGCAGAACGACGCCCGATCGACCATTGTTCGGCACAACAGGAGGACCACGATGGCGAAAGCGAAGAAGAAGAAAAGCAAGAAGGCCAAAAAGGCGAAGAAGGCCGTAGCAGCGAAGAAGACCGCAAAGAAGGCAGCCAGGAAATCCGCGAAGAGGCCTGCCAAGAAGGCGACGAAGAAAGCCGCAAAGAAATCTGGCAAGAAGGCCGCGGCAAAGTCGGCCAAGAAGGCCGCCCCAAAGAAAGCCGCCAAGAAAGCCGCCAGGAAAGCGGCACCGAAGAAGGCGAAGGCAGCACCTGCTCCGAAGCCGTCAGCACCGATGGAGGCTCCGGCTCCCGAGCCTGCCGAGACAAGCTGGGCGATGCCTTCGTCTTCTGCGGAATCGGCGCCGGCCGAGGGACAGGGATAGGGACCCGGCCTCCCCCATCTGCTCTTGGATGGATATGGAAACAGAAGGGCCGCGGCACTGGAGGCTGCGGCCTTTTCGCATCATCGCAGGCGCGTTTGGTCGCCGCCATTCCCGGCGCCAGTCTGATTCGTAGCCTGGGTGTCACGCTGCCCGGCGATCCCCGGACTTTCACGGGACTCCTGCGCACTTTGGAATGCAAATAATGTGATCAAGAAGCAACACAGGCCGACAACCTTTCGTGGAATCGTCAAAACGCCTAAAAAGTCGGCAGATGCCCGCGCTTTTTGCTTCACGGTTCGCGCCCCCCGATCCAGATTGTCGCAGTAACGCGATTTTGCAGACACATCGTTTGCCCCGGGGGGCTTCCGGGATCCGACTGGTAAGAATTGGTGATGGGGATCGAAATGAAAAAAGTGGCTTTGTTGGCAACGGCGCTGGCAATGGTGACGACGGGTTCGGCTTTCGCGGCAGACTTGCGGGTGAAGGCGCTGAAGGCCCCGCCGCCGCCGGCCTTCGATCCCTGGGACATCGCCTTCGGCGGTGGGATCATGAGCGATTACATCTTCCGCGGTATCACCCAGTCGAACCACAAGCCGTCGGTCACGGCCTATTTCGAGCCGCGCTACAACGTCACCAAGGACCTCCAGCTCTACGTCGGTACGTCCGCCTCGAGCATCTCGTTCCCGAACCGCGCCGCGGCCGAAGTCGACATCTATGGCGGTATCCGCCCGACCTTCGGTGCGTTCGCCTTCGACATCGGCGTCTGGGGTTACCTGTATCCGGGTGGGACCTGCTACTACGGTGCGCCCGGTATCGACTTTGCCGGCAACTTCCAAGGCGCCGATTGCGCCGAGAAGGCCTTGGTGAACACCAATGTCATCAAGAAGGACCTGAGCTTCTTCGAAGTCTATGGCAAATTCACCTACACGGTGAACGAGAACTGGTCGTTCGGCATCAACGAATACTACACCCCGAGCTACCTGAACTCGGGCGCGTGGGGCAACTACACCTCGATCGTGGGCAAGTACATCGCGCCCAGCACCGTGTTCGGCTCGAGCGGCGTCGGCATGTACGTGTCGGGTGAGTTCGGCCGTCAGTGGCTCGGCACCTCCGACAGTTTCTACGGCGTGGCGGCTTTCCCGAACGGCATCAAGTATGCCGATTACAACACCTGGAATATCGGCGTCGGCTTCACCTACAAGGTGATGACGCTGGATCTGCGCTACTCCGACACGGACCTGTCGAAGGGCGACTGTAACGCCTTCACCAGCGATTTCTCGGCGCGTGGCAACATCACCGCTTCGAGCGGCACCTTCGTGACGCCCATCAACCCGACGGGCGTCGGCTCCAACTGGTGCGGCGCGGCCGGTATCGCCAAGCTGTCGTTCGACCTGACAGCGATGACCAACCTGAAGTAAGTTTCTTCCCGAAACGACTTAGCTGGGGCGGCAGGGCAACCTGCCGCCCTTTTGCTTTTGAGGGAGCCACTTGCGTTGACGGCCGCTCCAGATGCCCGTCATGGCCGGGCCTGTCCTGGCCTGTCCCGACCATCCACGCAGCCGCCCCACGGAACGTGGATGCCCGGGACAGGCCCGGGCGTGACGATGTGACTGCCTGAGCGCCGACTCAGCTCGCCGCACTCGGCTCCTTCTCGGCCAGCGCGCCGCCGCCGAGGACGTGGATCGCACCATCCTTCACCAAGGCCACCTTACGCGTGTGGAAGGCATCCAGCGTCGAGCGGTGGCCGATCGAGACGATGGTGGCCTGCGGCAGCTTCTCCGTCAGCAGCCGATAGAGCCGGGCCTCCGACGGCTCGTCCAGCGACGCCGTCGCCTCGTCCAGGAACAGATAGTCCGGCACATGCAGCAGCGCGCGCGCAAGCCCCAGGCGCTGCTGCTCGCCGAGCGACAGCATCCGGTTCCAGTGGCCGTCCTCCTCCAGCCGCTCGGCAAGGTCGGGCAGCCCGACGGCGATCAGCGCGTCGCGGACTTGCGCGGGGTCGAACGCGCCGGGCGCTGCCGGATAGACCACGGCGTCGTGCAAGATGCCGACCGGAAAATAGGGCCGCTGCGGCAGCATCATCAGCTTTGCCTTCTCCGGGACGAAGATCGAGCCGGTCCCGAACGGCCAGATCCCGGCAATGGCCCGGAACAGTGTCGACTTGCCGGAGCCGGACGGTCCGGTCACCAGCACCCGCTCCGGCGCCCGGATGGCGAAGGCGTCGGCGGCGACCAGCGGCGTGCCGTTGGGCAGGTTCACGCAGAGCTGCTCGAGCTCGATATTGCGGCTGCCGCCGGCGGCCTTGAGCGCGATCGCCGGTTCGTGGGCCGGCAGGTTCGCGGCTGATTCGACCGACATCTCGAAGCCGTCGAGCCGCGCAACGATCGAGCGCCACTCCGCCAGCGACCGGTAGGCCGTGACGAAGAACGACAGCGCGCCCTGTACGCTGGAGAAAGCGGATGCGGTCTGCATCATGTCGCCGAGCTGGATCTTCTTGGCGAAGAAGGCCGGCGCCACCAGCACGTAGGGAAAGATCACCGCTGCCTGCTGGTAGCTGGCCGTGAACGCGGTGAGGCGTTTGGTCCGGCTCATGATGGCGTACCAGTTGGCGATCACGAAGCCGAAGCGATCGAGCAGGCGGGCGCGTTCGGCGCCTTCGCCCTTGAGCAGCGCGATCTGCTCGGAATTCTCGCGGACGCGGACGAGGTTGAAGCGGAAGTCGGCCTCATAGCGTTGCTGCTCGAAATTGAGGTTGACCAGCGGTGCGCCGATCCAGTGCGTCAGCGCTGTGCCGAAGATCGCGTAGATCAGCGCGCCCCAGCACAGATAGCCGGGGATCATGACATCGGTGCCGAACAGGCGCAGCGGCGCGGCGTTGGAAAGGCCCCAAAGGATGATCACGAAGGAGAACAGCGTCACGATCGATGAGAGCAGGCCGAGCCCGATGGTCAGGGTCTGCTCGACGAAATTCTTGACGTCCTCTGTGATGCGCTGGTCCGGGTTGTCGGCCGCATCGCCCTTGAGCTGCATGCGGTAATGCGTGGCGCTCTGGAGCCATTCGCCGAGATAGTGCCGGGTGAGCCATTGCCGCCAGCGAATCTGGAGCCACTGGTTCAGGTAAAGCTTGTAGACGGCCAGCGCGATATAGGTGGACGCAAGCGCGACGAAGATCCAGATCTCCCTGACGAAGTTGTCCCAGTCGCTGTTCTGGAGCGCGCTGTAGAACCGGTTCTGCCACTGGTTCACCAGCACGTCGATCGCGACCAGTGTCAGCTCCATGGCGACCACGGCGGCGAGCAGGCCGCGGCCCGCCCATTTGTCCTCGGATCGGAAGTAGGGGGCGGCGATTCGCCAGACGATCGCGAGCGTGGCGCTGATGTTCTTCACAGAGCAGGGTCTCCTCGGGGAATGTGCGCAACGGTCCAGAGCCAAATCGCTGAAGCAATGGCGGAAACGGGCGCGCCTAGACTAAAGTCGAAAGTTCTGCAATTTGCGTTGGATTGTCGCAGTCTGCAACCTTAGCATGGGCGCGACGGCGCGGGGCGGGGTGCTTCCGGGTTTCGCGCGCTTGTGAGCGAAGGGGAACCGCCCGCATCGCGGGGTAGCCCCGTCCAATCGGGGGTGTCGCTTTCAGCGTCAAGCAGGACCGGCTCTCCACGCGGGCCGCCTGCGGCAACATGCGTGGGGAGGAAGACCATGTGGAATCAAATCTATGATCCGCTGAACAGCCCGGTGCTGTCGACCATCGCGGCGGCGGTGCCCGTCGTCACGCTGCTGGTCCTGATTGCGAGCGGCCGGGTCCAGGCGCATATCGCGGCCATCATCGCCGTGATTGTGGCCAACCTGATCACGATCTTCGTCTTCACCATGCCGGCGAACATGTCGATCCGGGCCTCGGTGCTGGGCATCGTCACCGGCTTCTTCCCCATCGGCTGGATCGTCCTCAACGTCATCTTCCTCTACCAGGTGACGGTGTCGACCGGGCGCTTCGAACTCCTCAAACGCGCGATCGGTGGCGTCACCGAGGACCGGCGGCTGCAATTGCTGCTGATCGCATTCTCCTTCGGTGCCTTCTTCGAGGGCGCCTCGGGCTTCGGCACGCCGGTCGCGATCACGGGTGCAGTGCTGATCGGCCTCGGCTTCTCGCCGCTTGCGGCAAGCGGCCTGTCGCTGATCGCCAACACCGCGCCGGTCGCCTATGGCGCGCTGGGCACGCCGATCCAGGGTCTTGCCTCGGTTACCGGGTTCGATCCCTACATCCTGGGCGCGATGGTCGGACGGCAGCTGCCGTTCTTCTCGCTGATCGTGCCGTTCTGGGTGATATGGGCTTTTGCCGGATGGAAAGGCATGAAGGACGTCTGGCCGGCGATCCTGGTCACCGGCGTATCCTTCGCGATCCCGCAATTCGTGATCTCGAACTACATCAATCCCTGGATCGTCGACATCGGCGCGTCGCTGATCTCGATGGGTGCGCTGATCCTGTTCCTGAAGGTGTGGCAGCCGAAGCAGCTCTGGCTGTCCCCGGCGCTACGCGGCAATGATGAATCGGCCTCCACCATGGCCGCGGCAAGACCGCTCGACAAGACGCCGCTCACGCAGAGCGAGCTGTTCAGCGCGCTGCTGCCTTGGATCATCGTCTGCATCGTGATGCTGATCTGGGGCAACGGTGGCTTCAAGACCTGGGCGAACTCGATCTTCACCTGGAACTATCCGGTGCCCGAACTGCACCAGATGATCAACAAGATGCCGCCGGTCGCGCCAGCGCCGACGAAAGAGAGCGCGGTGTTCGGCTTCACCTACCTCTCCTTCACCGGCACGGGCATGCTGATCGCCGCGATCATCTCCGGCCTCCTGATGGGCGTCGGTCCCGGACAACTCGTGACCCAGTATGGCCGCACCATCCGGCTGTGCGCGATCTCGCTGATCACGATCTCGGCGATGCTCGCGATCGGCACGCTGACGCGGCTCTCCGGTGTCGACGCGACGCTCGGCCTCGCCTTCGCGGCCACCGGCGTGCTCTATCCCTTCTTCGGCACACTGCTCGGCTGGCTCGGTGTTGCGCTGACGGGGTCGGATACGTCGTCGAACATCCTGTTCGGCAACCTTCAGAAGATCACGTCCGAGCAGCTCGGCCTGTCGCCGATCCTGATGGCTGCGGCGAACTCGTCCGGCGGCGTGATGGGCAAGATGATCGACGCGCAGTCGATCGTGGTCGCCTCCACCGCCACCAACTGGTACGGCCACGAGGGCACCATCCTGCGCTTCGTGTTCTGGCATTCGATCGTGCTGGCGTGTCTCGTCGGTGTGCTCGTGACGTTGCAGGCCTATGTCTGGCCATTCACGGCGATGGTTCTGAAGTAGCGGTCAGCGCCTCGCTTCGACGCAACCCCCCGCGAGGTCTGCCCCGCGGGGATTTTTGCGCCGCGGCCGGGCGAACCTTCTCAACGGCGCAGCCGTCTTATAGAAGGTGCCGCAGGTCAGGTCGGTCGAGAGGTCTCATGGTTTTGCTCAGTCGGTTGGCGTATGCGGCACTTGCAATGCTCGCGATGTCCTCGCTCGCTCGCGCCGAGGAGGGGTTCCCCTTCGGCACCGAGATGACGCTGGAAGCGCTGCCGCAGCCTGGCTCGAAGCGAATTCCGAACATCGAGATCGGCGACCATGGCGAGGTCGTGCTGGAGCTCTGGTGCAAGGGCGGCAAGGGCCAGTTCTCCGTTGCCGGCAACACCGTGATCTTCGTTCCCGGGCAGATCCAGGATCGCAACTGCCCGCCGGCGAGAGCGCAGGCCGATGACGAACTCGTCGCGGCGCTCGGCAGCGTCGAGACCTGGAAGCGCCAAGGCGATGTGCTCACGCTCGTCGGTCCCAAGCCGCTGCGCTTTCGCACGACGGGGAATTAGCGTCTCGCTGGCTGTCGTACTCCGGCTTGACCGGGGTACCCAGTACGCCGTGACCCATCGATTCAACTACTGCCGTCTCGGAGTACTGGATCGCCCGGTCGAGCCGGGCGATGACACCGACCTGGGGCTATCTCACTTCCACTCCGATTTGTCGGCGTCCCAGCGCTGCCCCTTGAGCTCCTTGGCGAGCGCCTCGATCGAGCCGTTGTCGTCGGGCAGATCGCCTTCTTCGTCCAGGCTCGCGTCTTCTGACAGATTGAGCTTTGGACCGCTGCTCTCGTCGGCGGTCGTGGTCGCGGGGCTGCCGATCCACAGCATGAGCTTGTCGGTCGTGCCGGGCTTGTCCGGCGAGACGAGCCCTGCGACCTCGACCGTGTCGGTGAGCTCGAGCGCCGGAAAATCCTGGTTGGGGCGCTTGAACACGAGCTTGAGCTTGCCGGTCGCCGGGTTGAAGCTCTGCGAGACCGGCTTGGCGGCGAGCGTCCTGCTCAGCACGCTCGCCACCTTGGTCGCAAGCTTGCCCTTGTCGATCTTGTCGCCCTCGCGCCAGTCCGCCGCGGGGAAGCGGATGGTGCGGTCCATCTCGGTCATGCCAGCGGTCCAGCCTGCGGCCGTGACGCCGGGCATCGCCTTGAATTTCGACAGCAGCGCGCCGGCGCGCTCGGGATCGACCGACATGTTGATGGTCTGCTCCCCCGCGCGCAGCGCATCGCAGCCGACGGTGAGGCTGGTCAGCGTCACCTCGATCTCCTGGCCCTTCAGGCTCTTCAGGAAGTCGGTTGCAGTGTCGAGCTTGACCTTGACCGCGATCGCTTCCGGCGAGACGTCGGTGAAATCCTTCGGCTGCGGCGTGATGCCGTCGTCGGAAGTCTGGTTGTCCAGAAATTCCCTTTCGCTGAGATCCGAATTGTCGGAGGAGGTGACCTCCGTCACCGCCTGGCCGACCGCGATCTGGCCGCGGAATTCGAACGCGTCGCCGGACTGTTTGCGCAGCAGCTTGACGCTGACCGGCGACTTCTCAATGATGCTCTGCGTCGTCCCCGTCAGAGTCTGGCCGGCGACCTGGAGATTGACCACGAAGCGGTCCTTGCGGTCGGAATTCTTCGCGACCGGATAGCAGACGTCGAGCACCGCCGCGGTGACCGTCTTGCCCTGGCGCGTCTCCTTCAGGATCACGTCGGCATTGCCGTCCATCAGCCCGTCGAGCGAGGTGAAATAGCGCGTCTCGGTTCCGCCCGGCGCCGCGGCTTTCGGCGACAGCTTCATCTGGGCGGGCGCGGGGTGCGGCGAAACGGCGAGCAGGGCCGCCAACACGGCTGTCGAACAAACCAGAAGCGCACGCATTGATGGGAACCTCGCGCAATCGAATCGGCGCGCCACCGTAGTGGGTTTTGCCCGCTGGTTGAATCGGAAAGCGAAAGAGCAGGGTGGGCAAAAAAGAAGGCCGCCCGGAGGCGGCCTTCGCAAAACTGTCGTGATTAGGAGGCTTAGAAGCCGCCCATGCCGCCGCCGGCCGGCATGGCGGGCGGGGCTTCCTTCTTCGGCGTCTCGGCGACCATGGCCTCGGTGGTCACCAGCAGGCCGGCCACGGAGGAGGCGTCCTGGAGCGCGGTGCGCACCACCTTGGCGGGATCGATGATGCCCTTCTCGACCATGTCGACATAGTCCTCGGTCTGGGCGTCGAAGCCGAAGGTCTCGGACTTGTTCTCGAGGATCTTGCCGACGACGATCGAACCCTCCACGCCCGCGTTCTCGGAGATCTGGCGGATCGGGGCTTCCAGCGCCTTCAGCACGATGTTGATGCCGGCCTGGACGTCGTCATTGGCGTTGGTGAGACGGCCGACCGCCTTCTTGGCGCGGAGCAGCGCGACGCCGCCGCCGGGGACGATGCCTTCCTGCACCGCGGCGCGGGTGGCGTTGAGCGCGTCCTCGACGCGATCCTTCTTCTCCTTGACCTCGATCTCGGTGGCGCCGCCGACGCGGATCACCGCGACGCCGCCGGCGAGCTTGGCGAGGCGCTCCTGGAGCTTCTCACGGTCGTAGTCCGAGGTGGTCTCCTCGATCTGGGCCTTGATCTGGCCGACGCGGGCCTCGATGTCGGGCTTCTTGCCGGCGCCCTTGACGATCGTGGTGTTCTCCTTGTCGATCACCACCTTGCCCGCGCGTCCAAGCATCTTCACCGTGACGTTCTCCAGCTTGATGCCGAGCTCCTCGGAGATGAGCTGGCCGCCGGTCAGGATCGCGATGTCCTCCAGCATGGCCTTGCGGCGATCGCCGAAGCCCGGCGCCTTCACGGCGGCGACCTTGAGGCCGCCACGCAGGCGGTTGACGACCAGGGTGGCCAGCGCCTCGCCCTCGACGTCCTCGGCGATGATGACGAGCGGCTTGCCCGACTGCACCACGGCTTCCAGCACCGGCAGCATGGCCTGCAGGCCCGAGAGCTTCTTCTCGTGCAGGAGGATGTAGGCGTCCTCGAGCTCGGCGGTCATCTTCTCGGCGTTGGTGACGAAGTAAGGGCTGAGATAGCCGCGGTCGAACTTCATACCCTCGACGATGTCGACCTCGGTTTCGAGGGACTTGTTCTCCTCGACGGTGATGACGCCCTCGTTGCCGACCTTCTGCATCGCCTGGGCGATCATCTTGCCGATGGCGGCGTCGCCGTTGGCCGAGATGGTGCCGACCTGGGCGACCTCGGAGGAGGCGGCGACCGGCTTGGCGCGCTTCTCGATGTCCTTGATCACGGCGGCGACCGCGATGTCGATGCCGCGCTTGAGGTCCATCGGGTTCATGCCGGCGGCCACCGCCTTGGCGCCTTCGCGCACGATGGCCTGGGCCAGCACGGTCGCTGTGGTGGTGCCGTCACCGGCGAGGTCGTTGGTCTTGGAAGCGACCTCGCGCACCATCTGGGCGCCCATGTTCTCGAACTTGTCCTCGAGCTCGATCTCCTTGGCGACGGTGACGCCGTCCTTGGTGATGCGGGGCGCGCCGAACGACTTCTCGATGACGACGTTGCGGCCCTTCGGGCCGAGCGTCACCTTGACGGCGTTGGCGAGAATGTCGACGCCGCGCAGCATGCGATCGCGCGCGTCTCCGGAAAACTTGACGTCTTTGGCAGCCATGTCTGCAATCCCTCGTGTTTCGTGATGTGTCGGCCGCTTTTTCTTCGTCATTGCCGGGCTCGACCCGCCTGCGCGGCCGAAGCCGCTTCGGCGTGGCGTAGGCCCGGCAATCCATCATCTTGCGACAATGCGATGGATGCCCGGGTCATCTAGCGCGAAGACGCGCTTCGCGCTTTTGCCCGGGCACGACAGCGACCCATTCAGCGGCTGTTCAGGCGGATGGCCTTAGGCCAGCACGCCCATGATGTCCGACTCCTTCATGATCAGGAGCTCTTCGTTGTCGATCTTGACCTCGGTGCCCGACCACTTGCCGAACAGCACGCGGTCGCCGACCTTGAGGTCGATCGGAATCAGCTTGCCGGTCTCGTCGCGGCCGCCCGGGCCGACGGCGACGATCTCGCCCTGGGAGGGCTTTTCCTTGGCGGTGTCGGGAATGATGATGCCGCCCTTGGTCTTTTCCTCGGCGTCGATACGTTTGACCACGACACGGTCATGCAGCGGACGAAATTTGGATTTAGCCATGACGTTTCCCTTTGGAGGCTCGCTTCGGAAGTAGTGGAAGTCGGTGGGGCGGCGCTTCCGTCCACCCCCTCCTCGAGGACTGAACGGCGCGCTTAGCAATCGGGCTTTCCGAGTGCTAATAGTGGGCCCGGAAATATGGCTTGGCCGCGATCCTGTCAAGCAAAGGTGGTTAAGCGATTGTTGAGGCGGATATAGGATGGTGGGATTGGAAACTCGTTCGGGGCGCCGGCGTATACAACGACGTCATTGCTCCGGCAGCGGTTTTGCGCTTGGCTGCGGGAGGGGTGCGGCCATGGTTTTGTTCGGGGGAATGCCATGATCAGTTCGGCTCACGCGCGCACGGTTGCCAATCTGGCAGCCGCCTCTTGTCTGGCGCTGTTGCTGGGCGCCTGCGGCGGCGGCATGAGCCTGCCGTCCTTCTCGTCGTCCTCGCCGCCGCCCGAAGCCGAGCCCGGTACAGCTCCGGAAATGCCCGCCACCATCCGCGCCGACGAGATCGTCGGCCGCTGGGGTCTCGCCTCGTTCCAGAACCCGGCCGACCGCGCCCGCACCGAGAAGATGGCGCGTGAGCAATGCAGGAATCCCTATGTGATCACTGCTGGTTCCTCCGGCGGCGTGATCATGCATCTCGCCGACCAGGCGACGCCCCAGGAGCTGCGGCTGAAAGGCTCGCCGAGCGGCAAGAACTACATCGGACCCGCCGGCCCCACTCCGGGCGAGCAGGACCGCGAGATCATCTCCTTCGACGGCCGCGTCCTGATCACCCGTTTCATCGACAAGGACGCAGCCAACCGCTACGGCAACATGGTCTACGTCCGCTGCGCGCCCCGGGCGTGAGTTTCTCTCCGTCGTCATGCCCCGCGAAGGCGGGGCATCCAGTACGCCGCGGCCCTTCGATTCAATCACTGCCGTCTCTGGAATACTGGATCGTCCGCCTTCGCGGACGATGACAGCGAGGACGAGGACAACAAAAAACGCCGGCTTTCGCCGGCGTTTTGTTTTTCTCCGTGTCCCGTCCGCTCAGTCGAACAACGCGTCGATGTCGTCCTGCGAAGCATGGCCGACCTCGCCGGCGAGCTTCGGGCCGTTGAGGAGCTTCTCGTCCTCGCTGCGGTTGTCGACCTGCGCGGGCACATGGGCCTTGATCGCGTCGACGCCGCCCCAGATGTCCATCATCGCATTGATGTGCTGCTCGATGAACTTCATGGTGGTCATGACCTTGCTGATGCGCTGGCCAGTGAGGTCCTGGAAGTTGCAGGCTTCGAAGATCGAGATGACGCGTTCCTGGATGTCGTCGGCGAGCCGCTTCTGCTGATCGGCCGAGTCCACCTTGGACATTGCGCTGGCGGCCTGGTCGATCGATTCCGCGGCTTCGAGAATTTGCTGGGTCGCCTGCTCGGTGCCGCCGACCACCGCGCCGAGCTCGCCATTGACCTTGGCCATCTCGCCGCCGTCGAAGCTCTTGCCGTGCAGCGTCGCGATCTCGCGCTTGGTGCGATCGATGGCGTCGTGGATGAGGTCGAGCTCGACCTTCAGCTTCTCGCACTGCTCGATCTGCGCCCGGTAGGTTTCGAGCATGGTACGCGCTTCGGCAAGCTCGTGCGCCGTCGAGGCGTCGATCGCCGCCATGGCGGCGCTTCCGGACAGCGGAGCCGCGGCGACGCCCTTCGCCATCTGTGCGCGGATCGCGCGCAGCTCGGCCATGATCTCGCTGTGCATCGGGGGTACCTCTTCAGCCACGTCTAGTGTGGGCATCTCGCCACCGACGATATCTTCGACACGAAAACGCTTGCGGTGAACAGCCATCAGGATACTCCCCCCACCTCACTCACGCGTCTTTGTAGACAGAAGCGATTTAACACGAGGTTCACAACCGGAACTGAAGGGGCGGCTGCGCGCGACGCTGCGCAAAGAAGCGGTTAACCATGGAGGCGCGGCGTTCATCGAAAATAAACGCTGATCGCCAAATTGCGCCGCCACTCGCGACGTGGTGAATCCAAAAGCCCGTTTCGTTTACCAAACAAAACGGCTTTTGCTTTTTATTGACCACGTCGCCGGCGCCGTCCAGCCGGGCACCTTCCAACGGCGCGTGCGATCCAGACGAAACAGTACAGAGTACGTCGATGTTCAAGAAAATGTCCGTCGCGCTGCTCGGCAGCGCTTGCACCTTCATTGCCGGCGCGAACGGCGCCAGCGCCTTCGACAACAGCGTGCCGAACGATCCGCCGGCGGTGCTTTATGCGCCGCAGGTGCCGCCGGCACCGGTGCGCGTCGCCTCCAATGCGAACATGGGTGGCGGATTCATCGAGTTCCTGTTCGGCGATGGTCCGGGTCGAGGTCCGGCTTACGCGCCGCAGCAGCCGGTGTATCAGCAGCAGCCGGCTTACTACGACCAGCGTCGCCTGCCGCCGATGGGCGAGCCGCAGATGCAAGGTGCAGCTCTTCAGCAGGAGGCGGTGGACCCGCGGCAGCGTCCGCTCGATCCGAAATTCGAGAAACAACTCGTTGACTATAACGGCAATGAAAGTCCCGGCACGATCGTGGTCGATACGCCGAACAAGTTCCTCTACCTCGTCGAGGGCAATGGCAGGGCGATGCGCTACGGCATCGGCGTCGGCCGTCCCGGCTTCACCTGGTCCGGCGTGAAGTCGATCACCGCCAAGCGGGAATGGCCGGACTGGACGCCGCCGAAGGAAATGCTCGCGCGCCGTCCCGATCTGCCCCGGCACATGGAAGGCGGTCCGGAAAATCCTCTCGGCGCCCGCGCGATGTATCTCGGCTCGACTCTCTATCGCATTCACGGCTCCAACGAGCCCTGGACCATCGGCACCAACGTCTCATCCGGTTGCATCCGCATGCGCAACGAGGACGTCATCGACCTCTACGGCCGCGTCAATGTCGGCACCAAAGTCGTGGTGATGTGATCGCGCCACCTTCTCCCACAAGGGGAGAAGGGAAGATACCTGCGCGATAGCTGAAAATATAAACGGCCGCCCTGTAGGCGGCCGCTTTGCTTGGGGCGTTACACAGCAGCCCTTACGCGTAATCGCTGCCGCCGTCGTCTCCGTCGCCGAAATCGCTGTCGTCGGCCATGTCCATGTTGTCGTCGTGATCGTCGTAGTTCTGATCGTTGTTGTTCCGGTCGTCATTCGACGCCTGGTCGAAGAAGCCCTGGCGGGAATCGCGGTTCGATCCGATGTCGTTGACGCCGGCCTCGCGCGCGAGCGATCCGCCCGACTGGTCGCCGCCGCCCCAGGGGCTGCGGTCGCCCGCGGCGTTGGTGTCGCCAAAAGCCTGCTGATGCGATCCACCCATCATGCCGCGGATGCTGGAGAGCAGCAGCGAGCCGCCGACGACGCCGGCCGCCGCCGCCGCCGCCGTGCCCAGAAACGAGCCGCCGCCACCGCCGACCGGCGGCGCGCCAAAGCCTTGGCCGGGAGCTTGGCCCGGACCTTGGCCGTAAGCCGGCGGCTGGCCATAACCCGGCTGACCCTGTTGCATCGCCTGACCGCTATTCCAGGTGGGGCGCGAATCGCGCGGAGGCACATTCGGAACCGAGCCCCGCGACGGGCCTCCGCCGAACAGCGTATCGCGCATCGAATCCAGGAAGCCGCCGGACTGGGCCGGCTCGGGCGCATGACCCGCTTCCAGTTCCTGGATCCGGGCATGGGCGCGCTTCAGCGCTTCGTCCTGCAGCAGCACGGTCTGCGTCAGCGCATAGACGGCGCCGGGCGCCTTGCGCAGGCCGTCGGAGATCGCGGCGATCGCATCGGGATCGCGCGGTGCATTTTCCAGCTTTGAAAGCCGGTCGAAAAGGTCGTCGACGAGCTGGCGTTCCTGCGGCGTCATGATCTGTCTCCTTCGCGCAAAATCAAGCGCGCAGCAGATGTAGGGTTCCATTGTGGCCCCAACAGTGCCGGCCGGATTAAATTTCCGTATGCGACAAGCTGCCTCCAGGCCCGCTCTTCCCCGGTTTCATCCCAGCGTCACGTTGCTGTCCGTCAGCAAACGCGCAAAGGCGTCGCCGGCGAGATACGCATGCTCGCGCTCGCGCACGTCGGTCATCGGGTCGAGGCCGGCGAGCACGTCATCGACGAAGCCGGGGTGGCACATCACGAGGCCGCCGTCCGGCAGGCCGTCCAGGAACTGCCGCATCAGCGCGCCGAAATCGGCGGCGCGTGAAAAATCATAGGCGCCGGCGAAGCCGGGGTTGAAGCTGAGGCCGGCACCGCGGGCGCGGCGGCGGAATTGCGCGCTGAGACTATCGAGCACCAGCGCCTTTGGTGAGGCCAGCCGCTGCCGGAGCGGCAGATCGCGACCGCCCTGACGCACCCAGGCGTTCGGCGCAGTCTCAACGACCGCATCGACGAAGCCGTCGCGCACCTGCGGGTAGAGCTGCACATGCTGGTGGCCGTCGACGAAGTCAGGAGTGCGCCCGAACGCGTCCGCAAACGCCGCCAGCTGCGCCTTGACCTCATTGCGGAAGAACTCACGGTCGAGCCGTCGCAAGACGCCCGCGCGCAGCAGCTTCGGAAAGGCCATGAACATGTCGCCGTCGAGCGGCCTGAAATGCATGGTGAGCGGCCGGAACGGCGCCGACAGCGTCACGTGCAATCCGATCGTGCAGCGCGGGCTCGTCCTGGCTGCGGACTGAAGCGCCTCGATCTCGCTGCGCGCGATCGCCGGGCCCACCATCATCACCGAGGTGGCGTTGAGGCGGCCGCGCTCGATCAGGTCGCGGATGGCGCGGTTGACGCCCGGGCTGATGCCGTAATCGTCGGCGCAGAGCCAGATCCGCCGCGGCCTTGCCGCCGCGCTCATTCGGCCGCCGTCCTCTTGGAGACGTCGTCGGCCTTGTCGGTCTCGAAATGCTTTTCGCTGTGCTCGGCGACGAAGTAGATCGGGCGCGCCTTCAGCTCGGACAGGATCTTGCCGATATATTCGCCGACGATGCCGATCATGATCAGTTGCACGCCGCCGATGGTCATCAGCCCGATCACGAGCGAGGGATAGCCGGGCACCTGCTTGCCGGTCGTGAACACCTCCCAGAGGATCGAAAGGCCGAACAGGAAGGCGCCTCCGGCGAGAATGACGCCGAGCAGGCTGGCGAAGCGCAGCGGTGCCACCGAAAACGAGGTCAGGCCTTCGATCGAGAGGCCGAGCAGGCTTGCGGCGTTGAACGTGGTGACGCCATGGACGCGCGCCGCAGGCTCGTAGTCGACGCGGATCTGGCGGAAGCCGATCCAGCTGGCGAGGCCCTTGAAGAAGCGGTTGCGCTCCGGCAACTGCCTGAGTGCGGCGACCGCGCGCGGGGAGAGCAGGCGGAAGTCGCCGGCGTCCTCGGGAATCTTCTGGCGCGCGCCCCAATTGATCAGCGCGTAGAAGCCGTGCACCGCGACCCGCCGCAGGAAGGGCTCGTTGTCGCGATGCGCCTTGGCGGTGTAGACGACGTCATATCCGTCCTCGATCCAGTGCCGCACCAGCTGTTCGATGAGTGCCGGCGGGTGCTGGCCGTCGCCGTCCATGAACATGACGGCGCCGAGCCGGGCATGGTCGAGGCCCGCCATCAGCGCGGCCTCCTTGCCGAAATTGCGCGACAGCGACACCACCTGGACGTCGACGGCGTCGGCCGGCAGCGCCCGCGCGATCGACAGCGTCGCATCCTTGCTGCCGTCGTCGACATAGACGACCTCGCAAGACAGCCGATAGCGTTGCCGCAGCGTCTTCGCGAGATCGCAGATGCGCTGATGCAGGGCAGCGAGCCCCGCCGCCTCGTTGTAGACGGGGACGACAATCGACAGTCCCTTCGCGGCGGCGCTGGCCGCCGTGGTCGTCATGCCGGAAACGTCAGAGCCCAGCGTCATCGATCAAGGTTCCAGAGGTGTTAGGTCTTCTCAACAGCATATGGTAGCTGCCGTTTGCTGTCGCTACGCTGAACGAACCCCCGGGGCTCACCGCCCCAGGAACGTTTCGAGCTTGGCGAACAGCGGATTCTCGCGGTCGAACACGTAATCGAGCGAGACAACCGAGACGGTCTCCGCGCCATGCTCGCGCAGGAAGCTCGCCAGTGCGTAGAGCTGCCCCGGCGGGCAGTGCAACGTCAGCATGCCTGATGAGGTTGGCGCGCCGAACGGTGCCTCGACACCGAAACGACTGTGGGCCTCAGCGAGCAAAGCCGCGTCGCATTCCCGGAAGCGGGTGCGGACCTCGCGGTATTTGTTGGCCCGGGCCCGTGCCGCGATGTGATCGAGGATGACGCGCGCCGTCTCCCGCGCCTGCGGCGACCAGTCGGCCTCCTTCGAGGCGACCAGATTGGCCTGGCTGCGCAGGATCACGCCGTCGTCGAGCACCCGGAGGCCATTGGCGGCGAGCGTCGCGCCCGTCGTGGTGATGTCGACGATCAGCTCGGCGCTGCCGGCGGCCGGCGCCCCTTCGGTCGCGCCTGCGCTTTCCACGATGCGGTAGTCGGTGATGCCATGCGTCTGGAAGAAGCCGCGGGTGAGGTTGACGAACTTGGTCGCGACCCGCATCCGCATGTGATGCTGCTCGCGGAAGCCGGTGGTGACGTCGTCGAGGTCGGCCATGGTGCGGACGTCGATCCAGGCCTGCGGCACCGCGACGACGACGTCGGCATAGCCGAAGCCGAGCCCTTCGATGAGAGACACGCGCTTGTCGGCATCCGCGATGTTCTCGCGCACCAGGTCTTCGCCGGTGACGCCGAGATGCGCAAAGCCGCGCGACAGTTGCGAGGCGATCTCGCTCGCCGAGAGATAGGCGACCTCGACATTGTCGAGGCCCGCGATCGTGCCGCGATAGTCGCGGGCGCCGCCGGCCTTCGACAGCTTGAGCCCTGCGCGGGCGAAGAAGGCCTCGGTATTCTCCTGAAGGCGGCCCTTGGAGGGAACGGCCAGAACGAATGGCGCGCTCATGACTTAAGCTCCCACCTTGCGGCCGATCCGCGTCAGCGCGTCAACCCAGACCGAGAAGCCGACCGCGGGGATCGGCGCCGTCGAGCCGAGCTGGGTCATCAGGCCGTCATAGCGGCCGCCGGCGACCAGCGGCTCGGCGCCGTTGCCCCTGTGATGAAGCTCGAATTCGAAGCCGGTGTAATAGTCGAGGCCGCGCCCGAACGCCGTCGAGAAGCGGGTCTGCTTCACGTCGATGCCGCGCGCGGCCATGAAGCCGACCCGGCTCTCGAACTGATCGATCGCCGAGGCGAGATCGAGCTTCGCGTCGGCGGTGAGCGCGCGCAGCTCGGCGATCGCCTCGTCGGGATTGCCCGCGATCGACAGGAAGCGCTTGAGCACGGCGATGGCCTCGCGCGGCAGCGCGCCGCCCTTCAGCGTCGATTGCTCGAGGAAGCGATCGGCGATCTCCGCCGTGGTGCGCCCGCCGACATTGGTGGTGCCCGCGATCGACATCAGATCGGTGACGAAGGCGAGCGCCGCCTTGCGGTCGGAGCCGGCGAGGGCGGCCAGCACGCCCTCATATTCGCTGCGCGTCGCGGTGGTTGCGGCCGCCAGTCGCTCCAGATCCTTTTCCAGGCTGATCTTGCGGTTGAAATCCTTGACCAGGCGGCGGCGCCAGACCGGATAGAGGTTGAGTGCGTCCAGCAGGGCATTGAACAGCGCGACGTCGCCGGTGCGGATCTCGACATCGCGGACGCCGAAGGCGGCGGTCGCCTCCAGTGCCAGCGCGAGCATCTCGGCATCGGCGGCGGCACGGTCCTGGCGGCCGAACGATTCGATGCCGGCTTGCAGGAATTCGCTGGCCTGGCCGCTGCGGTAGCGAAACACCGGGCCGAGATAGCTGAACCCGGCCGGCTGGCCGGCGCGCCCCGAGGCCAAATAGTCGCGCGCGACGGGGATCGTCAGGTCCGGGCGCAGGCAGAGCTCCTCGCCGGTGAGGTCCGTGGTCAGATACAGACTCTTGCGGATGTCCTCGCCCGAGAGGTCCAGGAACGGCTCGGCCGGTTGCAGGATGGCGGGCTCGGCCCTGACATAGCCGGCCTGCGCGAACGACAAGAGCAGCGTATCCGCCCAGGCGGCGGAGCCGGCAGCATTTGAGGTGGCAGTCGCGGTCATCTCAGGGTCCATCATCCCGGTGGAACCGGGCAGGCTAAGGAAGGGATGGGAGTTGGCGCAGCCCTTAGCATGGCCCGAATGCGGTTTCGACCTCCAAAGGATCAATCGCTTAACGAGTTTGGCGCGGCACCGGCCCCGTCGCCAGGGCGTGACACGCCACGTCGCTTGTATCTCGATCAGGTAATATAATACTTATCCCGTGTCTGCTCCCGTTTCGTCGCGGGGTGCGCGCCGCACGAGACGATTCGGCTTCATTCGTTCGGGCTGCGGAGTGGGGGTGCCTCGGTCGCCGCACAGGTCGCGCCTGCTGCGGCGGACACCGCTTCTGCCGCAAGTTGCTCCGCCAGGTCGAGGACCCTTCCCCTTCTGCCGGGGTCCGTGAGGCGGAGAAACGCCTTGATGAGTCGCAGCGCCTCGTATCGTCCCGCCTCGGGCACGACATCGTCATTCGTCGCCAAATCTTCCGTCGCCAAGTCTTCCGTCGAGTCTTGCATCGCCAAGTTCTTCCATCGCGATCGCCCCTCGGCGGCGCCGCCTTCGTCGAAATCGTTGGATGAGTGGTCGCGCACCAAAGACGCGGCGGTCACCGCTCCGGCAGGCACGCCGAAGGTCCAACCTTCACTGCTGTTCGCGAACTCGTCGGCGAACCATGTCCGATGCAGCCGAAGGCCAGCGTCACAATGGGAAATTGAGGACGGCTGGCAAGTCGCCGCATACTCATTTTGGGTATGGCAGATGATCCGTTCGCTGCTGCAGTTCGTTACAATGTGAATCACGGTTTCAGATTCATGCGCAATGCCTCAGATATTATCCGGACGGTCTCGCGACACACGCTGGCCTACATGCTGTTTTCGATCAGCGAGCTCTTCCGGCACTACGAAGACTTCGATCCGCTGGACCTTCTGATCGTTCATGCGGTCCTGAATGCGAACGTCATTCACGTGATGAACAATCCGGCGCTGGACGAGAAATTCTCCAGCATTCATGCGGTCGAGCCGGATTTGATCAAGCAGGGGGTCTCTCGTGCGGCACTCTCCCGCTTCCTCAGCCTGCCACTGGAGACGGTTCGCCGTCGCGTGACAGGACTGAAGAGGCGGAAGATTCTCGCCGAGACGAAGGCCGGACTCATCGTGACCGAGCAGAACGCATTCAGGTTTGGAAACAACCACGAACTGCAGAAGACGAACATGCTGTTGCTCACGAAGCTGCTTCGCGATCTCAGGCGTGCCGGCATCAGCGGGCCGGATGATCTGCGCGCCTCCAAGGGCGCCACGTCCGCCAAGAAGGCAAAGTAAGCGGGATGGATCAAGGCTGTCTCGATACTGCGCGCGAGGGAGCGCAAGAGCTGGCGACGGACCGCTTGATGTCCTTCCAGGAGCTCAAGCCATCGTCAGCCCTCGAGCTCAGGGCGTATGACATCGACCATTTCGGCGAGACCGAGCGATATGCCGGCGCATCCAGCATGCCGTTGTCGGTCGGGGCGACGGCAATCATGCGGGCCCGGCTCAGCCTGCCGACCCTGACCCTCTCTCTGGTGAAGACCTTCCCGAGGATCGTTCGCGGCTATCAGTTGAACAATGCCGTCGCCGTCGTGGTGCCTATGGATCACGTCACCTCGGCGCGCATCAACGGGCAATCGATGGGCCGTTCCATCGTCGTCCTGAAGGGCAGCTCCGATTGCCTGGTCTACGAGCCGGAGGGCCGGCTGATGGCTGTGCTGTATTTCAGCCTGCCGCAGCGCGAACCCTGGGTGCAACTGGATGATGGCTATCGCCTGGTGAACCCGCCATCGGACGTCCTTGCCTCGCTGCGCCGCCTGATCTCAGTCACGCTGGAAATCGCGGCGCATGACCCGGACTTCCTGAACCAGCCGATGTCGCTGACCGCCGTCGAGCAGTCCCTGCTCAGCACGATGGACGCCGCGCTGCGCACCGGCGTGAGCTGCGGACCTGCGTCGTCCGCCACGGACGGCTATCGGCGGATCGTCGCGGACATGGAAAGATTGATCCGGCAAGATCTGACGGTCTGGCCCAAGACGACCGAACTGGCCGCGCAGGTGGGCGTGTCCGTCCGGACTCTCCAGAGCGCGACCCAGGCCATTTGCGGCATGAGCCCGCATCGCTATAGCCGGATCCTGCGGCTCTGGTCGGTGCGCAAGCAGCTGCGCATCGGTCCCGGGCCGCGCAGCGTGAAGGCGTGCGCGATTGCGCACGGCTTCTGGCATCTGAGCGAGTTCGCGGCGAGCTACAGGGCGGCCTTCGGAGAGCTGCCGTCCGAGACCTTGCACCGGGCGGTGCAGGAAACGATCTAGCCGCTTCCCCCGCCCCAGTCGCCCAGCACCGCCTGCACCAGCGCCAGGGCTGCCACGGCGGCGGTGTCGGCGCGCATGATCCGGGGGCCGAGGGCCAGCCGCAGGATGTTCGGCTGCCGCAGCAGCAGCGCTCGCTCCTCCTCGGCGAAGCCGCCTTCGGGGCCGATCAGCACGTCAATACCTCCGCCGGCCTCACGGGCGCGTTGCAGGTTTTGGACAGGGTCCTGGACCTCCGCCGCCTCATCGCAGAAGATCAGCAGCCGGCCCGCGGCGCGCTGGCTCAAGAAGCGCTCCAGCGGCACCGCCTCGGCCACGGTGGCGATGCTGAGGATGCCGCATTGCTCGGCCGCCTCGACGACGTTGGCGCGCATCCGCTCGGTGTTGACCCGGGCGGCCTGGGTGTACCGGGTGAAGACGGGTTGCAGGGCGGCGGCACCCATCTCGATGGCCTTCTGCACCATGTAGTCCAGCCGGGCATGCTTGAGCGGCGCGAAGACGTAAACGAGGTCGGGCAGTCGGTCCTGGGGCCGGGTCTGCTGCAGGACGACGAGGCCATCCGGCCGCTTGCGGCCTTCGAGGGCGGCCTGCCATTCGCCGTCGCGGCCGTTGAAGGCCAGGACCTCGGCCCCGGCGGAAAGCCGCAGTACATTGCCGAGATAATTGCTCTGGTCGCGGTCGAGCTCGACCCTGGCGTCCTGGGCGAGGGGGGCGTCGACGAACAGGCGAGGGGCGCGAAAATCGTGGGAAGGCATCGTTCAAGGTCCAATTTACCGCCGTTCTTAGCCGAAAGCCGCCATTTCGGGGTTAAATATTGCCAAAATGGTGCGTCCCGGCGCCGCGCTCTTGCCCTATTCAACGGGTTGTTAAGCGCTGGCGGGAATCGTAAAAACGCGAACACGCTGGTTGCGCTTCAATTGCAAGACGCCGAACCCCGTAAGCTCCTGCCGGAGAAACCAATTTGATGATCCGTCATTTGATGGTTCCGATCACTGCCGCCATGCTCGCCATGGGCACCGCGGGTGCCTATGCGCAAAGCGCCTTCCCGGCGCCGCTGCCAAACCAGGCTCCGAGCAGCTCAGCCTTTCCGCCCGTGAACGGCTCAGCGCCCGTCGCCTCCGTCGGCGCTGCGCCGCAATCCTCCTTCCCCGTGAACGGCGCGGCCCCGATCGGCGGTGCCGGTCCCGGCGAGGATTGCATGAAGGCCTTCGTTCCTCTGCGCGAGGAAGCCGAGAAGCGGGGCAAGCTGATCAAGGCCGCAAGCGACCGTCACGCGCCGCCTGACGAGGCCTGCAAGCTGATCCGCAATTTCAGCCAGGCTGAAGTCAAGATGATCAAGTACATCGAGACCAACGCCGCCAAATGCGGAATCCCGCCGCAGATCGGCGCGCAGATGAAGGACGGCCACAAGAACACCGAGGCCATGGCGACGAAGGTCTGCAACGTGGCGATGCAGATGCAGCAGCAACAGGCGCGTCCGGCCGGCCCGTCGCTGAGCGAGGTCCTGGGTTCGGGCTCGGCGCCGGAAATCAATGCAGCCAAGAAGGGCGGCAGCACCTTCGACACGCTCAACGGCAACGTCCTGACCCGATGAGCGATACATCCGCCCGCGTTGCCGATTCCACCGGCAACTGGGTCGATACCGTCGCGCCGCATTGGGCGCGACCCTACCTGCGCTTGTCCCGCTTCGACCGTCCGATCGGCTCCTGGCTCCTCTTGATGCCGTGCTGGTGGTCGGCGGCGCTGGCCGCCGGCATGGCGCACGACGTCCGCGGCCTGCCACTCACCATCGCGCTGTTCTTCGTCGGCGCCTTCGTGATGCGCGGGGCCGGCTGCGCCTGGAACGACATCACCGACCGTGACCTCGACGCCAAGGTCGAGCGTACCCGCTCGCGGCCGTTGCCCTCGGGGCAGATCAGCGTGAAGCAGGCGCTGGCTTTCCTGGTCGCGCTGGCCGTGACCGGTCTCGTCGTGTTGCTGCAATTCAACCGTTTCGCCGTCCTGACCGGCATCGCCTCGCTTCTGGTCGTCGCGATCTATCCCTTCATGAAGCGCATCACCTGGTGGCCCCAGATCGTGCTCGGGCTGGCCTTCTCCTGGGGCGCCCTGATGGGATTTGCCGTCACCTTCGGACGGATCGACGTCACCGCGCTCGTGCTCTATGGCGGCGCGATCTCCTGGGTGATCGGCTACGACACGATCTACGCGCATCAGGACGCCGAAGACGACGCGCTGATCGGCGTCAAGTCGACCGCGCGCCTGTTCGGCGCGCATACGCACCAGGCGCTGATCCTGTTCTATGGGCTCGCTGTGATGTTGATCGGCGTCGCGCTGGCCTCCGCCGATGCGCGCTGGCCGGCCTGGCTCGGCCTTGCCGCCTTCGCCGCGCATCTGGCATGGCAGATCGTGCGGCTGAGGATCGACGATCCCGAGCTGTGCCTTCGCCTGTTCAAGTCGAACCGGGATGCCGGGCTGCTGCTGTTCGCGGGATTGCTGGCCGACGCGGTGCTGCGGGCGGCCTGATGGCCACTCAATTCCTTGCGATGATCTCGCGTTCGCCGCGATGAACCGGTAGCTCGCGGACGCGGTAATGAGGGCGTCGTAGCGGCTGCGTAGGGTGGATTAGCGAAGCGTAATCCACCTCTTCTGTTGCCGCGGAAATATAAGAGGTGGGTTACGCCTACGGCTAACCCACCCTACGGCACCGTGATTGCCGTTTAATTCCTCGCGATGATCTCGCGCTCGCCCTGATGAACGGTGAGCTCGCGCGCCATCGCAACGCGGCGGCGCATCAGGAATTTCGGCCGGCGGGCGCGGATCGCGTTGGCGCGGCGGCGGCGCGGTGCCGGTTTGCGTGCGCCTTCGTCGAGCTGCGGCAGCGCGAATATCTCGCTCCAGATCGCCCAGGCCTGCGCGATCTCGTCGGCATCGGCGCCGACCAGCAGCGGAATGGACAGGGAGGGATCGCGATGCACGAGGACGAGGGTCTGCGCCTCGTCGTTGCCGCGCAGCGCGACGCCGGTGAAGTCGCTGACGCGCACGTTGATCGCCATCTGCATGCCGCGCACGGCACGGCGCAGCACGACACGCTCGCGATGAAGCTCGATCTGCCTGACATGTCCGTCGGCGCGCGGATCGTGCGCGTCGAAGCGGACCGGAAGGGAAAGAGGGTCGAGCCGCAAGGAGCGGCTCGACCCGGCGGGAGCGATCCCGCATGTTGCTGTTTGACGCCTCACGGCTTGGTTCTCCCCGCCGGGATTATGTTCCCGGTCGATGCGAGGACCCTAGCGCGCCCCTTTCCGAAACCGCTTAAAAAGGCTGGTTAACCCACCGTCACTGCAGCTCATGATTGACAAGACCTTGGCGCGCATGATTGACGAGACGTTGCCCCGAAGCCGCGAATCTGAGCTTTGGCGAGCTGAAAATGCTTGAAGTCCCCGCTATCAGGGCACATCTGTGGGTTCCGGTCCCGAACCCCGCCCCAACAGGATTTCGTTCGTGAACTCTTCACCAAGCTCGACGACCACGGCCCATCGCGACCTGTTCGATCAGTCCGCTCTCTCCGATCTCGCGCAGCGGCTGGTCGAGGCGGCCAGGCGCGCCGGCGCCGACGCGGCCGATGCGGTCGCCGTGCGCGGCGTCTCGCAAGGCGTCGAGGTGCGCGACGGCCGTGTCGAGGAATCTGAGCGGTCCGAGGGCGACGATGTCGGCCTGCGCGTGCTGGTCGGCCAGCGCCAGGCGGTGGTCTCGACCAACGACGTCAGCGGCGATGCCGTCACCAAGCTCGCCGAGCGCGCGGTCGCGATGGCGCGTGTTGCGCCCGACGACAAATATGTCGGCCTCGCCGATCCCGCGCTGCTCGCGCGCGACTTCCCCGATCTCGACCTGCTCGATCCCGACGTGCCCGCGACCGCCGAGCTGGAGCGCCGCGCGCTTGCGGCCGAAGCTGCGGCGCTCGGCGTGAAGGGCGTGACCAAGTCCGGCGGCGCCTCGGCTTCCGCCGGCATCGGCGGCATGGTGCTCGTCACCTCGACCGGCTTCCACGGCACTTACCTGCGCTCCAGCCAGGGCATTTCCGCCACCGCCATATCGGGCGAAGGCACCAGCATGGAGCGCGACTACGACTTTACCTCGGCGCCTCACGGCGCCGATCTCTTGTCGCCGGAGACGGTCGGCCGCTCCGCCGGCGAGCGCACCGTGGCGCGCTACAATCCGCGCAAGGTCGAGACCTGCAAGGTGCCGGTGGTGTTCGATCCGCGTGTTGCCGGCTCGCTGGTCGGCCATCTCGTCGGCGCCATCAACGGTGCCTCGATCGCGCGCAAGACAAGCTTCTTGAAGGACAAGCTCGGCCAGCAGCTCTTCGCGAAAAACATCCGCATCGTGGACGATCCGCTGCGCAGGCGCGGCCTGCGCTCGCAGACCTTCGACGCCGAAGGCGTCGCGGTGAAGAAGACCGCGCTGGTCGACGAGGGCGTGCTGACGACCTGGCTGCTCGATTGCGCGACCGCGCGCGAGCTCGGCCTCACCACCACCGGCCACGCCCATCGCGGCGTCTCGTCCTCGCCGTCGCCCGGACCGTACAATCTGCATCTCGAAGCCGGCGCGCCGACGCCAGCCGAGCTGATCTCCGACATCAAGCAAGGGTTCTATGTCACCGATTTGATCGGCTCCGGGGTCAACGGCGTCACCGGCGATTACAGCCGCGGCGCCTCCGGCTTCTGGATCGAGAATGGCGAGATCACCTATCCCGTCAGCGAAGTGACGATCGCGGGGCATCTGTTCGAGATCTTCAAGTCCATGCAGCCCGCGAACAATCTCGAGTTCCGCTACGGCATCAACGCGCCGACGGTGCGCATCGAGGGTTTGACGCTTGGCGGACGCTGATCGCGCAGATGCTGTTTGGCCTACCTCTCCCATGGGGAGAGGCGGTCCTCGGATGCGGCTCGGTTGACCCGATGACGCCTGTTCTCGATGAAGCCATCCTTATGCGCGATGCGGCGCTGCTGAAGGACACGGTACGGGAAGCGGGCGCGCTCGCGCAGTCGATGTTCCGCACCGAGCTGAGGAAGTGGACCAAGGGTGCCTCCTCGCCGGTGTCGGAAGCCGACATCGCCGTCAACGATCTGCTCGAGGCGCGCCTGCGCGCTGCAACCCCCGACTATGGCTGGCTGTCCGAGGAAAGCGCCGACGATGCGGCGCGGCTGTCGCGGCGGCTGACGTGGATCGTCGATCCCATCGACGGCACGCGCAATTATCTGGGCGGTCATGACGAGTGGTGCGTCAGCGTGGCGCTCGTGGAGGACGCCTCGCCGGTGCTTGCCGCGGTGTTCGCGCCGACCAGCGACGAGTTCTTCTTCGCGGTGCGCGGCCAGGGTACGACGCTGAACGACAGGCCGGTGCGGGCGACGTCCGGATCCGCGCTCGACTTCGCCCGCGTCGCCGGCCCGAAGCCGCTGGTCGAGCGGCTGAAGCCCTCACTCGGCGAGATCACGCTGCATCGGCGAATCGGTTCGCTCGCGCTGCGTCTGTGCCGGGTCGCCCATGGCGCGCTGGATGCGGCTTTTGCGGGCGGCAACAGCCATGATTGGGACCTTGCGGCGGCCGATTTGATCGTGCAGGAAGCGGATGGTAGGATGAGCGATCTCTCCGGAGAACCCATCCTCTATAACCGCCGGGAAGTGGCGCACGGGGTGCTGGTGGCAGCGGGACGCGATCGTCATGCGGGCATTGTCGCGCATTTTCGAAACCGTCCCTTGCCGTGAAGCGCTTCGTCGTGCTTGTCGGACACTGCTTTGCCGGGCAGCCCCTTAGGAACAGGACCCATGCCAGATAGTGCCCCGCAACAACTGCTTCACCTCGTCATCGGCGGCGAGCTCGTCGATCTCGAGCACAACACCTTCAAGAATCTCGACGACGTCGAGGTCGTCGGGCTCTATCCGAACTATGCGACCGCTCACGCCGCCTGGCGGGCCAAGGCGCAGAGCACGGTCGACAACGCGCAGATGCGCTACTTCATCGTCCACCTGCATCGGCTGCTCGACCCGAATCAAGATTCGGCGCGTTGAAAAAACTGCTTCGCAATACGCTGCGAAGCAGCTTCGTTCAGCGTGCCGTCGGGGTCCTGGCGGCCGAATATCTGCGTCTGGTCTGGCGGACCAACAAATTCACGTTCGATCCGCCGGACGTCTATGAACGCGTCGAGCCCCAGATCCCCGCCATCTTCGCCTTCTGGCACGGTCAGCATTTCCTCACGCCCTTCATCAAGAACAAGGACTGGTACAAGGCCAAGGTGCTGATCTCCCGGCACCGCGACGGCGAGTTCAATGCCATCGCCGCCGAGCGGCTCGGCATCGGCACTATCAGGGGGTCCGGCGACCATGGCGGCGCGTTTCACCGTAAAGGTGGCGTCGGCGCCTTCAAGGAAATGGTGCGGACGCTGGAAGCCGGTTGTAATGTCGCGCTGACCGCCGACGTCCCCAAGCGCTCGCGCGTGGCGGGGCTCGGCATTATCATGCTGGCACGGGAATCGGGGCGGCCGATCATGCCTTTCGCGATGGCGACCAGCCGATTCGTCCGGCTCAAGAACTGGGACCGCACAACGATCAATTTGCCGTTCGGGCGGGGCGCATTGGTCGGCATCAAGGAAATCCACGTTCCTCCGGATGCCGACGCCGCGACGATGGAAGCGTTGCGGCAGGAGCTGGAAGACACGTTGAACGAAGCGACCCGCCGCGCCTACGCGCAACTCGGCCGTCCGGGACCGGAAGATGCCTAAATCGCTGCCCATTGCGCTGCCGATCACGCTGCGGATGTATCGGCGCCTGGCCTCCGGCCTGGTGCCGCTCGCGCCTGCGCTGATCAAGCGGCGGCTGAAGCAGGGCAAGGAGGATCCCGCGCGCGTCGGCGAGCGGCGAGGGCTGTCCCGGGATGTGCGGCCGCATGGCCCCCTGGTCTGGATCCACGGCGCCAGCGTCGGCGAGGTGCTGGCCGCGGCGGCGCTGATCGAGCGCCTGCGCGATCTCAATCTGCGCATCCTGCTCACCTCGGGCACCGTCACCTCGGCGGCCGTGGTGGCGAAGCGCTTTCCGCCTGACGTCATCCATCAATACGTGCCGTATGACTCTCCGCGCTATGTCGCGCGCTTCCTCGATCACTGGAAGCCGTCGCTGGCGCTGTTCATCGAGTCCGACCTGTGGCCGAACCTGATCCTCGCCGGCGCGGCGCGCCGGGTACCGATGGTGCTGATCAACGGGCGGATGTCTCCGCGCTCCTTCCCGCGCTGGCGGCGCATGCACGGCACCATCTCGGCGCTGCTGTCGCGGTTCGACATTTGCCTCGCGCAATCGAAGACCGATGCCGAGCGCTTCTCTGCGCTCGGCGGCCGCGACGTCGTCACGACGGGCAATCTGAAGCTGGACGTGCCGGCGCCGCCGGCCGATCCCGCAAAGCTCGAACGGCTGATGGCGATGACGCGCGGGCGTCCGATCATCGTCGCGGCCTCGACCCATCCGGGCGAGGACGAGATGCTGATCGCGGCGCATCGCAGCCTCTCCGGTTTCTTCCCGCAGCTCCTCACCGTGATCGTGCCGCGGCATCCGGATCGCGGCTCCGCGATCGCAGGCGTGGTCACGGCGTCCGGCCTGAAGCCGACGCTGCGCTCGCGCGAGGAGCTGCCGACGGCGACGACCGACGTCTATGTTGCCGACACCATGGGCGAGCTCGGCCTGTTCTATCGCCTCTCGCCGATCGTGTTCATGGGCGGATCGATGATCCACCATGGCGGCCAGAATCCGATCGAGGCGATCAAGCTGGGCGCCGCGATCGTCCACGGACCGCACGTCTTCAACTTCGCCGACGTCTATGAGGCGCTCGACGGCAGCGGCGGGGCGCTCCTGGCCGAGCCGACCGTGCGCGACAAGATGCAGCGCGCAGGCATCGGCGTGGTCGAGCAGCTCGGCGGCGCGCTCGATCGCACCATGACCGCGCTCGAGCCGTACCTACTGCAATTGCGGATCGAGATGGGGGCCGCCAATGCGTGAGCCGGCCTTCTGGTACCGGCCACGTTCCCCGCTATCGCATGTCCTCCGTCCCCTCGGTGTGCTCTACGGCGCCGCCACCGCATGGCGCATGCTGCGCAACGGCGTGGATGCCGGCATTCCCGTGATCTGCGTCGGCAACTACCATGTCGGCGGCGCCGGCAAGACGCCGACCGTGCTGGCGCTGACGAAGCTGCTTCGCGAGCTCGGCGAGACGCCGGTGGTGCTCAGCCGCGGCTATGGCGGACGCCTGAAGGGCCCGGTCATGGTCGATCGCACGCGTCACACCGCGGCTGACGTCGGCGACGAGCCCCTGATGATGGCGAGCGACGTCCCGGTCGCAGTCGCGCGCGACCGCCTCGAGGGCGTCGCGCTCGCGAAATCGCAGGGCGCCACCGTGGTTCTGATGGATGACGGTTTCCAGAACCCGCGCCTTCTGAAGGACGCGTCGCTGATCGTGATCGACAGCGAGCGCGGCCTCGGCAACGGCAATGTGTTTCCTGCCGGCCCCCTGCGTGCGCCGCTGGCGACGCAGCTCGCGCGCACCGACGCGCTGGTGCTGATCGGCGACGGTCGTGCCGCCAACGATGTCGCGGCGGAGCTTGCCAAGCGCGACAAGCCGGAGCTGCGCGCGCACCTGAAGCCCGTTGCTGCATCGCTCGCGCAGCTGTCCGGCAAGCGGGTCTTCGCCTTCGCCGGCATCGGCGATCCCGACCGCTTTGTCCGCACGTTGCGCGCCTGCGGAATAGATGTCGCGCGCACGCGTGCCTTCGCCGACCATCACATGTTTTCGAATGAGGAGCTCGCCGCCCTCGCCGTCGAGGCCCAGCGCGAGCAGCTCACGCTGGTGACCACGGAAAAGGATCTCGCGCGTTTGCGCGGCCGCGAGGGCGTGCCTGACGGCATCGTGTCGTTCGCGGTGCAACTCGAGTTCGACGATCCGGCAAAGCTGCGGCAGTTGATCAGCGATCATCTGTACAGGGCGCGCGAGCGGCGGTTCAGCGCGCGTTGATCTCGTGCATTAGGCAAGCGTCTCTGCCGTAGCTCGTCAAGCGAAGTGTCGCGGCTGACGAATTCTCTTCCGCACTCCTGGCAACTGATGTAGCCTTTCATGAGAGCCGTCACCAGGACGTGCCGAACTCCCGGCAATCATAGACGGCGTTTATGCCCACGGCGGGCGCGATCTTCATGATTTCAGATGCGACGGCCGCAACGACCAGTTCGGAGCGGCAGGGAGAGTCATTGCCAAAAGCAGAGGAGAACATGCCATGCATTTTTGCCTCACTGGCCAGTACACACCACGCGCTCTCAACGCCATCCTGGAAAACCCGGCAACCAATCGGCAGGAGGCCGCCAGGAAGCTCATTGAAGCGGCCGGTGGAAAGCTGATTTCAATGTACAGCGTTGCCGCCGACGGTCCCGGCGTCCTGGTGATCTTCGATGTGCCTGATCCGAGTGCGGCTCCGGCCATTTCCGGCCTGACCGTGACGGCGGGCACCCTGCAGAACGTGAAACTGGTTCGGTTGTTCACGCAGGACGAGATCAAGCAGGTCCGCCAGAACGCGGCGAAGCTGCGTTCTTCGTATACCCCGCCTGGAAGCTGACATCCGGATCTGACGCACAGCCGCCGCAGTCGAACGACGCGGCGGCTGTGCTCATGTCGAAATCGGAACCATGTCCGTAAAGAGGCATGGGGACCTGCCTACCACGCCCCGACGGCCATCAAGCTGACGATGGTCAGGCACGAGATGCAGGTCACGATGACGGTATAGCACTCGGGTGTATTCATTGCTGACTCCCAGACTGTTGCCAGTTGCTTGGTCACTGCTACGCGGGAGATCGCCGTGTCGGGCCGCTTCAACGCGGCAGGACGTGGCCGGTCTTGCGATGTGCCTCCGTGATCCCATCATCATCCTGCTCCGCATGGCGATGATCCGTTTCGAACGCCTCAGAGCGTTTGGCTGAGATCAGAAGCTGTTTGCGCATCTCGGCGAGACGGGCGCGGCAATATTCACGATAGAGCAGGTCTAATATGGTGGGCATGATCACCCCCAGCGTTGCCTTCGATTTACAGATATTCCACCGCGAATTTCCGAGGCGATCGTAGTCCGCCGATTGGCTCCTCGATATGAGCCTGTTCACAGAGGGCGGCGAATCCGAAGCTCGATGGCCGTCTGGTCGCTCGATTGCCTGGGCATCAGGGCCAGCGACCTCACGTGCAGGATAGCAGTGCTGTGTTTCACCGAGACTTCGTCAAACAACTTAAGGGCGCCAAGGCGCGGTGAAAATCCAACTACAGCGCGAAATGACTAACCAAGGAGTGCACGCGCTCTTCGATGCAACGCAGGCCGATGCGGCGGAGACCATTTCGTTTGTAGACGTGCAAGCGCGAGCAATGTCCGCATCTCCATGATGCTGAAAATTGCACCGCGCGTTCTGGCCGGCCGGAGCGTGCGCGTTGCCGCAGCTTTGGCATCCTCTCATTCAGGGGGCATTCATCGCAAAGGGTCTATCGCTTCCGGACCATCAGGAGAATTCGATGAAGCTGCCGTCTGCCGCCGTCGCCGCGAGCCTTTTGTGTCTGAGCATTGCGCCGGTGCTTGCACAAGCGAGTCCGCCGACGGCTCCGGCAGATCCGGCCGGCACGGTGCCCGTTCCCGCGACCAGGCGGGTCACGTGCCTGGCGACGACCCAGGCTCTGCAGGGACAGGACAAGCGCGACCAGATGCAGCTCTGCATGGCGCAGGCGCGCCTGGATTGCCTGAAGCAGGCGATCGATCAGAAGATCGTCGGGAAGGCCCGGAAGGATTTCATCAAGACTTGCGCAGGCTCGTCAGATGGCACGGTGCAATAGCCGCGCGCCATGGGCCTCACGGCTGCGGCTTGAGCGCGCCGGGGAAATGCCGCTGCAGCACGGCAGCGGGCGTGGCGTAGGCCTCCTGCAGGTCCACGCTCCAGTACTTCAGCTCGTCGAGCGGGATTCGCGTGTCGGTGATCGCGCAGCGCACGAAGGTCCCCGGCGAGATCACGCGGAAATCGCCGTCGAGATACTGCACCTGCGCTTCGCCATGGCCCGAGGGGCCGAACTTGTTCAGCACGGTCGAAAGTCTCCGCGGAAGGCCCCTCCCGGGAAAAGCCTGGAGGGCACGATGTGTTGGACGGGATGTAGCATAGATGGGGTGGCTTGTCCGCCCGTCAAACCCACCGGTTTGTGATGTTTTACCGCCGTTTTCGCGTGATGAGGCTTCGAGCGAAGGATCGCTGGTTCCGGCGTCTTCTCCGGCAGAGTCAGATGCGTCTTCGGCTGACCGCCCTGTTCCTGACCCTGCTGCTGTCGGCCGCGCGAGCCGCGCCGGTCCCGCAGCAGGTCGACATCCCGCTCGCGTCCGGGGTCCTCCATGCGCAGCTCTACAAGCCCGAGGGCGCAGGTCCGTTTCCGACCGTCATCGCGCTGCATGGCTGCGACGGCCTCGGCGGTCATACCGATCCCGTGCAGCCGCACTATCGGGATTGGGCCGAGCGCCTGCTCAGGGCCGGCAATGCCGTGCTGCTGCCCGACAGCTACGGATCGCGCGATCTCGGGCCGCAATGCCGAGTCAGGGAGATGCACGTCAAAGCGCGCCGCGAACGCGTCGCCGACATCGCGGCCTCGCGCGCCTGGCTGATGAAGCAGGCCTGGGTGGCGCACGACCGCGTCAGCCTGATCGGCTGGTCGAATGGTGCGAGCGCGCTGCTCTGGGCCGTGCGCCCGCAGAGCGCGGCGCGCGATCTCGGCCCGGATTTCCGCGCCGCGATCGCGTTCTATCCGGATTGCAGGGTCTCCGCCGGCCTCGGCTGGAGCACGCGGGTGCCGACTCTCGTGCTGATCGGCGTCGATGACGACGTGTCGTCGCCGCCGGCCTGCCGTCAGATGGTTGACGGCGCGCGCGGCCGCAGCGCGCTCGCGCGCATCGTGGTCTATCCCGGCGCCCATCATGATTTCGACCGCGGCGGCACACCGCTGCATGCGCTCGCCGGCAGCAACGATGCCGCCGCGCCCGAGCGCGGCCATCCCGGCACGGATGCGGATGCCCGTGCCGACGCCCAGAAGGAAGTTTCGCAGTGGCTGGCGCGGTGATGGCGGTCCAGTAGCCCGGATGAGCGTAGCGATATCCGGGAAGACCGTCCCGCATATCGCTACGCTCATGCGGGCTACCCCGGCTACAATTTCCGAAGCGGGGCCGACCGTGAATCTACGGATCGCGCGCCGTGGTAGTTTCAGCACCTGACGGCGCCTTAGTTCGACCACGATGTCGATTAAACGCAGTCCTCATGCGCAACCGCTTCGTCCTGTTCTCCTCCGCACTGATCGTCTTCACCGTCGCGATCTTCCTGTTCGAAGCCCACGCCGGCGCGCCAATGCAGGCGCCCGAGCATTGCGGCTTCTGGACCACGATCGACGCGGGATTGTCCTGCCGGTAAGTTTGACGGTGTCGTAGCCCGGATGAGCGAAGCGACATCCGGGACAGCCCGTTCCCGCATGTCGCTTCGCTCATCCGGGCTACGATAGCGTGTGTGCAGCACGCGCACCGCGCAGACTCAGAACAACGTGCCCTGATCCACCGGCTTGCCCACGCGCTTCGGCGCCGGTTTTGCGTCCTGCGCGGCCGCCTTCGGCTGCGCCGGTGCACGCTTTGCCGTGGACGTCGGACGATCCGCATCCGTCGTCGCGCCGACACGTCCATCCGCGAACTCGATCTCGACCCGTGCGCCGGGCCCGATCGCATCCGCCGCATGCAGCGGATGCCCGGCTTCGTCCCGCACCAGCGCAAAGCCGCGCGCGAGCACGCCGCGATAGGACAGCGCCGAGAGCAGTTTGCCGCTGTTCTCGACGCGGGCATCGAGCCGGTGCAGCAGCGTCGCAAGCGCGCGTTGCGCGCGTTCGGCGAGACGCTGGGTGCGCTCGCGCTGGCGGGCAATCGCGTTGCGCCGCGCCTGCGCGTTGGAGAGTTTTGAGGCCCGCAGGCGTACCTCCAGCCCGGCAAAGCGATCGCGCCGCTGCCGCAGCAGCGAGCGCGTGGAGAGGCCGAGCCGTTCGCCGCACACGGTGAGGCGGTGATCGGCCTGCGAGATCTGGCCGTGCAGCACCCGCAGCGTCAGCTTCGAACTGGCCGCGGTGAACCTGCGAAAATGCGCGTGCGTGTTGGCCTTGAGGCAGCGGGGCAGGGACGCGCCCGCCGAATCCAGCCGCTGCCGCGGGATCGCCAGCAGGTCGCCGGCGGCAGGTAGCGCGCGCGCTGCGGCGCGCAATTCGCTGCGGCGGCTCTCCTGGGCGCGCTGCCAATAGGCG
>NZ_LSIC01000125.1 GCF_001556045.1 Bradyrhizobium sp. CCH5-F6
GCTTATGTCGCGCTCTCCCCGGGGAGCGATGCACTATTGCCCCCGTCGCCTTGCGAGCGTTCGCAAGACTTGACGTACAGACCCCGGACGTCAGGACCACACGATTTTGCCGTACGCGAGACCGCGCCCGTCGTGCGCACGAGACGATTGCTCGTGCGACGCAGCCCGCGTCCACCGCCACTCACCCCGCGTTTCGTGACGATCGCGATACGCCCCTCTGATCGGGATGAGGTGACGGGTGAATACGACAATTCCGAATTTCGGTAAAGTGGAATATTTCTGCGGCTACGAATTGACCTAAGGGATGGGTGTTCGCCCGGAGGGCAACGCAAAGGATGGTACGATCGGGTGTAGCCCGGATGAGCGAAGCGACATCCGGGATTCCGCAAGCACTGTCCCGGGTGTCGCTTCGCTCACCCGGGCTACAGGGGTTATTCCGCCGCGATCTGCCGTGGCGCCGGAGGCGGGTTTGCCAGATCCGCGGCGAGCTGGGCGTAGCGGGCCTTGGCGTCGTGCACCGCCTTCTCCTTCACGGGGCCGTAGCCGCGGATGCGGTCGGGCAGTGACAGCAACTCCACCGCGGTGTCGATCGTGACGGGCGACAGCAGGCCGAGCACGGTGGCGACGTCCTTCTCGTAGCCGGCGATCAGGTCGCGCTCGAGCTTGCGGTCGGCACTGCGGCCGAAAATGTCGAACGGCGTGCCGCGCAGGAACTTGAATTTCGCGAGCACACGGAACACGCTCAGCATCCACGGGCCGAAGGCGCGCTTCTTGGGGCGTCCCAGCGCATCGACGCCTCGGCTGAGGATCGGCGGCGCCAGGTTGAAGTTGAACTTGAAGTCGCCCTCGAACTGGTCGCGGAGCTGCTGCTCGAAGGCGCCGTTGGTGTAGAGGCGCGCAACTTCGTATTCGTCCTTGTAGGCGAGGAGCTTGGCGTAGTTGACCGCGACCGCCCGCGGCAGCGCATCGCCATAGCCGCCCTGCTTGGCAGCATCGCGAACCTGGTCGACCAGCTTGCGATAACGCCGCGCCAGCCGGCCGTTCTGATAGGCGGTCAGGTGCTTGACGCGATGCTCGATCACTTCGTCGAGCGTCATTGCGTCCAGGGTCTTGGGCGCGACGACCTCGTCGGTGCCCTTCAGCATGTCGGCGAGACGCCTGGGATCCGCCACCGCGAGCCGGCCGAGGCGGAAGGCTTCCTTGTTCATCTTGATCGAGACGCCGTTGATCTCGATCGCCTGCTCGATGGCTTCCGCCGACAGCGGGAACAGCCCCTTCTGATAGGCATAGCCCATCATCATCATGTTGGTGGCGATGGCATCGCCGAGCAGTTGCTCGGCCGGCCTGGTGAAGTCGAAGAAGACGGAGTCCTTGTGCAGAGCCGTCTCCAATAGCCCATTCAGCTTGCGCGTCTGGAAGTTGAAGTCGCGGTTGAGGACGAAATCGGCGGTGGGAATGACGTGGCTGTTGATGATGCCGCGGGTGCGGCTGGTGTCGCAGAGCGAGATCGTGTCCTTGGCGACCGCGACCACCTCGTCGGCGGCGAGCACGAGATCGGCCGTGCCGGTGACGATGCGCGAGCAGGTCACCTCGGCCGGGTGATCGGACAGGCGGACGTGGCTGAGCACCGCGCCGCCCTTTTGTGCCAAGCCCGACATGTCGAGGATCATCGAGGCCTTGCCCTCGATATGGGCGGCCATGCCGAGCAGCGCGCCGATGGTGAGAACGCCGGTGCCGCCAACACCGCCGACCGCGATGTTGTAGGGCTTGTCGAGCGTCGGGCGCGAGGCCGGCTCGGGTAGCGCCCCGATATCGGCGAGCTCTGCCGGCGCGCGGTGACGCGGCTTGCCGCCGTCGACGGTGACGAAGGACGGACAGAAGCCCTTCACGCAGGAATAGTCCTTGTTGCAGGACGACTGGTTGATGGCGCGCTTGCGGCCGAACTCGGTCTCCAGCGGCTCGACCGAGATGCAGTTCGACTGCACCGAGCAGTCGCCGCAGCCTTCGCAGACCGCCGGGTTGATCATGACGCGGCGCGCCGGATCCTCCATCAGGCCGCGCTTGCGGCGGCGGCGCTTCTCGGCGGCGCAGGTCTGGACGAAAACGATCGCCGACGTGCCTTTGTATTCGCGGCCCATCTTCATGACGCTGTCGAGCTCGTCGCGATGATAGAGCTTCACGCCCGGTGCGATGCTGTCGGCGGGATAGGCGTCGGGCGTCTCGGAAACCAGATAGATCTCGCGGATGCCTTCGGCGTGGAGCTGGAAGGTGATCTGCTGCGGCGAGAGATCGCCGTCATGGCGCTGGCCGCCGGTCATGGCGACGGCGTCGTTGTAGAGGATCTTGTAGGTGATGTTGGTCTTGGACGCGACCGCCTGGCGGATGGCGAGCAGGCCGGAGTGGAAATAGGTGCCGTCGCCGAGATTGGCGAAGATGTGGTTCTCGTTGGTGAAGGGCGCGATGCCGACCCACGGCACGCCCTCGCCGCCCATATGGGTAAAGGTCTCGGTCGAGCGGTCCATCCACAGCGCCATGAAATGGCAGCCGATGCCGGCCAGCGCGCGGCTGCCTTCGGGGACTTTCGTCGAAGTGTTGTGGGGACAGCCGGAGCAGAAATACGGGGTGCGGGAAACGGGCGCGACCGCCTGCATCTGGGTCGCCTGACGGCCATTGAACCAGTCGGCCTTGGCGCGGAGCATCTCCTTGATCTCGGGGTTAAGATCGAGCTTGAGAAGCCGCTCGGTCAGCGAGGTCGCAAGCGAGGCGACGCTGAGCTCGGCGGAGAAGGTCAGGAAACGCTTGTCGTGCTCGTCCATCTTGCCGACGATGCGCGGGCGGACGTCGTCGCGCCAGTTGAACAGCTCCTGCTTGACCTGGTTCTCGACGATCTCGCGGCGCTCCTCGACGATGAATATCTCTTCGAGCCCGACCGCGAACTGCCGCACGCCTTCCGGCTCCAGCGGCCAGGGCATGCCGATCTTGTAGAGGCGAAGGCCGATCTTGGCGGCGACCTCCTCGGTGATCCCGAGCTCGCGCAGCGCCTGCCGCACGTCCTCATAGCTCTTGCCCGACGCCATGATGCCGAAGCGGGCGTTCGGCGAATCCATGGTGACGCGGTTGACCTTGTTGGCGCGCGCAAAGGCGATCGCGGCAAAGCCCTTGTAGTCCTGCAGGCGGCGATCCTGCTCGAAGCGGTCGTCGGGCCAGCGCAGGTTGAGGCCGCCGGGCGGCAGCTCAAAATCGGTGGGAATGATGAAGGGCTTCATCTCGTCGGTGAGGTCGATCTCGGCGGTGGTCTCGACCGTCTCGGTGATCACCTTCATGCCGACCCAGCAGCCGGAATAGCGCGACATCGCGATGCCGAGCAGGCCCATCTCGATCATCTCGTGGATGCTCGAGGGATAGAGATAGGGCATCAAGGCCGAGATGAAGGCATGGTCGGACTGATGCGGGACGGTCGAGGATTTTGCGCCGTGGTCGTCGCCGGCAAGGCAGAGCACGCCGCCGTTCTTGGCCGAGCCCGCCGCATTGCCGTGGCGGAAGACGTCGCCGCAACGGTCGACGCCGGGCCCCTTGCCGTACCAGATGCCGACCACGCCATCATATTTGGCCCCGGGCGAGAGGTTGAGCTGCTGCGAGCCCCAGACGGCGGTGGCCGCCAGGTCCTCGTTCACGCCGGGCTGGAACTTGATGTTGTATTGCTCGAGATGCTTGCGGGCAGCAAAAAGCTGCTGGTCGTAGCCGCCGAGCGGCGAGCCGCGATAGCCGGAGATGAAGCCCGCGGTGTTGAGGCCGTTGGCGCGGTCGCGCCGGATCTGGGCCATGGGCAGGCGGACCAGCGCCTGGATGCCCGTCGTGAAGACGTGTCCGGTCTGCTGGGTGTATTTTTGATCGAGACTGATCGGACCCTGGTTGATGCCCATGCTGTCCTCGTTTCGCCCTGCTCAGGCCGTTGTTATCGAAAGAGTCGCTTAAGCCGTTGCCTGCCCGTTGTTTTTAGCTAGGGCGCGCCGACCGTCGCCGCCACTCTATGTCGGATATTTCATGATCCGCACCACAAATCTGGGCCAAAGGGCGCGCCGGGTAAAAATCGCAACTTCGTGGCCTCAAACACGCCGGGCATTTTCAATTTGTGTCACCATACCCCCGCCGTCGCGAAATGAATGGCCGCCCCCAAGGGGGCCGCTGACGGCGATTGGTCGCAGGAGACGCCTTCGATGCGGACGATTCTGACTGTGATCGCGTTGTGCAGTGCGGTTGCGAGCACGGCCCTCGCCGGGCCATCGCCGGAGCTGATCGCCTATGGCAAGGCACTCGTCGAGGCCGGCAACTGCGCGGGCTGCCACACCGCCGATCCGGCGAAGCCATTCGCAGGCGGAAAGCGCATCGACACGCCCTTCGGCGCGATCTATGCGCCGAACCTGACGCCGGACCGCGACACCGGCATCGGCGCCTGGACGGACGCCGATTTCGTGCGCGCGGTGCGCACCGGCATCGCGCCCGACGGCTCGAACTATTACCCGGCCTTCCCCTATCCCTACTTCACGCGGATGACCAAGGACGACGTGCTGGCAATCCGCGCCTATCTCGGAACGCTGGCACCCGTGGCGAGCCGCAACAAGCCACCGGAGCTGCGTTGGCCCTTCGGCTATCGCGGCCTGATGCGGCTGTGGAACGCCATGTATTTCAAGCCCGGCCTGTTCGAGCCGGACCAGAGCAAGAGCGCGGCCTGGAACAGAGGCGGCTATCTCGTCACCGGGCTCGGTCATTGCGGCGCCTGCCACACGCCCAAGAACTATTTGGGCGCCGACAGGGACGCGCAGGCGCTATCCGGAAACGAGATCGGCGGCTGGTACGCCCCAAGGCTCGACGGCGCCGTCCGCACCGGGCTGAAATCGTGGAGCGCGGAAGACATCGCGGAGTATCTGCAAAGCGGGCGCAACGCCAGAAGCCATGCCGCCGGACCGATGGCGGAGGTCGTCGTCAACTCGACCTCGAAAATGAGCGATGCCGATGTGCGCGCGATCGCCGTTTACTTGAAGAGCCTGCCCCCGGCGCGGCGCGAGACGATCGTGACGCCGCCGGACGATGCCGAGATGAAGGCCGGCCAAGCGGTCTACGCAAAGCTCTGCGTCGCCTGCCATGAGGCCGACGGGTCCGGCGCGCCGCGCATCTATCCGCCGCTTCCCGGCAACGCGCTGCTGCAATCGATCAATCCGTCCTCCACTTTGCGCATCATCCTCGACGGCGCGTACACCGTGACCACGCCGCGCGCGCCCAACACCGGCGAAATGCCGGGCTATGCCTCGCAACTGTCCGACCAGGAGATCGCGGCGGTGACGAATTACATCCGCAATTCCTGGGGCAATGCGGGCCTGCTGGTAACGCCCGCCCAAGTGGCGAAGGCGAGAAAGCGAGAGGCGAATGGGAAATAGTGAGTGGCGAATGGCCTAGAACTATTCGCTATTCGCCATTCGCGCGCGCCAGCGCTCAGCGCTCCTCATCCCCGGTGAACACGAATTTCGGCATCTCCCATCTGTAGTGCACCGCGAGCAGGCGGAAGCTGAGGCCGAGCACGAAGGTCAAAATCGTCCAGAGCTCGGCATTGAGATTGAAGCCAAACGCCGTGGCGTAGAACAAGCCCGTGACGACCGAGACGCTGGCATAGAGCTCGGATCGAAACAGCAGCGGCACATCGTTGCAGAGCACATCGCGCAACACGCCGCCCGCGCAGCCCGTCACCATGCCCGAGACGATCACGATCGGCAGCGAGGCATCCATCTGCCAGCCGACATTGCAGCCGATCATGGTGAAGACGACGAGACCGATGGCATCGAGCACGATGAAGGCGAGGTGCAGCCGGTGCATGAGGCGCGCGATCAGGATCGTAAGCAGCGCCGCCCCGCCCGGCAGTGCCAGGTAGATCGGGTTCGCCACCCACACCAGCGGATAGTGACCGAGAAACAGATCGCGCAGCGTACCGCCGCCAAGCGCGGTGATGCAGGCGAGAAGACAAACGCCGACATAATCCATGCTGCGCCGCCCCGCGGCCAGTGCTGCCGTCATGCCCTCTGCCGTCAAGGCGACGAGGGCCAGAAAGTGCAGCACGTTATCGGTCGGCGGCAGACTCCACATGGGCTTCGTTCCCTCGTCGCGGCCATGGAACCCGCGTCCAGTTCCCGAGCGAATAGGTTCCCGATTCCCGACACGAGAGCAACATGCGGCGAAAGCATTAGGTGGCGCGGAACAGAATCTCACATCTGAGGGTTGTCTCGCCGTCATAACCCGAGGAGATCAATCGATGGCTGACGAACGTTTTCCCAACGATCCGTACCGCCCGAACCTCGCCGACGATGAGTATGCTCGCGCGGCGCGCCGGGATGCCGACCTGCAGGCCGATCCCGAGCTTGGCGAAGCCCCTGCCTCCAGCGGCAAGGTTGCGCTGTTTGCAGTGGCGGTCGCCCTGGTGCTGGGCGCCGTGTTCTATGGCCTGAACAACACAAGCATGACGAACCAGGCCAGCAATGCGCCGGCAACGCAAACTGCTCAGCAGGCCCCGTCTACCAATCCGGCCGCGCCTCCCGCGGTGCGCGACGTGACACCGCGTAACAACACCGAGCCGGGCGTGACCACGGGTGCGGCGCCGAGCAGGCCGGCCCCTTCCACGGATACGCCCGCTGCAAAGCCGGCGCCGGATGCGCAGACGCCGTCTGGCGGTACGAAGTAACAGTTCGCAACGAGATGTGAGAGCGGCGGGACGATGTCCCGCCGCTCTTCGTTTGCGTCGACCGTTTGCTATTGACTGAAGATCTTGTTGAGCTCGCCGCCGGGATAGCCGCTGGCGAGCTCGGTGAACGTTCCCTTCTCCGCCATCTCCTTCGCGGCGCGCATGAAGCCGCCCCAGGCGGCGCGGGCGAGCGAACCGCCCACGCTGATCCGGCGCACGCCGAGATCACGGGCTTCCTGAAGGGACAGACCGGAGCCGCCGATCAGCAGGTTGAACGGCTTGGGGTGCACCGCCTTCACGACCGCGGCGATGTCCTCGCGGCTCTTCAGGCCCGGCGCGTAGAGACAGTCGGCGCCGGCATCGGCATAAGCGGTCAGTCGGTCGATGACGAGCTTGAGGTCGGTGATGCCCCACAGATAAGCCTCGCAGCGGCCGACGAGCAGCGTGCCGCTGTCGCCGATCGCCTTGCGTGAGGCCTTGATGCGCTCGACTGCGAGGGCGCTGTCGTAGAGCGGCTTGTCCTTGTCGCCGGTGGAATCCTCGATCGAGAGGCCCGCGACGCCGGTGCGCACGCAGCGTTCGACATTGTCCGCGACCCTGTCAGGCTCGACGGCAAACCCGCCCTCGAAATCTGCATTCACGGGAATGTCGACGGCCGAGCTCAATGCTGCCAGATGCTGACAGACGTCCTCGACGCTGACATGGTTGTCGGCCTTGCCGATGGTCCAGGCAAATCCCGCACTCGACGACGCGATCGCCTTGAAACAAACAGCCGCTCTCGTGCATCTTCCTGAATGTCGTGCGCTTGTCAGCAGTTGTCACATGCATGTTTCGCTCCCTTGTTGGCCGCGCAGAGATAGGCGCGCAATCATATGCGCGCTAGTGGGCGTCGTGCACCGCGCGGCTGTCTTTCGGGGCCTCCTCGCGGTCGGTCATGCTGTAGTCGCGGATGACGCTGGCGATGCGCAGATGATAATCCGCGAAGATCTTCGCGCGGCCTTTTGCCTGGGTACGGCGATGCTCCATCGTGTTGCGCCAGGCCTGCACGGCTGCCTCATCCCGCCAGAACGACACGGACAGAATCTTGCCCTTCTCGGTCAGGCTCTCGAAGCGCTCGACCGAGATGAAGCCGTCGATGGTTTGCAGCAGCGGCTTGAGGTCGGCGGCGAGATCGAAATAATCCTGGCGGTGTTCCGGCTTTGGCCAGACCTCGAAGATCACGGCGATCATGGGCGTCTCCTGCTGTTGGTTGCCCTACACTACCACCTTGCGGAGGAACGTGCGCTCTTCCGCGAGGATGAATTTCTCGGCCTCCGCAAAGTTGAAGTTCGCCGTGCCGTCGAGATCGGCGCGTAGCCGTTTGCGATAGGACTCGTACGCTGCAAGGCTTTCGAACGAAATCAAGGCGAACGCGATGTTGTTGGTGCCCTCGTGGGGCATGAAGTAACCGACCAACTCGCCGCCACATCTCGGGATGATGGTGAGCCAGCGCTTCGAATATTCCTCGAATTGCGCTCGCTTGAACGGATCGAGCTGGTAGCGGATGAAGACGGTGACGGGCATGATGGATCCTGATTTTCTCATCGAGAACGCAAAGCGACGCCGTCGCCGCTGAAGCACTGGATTGCTTCGCTGCGCTCGCAATGACGTGTTTGCAGATACACGTTACGCGCTTGCCCGCCCGCGATACTTCGGCTACCATCGAAGCATGAAATCAGGCCCCGACATCGCCATGGTCGCCTCCCTGGTCGGCGACCCCGCACGCGCCAACATGCTCACGGCGCTGATGAACGGCCGGGCGCTCACTGCGAGCGAGCTGGCGCAGGAGGCAGGCATCACGCCGCAGACCGCGAGCTCGCATCTTTCGAAGCTCGAGGCCGGCGGCATGGTCGCGCTGGAGAAGCAGGGCCGCCACCGTTATTATCGGCTCACCGACGACGACGTCGCCTTCGTGCTCGAGGGGCTCGCGGGCCTTGCTGCGCGCACTGGCCACATGCGCGTGCGCACCGGACCGAAGGACCCTGCGCTGCGGCGCGCGCGGATCTGCTACGACCATCTCGCCGGCGATCTCGGCGTGCAGATGCTCGACACCATGCGCACCCGGCAGTTGATCAGGCAGAAGAAGCAGGACATCGAGCTCACGGCCGAGGGCGAGCGCTTTCTGGCCAAGCATCTGCAGATCTCGTCCGACATGCTCGCCCATCCGCGCCGCCCGGTGTGCAAGGCCTGTCTCGACTGGAGCGAGCGGCGGCACCATCTCGCCGGCACGCTGGGCGCGGCGTTGATGCAGCGCTTCGCCGAGCTGAAATGGGCCGCGCGCGATGCCACGCCCGGCAGCCGCGTGGTGAATTTCACCCGTACCGGCGAGAAGCAGTTCGCCGCGCTGTTCGGCGACGGGAAGGACTGATCACGCCGTGTTCGTGAGATCACACAATCGCGTGTGAACTCCCACCGCCGTCATGGCCGGGCTTGACCCGGCCATTCACGTCTCTATTGCGGCTGGCACGTGGATGCCCGGGACAGGCCCGGGCATGACGGAGACCCCCATGATCCGCATCCTATCGGCTGCACTCGCTGCCGCCCTCTTGAGCATCCCGCTCGCAGCCCACGCCGCCGACACCGCATCACGTGAGCCCTATGGCAGCGCGCTGGAAGGCTTTGCCTACCCCTACCCCGTGCACTTCCTGCCACTCGTCAACGACGGCGAGCAGCTCAGCATGGCCTATATGGACGTGGCGCCCGCGCAACCGAATGGCCGCACCGTGGTGCTGCTGCACGGACGCAATTTCCCGTCGAGCTATTGGGCCCCCGTGATCAAGATGCTCGGCGAGGCCGGCTTTCGCGTCGTGGTGCCGGACCAGATCGGATTCGGCAAATCCTCCAAGCCGCAGGGCGAACTGCATTTCGACACGCTGGCGCGCAACACCATCGCGCTGCTCGATCATCTCAAAATCGACAAGGCCGAGATCGTCGCCCATTCGCTCGGCGGCATGCTGGGCGTGCGCATCGCGCGCGCCTATCCCGACCGCGTCGCGCATCTGGTGCTGACCGCGCCGATCGGACTGGAGGATTACCGCCTCTTCGTGCCGCCGACGCCGACCGAGAAGATGATCGAGAGCGAGGACAAGCTCACGGCGGAGGGCTACCGGAAACAGCTCCAGACCAATTACGCGATCAAGCTTCCGGCCGATGCGATCACGCCGTTCATCGATGCCCGCTTCAACATCAAGGGCAGCCCCGACTATCCGCGCTGGCTGCGCGCCTTCGTCAGCTCGGGCCAGATGATCTACCGAGAGCCGGTGGCGCACGAGATTCCGCTCATCGCGCTGCCCACGCTGTTCATCATGGGGGCCGACGACCACAACGCGCCGGGCCGGCCACTCGCGCCCGAGGCGCTGCGGGCCAAGATGGGGCAGAACGCCGAACTGGCGAAGGCCCTGGCGGCGAAAATGCCCAATGCGAGGGCCGAAGTGATCCCGAACACCGGGCATCTCGTCTTCCTGGAGGCGCCCGAGAAGTACAAGGAGCTGGTGCTTAATTTTCTCGGCCGCTAGCGACACTTGCGTGTCGTCTGAGGCAGCATGCGCGAACCGTTCATGCCGCATTCAGGTCATGATTGGCAGGTTTGGATCGCGAAGTGTCGACACGCCCCAGATTTAACGTGTCGAATCGTGTCTCTTGATTCATTGTGCGCCGCAAGCGCCATTCCCCTAGCCTGCCTAAGGACAGAAGGAAGACCAAATGAAGTACCTGTTTGCCGCCGTCATGCTCGCCAGTGCGGTCGTCGGTTTCAGCGAGGTGGCCAGCGCCGCCGGCGGTTGCGGCCCGGGTTGGTATCGCGGCCCCTATGGCGGCTGCCGTCCGATGCGCGGCCCGGTCGTCGTTCGTCCCGCTCCGGTGGTGGTCGCCCCGGCGCCGGTCGTCGTTGTGCCTCGCGCGCGTGTGTGCCCCTACGGCTTCCGCTGGTACGCTGGCCGCTGCCGCCCGTTCTGATCCTGTCCATTTGCGTTCCAGAGTGGCCGCGCGGCGGAAGCCAGCGCGGCCTTTTTTTTCGGATTGCTGCCGACGAGTTCGTCCGCCGCCGGACCGAAGCGCCTCC
>NZ_LSIC01000126.1 GCF_001556045.1 Bradyrhizobium sp. CCH5-F6
CTGGTCGCCTTATCTTGACTCTGTGATCCTGTCTCAGAATCAGGCATGGAGCCGCGTCACCGGTGTTGCGGTGAAGCTCTTCAGACGTCCGGGTCAAGCGTTCCCGCAGCGTAAGCGAGGACAACGCTTGACGCGGCGGCGACTCCACAAACTTGTCAAGGGGTGCAGGCAAAGTCCTGCACCCCTGCCACGCGGCGAGCGGGAGAGCGCGAGGGGAACCCCTCGCAAGCTAAACAAAAAGAGTCGCGCCGAAGGCGCTCCGCTTGGGTGTGTGCGTGCAATTGTATTTTACGAACCTTGACGCGCTGTCGCGTCCGCTTCCGCTTTCCATTGATGGCCTTGCAGTGAGGATCGTGCCCGGCGCGCTCGACGTTGGCGAGCGCGCCGGGCTGATTGACGGCATGCCGTTCATTCTAATGGATGACGGGAGCTACGATCTCCATCTCAATCGGTTCTTCCGCGCCTGCCCAGGTATGGGCGCGCGCTCGCCGAACACCTGGCGCTCCTACGCGCGGGACATTCTGGTCTGGGCCCGCTTTCTTTGCGAGCGGCGCGGCGGGAAGACAGTCTGGCAGGCCGACCGTCATGACGTTCTGGCGTTCCATCGGGCCCGGCGGCTATCGGCGGCTCCCTATCGCATCTCGGCGGCGAGCTGGAATCGGAGCGTTGCGGCGCTCGATAAGCTCTATCGGTGGGCCGTCGAAGAAGGGATCATGACGTCCTCGCCCTTCAGCTACAGCGTGACCCTTCGCAGGACGGCGGGGACTCGCGCGTTGCTGGCTGTGACGGCGAACCGCTCGCGCGAACGTGCCGCGCGGCGGCACGATATGCGTTTCGTCAATCTTGGCAGCTATCTGCTGTTTCGCGACGTGGGCTTGCGGGGAAGGCTGCCTGACGGTGCCGAAGACCCGACCTGGCGTGGCCGCAATGGCGAGCGCAACGCGCTGTTCGCCGAACTCCTGGTCACGACCGGTCTGCGGTTGTCGGAGGGCGGCAGCCTGTTACTCGCCGATCTTCCGCGCAAGGCGGACTCCGGCATGCGCTCGCTCCCGTTTGACCTTCCCGGCGCGGTCGCCAAGGGCGGACGACCGCGCCGCATTCGCATTCCCCGCCGGGTTTTGAGGCTCATCAACGACTACATCGATCTTGAACGCGCGATCTCGGCAGCCCGGTCAGAACCGATCGTGTCCAATCCGCTTTGGTTGACGCCGGATGGCGAGAAGGTCGTCGACGCGATGGGCAAGCGGGTCCGCGTCGACCGGCTGACGCCGGGCGAGCGCGGCCGTGCGTTGACCGGCGCGCCCGGCAAGGCGCAGCATGCCCTCCTTTGGCTAACGGAAGACGGCGAGCCCGTCCCGTCAGCAACCTGGGAGGCGGCCTTCCGCCGCGCCTGCGCGCGCTGCCGCCGTTTCGGCATCGACGTTAACGTGACGCCACACACGCTGCGGCACACCTTCGCCGTCAACATGCTTTCCATGCTGATCCGTGAGCAAATCGGGGTGGTGTTCGATCCGCAGGATCGGCATGGCGCAGCCTACCGCCGGATTCTCGGGGATCCGCTGCAGAAGCTCCAGCACCTGTTAGGCCACGCCAGCGTGACCAGCACCTACATCTATCTCGACAGTCTTGCCGAGGCGCAGGAACTGGTCGACGCGGCCGCTGATCGCTGGGCCGAAGATGCGGCCGGTGACGCGCAATGACCGATCTGACAGCGGGGCCGGTGCGCCGGCCGGGACGCCGCGCATTGTTTCCTGAGGCGTTGCCTGATCCCGAGGGCGAAGCCGCCATCGCCATCGCATCGCTCCGATTCACCGTCACCCTCGCGGATCGCAGTATTACGATCGATCTGACCGCGCTGTCTGGCCGCAAGGTGTTGGCCCAACCGCTTGCGGGCGCGCTCTGGCGCGCTTGTCAGGTCGGCGGCCCGGCCGGCTCGGTTTCGACCGCGGCAGCTTATGCCAACGCACTCAAGTTCTTCTGGCGCTATCTCGATTCCACAAAGCCCCGCGTCACTCGTATCTCAGATGTAAGCGCAGCTTGCTTCGACGGATTCGATGCATGGATGGACGAGAGTGGTCTGCATCCCAATCATCGGCTTCACCGCATGAGCAAGGTGCTCAATCTGTTCCGGCTCGCCGAGGCCGCCGAGCCGGGTTGTCTGCCGCCCGATGCCTCGCGGCGGCTGATGTACACGAGCGACCGACCAGGCGTCCGTGCCCTGCCACGTGATGCTTATGGCGATCCCATCGCCACAGCATTGCGGAATGCTGCTCGCGCCGATCTCACCACACTGATGGGTCGCTTTGCCGAGACGGATCGCATTTCGACGCTCAAGGATGCCGATCGGACCAACGCTTTGCAGGTTGCGCACGAACGCGCGATGGTTGTAGTCGACGCCGAAGGCGTCATTGGCCACCGGCATCCTATCTTCAAGCAGCTCTACACGCTTCGCCGCGAGAGTGGCTTGCCGAACGATCGCTTGGTCTACGATCTGCATGGCCGCAGGTATCTGCTCGCCGCCGATCTCGTGCCGCTGATGATTCTGCTGTCGCTCGATACCGGGCTGGAGATCGAAGCGATCAAGGAGTTGCGGGCGGATTGCCTGAAGAACCCTGCAGGCGGCTATGTCGAGATCGAGTATTGTAAGCGGCGGGCGCGCGGCGCCGAGTGGAAGCGGTTGCGCGTGCGTGATGGCGCTTCATCGACACCGGGCGGCCTGATCCGTAAGGTGCTGCAATGGACCGCTCCGGCGCGAGGCCGGCTTGCCGCCGTCACGCTCTGGGCTCACTTCGCCTGGGGGCGGTTGACCCCGCGTGTCCTCGCCACGAGGGAACTTGTCGCTTCATGGACCGAGCGACATGGTATTTGCGATGAAGAGGGGAAGCCTCTCCGGCTCAACCTGACACGCCTGCGCAAGACGCATAAAGCAGCATGGTATCGGCAAACCGGCGGTCAACTCGACCGCTTTGCGGTCGGCCACAGCGTGGCCGTTGCGGCCAATCACTACGCCGATATCCCCGCGCTTCGCCATATCCACGAAGCCACCATCGCCGACGCCATGGGGGACGCGCTCGATGCGGCTCTGCATCCGTACGTCCTGTCATCCGAGCAGGAGGCAGCCATTCGAGCCGATCCGGACAAGGCTGTCGGTTTGCCGGTTTCCGGCGGCGCGTCTGTCAACGCTCTGCTCAGCGGCGAGCAGGATGTCTGGCTCGCCAGTTGCGGTGGTTTCTACAAGGGCCCGTTTGGCGCCGAAGGGGACGCTTGTCCGTCACCATTCTGGGGGTGCCTCGAATGCAGCAATGCAGTGATCACCGCACGCAAGCTGCCAGCGCTTCTGTCGTTTCTCGGCTTCATCCGGGCGCAACGACAGTCGCTCAGTGAAGCCGACTGGATCGCCAAGTTCGGCCGCGTTCATGGGCGGATCGCCGATCAGATTTTGCCGCGGTTCAGTGCGGCCGAGATCGAACAGGCCGGCCAGCTCGCGGCATCGGACCCGACGCTCACTTACCTGCCACCGGAAGCTGGAGCACCATGATGCCCTCCGCTAACAACGCTTCGCTGGAGCCCACATCGCTTCCATCGGCCGTCTATGGCGACGACGAGCCCGTGCTTGCCGGCATTCCGGTCAGGGAGGATGCCGACCGAGCGCAATTCCCGCGCTTTGGCGATGACCACTGGGATTTGGGAGCTGCCATCTTCCGGGTGAACGCCCGCTACAGCAATTACCGGCTCAATTTCGCCCGTATCATCGATCCTGTGACCCGGCGGCTCGCCAAGGAGTATGTGCTCACGCGCCTGCGCATCCATGTGCCAGGATACCGGGCGCCGTGTGGTGTCGCTTGGGCGATCCGGCTGCTGCGCTACATCCAGCATTTTGCGGCGTTCCTCACCGCGCACGTTGGCGCCGTCGATCTGCGCCGGATCGACCAGCCCGTCCTTGACGCCTATCTGGTACACGCCCGCGATGGTGGCCGGCGAACGCCACACGAGACAGTGAAGTACGTCGAGGTCCCCATCGACCTGCATCATCTGTCGCCATGGCTGTCGGAAGGCGGCATTGGCTTTCTGCCGTGGCGTGGGCGTGCGGCTCACCATGTTGCCAAGCGGCCGCCGGCACCGGCCGAGAATGCTACGCCGCGCATTCCCGAACCAATCATCGGCGCCATGCTGCACTGGTCGCTCAAATACGTCGAGGTCTTTGCGCCGGATATCCTCGCAGCGCGAGCGGAGCTTGATGCCCTCGAAGCTCGTTGCGAGCAACTGATGGCGCAGGACGCCCGGGCCGGACAAGCGCTTGCCGAGACTTACCGCGCCCGCCTGATCAAATGGCTCGAGGCGCGCCGGATGGCCGGCAGACGCGTGCCGATCTGGGAGCGCGCACCCAATGTCGCCCGCCGCATCGACCCACAAACCGGCGCAGAGACACCTCCTTACAATCTTCACCTGATGCGCCTGCACGTCGGCGCTCCCGAGAGCGGCCGTATCAGCCAGTCCGAACCGACGGCACAGATGATTGATCAGGCAGCGGCCGAGCTCGGGACTGAGGTCGGCGGTCTCGATACGCCGATCTCCGTCGACCCGGACACCGGCCTGCCGTGGCGCGAACGCTTCGACGGCCTGAGCCTTGCCCGTGAGGAACGCATGCTGCAGGGCGCCTGTTACGTTATCTGCGCCTATCTCACCGGCATGCGCGACAGTGAGGTGCAGGCCATGCAGCCAGGCTGCGTGTCGACGGAGCGCAGCGCCGACGGCTTGATCGAACGCTACCGGGTGCGCAGCACCGTCTACAAGCGGCAGGGTGCGCGCGGCGTGACGGCCGACTGGATCACGATCGAACCCGTCGCCCGCGCCGTTGCAGTGATGGAGATCCTCTCGGCTCGCAATCGTCGTGAGAAGGGGCTATCGTCCCTATGGGTGGCGCTGAAGGACTGGCCCTGGAGCGCGGATCATCTCGGCATTGGTGCGACGCCGACGCTTAATCTTCTCCGCGAAGGTCTCGATGCGCGTTCTGGCAACGAACCGGTCATTCCTCGGATCGCGGATGAGCCCTGGAAGTTCACGACCCGGCAGCTTCGCCGCACGATCGCATGGTACATCGCCAACCGGCCGTTCGGCACGATCGCAGGCAAGATTCAATACAAGCATGCTTCCGTCGCCATGTTCGAAGGCTATGCGGGCTCGGCCCATGGCGATTTTCGCTTGGCGGTCGAGCGTGAACGCGCGCTCGGTCAGCTCGACGACATCGTTGCTCATTACGAAGCGTTTCTTCATCATGACGGTCCGGCGGGACCCGGTGCCACGCGATTGCGACGCGAGTTCGCGCGTGTGCAGGATGAGCTTGGCGATCTGCCCGGCCGGATCGTGGACCGCAAGCGGTTGCGCACGATGCTCGCCCATCTCGGTCGAACCTTGCACGTCGGCTTTCTCAACGATTGCCTGTTCGAAGCCGCGACCGCGCTCTGCCTAGCAGCCTCGCCGGATCCTGAACGGACTGCACCAGCCCTGTCGCGATGCAGCCCAGACCGTTGCCCCAACGCTTGCCTGACCGCGCGCCACCTCCAACCATGGCGGGCCTCGATCGCCGAGGGCGAAGCTTTGCTCAGCAACGGTCGCCTGACGCTGCTGCAACGCGCAGCCATTACGCAGGACAACGAGCGCAAGCGCCGGCTGATTGCACCCCTTATCGATGGTGGTACATGACCACGCGAACGGGTCCGAAGAGCGAGGCGGCATTGAGGGCGGCAATGGCACGACTGCTCGACGGTCGGCCCGAGCGCACCGACGGCCCGCTCACCGTCTCCAATCTGGCGCGCGAGGCCGGCGTCAGCCGGGCAACGGCGAACCGCGCGGTCGATCTTCTCGCCGAGTTTCGTGCTGCCGAAGCCCGCCACCGGCGATCATCTCCTCAAGCACTAAAGGATCGCGTCCGCTCCCTTGAAGCCGAGCTCCGGGCCGTGCGCGGTGCCGAGATGGCCGAACTGCGCGCGCTGACCCGCACGCTCGCGCAGCACATCCAGGTGCTGACGTTGCAAGTTGCCGAGCGTGATGAGGTGATTGCCGGCTTGCAGGATGAGCTGGCGCGATCGAATGAGGCTAAGGTCGTTCCGCTGCGGCGCTCGCCGCGAGACGGCGCTGGCTGAGAGCCACGCAATATCCTCACCGCCGGCAGGTCCTGCGGCCATCGGTCATGGCCGACGTCTCCTGTGCTCGCCCGTCGAGGCAGGGGCTCGGTTGTGGCAGACGCTGCCGGCCCGTCAACCCTGTTCCGCACCAGCAACCGTGAACAGGGTGTGACGGCCCGGCTCGCCGCGTCTGCCCCTGCCGCTTCGCCCTCGACGGAGAGGGCGAGCATAGGAGCCACCCATGACCACCGATACCAACAGCCAGGCCCAGACCGGCAACGACATCTACGAGCGCGTCACCAACCAGATCATCGCCGCCATCGAGGTCGGCGCCGGCGAGTACCGGATGCCCTGGCATCACGACGGATCGGCCATCACCACGCCCGTCAACATCGCCTCGCGCAAGGCCTATCGCGGCGTCAACATCCTCTCGCTCTGGGCTGCGGCGCAGGCGTCCGGTTATGCCGCCGGCATCTGGGGCACTTATCGCCAATGGCAGGAGCTCGGCGCCCAAGTCCGCAAGGGCGAGCGCGGCCATCTGATCGTATTCTGGAAGATCAGCGATCGCAACGGCGAGGCGGAGCGTCAGGACGGCGACGCAGATCAGGACGCGGCCGCCCGACGTCTATTCGCCCGCGGCTACACCGTCTTCAACTGCGCCCAGGTCGACGGCTACACGCCGCCCGAGATGCCCGTGCTTCCCGAGGTCGAGCGCATCGCGCACGCCGAACGCTTCTGCGCGGCGCTGGGCATCGACATTCGCCACGGCGGATCGCAGGCCTGCTACATCCCATCGAAGGACTGCGTGCAGATGCCCGAGTTCGCTTGCTTCCGAGACGCTGTTGCCTACTACGCGGTGCTGCTCCACGAATGCGGTCACGCTTCCGGCGCCAAGCATCGCCTCGACCGCGATCTGTCCGGACGGTTCGGCTCGGCCGCCTACGCCATGGAAGAATGCACGGTCGAGCTTCTCAGCGCCATGATTTGCGCCGACCTCAACCTCAGTGTTGAGCCACGACCCGACCACGCCCGCTACATCGCCTCCTGGCTCGAAGTGCTGCGCTCCGACAAGCGCGCCATCTTCACGGCTGCGAGCAAGGCACAAGAGATCGCCGACTGGATGAACGCCCGGCAAGCCAATGCTCATCGGCACGAAGTCAGGGGCGCCGCGTAGGCGCCCCCTCAGTGGGCCGTTTCACGGGCTCCACCGGGTGCGATCAGTTGACCGCACCCTCCCAGAACAGCGTCTCGATCAGCGGGCATTCCGGCAACGTCCCGTCGGCACATTGTGCGACAACCTTCTTGAGCACCCGCTCCATGCGCTTCAGATCGGCGATCTTCGCCTGCACGTCCTCAAGGTGTGCGGCGGCGACGGCGCGCGCCTCGGCACAGGGCTGGTTGCGCTCGTCGACGAGACGCAGCAGCTCACGGATTTCATCAAGGGAGAAGCCAAGCTCGCGCGCCCGCAACACGAAGCGAAGGCGCCGCTCATGCGACGTGTCGTAGCTGCGATAGCCGCCAGCCGTGCGCGGCGGTTCGGGCAGAAGACCGACCTTCTCGTAATAGCGCACGGTCTCCAGGTTGCACCCCGTCCGTTGGGCGAGCTCGGCTCGCTGCAGGCCCTTCACCACGGCGTGATCGCGCATCGCAAAATCCCTCTTGACCCTGTAGCGACTACAGACCCCATGGTACGGCACGCATAGGATTTCGACAAGGAAAGAGAGAACGGACATGGTCGCATCGCGATCCGGAACGGCAGGCACGGCGCCCCCTGCGGCGGATCTTTCCGCGTCAGAGCGCGGTGAGGTCGGACGGCAGCGTCTGATCGCCGTTGGCGGCATTTTCGGCGCGCTCGCCGCCTCGTCCTGCTGCATCGTGCCGCTGATCCTGTTCAGCCTCGGCATCGGTGGCGCCTGGATTGGCAATCTGACGGCGCTCGCACCCTACAAACCGATCTTCGTCGCCGGCACCGCGGGCCTTCTCTGTTGCGGCTTCTATCTCGTCTACTGGAAGCCGCGGCGAGCCTGCGCCGAGGGTGCCGCTTGCGCGCGCCCCATTTCCAACCGTCTCGTCCAGCTCGCGCTCTGGATCGCGACTGTGCTCGTGATCGCCGCCTTCGCCTTCGACTACGTCGCCCCGCTACTGCTTCGCGCCTGACACCAAAAGGAGACCCGTCCGATGAACAAATATTTGAGCGCACTCGCCCTGATCGCCTCGATGATGACGGCATCGACTGCATTCGCCGGCGAGCGCACGATCACCTTCTCCGTCGACAACATGACCTGTGCCTCGTGTCCCTACATCGTGAAGAGTTCGATGGAGGGGGTCGTCGGCGTCGCAAAGGTCGCCGTTTCGTTCCGCGCCAAGACCGCAACCGTGAGCTTCGACGACGCGAAGACGAACCCCGACGCCATCGCGACCGCCAGCATGAACGCGGGCTATCCGGCCCATCCGGTGAAGCAGGGCAGTTGAGGTGAATGACCGCGCTCTGATCCGTGCGGGCACGGCTGGCGCCGTCCTCGCTGCGATCTGTTGCGCGACGCCGTTTCTCGCCGGAGTCCTGCCACTGGCCGGCCTCGGCGCATGGCTGGCAGGTGCGGGTCCGGTTGTGCTTCCCCTGATGGTCGCGTGCTTCGCTCTCGTCGCGTGGGCTATCCATCGTCGCCGTGCAAAAGCCGACCGCAGCGAGACCAAGATTCACAACGAAGGCGTGAAGCCATGAACGACTGTTGCGCATCCTCCTCGTCCCGGGACAAGCTTGCAGCTTCCGCATCCACGACGCTCCCGAGCTACACCGTGCGGCCGGGCGTGACGTTTCCGGATTGGTCTGTGGTCAAATCACCAGCGGTCAAGGATGCCCTGCAAGCAATGGTCGGGTCCGGCCATGTGTTCGATCGCTGGAGTGGCTACGATCCCGCCACGGACCGCGTTCGTGTTGCGCTGCTTAAGCTCTACGCCGAGGAAGGACGAGCCCCGACCACGGGCGCGCTTGCGGAGCGCGCGGGGTTGAGCGAGGCAGCCATCCGGTCTCTGCTCGAAGAATTCCGTCGTCGCGACCTTGTCGTGCTCGACGGCGAGCGGATCGTCGGCGCCTATCCCTTCACCGACCGGAACACCGGGCACCGGGTCACACTCCACGGACGTGTTCTCAACGCCATGTGCGCTGTCGACGCACTCGGCATTGGCGCCATGACTGATCTCGACATCACGATTGCATCGCGCTGCCGCCATTGTGGCGCGCCAATCCGGATCGCCACGCGGGACCAAGGACGGGTGCTTGCCCAGACCGAGCCGCGGACGGCCGTCATGTGGCAAAGCGTTCGCTACGAAGGCGCGTGTGCTGCGAACTCGCTGTGCGCGACCACCGCCTTCTTCTGTTCTGACGACCATCTCTCCGCCTGGCGCCGCCAACAGGCTGGGGACGAGGCCGGGTTTCGGTTGTCGATCGAGGAAGGGCTGGAGGCTGGTCGCGCTCTGTTCGGGCCGAGCCTCGCCGGCCTCGAAACGGCGGCACAATCGTCGGTCGGCTCGACATCGAAGTGCGCTGTAGTGGCGGACCGCTTTCGCACGAACGGTCGCAATGGTGGCGCCTACGATCTCGTCGTCATCGGCGCCGGCTCGGCCGGCTTCTCGGCCTCGATCACGGCCGCCGATCAGGGCGCGCAGGTGGCGCTCATCGGCAGCGGCACCATCGGCGGCACCTGCGTCAATATTGGCTGCGTGCCGTCGAAGACTCTGATCCGAGCCGCGGAGACGCTTCACAACGCGCGCGTGGCAGCACGTTTCGCCGGCATCACGGCGGAGGCCGAACTGACCGACTGGCGCGGAACCGTTCGTCAGAAGGACGCCCTCGTTTCCGAACTGCGCCAGGCCAAGTACACGAACCTGCTCCCCGCCTACAACGGTATCGCTTATCGCGAAGGACCGGCGCGCCTCGTAGAAGGTGGTGTCGAGGTGGACGGCGCGCGCATTCCCGCCGGCAAGATCATCATCGCGACCGGCGCGCGGCCGGCGGTGCCCGCCATCCCTGGCATCGAGACTGTACCGTATCTCACCAGCACGACCGCGCTCGACCTTGAGGAGCTACCGCGATTGTTGCTCATCATCGGCGGCGGCTATATCGGAGCGGAGCTCGCCCAGATGTTCGCCCGCGCCGGCGTCAAGGTCACGCTCGTATGCCGGTCCCATTTGCTTCCCGAGGCCGAGCCCGAGATCGGTGCGGCGCTGACGGGATATTTCGAGGACGAAGGGATCACCGTGGTCTCCGGTATCGCTTACCGTGCGATCCGCAAGATCGAGAACGGCATTGCGCTCGATGTTTCACGCGACGGCCAGAACACGACCATCGACGCCGATAAAGTGCTGATCACTACAGGGCGCGCGCCCAACATCGAAGGCCTTGGGCTCACCGAGCACGGCATCGCCCTCTCGCCGAAGGGCGGCATCGTCGTCGATGACCGCATGCGGACCACCAGGGCCGGCATCTATGCTGCGGGCGACGTCACCGGCCGCGACCAGTTTGTCTACATGGCCGCCTATGGCGCCAAGCTCGCCGCCAAGAACGCCCTCAATGGCGACAGCTTGCGCTACGACAACAGCGCCATGCCCGCCATCGTGTTCACCGATCCGCAGGTGGCGAGCGTCGGCCTGACCGAGGCTGCGGCGCGCGCGGCCGGGCATGCCATCCGTGTATCGACAATCGGCCTCGACCAGGTGCCGCGGGCGCTCGCAGCGCGCGATACCCGGGGGCTCATCAAGCTTGTGGCCGACGCCGGCAGCGGCCGGCTGCTCGGCGCGCAAATCCTCGCCCCGGAAGGCGCCGACAGCATCCAGACCGCGACGCTCGCGATCCGGCAGGGCCTTACCGTCGACGACCTCGCAGATACAATCTTTCCGTATCTCACCACCGTCGAGGGCCTGAAGCTCGCAGCGCTGTCGTTCGGTAAGGATGTCGCCAAGCTCTCCTGCTGCGCAGGCTGAGCAGCCGCCAAGGTCCGTGAGCGATCCGCGAATCTGTCTCACGCGCCGAGATGGGTCGGGAAGCCGCAGATTTTCAGGCAAACGCCGCTAAATCATCCGGCTGAGACAGCTTGACTGTTCAGATAA
>NZ_LSIC01000127.1 GCF_001556045.1 Bradyrhizobium sp. CCH5-F6
TCGCGAGCGCGCGCTGCAGCGCCGCCCCGAGATTGAGGGTCTGCGAATGTGACGCCGCCGTCAGCCAAGGACTGACCAGCAACGCCGTCGCGCACGCGAAACGCGTGACGCACTTTGAAAACATGATGAAAACCTGACGAAAGACGGAATCAGAGCGCGATGCGCCCAGCGGTCATTTTCAGGTCAGGGACTTCGGTGGGGGCGGATCGAGACCGCGCACGGTGTCGGTCAGAGGGGCCGTCGCCCGGATGAGGACCGCCACCTTGGGTTCCATCACGGTCATGACCTGCTGCGGAGGCGCTGCGACGGAGACCGCGAAGCAGCCATGGCAGTGATGGTCGACGATGGCACCAGTCTCAGGGCCGCTATCGGGCTTGGTATCGACCATCCAAGCCACCGGGGAACCGGCAGGATTGGTCACGTCGAGGTCGAGACACCGATGCAGCGCACCCGACATCAGATAGGTCACGATCAGAAATACGGACACGATCCCGCGCAAAGCAGGAATATGCCGAAATCCAGATCTGATCCGACCAATCGTCAATGACCACACTCTACGTTCGCGAGTTGGTAGGTAGCATGGGCACAAGGCTCACGTCGACCCGCAATATTATAACAATCCCAAACATTTGTTGCGTGCCACTCGCAATTTCCAGGAATCGAGCATGCGGGTAACGCTGCCAGTTCTGGGACGTGGCTGCAGGTTTTTCTTCGGAGGCAACGTACCCGTCTTATGCGACGTTCTTTCACGGCTTCCTAAACGATAGCATTGCAACTCGTCCGATCCGCACCGAATGCGAGGACTGCAGTTTGGCCCCGGCAAAGCCCGCCCTTTTTGAAGAGTTTGCCCCAGGTCCCATCGACGTGGGACTGAACCGCAATCCTACTTGAAATCTGCGCTGCAAGGTTGAGGACGATGCGTTCCTCCCGGTTGGTCGGCCGGTCATAGTCCGCAGCGTACAGTGCGCCCCCACGCCGCAGGACTCGGAAAGCCTCCTTCGCCAAGGCGATTTTTTCATCGGGAGCCCGCAGGTGGAAAGACAGTACGCATATCGCGCGGTCGAAGCTGCCGGTGTGGACCGCAATGGAAGGTGCGTCGATGAACGTAATATTCGAAGTTTGCTGCTTTTCGATAGCTCGCTTTGACTTTCGGACGATCGATGGATCGGGATCCGCTACAACGATACTGAGCTCGGTGAACCGTTCTGCAAGCGAGATCGCGGTCGCCGCGCTTCCCGGTCCGAACGCCAAGAGGCGCTCTCCGCTCTTCGGAGGAACCAGATCGAACAAGGGCTCCTGCCATGACGTGTCGCGCAGCATTGCAGCGGCGAAGCAGTAGTAAAGCGGTTTGAGCGCCGCCACGACCAAATTTGATAGAAACTTCATGCGGTGTCGCGACCGCGAGGCCAATGGCGCAGAGCGTCCGAAGCCGTCAGAAGCTTCGCGCGCTTGAGGACGCTCTTCAGCTCCTCGAGTTCTGCGAGAAGTCGATGCGCCTTGCCGCTCGCGTTATTGGCAACATACGCGTTCGCTGCGTTCATGGAGCCAGACAGGTTTTCTATCTGCCACCGAGCGTTGCTCGAGAGCGCGAGGAGAACAACACGGCGATCGGTAGCGCTCGGCTTGCGGCGGATCAGTCCTTTGGACTCGAGCAATTGCGACTGCGCCGTAACGAAGGACGCGTCCACGGCGAGTCTCTCCGACACCACGCTGACCCGCACCCCCTCGTCGTCCGCAAGATGCGATATCGCCATCAGAATGTTCCATTGAGCCACAGTGACACCCAGGCCGGTCGCCCAACACTTCTGCACTTCGCTCAAACAGCCGTGAATTTGCTTCACTTCCCAGGATAGTCGCTGCAAGAGGTCGTCCGGCGCCGAAGTCTGCGGGTCTTCAACTTGCTTGGTTTCCATAACGTGATCCTTCAATTCCAATGTGGACGCCGACGGCGCCTGCAAAACGGAATGGCCCCGAAAGAGCGGTTTCTGAAAAATGCGTTCTCGATCGAGATCGCCTACACACGCTTGCTGCCCCAGCAACTTGGCTGAGCTCGCAAAGGCTTTGAGAGCGACGCCGTCGCCATCCCAAAGGCAGGGACGACAGCATCGCGCTGCGGCGCGAGGGAGGTTCGACGGAAAACGGAAACAGGACGCGCGATGCGTCCCGCGTCGTTCGCTTTAGGTCAGAGATTTCGGCGGGGGTGGATCAAGACCGCGAACATTCCCGTATAGGGGAGCCGCCGATTTCGGCAACTCAGCGGGCCTCACATCCAAGGTGAGTTCCGCCTGTTGCGCCGGCCCGGGGACCGACACCGAAAAGCAACCGTGACAGTGGTGATCGGCCACCAAACCCCGTTCGGGCGATTGGGAGCTCTTGCCGTCCGTAGCCACGATCGCCGAGGCTGATCCGGAGCGAATGGCGACGCCGACATCAACGAGTCCATGCAGAACGCCAGACAGGACGTACGCCAGGGTCAGGAGAGCGGACACGATCCCGCGCAACGCAGTAATGCGCCGAGTTCCCGATATGACCTGACTAACCGACAATGATCACCCACTTGGTGAAGACAACGAGGCTACCTAACATGATGGCTACCTTCCGTCGATCCGCGAAATATCGCGAGCGCGTCGCCGGTCGAACGGTTCCAACTTCGGGCTGCCGCCCGCTGAGCGCTTCGTGGCCTACAAATCCTCACCAGCCAACTTTCTAAGTTCGTTCTTGTCGTCTTCACGCAGGATCGTGTTGGCAACTTGATCGTAGGCTCGGGTCGCAGCGACGAGACTGCTCATCTCATGGACCGCGTTCACGTTCGCTCCCTCCAAGGCTCCCGTAGCCAGCCGGATCTGCGCCGGCGGTACTTCGATCGCCGGCAACTCCGATGAAAACAGCGTCCTTCCCTCGGCGCGCAACTTGGCATTATCTTCGAACTTCACGAGGCGCAGACGTCCTATCGGTCCCCTCGCCGTCGAGATGGTCCCGTCGGCTCCGATGCTCACCGGCCCATCGCGTGGCGGAACCTGTAAGGGGCCGGTCGCAGTCAACACGATATCGCCCGACAACGTGACCACGCGGCCTTCCTTGTCGAGCGTGAACGCTCCGTTCCGCGTGTAGCGATCTCCGGCAGCCGTCCGGATCACAAAGAAGCCGTCACCGACGACCGCGACATCCGTTCCATTCCCGGTGGCCTTGAGGGGGCCGCCAGAAAAGTCGGTATAGCCGGTGACCGCCACCAGCGATCGCATCGGAGAGGAAGGAATGTCGTCGGCTTCCTTCGCCTTCGTGAGATATTCGCGGAACTGAAGCCCCTCGCGTTTAAACCCGGTCGTGGTCTGATTAGCAACGTTTCGAGCAACCTTGTCCAATTGCTGTTGCAGTGTGATCAATCGCGATAGCCCGATGACGGTCTTGTCGGACATTGGAAGACTGCCTTTCAAACTGCCGAATGAGGCCGGTGGTCGCCGTTGCGCTGCGCTTGCTTGGTTTGAGGATCGCAGCGGGCGGGATCCACAAGGCATGTGAGCCGCCGCGCACTCGGTTCTCGGCTTGGAGCCGACATAACTGCGCGCGGCTTTGTCTTGCCGTCGACAATGTCGTCGGATGGAGCCTTCAGCCCTTGTACTTGGCTTGGCCCGACTTGCCCGTGTCCGTCTTGATCATGAGTGTGATCGCGGTTGATGCCGTCACCGGCTTCTTCGTTTCACCCTTCAGGACGTTCTCTCCCGACGGAGAAAGGACAATCGTCTCTCGATCGTCGCCGTTCACGATTAGAGCAGAGGCCGTATAGCCCTTCGTCGACACGGGCTTGTTGTCCTCGTTAAGGACGTTGAACGTCACGGCATTTCCCGACGGCAGGAACTCGATATGCACGCCGGCCGCATCCGCAAGAACGCCGCCATTGGGTCCCTTCGAACCGTGTGAGTGTTGAGCGTGAGCCGGGACGACCGAGAGCAATACGGCCAGTATGAACGCGGCGGGTTTCATGCAGTTTCTCCTTGTGCGGTTGCGGAAGTCGACTTCGTCGTGACCGCTTCACGACGGAAGAGCGTGTAGAGCGCCGGCAAGACCAGCAGCGTCAAAATGGTCGATGATACGATCCCGCCGATGACCACGGTGGCGAGTGGCCGCTGCACCTCGGCGCCGGCGCCGGTCGCGATCGCCATGGGCACGAATCCCAGGCTTGCCACCAGGGCGGTCATTAGAACCGGCCTCAACCTGGTCAGCGCCCCCTCGCGAACGGCTTCGACGACAGGGCGGCCCTCCGATCGCAGCTTCTGGATGAACGCGATGATGACCAGGCCATTCAGGACGGCGACGCCCGATAGCGCGATAAACCCGATACCGGCGCTGATCGAAAGCGGGATGTCGCGCAGCAGCAGGGCGGCAATGCCACCCGTGAGCGCGAGCGGCACCCCGCTGAAGACCAATGCGGCATCGGCGAAGGTCCCGAGGCTCATGAAGAGCAATACGAAGATGAGGAGTAGCGCGATCGGAACGACGATGGTCAGCCGCTTGGTTGCGGAAACCAACTGCTCGAACTGTCCTCCGTAGGTGATCCAATAGCCCGCCGGCACCTTGACGCCGTCGGCGATCCGCCGCTGGGCATCGGCAACGAAAGAGCCGAGGTCGCGGCCGCGCACGTTCGCGGTGACCACGATGCGTCGCTTGCCGTTTTCGCGGCTTATCTGATTGGGGCCCGGAGCCGCGTCGATCTCGGCGACCGAGGAGAGCGGGACATAACGGACCTGCCCCAAGGGTGAACTGCCCCACGCCGCCTTGATGGCCCCAGCCTGGCCTTCTCGCACGGGAAGCGGGATCGGAAGATTGCGGATCGCTTCCATATCCGAACGAAGGTGTTCGGGCAGCCGAACGATGATTTCGAAACGACGATCGCCTTCGAACACCAGGCCGGCGCTCTTGCCCCCGACCGCGATCTCGACGATACCCTGCACATCGGAGATGCTCAGGCCTTGTCGTGCCAAGGCCTGCCGGTTCAATTTGACCGTGAGCACGGGCAATCCGGAGACCTGCTCGGTCTTCACGTCTGCAGCCCCCTGCACGCCTTGGAGCACGTTTTGGACCTGGCCCGCCACCTGCAGCAGCGTGTTCAGGTCGTCGCCGAAGATCTTGACCCCGACGTCGCTGCGAACGCCCGATATCAACTCGTTGAAACGCATCTGAATAGGCTGGGTGAACTCATAGTTGTTGCCCGGCACCTCCGCGACGACCTTTTCGATCTTGGAGACGAGTTGCGCCTTGGTCATCGAAGGATCGGGCCACTGCGCATGGGGTTTGAGCATGATGTAGGTGTCGGCGACGTTCGGCGGCATCGGATCGGTGGCCACCTCCGCCGTGCCGATCTTGGAAAAGACCTCACGGACCTCGGGCACCTTCCGGATGGCCTCCTCCAGCTTGATCTGCATATCCACGGCCTGCGTCAGGCTCGTCCCCGGAATGCGCATCGCGTGCGTGGCGACATCGCCTTCATCGAGCGAGGGTATGAACTCGCCGCCCATACGGGACGCGGCAATTCCGCTGACGATCACCAACGCGCCGGTCGCCAGTGCGACCATGTGCCGATTGCGTATCGAGGCATCGAGAAGCGGCACATAGGCGAAGCGAGCCCCGCGCATGAACCAGTTCTCTTTCTCGGTCACTTTGCCGGTCACCAGAATGGCAACAGCGGCCGGAACAAAGGTCATCGACAGGATCGCGGCGCCGCCCAACGCCATGAGAACTGTCAGGGCCATGGGCGTGAACATCTTCCCTTCGACGCCCGTCAACGTGAGAACCGGGAGGTAGACGACCGCGATGATGAGGGTGCCGAATAGGCTGGGCTGCACGACCTCCCCTGCTCCCGCCAAAATCGTATCGAAACGCTCCTCGCGGCTCAGTATGCGCCCTCTGCGGTGCTGCTCCTCCGCAAGCAGCCGCAGGCAGTTCTCGACGATGATGACCGCACCGTCGATGATGATGCCGAAGTCGATGGCGCCGAGCGACATGAGGTTCGCACTGACCTTATTCTCGACCATTCCCGTCACGGTAATGAGCATCGACAAGGGAATGACGAGCGCGGTGGCGACGGCCGCTCTGAAGTTGCCGAGGATCAGCAGCAGGATCACGATGACGAGGATCGCGCCCTCGAGCAGATTCTTCTCTACGGTCGCGATCGTGGCCTCGACGAGGCGCGTACGGTCGTAAAGCGCCCTCGCCACCACACCTTCGGGCAGGGATTTCGCGATCTCGTCCAGCTTTGCCGATACACGCTGGGCCACCGTGCGGCTGTTTTCGCCGATGAGCAGCATGGCCGTCCCGACAACGGTCTCGCGCCCATTCAGAGTTGCCGAACCGGTACGGAGCTCTCGCCCTTCGATCACTTCTGCGATGTCGCCGATCCGGACCGGGATCCCTTCGCGCGCCCCGATCACGATGTTTCGAATGTCGCTCGCGTCGCCCACCTGCCCCGGCGTGCGAACCAGGTATTGCTCGCCGTTTCGTTCGATGTAGCCCGCGCCGACGTTGGCATTGTTCGACGCAAGCGCGGTCATCACATCGCGAAAATTCAGCCGATACGCCATCAGCTTGGTAGGATCGGGCAGGACGTGGAACTGCCGCTCGAACCCACCGATGGTGTTGACCTCGACTACGCCGGGTACCGTCCGCAACTGCGGCTTGATGATCCAATCCTGGATCGTGCGGAGGTCTATCGGGCTGATCTCGCTCCCGTCGGGGTTCTTGGCTGCCTTCTTCGCCTCGACGGCGAACATGAATATCTCGCCGAGGCCCGTCGAAATCGGTCCCATCGCCATTTCGATGCCGTTCGGCAGGAGGTCTTTCACCTGCTGCAAACGCTCGTTGACCAACTGGCGCGCGAAATAGATGTTCGTGCCGTCGGCGAAGACGACGGTGACCTGGCTTAGCCCGTATCTGGACAGCGACCGTGTGTATTGGAGGTTCGGTAGCCCACCCATGCCGGTTTCGACTGGAAACGTGATGCGCTGTTCGACTTCCAGAGGCGAATAGCCCGCCGCGCTCACGTTGATCTGCACCTGCACGTTGGTGATGTCCGGTACCGCGTCAATCGGAAGGCGCGTGAAGTTCCAGGCGCCGATTGCCCCGACTGCGAGCACAGCAAAGAGGACCAGCCATCGCTGGCGGATCGAGAATGCGATTATCGCGGTGATGACGCCGTGCTTCCGGTCGCCGACCTGGCCCTGCTCAGTGCTCATGGGCGGCCGTTCCCTTGGCTATTTCCGCCTTGACGATGAAGCTGTTCCGTCCCACGTACAGGTCGCCCTCCTCCAGGCCGAACTGCACCTCGACGTGCTCGCGATCGCGAGCACCCAGCTCGACCTCGCGCACCTCGAATTTCAGGCCATTGCGGACGAAGACGACGTTGCGGTTTTCGAAGCTTTGGACGGCGGTCGATTTGACGACGATCGGCGCGGACTTGTCCGAGAGCATCAGGCGCGCCGTGACGAACATGCCTGGCCTCAGTCTTGTCCCCTCGTTCGGCACGCTGGTGCGCGCAAGAGCGCTCTGCGTATCCGCGCTGCCGACAGGCGAAATGTAGGTCAGCCTGGCCTCGATCGGCTTCCCGCCGTCGCCGACGTCGATGACGACCTTGTCGCCTTCCCGCACCCGCTTCAGGTCCCGTCGATAGACGGAGAGGTCGACCCATACGGTGGAAATATCGGCGATCGTGAAGGCCGTCTTCTGCTCCGACGCGTATTCGCCGAGAGATATTTGGCGGTCGATGACCGTGCCGGCCAACGGCGCCCGGATCTCATACGTCGTGAGACTCTGGTTGCTCTCGATCTTGGCCAAGAGGTCGTTCTTTTCGACGCGATGACCGACGCTCGCCTTGATCTCGCGGACGAGCCCTGGAAATCGAGGCGTCACCTGAACGAGAGCCTCCTGATTTGGCTGCAAAATGCCGTTGAGGAGCAGACTATCGCGAAGAACGCCAGGCGCCGCGACGAGGAGCTCTATATCGGAAGATCTGAGCTTGTCGTCGCTCATTTCGACGCCGTCGGCGTGACCTCCTTCTTCGTGACCATGCCCCGTCTCCGATTGCTTGCCGGAGCTTTGCTGAGGCAAGTTCAGCAGGAAGAAGCCGATTGCAGCCAGCGCGATCGTGGCCAGGACCGAGTTCGCGAAAAGCCGCTTCATGGCGCGCGTCTCGCTGCACGGGAGGCGCGGTCGCGCAGCGCCAGGCAAACGAAGGTTCCCAAGCCGCATCGACCGGCCGACGACAAACGCCGCTCCCACGTCTCGAAAACCATGGGCAAAGCGACGAATACATGCGCTCGCGCTTCTCGCGCGGCAGCGATCTCAGATGACATGGAAATAGACCTGCAAACGACGGCAAGAAGACGCACGGATGCGCCGAGCGGGTTCGTTCAGATCAGGCCTTTGGAGGGGGAGTATCCAATGCGGAGGAGGTGCCGGTCAGCCGCTTCGTCGGCATAGCGACCGGCTTCGTCACGGCCGCAGCGAGCGACCAGGCTGCCGTGGCCCGAACGGGCGAGACGGAGAAGCACCCGTGGCAATGCCGTTCGGTCAGAACGCTGTCGCCACCGGTCGTGCTTCCCAGACCTGCAGTCGAAAAGACTGTCTCGGTCGAGCCGGAGATTGCCAGATGGTCGATATGGGCACTGTGGAGGACGGCGACGCTCAAATGTCCGAACGCAAGCAACAGAACCAGCAGATCGCGCAGCCGGCGAAGGAGAGCATTGCTGGTGGCGGCGATCGGCATAACGCGAGGCAAATCCGCAGAGGCAGAAGTGGCGCTGTCGCTATGGGCGACTCGGCATACTCGGCACTCCTACACGTCGCTCGGTCGGTTGTCCTCAGCAAAAACGCGGGGTGCGACAATGTTGCCGCATCGTCATAAGAAGTTGTTTCCGTCGCTTCGGCTTCCCAGTTCCGCGTTGCAGGGCCAAGCTCCTGCACTACCCGACGCTGCGGGTCTTTTCCGAAGGTTCCGATAGGCTGACAGTCTCGGCTGCCTCGGACTTCGCGTCGGCTATCCGCTCCACCGATCCGGCGATGCCTCGCAGCGGCGTGCCAAAATCGGGAATATCGATCAAGGCCAAAAGCAGGCCCGCGATCCAGAACGCGTGCATCCCCGTGAACAGCGAGATCAGGCCGAGCACGGCGACGAACTCGAACTGCAGCTTCAGCGACTTGTGTGCCATCCGCTCGGGCAGGCTGTGCAGCTTCCAGTAAAGCACTCCCACGGAAAAGATCACCGCCACCAAGAAGAACCCCATCACCACCAGTAGCACGTCGGAGCCATCGGCCCCCGGCAGGAAGAACGGAAGCTTATGAGGAGCCTGGGGGTGAATTTCGTCCGCCAAACCTGCTCTCCCAATGACGGATTGGACTTCGTCTTCCGAATATGGGGGCTTACATCGCGGGCCTTGATCTAGATCAAAGGATAACGGCGGTGCGGGATGCAATGCCCCCGATGGACGCGCAAAGGCCCGGATGAACCGCGGGACGCCGCTAGAAGGTCCCTTTCCTCCGACGAGAGAGGCGCCTTCACTTCGCCGCGCGGGCCTTCACCTTGCGAGCTTTGAGGTAAGCCCGGAGCGCCTTCTCGGCGAGAATGTAGGCGGGCTGACCGTCCTCGATTGCCGCCATCTTGAGGGATTTGATGACGTCCCTAGGCAGATAAAGCAAAATCTGCCGCCTGCCGTCTTCCCCCTCACGGGCCTCCGATACGTCAACCTTGGGCCGCTTCATCCATCGATCTCCGCAAACAGCCAGGCGTGGATAGCTGACTATCAAAATACGCATACCATCGAGACGCGCTCCCGGAGTACGCCTTTCTCGGCCAACAGGTCCTGGCGCACCACGTCGGCATTGCCGCGATGCCGAATGAGCCTCTCGCGCAGCCAACCCTCAAGGCCGTCAAGACGCTTCGGCCGCTCAGGCGACTTGAACGGCTTCACTCCGCCCGCCGCCACGTAGGCGAGCACGTCGGTCTCGGCCTCGTCGAGTAAGCCGGCAAGCTTGGGCAGCTTGGGGCGGAGCTGATCGGCAACCTTGCGCCATTGGGTGCGAGCGGCCTCGGCATCGTCCTGGGCAAAGGCTGTGGCGATGAAGGCGGAGACGACACGCCGGCCGCTCTTGCCGGCATGGGCCAGCACGTTACGCATGAAGTGAACGCGGCAGCGTTGCCAGCTGGCGTTGAGCACCTTGGTCACGGTGGCCTTGATCCCCTCATGGGCATCGGACACCACCAGCTTGACGCCGCGCAAGCCGCGGCGAGCCAGCTTGCGCAAGAAGGCGGTTCAGAACGTCTCGGCCTCGGACGGCCCGATGTCCATGCCCAGAACCTCGCGCCGGCCGTCGCTGTTGACGCCGACCGCGACGATCACCGCGACAGATACGATGCGGCCATTCTGGCGCACCTTCACGTAGGTGGCGTCGATCCACAGATACGGCCAGTCACCCTCGATTGGGCGGCCGAGGAAGGCCTTCACCTTGTCGTCAATCTCCGCGCAGAGCCGGCTCACTTGGCTCTTCGAAATACCGGTCATGCCCATGGCCTGCACCAGATCGTCCACCGAACGGGTCGAGACGCCCTGAACGGAAGCCTCCTGAACCACGGCGGTAAGCGCCTTCTCGGCCATGCGGCGCGGCTCCAGGAAGCCGGGGAAATAGCAGCCCTTGCGCAGCTTGGGGATGCGCAGCTCCACCGCACCGGCGCGGGTCTCCCAGATCCGGTCGCGGTAGCCATTGCTGGGCCAGACGTTCGGGGCTCTTCTCGCCATAGGCAGCCCCGGTCTGGCTTTCGACCTCCAGCTCCATCAGGCGATGGGCCGCAAAGCCGATCATCTCGCGCAGCAGATCGGCGTCTGGGGTCTTCTCTGCCAGCGTGCGCAGGTTCATCATGTCGTCGGTCATCGGTGGTTCCTCGGTTGCGTTGGTGTGTCGCAACCCGATCCTACCGGAGAACTGCCGGTGACCACCGCAAAGCCGCCCGCCCGCTACGGCGCTATTGGGGGCGCGCGTCCGGGCGGCTTTGCTCTACCGAGCTACACCACCACCGGGGACACGACCGCAGGAACCGCAGGATCATTTGACGACACGATACTGACCTTGCTGTCCGCGATCCGGGACTGGGTCACCCCTCGGCGCGAATTCGAAGCGATGTGGCCAATCAGACCACCGGCTACGTCGGGTCGCGCCGGTGGAATCCGAAGACAGAAATCAAGGACATCAATCTCCGCTACCCGCACGGTTTTGTCGACGCACGGACATCGATCCCGAGCTAATCCTCGCCAGCGACAATGTCGGCGACCTCGCCTCTGTGTCCTTTACCGAGACGGAGAACGATCACCGAGTTCAGAGCTTCAAGGATTCGATTTCAAGGACTCAAGCGACCCACAAATCGCGACGCGGTGTCGAAGGTGCGGGACAGCGCGTATGCCAGCGGCCGCGGCAACAACTGGTCAAGAAGACCTGCGAGCAGAGGGAGACTCTGACCATCACCGGCTTCGCACTCGATGAAGGCAAATGGGACGGCATGTACCTCGGGCGCCGCCGCAAGAGCCAATATGCCGGCAAGGTGGACCATAGATTCGACAAGGCTTCTGCCGCCGACCTGCAGAAGCGCCTCAAGCCTTTGATCCGGAAAACTCAGCCGTACTCCAAGCGGATCGCGAACAAGGGCATCTGGGTCGAGCCCAAGCTGCTCGCCGAGATCGAGTACCGCGCGAAGTCGGCGGAGGGCAAGGTCCGGCATCCCTTCTTCAAGGGACTTCGGGAGGATCTGTGATGGACGCCTTCGACCGCTTCCGGCAGTGGGCGGAAAAACCGCCGGAAAGCCCTCTCACCATTCCTGCCGAGCTTCATCGGGCGGTCATGGATCTCGCGCCGGAGGCCAGGCGAAACCGTGCGAAGGTGAACCAGGCTGCAAGGCGCAGCGAGGCGCCCCGCGTAGTCGGCTGCCCCGCCAGGCTACTCAGCTCAACGCGCGATATCTCTGAAGAGTCCGATGCTCACGCGCATTCCCTTCCCGGGCGCGCTGTCGACGACGAAATCCGCCTTGGCGTTCTCCCTCAACGTGGCGAGCATGAGTGCTGAGAGCTTCCCGGGCACCGGCCAGGGTGCGCCTTCAGGAAGTCCGCTTCCGTCGTCGGCCACGACGACCCCCTAGTAGTCGTTCCGTTCCTGCAGGCACCTGACCGTCAATGTGCCGGAGTCCCGCCCTTCAAAGGCGTATTTGAATGCGTTCGTCAGCAACTCGTTGACGAGAAGCCCAACCGGCATCGCCACATTGATCGAAATCGGAGCTTGGTCGGCTTTGAGGTCCAGCCGGACGCCGTCGAGACCGTGGGTACGCGTTACCGCGGACGCGATTTGTGTCAGGTACTGACCAAGGTCTATGGTTTGACCAAGACCGTCGCCGGAAAGTTCTCTGTAAAGAATCGCCAAGGAATCGATGCGTCCAGCCAGCCGATCCAGCGCGGCCCGGTCGGCGCTGCTTTGATTGCGGACATCCAGGCGAATGAGGGCGGCGATCAGTTGCAGGTTGTTCTTTACTCTATGCTGCAATTCCTTGAGCAACAGATCCTTATCGCGCAATTGTCGCTCGAATTCCTCACGCTGCGATTTGGCGCGCTCGGTAATGTCGATCAGTGCAACAATGCGATAGTCTTCCGTTTCGTCCTCGTTTTGGATCACACCGGCAAATGCGTCTACCAACAAATGCTTCGGCTGCTCGCGCTGAAATGTCCCGATAAAATCATCGCAGTCGATGAGCGCCTTGGTGAAGGTGACATCGGGCTGCCCTTCGAGCGTGAACGACTCCAGGACGGACCATCCTCTTCCCTTGATTTCCGAGGCGGTCTGCCCCGTCAGCGCCTCATAGGATTTGTTTGCAAAGACTATGCGCTGATCTCCACCGACGATTTTGGAAATGACTATTGCTATCGGTACATGGTCGAGAAACAGTCTAAATTCATGGGAGTCGATGGCGTGTGTGATATCCAACGCGTCGAATAGATCATTGACCTGCTGCGAAGCTGACGCGGAGCCCTGTTCTGGGTCGCCCATATTGCCCGTCCTAATCTGTCGGCTAGGATTCGCTCCGTCCCGCTGTCCCTGCGGGACCTTCGCCGCGAATGATAGGGCTTTGCGCAGCCGTTCCAGTCAAATCGCCCGCCGAGGAGCGAACTGGATTTCTAGGGACGTCCAGCCGCCGCAGTACCGAGCGGCAACGTTGCTGGCAGCGGCGGCGTGACAGGCGTTTGCTGCTGCGGCTGACGCACCAAAGCTACCGAATTCGCCGTGCCGAAGACGAGCATGGTCGCCAACCCGACAAGAACCGCCATGGCTGAGACGATCACCGCGAGGAAAATCCGTTCCTCCATGGATGGTGAATGAACGGCAGCAGCCTCTGTTCCCGCATACTTGGTTATAAGGGCGCGCAAAGGCCGGGACCCCGCAGCGACAAGCGGTCGTCATCGCTAGGCAGACTCGCGGTGCGGCCCTGGCTGACGGCTTTTTCTTTGCAGCCTCCCTTGCCGTCTTCTTGCCCTCGATGGACACCAACATTTCCTTCTGACCCGCCACTGCCTTCTTCGGCTTCTTGGCGCCCTTGGCGGCCTTCGCCTGCGCCGCGCCACCCACACTCCGCCGCAGCGCCTCCATCAGGTCGACGATGTTGACAGCCGCGGGCTTCTCCTTCGGCGTGATCGGCTTGCCGGCACACTTCTGGTTGATGGGTCGATCAGCGCGGTTTCGCACTGGTCCTCGAACTTGTCGGGCTCGAGCCGTCCGGACTTCTGGTTGACGATGTGCTTTGGCGAGATCGAGCATATCCTTGGTGACTTTGACCTCTTGGATCTCTTCAAAGTATTCTTCGGATCCCGCACTTCGTAAGGGTCCCGCAGCAGCGTACCGACCAAGCCTTGTCCATTGGCTTCGAGGGCAATGATGTGCTCGCGATTGGTGAGCACGACGCGTCCGATCGCGACCTTGTCCATCTCCCGGACGGTCTCTCGGATCATGGCAAAAGCGTCATGCCGACCTTCCCGTCGGGCCTGAGATAGTAGGGGCGGATCAGGTAGCGCGGATCGATCTCGGACCTGTCGACGAACTCGTCGATCTCGATGGTGCGCGTGGACTCGAGCGCGACGTTCTCCAGTTCCTCCTTGGAATCGGATGCGGTGACCGGTCGCCCTATTGAGCTGGTTGAACGAGATCTTCTCGGACTCGGACGTGGCCGGGTAGAGCGCCAAGAAGGAAGCTTTTCCAGTTGGCGCGCGGGGGTACGCAGAAACTCCGGTTCCGGGCGGTCCGGATTCAAGACGAACGAGGCAGCCCGGTTCCACAGGCGGATGTCTGCGGCCGCCATTTTCTCAATCCGTTCCTTAGGTCTGTTTTCCTTGACTTGGCTCAAGGGCGCGCAGCGCGCTCGGGAGCCTCGGGCGGAATTCGATCGAAGGTGCCGCGGCTTGTGGAAACGCTGGCACTTGACTCGGAATGAACAAACAGAGAACATTCGGCATGCCCGCTGCACCTGACCGCACTGCGCCCGTCGAGGGCGACCTCGAACTCGCCGCCGACCAGGCGATCGAAGTCTGCGGCGGGGACGCCCGGGAGGCGGTGAAAGCGCTGATCGTCGCGAACGGCTTTCTCGAGGCGGAGATCGAAGAGCTCCGGACGAAAGTGTCGACAGGCTACGCGCGCGGACGGCTATCGCCGGCGCGCAAGCGCAAGGACGAGACCGATGTCTGAATTGACCTACTACGTCGCTTTGCCGTTCGTCCCTTCGGACCACGGCATCGCACCAGGCGAGGCCACAGAATGCTTCAGCGCCAACGCCGCCGTGATGCGGGCGGAGGCGCTTTCGCGCAAGCCGGGGCACGTCGGGGCCGTCGCGTTTAGCCGCAGCGGGGATCCGGCGGTCGGAGAATTCGGCGACGCCAAGCTGATCCGGAAGTTCGGCGACGCGCCGGACAATCTCGGCGCGCTGTGAAACGTCGTGGAATGAAGGTACCGAGCTGCTCGAACTGCCGAAGGGGCAACCTCCGGACCACAGGGCCGCGTTTCGCGGGTGCGAGCGTGGCTGCGCCGACGAGTCCGACTGCGGCGCGAGATGGCCGATCCAGCGGGAGCGGCCCCAGCGACTGAACCTTAGTGAGCAGATGCAAAATGGCCGCAGACCAACGGCCTGCGGCCCATCGGCGAAACTATGAAATACGCCAATCCCGGTGCTGCGGTACAGATAAGCCTTCTTCGCCTCGTTTTGGATTCCGTGAATCTACGGATAGGCGCAGCGAGAGCGAGCGGTGAGCCCGCAATCTTGAGGAATGTTGCGCGATCCTTACCACGCCCCCTCAATCGCTCCTTAAGCAAACAAGCAAATTTGCCTAAAGTCGCCGCGCTTCGTTTAGCGAAATCGAAGCGCAAAGTGACGATCGTCACAACGAACGATTCTTCGCAATTTCATTGGCGGTCATTGCCGCAAAGACCCTGTCGACAGGAAGCCCGAGAAGCACTCGATGCAGTCGGATGCCAGCATCTACAGCCTTCCGCGCTGGCGCGTGACGCGATGGCTCGCCGACTGCGGCGCGGACGTGCCCGAGGACATTCGGTTAGCGCTGATCGGCAACCTCTACGGCACACTGCCCGTCTTCATCGGCGGCATCCTGAACAGCCTCCTGGTGGCCGCAGCTATCACGGCGCGCTCACCGACGCCATTGTTCGTCGCCTGGCTCGCGGTCGAGATCGCGATCTGCCTGACCCGGCTCGCCGTGCTGATCATCGCGCGCCGGCGCGCGCTGAAGCATCAGCCCACGCCGACCGACGTCAACCTGCTCCTTTCGATCGCGTGGAGCGGCAGCGTCGGGTACGGTGCGCTGATCAGCCTGGCGACGGGCGACTGGGTGGCCGCGACGCTCGCCTGCGTGTCGGCCGGAGCGATGGTCGGCGGGATCTGCTTCCGCAATTTCAGCGCGCCGCGGCTCTGCGGCGTGATGATCGTGCTGAGCCTCGGCCCGACGATTCCGGGCGCCCTGATCGCCGCGCAGCCGCTCCTGCTCGTCCTCTTCGCCCAGATCCCAGTGTATCTGGGAGCCATGACCATGGCCTGCTTCAAACTAAGCCGAATGCTGATCGCGACCATGCGCGCCGAGCGCGAGAACGACCGTCGCGCCCGGCATGACGAACTCACCGGGCTCGCCAATAGGGCCGGGCTTGTCCGCGCTCTCGATGAGCGGCTGTCGCGCTCTGGCTGTGACGGCGAGGCTCTGGCCCTGCTTTATCTCGACCTGGACGACTTCAAGGCGGTCAACGACACGCACGGTCATGCCGCTGGCGATCGGTTGCTGGAGAGCGTGGCCGAGCGCATGCGCGGCCTTCTGCGCGAAGGCGACCTGCCGGCGCGCCTAGGCGGCGACGAGTTCGTCGTGCTCGCCGCAGGCTGCACGGCGGACCGGGCGACGGAGTTCGGGCAGCGCCTGATCGACGCTATCGGAGCGCCGTACGACGTCGGCTCTGGGACATCGGCGCGCGTCGGCGTGAGCGTCGGGATCGCCATGGCACCCGAGCACGGGAGCCGCGCGGCCGACCTGCTGCGGGCCGCCGACGCCGCGCTCTACCAGGCCAAGTTCGACGGCGGGTCGCGGTGCCGGGCCGCATCCGGAGACGACCTGGCGAGGCTCCGCGATCTCGTGTCGCGCCACGCCCCCGATCCTGCTCTTCAGAGCGCCGCAGCGTGACCAGTCGGCGAGCCGGCGGCG
>NZ_LSIC01000128.1 GCF_001556045.1 Bradyrhizobium sp. CCH5-F6
TGCAAAACTCGCAACAGTCAGCGCGCTAAAGGACACCTTCTCGCGCGTAACCTAAATCGTCGCCGACCTTCTTGAACGAACCGATGGTAGCCATATCAAGTCTCCTTGCGTTGTTTCGGACCGCGACCACCGCGGCCTCGATGGCGATGACCAGGCCGAATGGCGATCGGCGACGCACCCGCTTGCGGGCTGAAGCATCGCGGAGGACGCCAGGGCTGAGACTTTCTTGTCTCGCGAGGAATGGGCTTAGCCCAGGGGAAGAAAGTCGCAGGACTGGCGTTGCGGCTCAGACGATCGAGGCGCAGCCGGTCTTCGGCCAGATCAAGCCATCAAAGAGGCGAGGTGCTCGCGTGCTGAACAACATTGAGAGGAGACGTGGACCGCCATCGGTCGTACGACACAAGAAGTCGGTTTGTTTTCAGGTGGGAGAAGAGAGGGCACGTGCAGGAACGGCGATTCGATGCCGAACATAAGCGCACCTGCAAGTAGGCTCCGATCTAGTACATAGTGTGCCGAGGATTGGGCAATGATAGTAGCGAAGTGCTGTGAGGAAGGCGCGCCGATCGGAAAGACCGGACATCACCGGCCGCAACGTTGGAAGCAACAGTCGATGCGCGGATGAAGGTTGCACGCTGCTCTGGTTGCGGCCGCGAGCGCAATCGGAGACTCGTTCAAGCCCGTTCTGGTTCCAAGGGGCGCACTTTCTGAAGACAGCAATGAACGATCGCAGAGCGACGTCAATATAAGCGGCGTGGAAAGGATGGACGTCGCGTGTGACGGCGATAATCGGCACAGTTGGCGATCGCCGTGATTTCTCCGAGCGTCGTTGCGGTGCACGCACGGCGCGAGGCGCTAGGCGTGATCGCGGCGCTATGCGCCGCCGTCGCCAAATTTCCAGACCGGGATTCCCATCCGCCGTGCCTTGTCGGCGAGATTGTCCTGAATTCCTGTTCCCGGGAACACGATGACGCCGATTGGCATCATCGTCAGCATGAGATCGTTGCGCTTGAACGGCGCGGCCTTGGCGTGCTTCGACCAATCCGGCTTGAATGCGACTTGCGGTACCCTGCGGTTTGTCGCCCATTTGGCGGCGATCAGTTCGGCGCCTTTCGGTGAACCGCCGTGCAACAGGACCATGTCGGTATGCTTGGCGTGAACCTGGTCGAGACGATCCCAGACGAGGTGGTGGTCATCGAAATCGAGGCCTCCGGTCAGTGCGACCTTGGGCCCGACCGGAACAAGCACCTCCGTCTCGGCACGACGCTTGGCAGCGAGATAATCTCTGGAGTCGATCACTGCTGCGGTGACGGTGCGATGGCCGATCAGCGATCCCGATCGGGGACGCCAGAGTGAGCCGGTATGGGTTTCGTACTGAGCAATGGCCTGCTCGCGAAACAGCTCCATGCAATTGCGGCGTTCGATCAACGAAAGTCCTTCCGTGATGAGCCGCTCGAGTTCGACCGAGCGTACCTCGGAGCCGTCCTGGTCATGTTGACTCTGGCGTTGAGCCTGCTCGTTGGCGTCGAGCTGACGCTCGGTGCGGCCCGTGGCGCGATGGAACAGATTAACCGTCGACCAAAGCAGGTCTTCGAGGTCCGGCTCCATACGGCTGTCACTCAGTGTTGCCACGAAGGCATCGAAGATGTCGGCAACCGCCGAGGCGATCGTCTTGCCGTCGGGAAGCGGCCGCGGGTCGGGTTCGTCGCTGAACGGCCGGTAGCCGTAGAGTTGCAGTTCGGTCAGGACGTGGTGAAGCGGGGATGAGCCGTGCTGCGGTTCGAATTCGGTGTCGTCATGATCCGTCATGGGACGATGTCCTCGGTGGATTGGCCGCGCCCATCGCGGCCTTCGTGGCGATCACTCAGACGGCAAGCGGGACGGACCAGAACCCGAAGCAACGCGGAGGGCCGGAGCGACAGCGGAGGATGGCAGGGGCGCGGCTATTTTGCTTCGCGATGCAAAGGCGGACGGACTCATCGCGCTTGATCGTGCCGTGACCACCGCCGGCGGAAAATAGCCGCGCCCCTGCCATTGCCGGTCGGGCCGGCTTGCCGTCCGATCGCCCTCTAGAAGGCCGGGCGCGGCTCTCTCCAACGAAGACCTCGTCTTGATCGGGCTGTCGACTTCGATTGTGAGCGCCAGCGCTTATGCCGTACTCGCGACCGCCAACGGCAAGAAGCGGGCGACGTCCCCTGGCGCGAGCTGAATGCGCAAAGCGGCTCGGAGCTCATTGATGCCGAAGGTGCGCAGATCCTCGTTGAAATCTGTAAGCCGGGGCGACAGTCGGATCGCCTCGATTCCGACGGCTTCTGCCCGCTGTGCCAAAGCGGTTGCGACCGCCTGTCCGGCCGCATCGGCATCACGCGCGATGTAGAGCCGGCGCAGGCTCGGCGGCAGCAACATGGCGGCGAGATGGTTGGCCGATAGCGCTGATGCCATCGGCAGGGTCGGCAGTGCGCAGCGCAAGGAGAGCATGGTCTCGATGCCCTCTCCCGCAGCGAGGACGTCATGGGCCATTCCAAATCGGACAGCGTTGCCGAGCAGAAGGCCCATCGCCCGGCGTGGCGTGTCGACCGGTGCCTTGCTCTGACCGGTAAGATCCAGCCAGGTGCGATGGACGCCGGTGATGACACCGTCATGTGTGGTGACAGCGGCGATCAGGGCCGGCCAGGTCTCGGTGGGGAGGTCGTCATCGGGCCTGTAGTAGCAGCGCGGATGAAGCCGAAGGCTTGCAGTGTCATGCAAGGCCGAAATGCCGCGCCTTCGGAGATATGTTTCGGCGATCGTGCCCTGGATAGGTTTTGACATGGCAAACAGCCGCCGCGCCGACTCCAGTGAACCGCGGGGTGCGGGTGGAAGCGGCGATTTTGATTCGGCCACACGGTCGCGTGGCAGGCTGAGAAAGCGCCGCGCCTCGGCGAGGACGTCGCGGAATTCAACGATGCCGTAGCTTTCCTGGATGATATCGAGCAGATCCCCGTGCTCGCCGGTCGCAGCATCCGTCCACTTGCCGGCCATTCCCTTACCCCCATGACCTGGGCGCAGCCGGACAAACATGGACCGACCGCGCGCGTTGTGGACGTCGCCGACTATCCAATAGCGGCCGACGCGCCGCCCATTGGATAGATAGTGCCGGCAGACGAGTTCGGCCCGCTCGGCAAGCCGGCGGGCAAGATCCGATGCTTGGGCTGACATGATCAATTCCGACGCAAAAAGGCCCGCCAGTGATGGCGGGCCTTCGAGACTGACGCGGCTGTCCGCCTACTCGGCTGCGACAAGCGGCTCTTCTGCGTGAACTGCGTCATGGTCGGCCGGATGCTCTGCATCGGGCATAGCCATTTCGCTATCGGCCGGCGGCGCGTCCTCGACGTTTGAAGCAGACCGCGAGACTGGAGCAGATTCTGCGGCCGATGATGTGGCGCTGATCGCCTGGCCGGGCGTACGCAACGGCTCCGGCAGCCAACCCGTGCCGGCGAGGAGTTCTTGGGCCCGCTCCGCCATCTCGCCTTTCTTCAGATGCTCGATGAGCTGAGCGGCTGTCTCGCCCTTGGTTTCGCGTACCGCTTGCAGGATTCGGGCCTTGGTCACCCGGCCGAGGTAGTTGTCGACGGTCGGCGACCATCCAGCGGCAGCGACATCGAGCCCGATCGCCTGGGCGAGCCGGTCGGCGTGAGCCAGCGCACGCGGTCGCCGGTTCCAGGGCTCATAAACCGCATTGACGCTGAGCGCGATGCAATGCGCAAACAGGGCATCACGGCTGTCCCGATCGAAAGCGGACAGCGTGTTCCAGAGCTCGGCCGACTCACGCGGCAACTGCTCGGACCAGCGCCGGTGCCGCTCGTCCACAGACTTGGCGATTGCAGTATCGCCAAGGCCGGGCGCATGGCTACCGAACACGACGCTCTTCGCGTCAATGTCGATGCAGGACTCGGGCGTGTAGCGGTAGAAGAGCTTGAGGCAGAGCGCGTGCAGTGCTGCCAGGAACGCAATGTCTGGGTCCTGAGCCAGCGCATCGCGCATGGCGAGCGTGCGATACGCCGTGAGCTCGGTCAGCAAGCGATCAGGGATCGGCTTGATGCCGTCCTCTTGTTCAGCCTCGACCTCGGCGGCTGAGGTAGCCGCCTGCGTGCCGTCGCCATCTGCCGGAGCGAACGCTACGGACCGGGATTCCTCCGAATTCGAATCAACTTCCCCCTCGGGCTCCGGAATTGCCGGTTCGTCCTCAGGGCGGACATAGCCGCGGTCGACACGCAAGACACCCGAGGCGTCGATGCTGACGAAGGCACCCGCGCGCGCGATCTCGTCGGGATCGTACTGGACTGGCCGCTCATCGAGCTCGGCAAGCGCGGTCTCGATCTCGCCAAGCCGCTGATCGATCGCTTCGGGAAGGACGTCGAGATCGGAATGCTCCTGCTCCAGACGCTCGTATTCGGCGCGCAGGGCTTCGGCCGCGGCGACCTCCTCGCCGGTCATCGCAACGGACTCGCCGGAGATGCGACGCAGACCGTAGGTGTGGCCATAGGGAAAGTCGATCGCAACCTCGATCCATTTCCAGCCCTCGGAGCGGACGTTGTCCGCCGCGCGCTCCAGTTTCTCGGCGACCAGCCGCTCCAGCAGCACTGGATCTTGCAGCCAGCCGCCATCATCCTGCTGGAACAGGTCGCGCATGATGTCGCCGCCAGCGCTCTCGTATGCCTCTATCCCGACGAATTGCGCGCGCTTGTCGGAGGCGCGCACGGCGCCCTCGGTGAGAAGCCGCCGGATGTGATAGGGCTCCTTGTTGTGGGACCGCTGAACGGCCTCCCACACCTGCTCCTGGCGCGCGTGGTCTGGATTGACCGCAAACGCCATCAATTGGTCGAGTGTGATGCCGTCTTCGGCATAGACGTCGAGCAGCCTTGGCGAGACGGCAGCGAGCCTGAGTCGCTGCTTCACCACCGCCACACTCACAAAAAACGCGGCAGCGATCTCCTCCTCGCTCATTCCCTTTTCGACCAGGTCGCGGAATGCGCGGTACTGGTCGAGGGCGTGGAGTGGTACCCTCTGGACATTCTCGGCAAGCGAATCCTCCTCGGCGAGCCCATCGGTCCGGATGACGCAGGGAACCGGGGCCGTGCGTGCAAGCCGCTTCTGCTTGACCAGAAGCTCGAGCGCGCGATAGCGCCGCCCGCCGGCCGGGACCTCGAACATGCCGGTTTCCGAACCGTCCTCGTCGAGAACCGGGCGGACGGTGAGGCTCTGGAGCAGCGTGCGCCGCGCGATGTCCTGGGCGAGCTCCTCGATCGAGAGGCCCGCCTTGATGCGGCGGACATTGGACTGGCTCAGCACCAACTGGCTGAAGGGGATATCACGCGACTGACTGAGGGTGAGCTTGCGAACGGATTTTGCCATTGACGTTTCTCCGCGACGGGCGGTCGAGAACCTCTCTCGACCTTCTCGCCCGTCACGAAGCGAAGCGCCGCCCTCTTCCTCTGAAGGGCGGCGCTGAAACTTGAAGACCGGGTTGAAACTCGCTCCTCGCAGACCCCCGGGGCGGCAGATCCCATCAGTTGGCGCGATCCAGCAACTTTTTCGCCCGCGCCTCCAGATCGAGCCGGGCGTCCTGATGCGGCTTGTCCCGCGCAACAGCGGTAATGCCTTGCACAAAGTCGAAGACGCTCTCGGGCTTGCGGCCCTCCTCGGCGAGCACCGTCTCGATGATCTTTGCGGTCTCTGATTTGCCGAACCCTCGCTTGCGCAGGAATTCGGTGCGCTCGTCGTCGGTGCGAGTGACGATGCGCTCCCGCGCCACCCGGATGCCGTGGACGAACGACTGCGGCGACGAATTGGCAAAGCGCGTGAGTGCCGGTGCGGCCTCATGGGCGAACCGGGAGGCCGCGAATTTAGAGTGGCGGATCGTGATCTCCTGGAAATCCTCGACCCCCCACAGATTCCGATTCTGGCAGACGGCGCGAAGATAGAAGCTCGCGATGCCGAGGGCCTTGGCACCCACCTCGGAATTCCAACAGTAGAAACCGCGGAAGTACAAGTCGGGTGAGCCGTCCGGCAGTCTGCCCGCTTCAATCGGATTGAGGTCGTCGACCAGAAACAGGAAGATGTCGCGGTCCGAGGCGTACAGCGTGGTCGTGGTCTTCGTAACATCGACTTTCGGATTGTAGATGCCAGTCGACCAGTCGAGTACGCCGGGCACTTTCCAGCGCGTATCGCCAGTGCCATTGCCGGCGATTCGTTGCACGGCGGCGACCAGCTCATGGTCGAAGATGCGGCCGTAATCTGGGCTAGTGACCGCCCGCAGTTCAACGCGGCCGTCTTCGACTTCGAGCGTCTTGATCAGCTCTGCTCGATTCGCGGTTAGTCCGTACTGCAAGTTGATGGCCGCGAGCGGCGCTGGAAGCTGCCGCAGATACGCAGATGGCGTCCCCACCATTGTTGTCAGCTGACCAAAGCTCCAATGCGTCGGCGCGAGAGGTGCGGCCTCGCCTGGCAGCATAAGCGTCAGCCGCTCCGCGTTATCGCGATCGGCATCCACCCGGATCGCCGCGCTCTCCACCGTCCGGGTCCGGCTTCGCTCGGCCCGACCCCGAACGGCAGCGTGAAGCTCGGAGAGCGACAAATACCGGTCGTCCGCCGGCCGGGAAAACCACTCCGAGGCGACACGGCCGACGCGTTCACCGCGGCTCACATCCACCCTATAGCCGGCTAAAGCAGTCACTTGGGTCATGGGAATCTCCATGACGGGCGCCGCGGGACTCTCCTCTTGGCTCTTAACCCGTCACAGAACTTCCCGCCAAACTCTAACTCTGTGATGGCGCCCGGAGTTTTCGGACGCGCCCAATGGAACCTGGCAGTTGCGAATCCCATGCCATGGGAATTGGTGCCGAACGAAGGTGGAGGCACTCACGGCACAACTTAACGAAAACAGCAGCAAGAGCGCCGCTTGACGCGGCCCTCAAGCGGAGCGTGGAGGCAACTGCAGAAGTGGTCGCAGGCGGCTACGTGGAAAGCACTGGCGCTCGCTATCGCAACTGCGTCGTGCCATCGCCATCAGCCTCTCAATCACGCCGGAACGACCAGAACGCGATTGGTTCCCACTCTACGGTCCGGCTCGCTGAACTTGACGCGTCGTATGACGTCCTCGATGCAGCAGTTCACCGGGGCTGTCTCATATTCATCTCCTTGTGAGCCAACGATCAATCCACGCCCCGGAAAGCTCTGGCCGTCGATCTCGAAGAATAGTCGATGTGTGAACAATCCTTCCTCGTCGACATACAAAACATCTCCGCCTGAAAATTCGGCCGCCAATTGAATGCAGCCGCCGATCGCACCTTGCAGCGACTCCAGACTACTAGTCACTTCGATTGCTCTTACATTCCGGTGATATGGGTCGATGAGAATTGCGGGATAAGTCCGTAATTTGTGTGCAGGGCCCGTCTTAGCCGCCCGGGTTGGCTGGGGGACAGGAGATAGCCGCGACACATTAAAGAACGTCGAGCCCGGGGAAAGAAACTCGTCAGCGTCTTGGAGATCCTCCGCCATTCTGATATCGACTTTTCGTAGATGGTTTGCGAAGCCGCGGTCATGCTCGCAAGCCGCATGCCAGGAGGCGACAACAGCGATTCGCTGAAGTGTCCGAGCGAGCTCAACGGATGTCGTGCCGGCCGCTCGCAATAGATCCGCGCTTACCGGCTTTTGATTCGGCGGACCTCCAAGCGGCGGCAACGTATCGGTTGCAAGAACCTCGTCTGGTGAACCCCACATCCAGGTCAGAATTCGACGGGAGAATTCACCAGGCGGCGACACGACCGCGAAAACACGCGGTGCCCCGAGCTGTCCGTCGGGGCTCGTCTGAGTCAAGAGCGCGATGGCGGACACTTCGAGAGTTTTCCCAACCATCAATGCCTGGTCGACAAAATCTAGATAAACGGCTAGGTAACCGGCACTAAATATCTCGGCCTTCTCGGCCATTTCTCTCGTAATTTGAAGCTTGAGAAGGCTGTCGAGAACCTCTCTTCCGAATTGGAATGCCGTGACGTGACGATCGCAATGCCCGCCCTGGTCAAGGAACCAACGCGCGATCGTTGCATCGAACTCTGTATTGATATCGACGCCGCCGGGAGACTGCGCGCGTATCACAGCAGCTTGGTGTGCTGTCGCCATCATGGCAACCAATGGGTTCTTGGCTTGAGATGAGTTGCCCTTACCGCTGGCGCGGAGAGCGGCCGTCACTTCGCGGCCAGCATCCAATACGAAACGGTCCAACCAAGTTGTCATTCTGTTTCCCTCAAATTGCTACGCAACTTCCTACCTGACGAAGCCTCCGATCACCTGAAGAGGATACATCAAATTTAGCCGATTGCAGTCGAGCAACACTGAGGTTGGATACCGCGCCGTTCGTGCGTTCCTTCCACCCGCACGATCGAGCAACGATAGCAACGGTCTCCAATTGCACTTCGGGCTCGACCAGCGCAAACAGCACGTTAGGGATCAATCAACCAAAATAACTGGCAAGAGAAACGAATGCCGCTAATCATCGCGATACGGCCGCAGTCGGTGAAAGGAGAAGAATTCATTTATTCGCGTAGTCTAGACGATGAGCGAGCAAGCGAACTACTAAGCCCATGCGTTAGCATCTGGTGCGGCGAAGCGGCTTCGCCCGCCACGCGGAGTATTCTCGATGAACCCTACCGGTGTCTTCTCGGCGAACATCTTCTTCGCTTATCAGCTCAGCTATATCCCCAGGGGGTACCGTAAAGTGCGGACACGCTGGTATTCCGCGATCGAAAAAGTCTCGATTCGATCGGTGTCGAAAACGATCATGAAGCCAGCATTCAGAATCGAACGACAGGGCGCAACGGCTCGCTTGTGCACCGAGATATATCGCCTCGATGACGAGCTGTGGTGGCCGGTCGTGTTCCGACCTCCATTCTGGAACAAGCAATTCCTTTTTAATGCTTTGGAGGCCGGCGTTCCCGCAGCTCTTCAAGCACTCAGTCTTGATGTACCTTGGGAAGGCGAGGTCATTGAGGAATTTGACCCTCTATTCGTCGGGCGCGTTGTCGGATCCACAGAGCAGAGAATGCAAACGATGGCTGCCGGTGCAGCAAAAAATCTAATTGTGGTCGATGGCGAGCATTTGTTCGTCCGCGGAGGAGAACCAATCTGGATTACGTCTCGCGATCTCCAAGGCGCGCCTTCTCACCTATTTGGAGAGATCTCGAACTCTGGTGTAGCGTTTGGCGCAGCTCTCCCCCTCAATCCAATTTCGTCAGCCGACGAGACCGGACTCACCATATCCGACATAAATGCTGCCGCGATTGCAGGACGAACTGATGGCATCGGACGACCCACAGCTCGCCATCCGATCTACGATATCCGGATACTTGATGATTGCCCCCCGAAGTTTGATCCCATTGATTTTCAGATAAGAGCTTGTCTTAGAGAGTTATCCCGCCGAGTTGAACGACCACTCAATCGGCTTAAGTTATCGCAGGAAGTTTTGCGATCCACAGCCATCTTCACAGATGTCAATCAGTATATCGATCATACGACGACCGAATGCGCGGCCACCTTGCGTGTTTTCCTGAATTGGTATCGGTATCTCCCGTTAGGTCAGGGCTACGAGTTTCGTGCGGCATACGACCTGGTTCTGACCTGCATCGGCGCCATCGAGGCGCGGTGTCGCCGGGAAGGCATAAAATCACCATTCGAGCCATGGCGACTGGAGCCTGCGGACGAGGAGGCCCTCGTGCTTCTCGGTCAATGAGACTTCTTCAAGCGAAAACCACCAAGGCTGAGCTAAGCAGGTTAGCGTCGCCCCGTCGGGTCGTTGTCCACACGCATCGTTTGGAGCACCTGTCAAGCCCACCGGGTCGGAGTGACGGATAGCTAAACTTCGCAAATTGTCCGCGCCAGTTAACTGCGGACAAAAGCGATGCTCACCTGGTTAGACGAATATACTGACGATATGGGTCGCAAGCTGCGCCTCGAGCTTGCAAACAGGGTGCCCGGAATCAGGGACACCACCAGCGATTACCAGATCGTGCGAGAGGCGACGGCCGCGGCGGCCGATCGCTTGTTTGCCGCCGCTGAGTTCGACCTCCCCTTTGACAGCACGTACGAATCCGTCGCAGCATTGTGGCCCTTCTTTCGACGCCCTGACGAGTTGAAAGGCGCGCGCCCCTACGCATGCGCGGTCGGAGCCGATCTCGCCAATCTTTTCAAGAATGCTGCTGCGTCGCCGGAGATCGTGCGCACAGCGGATCGGTTGCTCAAGGAGCGCGTGACCGCTTACATCAACATTGCGGACAAGGCGGTCCGTATTGGGCCATCGCTGCATGTTAAAGCGGTCATCGTGATGCGGGTTCCGAGCGAAGCTGAGGACCGCGCACTGCAGCCTGGGGAGCGATGGGCGCCGTCCGACACGGATCGGCTGCGCATCTTTGTGAAACTTGGGCCCGTCGGCGACATCGCGCTCGGGACGATCAAGTGGACATCGGGCGGGACACAGGTTCAATGCGACCAGCTGGCCGCCTCGTTCCTGAGCGAATTCTCTGACCCGAATTGGGATCCCAATGATTTCGCTGCCAAGATCGAGAGCTTCGTCTCGCTTTCCCTGGCGTACTCGGTGGTGGCGGCGCCGCGAGATCGCGAGGAACTGCGGGCAGGCCCCGAATCATTCCGCAACCGGATGGACCGGAGTGCGCGTCGAGGATGGAAGCGATTTACGCTATTCCAAGTCGAACGCCTCAAGGCCCCCGCCAACAAGTTCGGCAGGATCGGTGGCGGCGGAGCGGAAGGATGGGAGCTTACCCGGCGGATCTCCGTGACTGGTCACTTCAAGATGCAGCCCTGCGGAAGCAGATCCGAAGACCGTAAGCTGATCTTCGTCAGCACGCACTATCGCGGTCCGCTGGACGGAGCTCCGCTTCACAAGATTTCGGCACTTAGGGTCCCGCCGAACGGGGCCGGTTAGGGGACGCGCTTACGCGCGCCCCGCCGGTAGATTTATCTTCATGCGGCTCCAATGATCCAATCAAGGCGCCGGCAAAACCTTTAGCACATCTCTGGACATAAGTTCCGATTCACCATCCACCGAGCTCAGACACTATTCTAACGTTTGGCGCCGATCTCACGATCGTTCGGAGTGACCGGTCGGCTACTTTCTGTCATCCGTGCTCGCACGCGATTTGGTCACCAAAGGCTAGAAAGCCCACGACTTGTGGTTTGCATAGATAGCATCGAGCCTAGTCCGGACTTTTAGCACATTGTCGGCCATCGCAGAGAATATTCGACTGTCGGCCTTCCCATTTGCTTCCGTGAAAAACGACAACGGCGCTTCCGGGTTGTAGATAGCGAGAACCGTGATCTTCTGTTCAAGAATTTGCTCGACCGCAAGCCGTGCTCTGTCGCTCTTGTGTTCCAACAATTCGTCGGTCGTCGGCACGAGAATCGTTCCATTCCCTTCGATTCTTTGTACCAATTGGAGCAAATCCGTCCTGTCTTCGCCCCCGCTTTCGCGAACGACTCCCCTGCACCAGACATCTCGCGACGGATCAAACCCATCCACGATCAAAAAATAGGCAAGTTCTTGTACGTCGGGGCGTGAGAGGTAACTCAGGATGCTGCCGACCGCACTGACCTGTTGCGCTCGAGACGGAATTGGCTTCGGGTGATCCTTCAGAGCAGGTTGGCCAGTGGCGTCAGGATCAATGTATCCATAGATTGGTAATTTCGTGCCCATGTCGTTCTGTTCTTGCGCCGAGTTGATCGCGCTCTTGTAAGCGACCGTTTCTAAACGGCGCCTCAAGTTTTGAGGTTAGGTTTTTCTTATTAAGTGCGACGGGTTCGGGCGATAGATCCGATCGTGTGGCTTCGTCCCACCTAAGCCAATGCCGCACCCGCGCAAGGCACGCCTTTGTCAAGCCCACCGGGTCCTCATGCGAGCAGCACTCCTGCAGCGTAGGAGATCGTGCAGCAGCAAAGGAGACAAGTTCAATGCGTGCCATCTTGATCAATCCCGTGAAGAGGACCGTCGAATCCTACACCATCGATCACCGGCTCGCCTCGCTGCAAGCCGCCGTCGGGGGCAACATCGCATGGGGCACCGAACTCCAAACCGGCGACGTGCTCTACATCGATGACGAGGGCCTTTTGAAGCCCAATCCGGCTTTCTTCTCGCTGGGCAGGCGCTCCTTCGCAGGCCGTGGGCTCCTGGTCGGCCCCGAGCGTCCGCACATGACGGACGTGGTGTCAACGGTCGAGGAAATCGCAAAGAAGGTCCGCTTCGGCATCGCAGTCGATGTCGACAAGCTCCTGACGGCCAAGTGCATGACGTTCGAAACGGCCGAAGACTTCTTCGAGTATCTGCGCCGGCAGCGCGACGAAGAGCTCGAGTAGGCCGCAAGCAGGAGAAATGATTATGGATTTCACCGAATCTGTCCAGCACACCTGCGACGGCGTCGATTCATGCGACGTCGGTTCTGACGGAGACAACGCAGAAAACGTTGCTCAAGCAGCAAAACTGATGATCGCGCAAGCCGACCGCGCGGTTCAGTCCTGCAACGAGGTCTTGCATGATCAGTTCGAGAAGGTGGGCCGGAAGGTTCCGACCGAGAAGACCGTGGCGCTGATCTACACCGCCTACTGCGCGATCGCTGCGACCGGCTCTCAGGCTCAGTTCTTGGCTGAGCGTCAGATCAAGGTCCACGGCAGCACGAAGAACGACTGCTACCCGGTCTTTCGGGCGTTCACCCGGACGGCGCATCCGTGGTTGCGCGACCGGGTCTGCAAGTATGCGCAGGTCGCCGCTCTTGCGGTCCACCAGAAGGTGGCGCCCGCCGCGTTTCCCGACTGGCTGAAGCGCAATCGTGTCGAAAAGGCCTGCCGCGAGTACCGCCGCATCTTGCGGGAGCGGAGCAAGTCGGAGCGCACCGAGCATCTGCAGCGTGTCTGGGAGTTCTTGGTCGATCCGAAGAAGGAGCCCGAGAGGGCGCCCGTCATCCCCGCCACGCCGATCACGCCGGGCTACGTGGGGTTGAAGCTGGCCGTGGTCGACTTCGCGCGCGACGGCAGCGGCAATTTTCGCGTGCTCGGAATCATGCCGCACGATGCCGACGCCGTCATGCGCATGGCACTGACGGTCGCGAACAAGGAAACGAAGATCTAGCCAGGTAAGGAGTACAGAAATGTCGACGATCGACTCGAATGACGACTTCGCCCCCGCGGCCGCCTTCATGGAATCGGCAGCGATTGATCTGAAGGCAACTATGCGCTTTCTCGTGGACAGCGCCGACATCGCGTCGAAGCTCGGCGTGAGTTCCGGGAGCGCCGTGCAGCACATCGCCACCGTCGACGTGCTCAACCCGGATCTGACGGCCGCTTTCAAGTTGCCGCTCCATACGGTCATCGATCCGCCGGCCCTGGCGTCGAAGATCGTGAAGGCATCGCGTCGCGGCAAGCTCAGGCTGGAAGGGTTTCAGGTCGTGGACGGCTTCTTCACGCAGCCGCGCCTCGTCCTGCTGATCCGTCGCCGCGTCGTCGGCCAGCTCTACTGCTCGCGCGATGGCCAGAGCCTCCACCTCGAATTCCGCGAGCGGACGGACGCGCGGGACATGGGCAATGCGGTGCTGGCGCTCGGCCGCCTTCCCTTCAACGTGCATACGCCGCTCGGCTCCGCGCCGGCTGACAGCATCCACTGCGTGCATGCCGATGCCGATTAGCGAGACCACAATGCAGCTTGACCGCGACCTGTTGCATCGCCGTCCGGATTTGGCCGATGCTCTCCTCGACAGCCAGCACGGAACCATCCTTCACGAGGTCAGCCACTATACCGCCGCGAATGCCGACGGAATGATTAGGGGACACCTCATCATTCACGCGAGCTCCGCCCGCGCGGCCGCCGGTTTTGTACCGGATGACATGTCGGCGAAGCAGCTCGAGTCCGATCCCGCGCGATGGTCTTTCGTGGCCTCTGCCGGCCTGCTCGCAGAACATCATTTCTGCGGGAGGACAAGACCGGCGTGTGCCCGAGCCGACATCGCTGCCCATCAGGCGGTATTCGGCCTGGCCGCCGCCGATCTGATCATCGCTCGCTGGAAGCAAGACCACCTTGCGCGCATCGGGGCTCTTGCGGGCTGCATCGCGGCGAATGTCGATCGGTGCTTCCACTATTGTGACACCAACAAGTTCCTCATCGACGGTCACCATGTGATCCCGAGCTGCATGTTGGGGTCACCTCGGAGGCGAGGATTGCCTGCACGTCTCGATGAAGCGGTTTGGACCTACCCGCTCAAGGAGCGTCGCCGGGCACTGGAGGAATTCCTGGCGGCGCACGCCGGCTCCCGCAGGTCCTAGTCCAGCTCTGAGCAGAAATCCGAGTTCGCTAAGCTCAAAATCTTCGTTCCCGAAATTTCTCGCCTTCTGCCCGGCCATGATCGGCAACTTCCATAACCTTCGGAGAACAAACGTGTCCGACACCGACCTGCGCATTCGCCTCGTGACCCTGAACGAGGCGCTCGAAGACCTCGGCCGCAACCCGAGGCCCTTCCTGCTGATCAACATCGAGCGGCATCCCCGCGGCATCCCCATGCCGAACCAGAGCCTGCTGGAGCGGCTTCGGGAGGAGTGCGGCGATGACCTGCTGATCGTCCCGACCAAGCCGGCCGAGCTCAATGCCGTCCTTCCAGTCTGCCGGGACCGGGACAGGTTCATCGCCGGTGAATTCGTCCTGATGGAGGTGACGAAGCTGCACGAGTCCTCCGAGCGCCCACGCGGCGGACAGGACGTGACGGGGCTTGAGGAGCGCGCCCGTGACGGACTTTACGTGACCGTGGCGATGGTGACTGAGCGGCTGCGGGCCTGCGACGATCATCGGGAAGGCCGCAAGATGGCGACCGAGACCCGCCGCGGCGAGATCTTCGAAACCCTGCAGCCGCTACTCGGGAATTTGTCGGCCAGGAACTGCTTCGATGCTGGCCAAAGGCGCATCACGGCATGGTATCCGGGGCTGACCGCATATCAGGCCATGAAGTCGGTCTACGCCGGCGTGCTGGAGCAGTTGCGCAACGGCGCAAAACCGGCGTTCGTGAAGGCGGAGCAGCTCGAACTCGTGCGCGCCGCGCATGCCGTCTACGCCAAGACCGAGGAGCTCCTGAAGGCCCAGCACGCGATGTCCGCCGAGCTCCGCAAGATGATGGAGAGCGACGAGTTCGCGAAGGCGAATCCGCACGAGCAGCATGAGATGCAGTCGAAGTTTCTGCGCGAGCGTGCGCTGGCCCAGCATCAGCAGCTGGCGCACAACAAGCAGGGCGGGCCGTCGCTGGCGCAGCTGATGCGGGCGGCAGCTGCAATGGATCTCAACCCGTCCGGGATCTATGCCAACGTTCTCTTCTACAAGAGCGAACTCGACTGCGCGATGCTCCTGGGCCGCGTCGAGCGCGGTGTCGGTGCCATGCTTGGGCCCAAGCACATCAAGGCGCTGAAGCGCTTCATGACGCAGGCGGATGGAGCCGAAGGCAAGGTCGCCGTCGACTCGGAGGTTGAGGCCGCGCGCGGCCTCCGCGATCTCGGCCTGCGGGTGAGGACGCGCGCCGGGTGGGAGGCGTTCTTCACGCTTGCGGAGGCGGATGGCCGCGAGTTCTGGGTCACCAAGGCCCTGTAGTTGGGCAGCACCGGTGATAATCTTCGTTCCCGAAATTCTGAGACCGAACTGGCTTTAATAGAAGGGCTCCGCAACCGGCGGGGCCCTTCGCGTTTCGGCTCCGTCCATGAAGAGGGAGCCACATGGCCAAGACCAAATCTCCAATCCACCCCGTCAAGGCGGTCACCCCGCCCGTGACCTGCATCGTCGACGGCGACGTCGGCGGGGTCGGCAAGTCGCTGCTCGCGATTTTGATCGCGATGGCATTCTCGCTGATCGATGCCACCCTCAAGGTGTTCGAGCTCGACGAGCAGGGCAAGCTCCAGAGGTTCCTGGGCCCCGAGGTCCAGAGCCTGCATGCCGCCAGGCTCGACGCCGATGCCGATGGCGAGCGCGATCTCCTGCCGGTGTTCTCCCCCTTCCATGAAGCCCTGACGGGCATGCCGCAGACCCAGGCCTCCGTGCTGCTCGAGGTCGGCGGCGCGTTGACGGAGCTCGCAAATGCCTTCATCGCGGAGGTCGACGTCGACGACGACATTTCGGCGCTCGGTCTCAACGTGGTGGTCTTCCTGGTCATGGTCGCCACTGCAGAATCGGTTCGTCAGGTTCTCGGGCAAGCAGCGAGGCTCGAGCGCATCCTTCCCTCGGCGCAAATCGTGATCGTCCTCAACGAGCGCGACGGCTGCCCGCAGAAGGCCTCGCGCGACATGCCGGAGGAATTGGCCAAAGGTGTTGACCGCCTTCTCGACACTTATACCCATATCCGCCTGCCGCGCCTGAGGCCGCAGTCGCGTCGCCTGTTGGAGATGCTGGGTGAGTCGCCGCCGGTGATCATGTCCTGGCGTCACGACCACTTCCGGGAAGCCATGATGCGGACGAGGCTGCCGCTGTCGTACGCGAAGCGTTTCGTGAACGACGTCGCCGACTGGAGCGGAAAGATCCACAGCGAGCTGGTGCGCATCCTGCCGTTTCTCGGAGGCGGTCATGGCTGAGCGGCTCAAGACGTTCCTGCTGGATGTGCGCACCCTGCGCGCGCAGCAGGGTGCCGAGCAGTCGGCGCGCTTGGACCGGCTGAGGGCGATGACGCCCGAACAGCTCGTCCGCCTCCCGCGCGAGGAGCTGCAGCAGCTCACGGACCGGCAGTATGCCGAGATCGTTCGCCACGTCGCGCCGGAGCATCGGCTGCCGGAGCCTCAGGAGGTGCCGGTGGGGTCGGGTGAGTCCTGGGCTCGACTCCGCTCGATCGCGATCCCGACGGCCGCACGAGCGGCGCTGCTCGGCGGGTTGACGGGGCTCGCCGTCCTCCTCGCGAGCCTTGCGGTCGGCCCCACCATCGATTGGTGGCACTACCGCAAGCCGCCGGTGCGCAGCGCGCAAGCCTCGACTTGGCCGGGCTGCCCGCGGCTAAGCGGCTGGGTGGATGGCTGCACCTATGTGCCCGTGCGGGACATCGCGTGGGAGCGTGCAGCTGACCTGCTCGAGATGAGTGAGGCAGAGCTGCGGCAAGCCAACCAACACATCAACGCGGCCTACATCCCCGCCCAGACGACCCTCGTTGTCTGGCGGCATCGCGGCCAGCTCTACTAGGGAGACTGACATGAAGCTCGCAACTTACGAAAAGCGCGATCTGACGGCGACGAAGCGCGTGCGCTTCCCGGTCGGCATGGCCATGCTGGTGATGGCGATCTGGGTGGCGTTTTGGGTCGCCCCGCCCGTCGGCTGGTATGCTGATGCGCCGTGGACCGGATCCGGTCCGCTGCTGTGGGAGGCGATGAGTGGATCGTACCTCGGCGTGCTCGCCGAATGGCCCACGGTAATTCCGGCCTACACCCATGTACTCGCGGCTTTCACGTCTGCTTGGCGCATCCCGCTCGCGACCGGCATGGTCTTCGAGTTCTACATCCGTGTCGCCGGCTGCCTGCTGGCCTGGTTCGCAGCCTGGTCCAGCGCCTCGCGCATCATGATGCGCGAGGCCGCGATCATCGATACCCGTAAGCACTATGAAGGCCAGGAACTTCAGCACGGCAGAGATGCGAGGCGAAGCGCTTCGGCGTCTATGGCCCAAGAGGATCGGGAGAAAGGGCTTGGGATCGCGCTTGCCCCCGGCGTGATTCTGTCGCGCTTGCGGGAGATTCGCGGCGTGCTCCTCCTCGGGGCACCCGGATCGGCGAAAACACGGATCATCTTGCATCTGTTGCAGGAGATCTTTGCCGCGATGTACCGCTGGCCAAACCGCAACGTGCGCATCCTGATCCACGACACCACCGGCGAGATTCTGAGCGGCCTGCCGCTACCTGACGCCGCCTTCGCGGCGCTGCACGGGCACCGGCCGGGCGGCTACGCCTGGGCGGTCGGGCGTGACGTGCTGACCAAGAGCGACGCCGAAGCTTTCGGTGCGCTGCTCGCGCCCCACACGGACGAAAGCGTTTGGGAATCCGGCAGCGGCACTCTGCTCGCCGGCTGCGCCGTCCTGTGCCAGAGCCGCCACGGGATCCTGTGGGGCATGCCTGAGTTCTATGATGCGACGCTTTTGGATCCTGTTGAACTCAAGACGCAGTTGCAGGCCGTCTACCCGCCCGCTGCCGAGCTGATCGAGGTCGACCCGGAGACCGGCGGGTTGTCTCGGACCACCGTCAGCTTTTTCCTGTCGCTCCGCGCCGCAGTGTTGCGGTTCCTGCGACCGCTCGCGGACAACTGGCGCGATCTTCCTGCAAACCGGCAGTTCTCGTTCCGCGAATGGCTCGACGGCTCGAACCCGGCTCAGCCGCGGACCGTCGTGGTGCAGCGCTCTGGCCGCTATCCCGAGCTCTCCGCCGCCTGGATCGGCGCCATCGTCGACACCGTCGCCGCTCACGTGAACGACGAGTCGTTCCCGAACTCGCAAACCCGCCGTGTCTTCCTCTGTCTCGATGAACTGGCCTCTCTGGGCCGCTTGCGGCGCTTCCCGGACCTCGTCGATCTCGGGCGTAACAAAGGTGTGGGAGTCCTGGCGGCTGCACTGCACGAGGTCGAGCAATTGCAGGAGCGCTATGGCGACAAAGTCGCAACCAGCATCCTGCGCCGTTTCCGCACCAAGATCGTTTGCCAGCAGAATCTCGATGGCGGCACGGTGCAGTTCTCCGAGCACATGATCGGCAAGCGGACCGTCGAAGTGGAGGAGATCACCACGACCACAGCGAGAGGGCCGCAGGGCAGGACAACCTCGCAGACGAAGGCGAGCGCCAAGAAAGAAGTGCCGATCGTTCGCGCGGAGCGCCTGGCCTACGAGCTCGGCGTCTTCGGCAACACGGTCAAGGCCATCGCCGTCGGTATCGGCGATCCCGCGCTCCTGACCTGGCCCGTGACCGTCTGGCGTCGCCGTCGATAGAAGAGCGGACGAGTCCGGCCTCAATCTTCGTTCCCGAAATTTGCAGGCCGCATCGGGTGTAATTGGAAGGCCTCCAAAGGGGGGCCTTTCTTTCGTGGTTGCGACCTGGAATCCGGCGGCGGCGAGTTCGTACTACACGCGTCAGCGTGAGACCGAGTATTACGCAGGCAGTAACGAGCCGTCCGGCATCTGGTACGCGCCTGCCGGGGATCTTGGTCTCGTCGACGGCTCCGCCGTCGACCGCGCCACGTTCGATCGCCTGTATCATGCGCTCGATGTAAATGGCGCGTCACTGCTCGAACAGATTCGCCGCCACAAAGAGCGTACGCCCGCCTTCGACGTCACGCTGAGCGCGCCGCGTTCGGTTAGCCTCGTTTGGGGCCTTGGATCGTGCGATACAAAAAGCCTGATCGAAGCAGCCCAGCAGAAGGCCGTTCGGGCCACGCTCGCCATGCTGGAACGCGAGGCGAGCTGGGCGCGCCGCGGGTTCAACGGGACGTTCGTAGAGAAGGTGGCGCTGTCGGCGGCGACGTTCCGGCACGGGGAGAGCCGAAAAGCCCAGCACAGCGACGGGCGCGTATTCGCCGATCCGAATTTGCACACGCACTGCGTGTGCCTGAACATCGCGACACGTCAGAGCGACCACACGGTCGGCGGACTGCATTCGAAGCTCATCCGCGACTTCAAGATGGCAGCGGGCGCGACGTATCACGCAGCATTGGCGCATGAACTCGAGCAGCTCGGCTTTGGCATTGATCGCGTCGGCAAGAACGGCACGTTCGAAATCGCCGGCGTCGATGATGCCTCGATCAAGTATTTCAGCGCACGGCGCCAGAAGATCGAAGACGAACTCGCCGAACATGGCCTCACCAGCGGCGAGGCAGCGGCACTGGCGGCCGCCATCGCCAAGGCGACGCGAAGCAGCAAGCGTGAGAGCGAAAGCGTCCAGCGGGAGGACGTCTGGCGTGATGCCGCGCGATCGCTGGGTCTGGACACGAAATCATTCGCCGCGAGCGTGAGGGACCTCTCGAAGGCGCTTGACCAGCACGAGGGCGAGCGGCTGCTCTCCGAACGGTTAGCGGCGCTGCCGGCGAGCCTCACGGAACATGAGAGCGTCATCGAACGGCGCGAGCTTCTGCGCTCAGTCACCGCCGCCTTGGTCGGCACAGGCCTGCCGGCCGAGCGCGCGGAGATCGAATTCAACCGTCTGCTGAGCCGCGGCGCGTTCGTGGAAATCGGCCGCGATACGCTTGGCCTGCCATGCTACTCGACCCCAGAAATGCTCACGATTGAGCGGGAGGTTGTCGAACAGGCGCAGCGTCTCATCGAGCGACCCTGGCTCTCCGTCAATGCGGAGATGCTGACGGACCGTTGCCGAGCCTCCGGGCTCACGCCCGAACAGACTGACGCGGCGCTTGCAGCAACCACCAGCTCGGCGGTGGCCATCGTCGAAGGCGCCCCCGGCGTCGGTAAGTCCACTTTGTTGGCGCCGGTCGTGGAGGGATACGCCAAGGTCGGTTGCCGCGTGATCGCCACCGCATCTGCCTGGCGGATCGCCAACCTACTTGGCGACGATCTCGGGATCGAGGCGCGGGCGACGGCCTCCTGGATCGCGCGGCTCAAGGCCGGCGAGAAGGTTCTCGACCATCGGACTGTTATGATCGCCGACGAGGCCGGCTTGCTCTCTTCGCGGGACATGCACGCGCTGCTGAGCGCCGTGTCCAAGGCTGGCGCCAAGATGATTCTCGTCGGTGACCGGCGCCAATTGCAGCCGATCGGCGGTCCTGGCCTCGATCTCGTGGCGCGCGCGGTTGACGCGGCCCGGGTCAACAATATCGTTCGCCAGCGCGAGCCGTGGGCGCGCGAGGCCATCAGCGCCTTCGGCATGGGACGGGCCGCGCCCGCGCTTGAGGCGTTCGCTACCCGGGGGCTCGTGATCGAGGCGAATGGCGCCAAGGCGGCCGTCGCCGAGGTGCTGGATTCGGCGGAGCAGATCCAGGCGCGCGATCCCGGTGCCTCGGCCCTGATCCTCGCCAAGACCAACGCCGCAGTGGCCGCCATCTCGCAGGCGGCCCGCGAGCGCCTCAAGACCAGCGGCATCATCAGGGGCCCCGAGGTTAGCTTCACCGCGGCCACGCCGTCCGGCCGCTCAACACAGATTGCGTTGGCGGCCGGGGACAGGATCAGGTTCCTCGTCCGCGATGACAAACTCGGCGTGGTCAATGGGTCTACTGCGACCGTCATCAAGGTCAGTGAAGTAGTCGCGCCTCTCGTAGAAACAAATCGCATCATCGTCGAAGCCGAGATCGGGGGTCAGCGGATTGCCTTCGATCCGATGCGGCTTGCCGACACGCAGGGACGGCCACGCCTCGGCTGGGCCTATGCCGCGACCGTCTACGGCAGCCAGGGCCTCACGGTCGATCATGCGGTCGTGTATCTGGATCACAGCTACAACCGTCATGACGTCTACGTGGCGACAAGCCGTGCCCGGGAACGGACGACGCTCGTGGTGGACGCCAAGAGCATTGATCGGCGCCTCGCCTCCGAACTGCCCTTCGATCAGCAGCGCGATGGGCTGGTCTTTTCCGCGAGCCAGCGCCAAAGCTGGTTGGCCGAACGGCTCTCGCGCGCCTCGCCCAAGATTTCCACGCTCGACGTCATTGAGAGTTCGCGACCGCTCCAGCGGCAACTGGAGAGGGATCGGCACCATCGGCGGGAGTTCAGCTATGAGCTCTAAGCCGATAGCGCCGCCGTCGCGCATCAAACTGCGGACGACAGAAGCCGGCGCATACCGCCATGCTCCGGCGATTAATCGTCGTAGTATGGCGAAGGTGAGAAGACGACGGCAGCCACATGCTGAGGACTTTCAGGTGGCACTTGATCTCCCGCCCTCCCCGCCGATCCTGGACCGCGAGTTGCGCGCGATTGAGGTCTTGCTTGGCCGCGAGCTGCAGGAATTGCTGGCTAGTGATGGTACCGATTCCTCAGAAAAATAGCCGTTGACAAGGTCTCGAGTGAGATTCACCAATCGAGCTCGGGAACGCCGTCAGCTTAGATTTTAAGTAGAGTTCTCACATGAACAAGCACGTGTTTCGCAATTCGATTTCCAGACAAACTGACGCAGCCAAGCGCGTTGCGACCTACTACAGGGTCAGCACCGGACGCCAGTATGCCAACGAAGCGTCAATTCCGAGCCAGCGGAAAATTACCGCGAGCTTCGCCGATCAGAACGGCTACGTCATCGTCGAAGAATTTGTGGAAGCAAAGACCGCGACCGATGATCGTCGGCCCGTGTTGCAGGACATGATCGAGCGCGCCTGTGCGCCCGATCACCCGTACGACGCGATCCTCTTCTATGCTTTCAATCGCTTTTTTCGCAACGTCGCCGAGATGGAGCTGACCATCCGCAAGTTGCGCAAGCATGGCGTCGAGGTAGTGTCGGTCACGCAGCCGACGGGGGACGATCCCAGCCAGATCCTCGTTCGTCAAATCATCGGAGCTTTTGACGAGCACACCTCACGAGAAATCTCCAAAAACACGACGCGCGCCATGCGCGAGTCGGCCAAACAGGGTTTCTGGAACGGTGCGACGCCGCCCCTCGGCTATCGCATTGTTGAGGCTGAGCGGCGCGGACAGAAGATCAAGAAGAAGCTCGACATTGACGCAGTCGAGGCCGAAACGGTTCGGCTGATGTTCAAGCTTTATCTTGAGGGCGACGGCAACACCGGCCCGCTCGGCGTCAAGGAGACGACGAAATGGCTGAACCGCCATGGCTACCGCACCCGCCGCGGCGCGACGTTCGGCGTTGGACCGGTCCATAAAATACTGACCAACGCCTGCTATGCCAGCGGTCAGTGGCCGTACGGCGTGCGCAGCTCGCGGGACGGCAGGAAATACGACCCGTCGACGGTGATCCACATTCCCGTTCCTGTCCTGGTCGAGCAGGCCCATTTTGATCGGGTGCAGGCGAAGCTCGCCCGCAGCAACCCCAAGACCACCCCACCCCGGGTGGTCAATGGCCCCTCCCTCCTGACGGGTATCGCTGTTTGCGCATCCTGCGGATCCGGAATGACCCGGACCGGCACGACCAATCGACAGGGGCGATCGTACTCGTATTACTCGTGTGCGGGTGGCCAGCAGAAGGGCAAGTCGGTCTGCAAGGGCCGCCACATCCCGGCCGCGACCCTGGATGAAATCGTCTTGACCAACCTCAAGCGGCGCGTGCTGGCGCCCGACCGCATCGCGGACCTCCTAAAATCGCTGATCGAGCGCCAGGCGGCAAAGAGCGAGTCCGCCGACGATCGGCTGCTGGCTCTACAGAAGGAATTGACCGACTGCGAAGATCGCATGAAGCGGCTTTATCGCTCGATTGAAGACGGCATCGTCGAGCTGGACGATATCCTGCGACAGCGCACCGCCGCTCTGAAAGCGCAACGGGACCGGGCCAAGGCGGCCCTCGATCATGCCCGCACCCAATGCGGCATGGCAGCCGCCGTCAATGCGCAGAAGATCGACGCATTCGCCCGGTTGATGAACGCGAAGTTGGATGCGGGCGATACCAACACCCGCAAAGGCTACATCAACTCCATCATCGATGCGGTCGAGGTCGACGACCAAGCCATCCGGATCATCGGCAGCAAGGATATCCTCCAGGCGGCCATTGCCGGCAAACAGACCGAGAACGGAAATGTTCGTGGTTTTGTACGCAAATGGCGCGCCCGGAACGATTCGAACGTCCGACCCTCAGATTCGTAGTCTGATGCTCTATCCAGCTGAGCTACGGGCGCGTTTTCGCAAACAGCGATGGCGGGCATGACCCACGACGCATCTCCCGGAGGGCCGGGAGGGGTGCGAAAGAGCGCTTTGACTAACCGCTCTTGTGCCGGTTGGCAAGGTCCGGGTGGGGGAGATTTTGCGGGGGGATGACGGTTTCGGCGTCATTCGGGGCGATGCGCAGCATCGAACCGGGAATCTCGCGCCAAACCTCGGGATTCCCGGTTCTCGCTGCGCGAGCCCCGGAATGACGAGAAACCATAGGCCGCTGGCCGACCTATGCCCTCTGCCGCTCGTTGCGGATGGAGAGCAGTTCCACGGGGCGGTCGGGGATGACGATGCGGAAGGTGGCGCCGATGGTGCCTTCGACCAGGTGGATGTCGCCACCATGGGCGCGGACCAGCTCGGCGGCGATGGCGAGGCCAAGGCCGCTGCCGCCGGGGCGGCCGGAGGTCTGGAAGGCCTCGAACAGGTGCTCCCGCGTCTTCTGGGGGACGCCAGGGCCGGTGTCGGAGACCTCGATGATGGCGACGGCGCCTTCGCGCTTCCCGGTGATCCGGATCTGCTGCACGCCGCCCTCACCCGAGGCATGGCTTTCGAGCGCCTGGGCGGCGTTGCGGACGAGGTTGAGCAATACACGGAACAGCTGGTCGGGATCGGCGTCGACGGCGAGCCCGCGCTCGATCGCGGCGACCCAGGCGATCGAGGCCTCGTTGGCGAGGCCCGCGGTCTCGCGCACCTCCAGCACGACCGGCTCGATCAGGACCATGCGGCGGTCGGGCGCGGCCTCCTGGGCGCGGCCGTAGGACAGCGTCGACTGGCAGAAGGCGATGGCACGCTCGAGCGAGCGCACGAGCTTGGGCGCAAAACGCTGCACGCGCGGATCCGGCACGCTGGCGAGCTGGTCCGACAGCAACTGGGCCGAGGCGAGCAGATTGCGCAGATCGTGATTGATCTTGGAGACGGCGAGGCCGAGGGCGGCGAGCCGGCTCTTCTGATTCAGCATCGACATCAGATCGCGCTGCATGTCCGACAATTCGCGTTCGGCCACCCCGATCTCATCGCTGCGCTGGCTCGGCACGATGATCCCGGCCGAGCTCTCGGGATTCTCGTGGAAGCCGACCAGGCTCGCGGTCAGCCGCCGCATCGGCCGCACGAACAGATAATGAAGTGCGAGATAGACGAGGCCCGCGGTCAGCACCGCGATGATCAGCGCGACCACCACGAGGTTGCGGGAGAAGCGGTACATCTGCTTCCGCAGCGGCAATTCGTCGGTGACGATCTCGATGAACTGGGCATTGCCCACGCCGGGTCCGACGATGCGGATGGCCTGGTTGCCGGTCTCCAGCATCATCCGGAACGAGCCGGTGATCGCCTCCCAGGCCGTCATGTCACGCAGGTCGATGTCATGCTCGATGGCGGCCGGAATGTTGTCGCTGGCGAGCAGCCGGCGCTGCTGGCCCATCTTGATGGCAACGGCGCGGGCATTGATGCTCTTCAGAATTTGGCGCGACAGCGAATCGGGCACCATGCCGAGCGGCGCCGCATCCAGCACCAGCGCCGCAGTATTGGCTGCCGCCACGCGGTCGTTCAGCCGGTTGACCCAGAAATTGGCGATGGCCGGCACGTAGAGCAGCACGGCAGCAATCATGACCAGGGGAATGGTGAGCAGCAGCAGCTTGCCAGACAGCCCGAGCCCGCGCGTGCCGCGTGGCGGCATCGCCGGCTGGTCCGGCTGATCCAGATCCTGGATCGGCTGGCGATCTGTGGCTGCCACGAAATTCGCCCCTGTTGACCTTGGCTGATGGAGGATGCGACCCGTCCGGAGTCCGGTCAAATTAAGGATCGCTAATCTGCCAAGGTGGGATGTAAGCGCTGATATCGCCAGTCGCCACCTCAAGCGTTAAAAACCCCGCACAAACAGCGATATTCACCGGAATCGCGCGCTTGTGCGGCGTTGACGAAAAGAAGGCGCTCCCTTATAAGCCGCGCAAATTGTCCGCGATGACCCGGTGCGACACCGGGAGCGGCTCTCTTAGGGCCGGAAAGGGCCCGTTTTGGGCCGCATCTTCCGGACTTTACCATCAATTCTACAGGCAAATTGCCCGGTCAGCGGAGAAAAACCCGTGAAGCGGACTTATCAACCCAGCAAACTGGTGCGCAAGCGCCGTCACGGCTTCCGCGCCCGCCTCGCCACTGCCGGCGGCCGCAAGGTTCTCGCCGCCCGCCGTGCCCGCGGCCGCAAGCGTCTGAGCGCCTGAGCCGGGACCCCCTTTTTGGGATTTCATCATGGATCGGCTGAGGCAGCGGGCGGATTTCCTCGCCGTTGCCAATGGCGCGCGGGTGAATAGTCCCGCGTTCGTCCTGCAAAGCCGCCGCCGCGATGACTTTGGTCCGATCCGGATCGGCTTCACCGTCACCAAAAAGAACGGCAACGCCCCCGAGCGCAATCGCATTCGGCGCCGGCTTCGCGAACTGGTGAAGCGGCTCGATCCGGTGTCGATGCAGCCCCACCATGATTATGTCCTGGTCGGACGAAGGGACGCGCTCTCGCGCGACTTCGCCACCATGCTCGACGATCTGCGCATAGCGTTCACGAAGCCCGCGCGGCATACGGCCCAAGCGCGCGGCCAGAGGCCCGGCCCCGCTCCTGCTGCCCGCCGCAAACCGGATTGATGACGAGACATTCGAGATGACCGACAATCGCAATACCATCCTCGCCGTCATTCTGTCCGGCCTGGTGCTGATCGCCTGGCAGTACTTCTACAATGTGCCGCAGATGGAGAAGCAGCGCGCCCAGCAGGCGCAGACGGAGCTTCAGAAATCCACGCCGCAGCCGACCGCGTCCGCCACGCCGGGCGCCGCGCCGCAGCCAGGCAGCGCGACTCAGCCGTCGGCTCCGGCCGCGAACCAGGCCCAGCCGGCCGTCACCCGCGACGCCGCGATCGCGTCCGGCCCGCGCGTGAAGATCGAGACGCCGCGGATTGCCGGCAGCATCTCGCTGAAGGGTGGCCGCATCGACGACATCGCGCTGGTGCAATACCGCGAAACGGTCGACCCGAAGTCGCCGCCGATCATCCTGTATTCGCCGTCCGGCACGGCGGAGCCCTATTACGCCGAATTCGGCTGGGTTGCGGCCACGGGCGTGACGTCGAAAATGCCCGACGCCCAGACCGTCTGGCAGCAGGACGGCAGCGGCAGCCTGACCCCGTCGTCACCGGTCACGCTGAAATGGGACAATGGCGAGGGCCTCACCTTCCGCCGCACCATCGCGGTCGACGATCACTATCTCTTCACGATCAAGGACGAGGTGAGCAATGTCGGCAATGCGCCCGTCACGCTCTATCCGTTCGCGCTGATCTCGCGCCACGGCGCGCCGCACGTCTCCGGCTACTACATCCTGCATGAAGGCCTGATCGGCTATCTCGGCGAACACAGGCTGCAGGAATATGCCTACAGCAAGATCGACGAAGCCAAGCAGGTGAACTTCAAGGCCACCAATGGGTGGCTCGGCATCACCGACAAATACTGGGCCTCCGCGCTGCTGCCGGACACCAATGCCCAGCTGCAGGCGCGTTTCTCGTCGAATCCGGTCGGCAAGGTCCATACCTACCAGACCGACTATCTGCTCGACCCCGTGACCGTCCCGATCGGCGGCACCGCGACGGCGAACGCGCGGCTGTTTGCAGGCGCCAAGGAAGCCGGCGTGGTCGGCATCAACTTCCCGCTCGCAGGCCTCGGCGGCTACAACAAGGCGCTCGGCCTCAACCAATTCGACCTGCTGATCGACTGGGGCTGGTTCTACTTCCTCACCAAGCCGATGTTCCTCGGCCTCGACTTCTTCTTCCGCTTCTTCGGCAATTTCGGCATCTCGATCCTGCTCGTGACCGTGATCGTGAAGCTGTTGTTCTTCCCGCTGGCGAACAAATCCTACGCCTCGATGGCGAAGATGAAGTCGATCCAGCCGCAGCTTCTGGCGCTGAAGGAGCGCTATCCCGACGACAAGGTGAAGCAGCAGCAGGAGATGATGGAGATCTACCGCAAGGAGAAGATCAATCCGGTCGCCGGCTGTCTTCCCGTGCTGATCCAGATCCCGGTATTCTTCTCGCTCTACAAGGTGCTGTTCGTCACCATCGAGATGCGGCACGCCCCGTTCTACGGCTGGATCAAGGACCTCTCGGCGCCGGATCCGACCAACCTGTTCAACCTGTTCGGGCTGATCCCGTTCGATCCGACCACGATCCCGGTGTTCGGCCATTACCTCGCGCTGGGTATCTGGCCGATCATCATGGGCATCACGATGTGGTTCCAGATGAAGCTGAACCCGACGCCGCCGGATCCGACCCAGCAGATGATCTTCAACTGGATGCCGCTGATCTTCACCTTCATGCTGGCGGGCTTCCCGGCGGGCCTCGTGATCTACTGGGCCTGGAACAATTTGCTGTCGGTGGTCCAGCAGAGCTACATCATGCGCCGCAACGGCGTGAAGGTGGAGCTGTTCGACAATCTCAAGGCGACGTTCGCGAGGAAAGCGACGTAATCGTCATTGCGAGGAGCGAAGCAACGAAGCAATCCAGACTGTTTTCGCTGAGAAAGTCTGGATTGCTTCGCTTCGCTCGCAATGACGGGGGGAAGCAGCGAGGCTTCGCATGACCGACGACGAAGATGCGAAGCTGATCGAGGCCGGGCGAAAACTGTTCGCTCGCGACTGGCAATTCATCTGGGCCTCGCCCTCGATCGCCACGCTGCCGCCGATGGCGGGGCTGGAGGTCGCCTTCGCCGGCCGCTCCAATGTCGGCAAGTCCAGCCTCATCAACGCGCTGACGGGACGCAACGCGCTGGCCCGCACCTCGCATACGCCGGGCCGCACCCAGGAGCTGATCTTCTTCGAGGTGCCCGGCAAGAACGACCTGCGACTCGTCGACATGCCCGGCTATGGCTATGCCAAGGCGCCGAAGAGCCAGGTCGCGTCCTGGACCGAGCTGATCCACAAATTCCTGCTGGGACGCGCCTCGCTGGCGCGCGTCTACGTGCTGATCGACGCGCGGCACGGCCTCAAGGACGTCGATCTCGAAGTCCTCAAGACGCTCGACCGCTCCGCCGTCAGCTACCAGATCGTGCTGACCAAGGCCGACCAGGTGAAGGCCGCCGAGCTGCAGGCGCGCATCGCCGAGACCGAAGCCGCGCTCGCCAAGCATCCGGCCGCGTTCCCGACCGTGCTCGCGACCTCGTCACGCAGCTCCACCGGCATGGAGAGCTTGCGTGCCGCGATGGCAAAGCTCCTGGAAGAGCGAAGCGCGTGATGGCCCGCCTGCTGATCGCCTTTGCCGGGTTGATGGGAGCCGCCGGCGTCGCGCTGGCCGCCGCCTCCGCCCATGGCGCCGATGCGAGCCGGCTGGCATCGGCAAGCGCCATGCTGCTCTTTCACGCCACGGCCATTCTTGCGACCACAGCCCTTTTGGCGCGCGGCCTTCTGCACGGCGGAATTGGCCTCGTTGCGGCGTTCGGCTTCGCGATCGGCGCCGCGCTGTTCGCGGGCGACCTCGCCTTGCGGCAATATGCGGGTCACGCGCTGTTTCCCTACGCGGCGCCGACGGGCGGAATGGCGATGATCGCGAGCTGGCTGGCGGTGACGCTGGCCGCGGTGGTGGCGAAGCGCTGAAACCGTAGCCCGGATGGAGCGAAGCGCAATCCGGGGCGGGGTGCACGTGCCGAGAATCCCGGATTACGCTTCGCTCCATCCGGGCTACACGCTAGGCACACTTTGCGCCGCCCTCGCCAATCGGATAGAACCCGCACCGACAGTCCCGCCAGCGAGATCCTCATGACCGACATTTCTCCGCTCGACCAGGCCCGCATCCTGTCCGAAGCGCTGCCGCACATGCAGCAGTATGACGAGGAAACCATCGTCATCAAATATGGCGGCCATGCCATGGGCGACGAGGAGACCGCGAAGAACTTTGCCCGCGACATCGTGCTGCTCGAGCAGACCGCGATCAATCCGGTGGTGGTGCATGGCGGCGGCCCGCAGATCGCGACCATGCTCAAGCGCCTCGGCATCGTCTCGGAGTTCGCAGCCGGCCTGCGCATCACCGACGCCGCGACCATCGAGATCGTCGAGATGGTGCTGGCCGGCTCCGTCAACAAGCAGATCGTCGGCTACATCAACGAAGCCGGCGGCAAGGCCGTTGGCTTGTCGGGCAAGGACGGCAACATGGTGAAGGCGTCGAAGACGACGCGCACCATCGTCGATCCCGGCTCGAACATCGAGAAGGCGATCGATCTCGGCTTCGTCGGCGATCCCGAGAAGGTCGACCTCACGCTGCTCAACCAGCTGATCGGCTACGAGCTGATCCCCGTGCTGGCGCCGCTCGCGACCTCGAAAGACGGCCAGACGCTGAACGTCAACGCCGACACATTCGCCGGCGCAGTGGCCGGCGCGCTGAAGGCCAAGCGCCTGCTGCTGCTGACCGACGTGCCCGGCGTGCTCGACAAGTCCAAGAAGCTCATTCCGGAGCTCTCGATCAAGGACGCGCGAAAGCTGATCGCCGACGGCACCATTTCCGGCGGCATGATCCCGAAGGTCGAGACCTGCATCTACGCACTGGAGCAGGGCGTGCAGGGCGTCGTCATCATCGACGGCAAGATGCAGCACGCGGTGCTGCTCGAGCTCTTCACCAACCAGGGCACGGGCACACTGATCCACAAGTGATGCGGAATACGCGAGGCACGAAAGCCGTCATGCCCGGGCTTGTCCCGCCTGCGCGGCCGAAGCCGCTTCGGCGCGGCGAAGGCCCGGGCATCCACG
>NZ_LSIC01000129.1 GCF_001556045.1 Bradyrhizobium sp. CCH5-F6
TTAGGTTACGCGCGAGAAGGTGTCCTTTAGCGCGCTGACTGTTGCGAGTTTTGCACGCAGACGTCCGGGTCAAGCGTTCCCGCAGCGAAGCGAGGACAACGCTTGACGCGGCGGCGACACCACAAACTTTTCATTGGGTGCAGGCGAAGTCCTGCACCCCTGCCACGTGGCGAACGGGGGGAGCGCGAGGGGGAACGCCTCGCATCTAAAGAAGACTCGCGCCGAAGGCGCTCCGCTTATCTCTCGTTACGGTGTTGTCATCTGTTAGTTCGATCGATTGGGTAAGCACGTGGAGATGTTGATTCTCTTTGCGCCTCCGGGTGCGTTGCCTCCGGAGGGCGGGATGGTTTCGATCGTGCGGGCGACCGACGGCGTTGAAGGGATTCCAGCCGGGTTTCCCATTTTACTCGACGCGCAGATGTCGATCATCGAGCCGGCTTTCAGCTATTTGCTCGAGCTCGCCACGATCCCCGGCCGTTCGCATGCGACGGAGACGCTGCGGACCTACAGCGAGCACCTGCATGACTGGTTCGACAGCTTGGAGCAGAGCGGCCTCGACTGGCGGCTTGCCGACGAAGGAACGATTGCTGGGTACCGCAACAGGATGCTGGCGGCACCGAGCCCCCATACGGGTCGCCCTTATGCCCGTTCAACCGTGAACGATCGTGTCCGGTCAGTGTGCCGCTTCTATTTGTGGGCGCATCGGCGCGGTCTGATCGACACGCTGCCGTTCGATTATGTCGATGTGTCGCTCCGGTCGTCGCGCCAGGGCATGATGGCGCATCTTGACCACCGTCGGCCTATCATAGCGGCGAATGTCCTGACAATTTCGGAAGCGGAGCGGCTGCCGCGCCCGCTGCGCGTCGATCAGCTCCAGGCTCTGTTCCACCATCTCGATCCGCCCTATGGGCTGATCGCAGAATGGGCGCTGGCGACCGGAATGCGCCGCAAGGAGTTGTGCGGCCTGAAGCTTCAACAGGTACCGGAGGTTGCCCATCTCGACATCGAGGAAGATCCGCTGGTCGGCATCCCGCTGACCATCACCAAGGGAGACCGGCCAAGGACCGTCTATCCGCCGTTGCGGCTAATCGACCGAACCCACTGGTACGCCGGAGAGGAGCGCGCCGCGCTCGTGAAGCGATTGCGCGCGGCTCGACCGCGCTATCGGTCGCCGGCGACGCTCTTCCTCAACAGCAAGGGCGATCCCATCACACGCGCAAGGCTCTCGGCGGTCTTCGGCGCTGGATTCAGGGCTGCCGGGCTCGCCGGATCAGGGCATTGGCTGCGACACACCTTTGCGATGGCGATGCTTGTCCGCCTGCAAAAGCAGGCGGCGACAACGCCTGACCTCAACCCGCTCAAGATCGTGCAGGTCCTTCTTGGTCATGCGTCGATCCAGTCGACCGCGATCTATCTGCGCTGTGTTGAGCTTCACGCGGACACACTCGCTGAGAGCCTCGCCTATCTGTATGGCGAACTGGTGCCTCATGGCCGTTCGTAAGCGGACCCCGATCGACCGCCGGTTTGCAACTGAGGCGACGCAGACGGCGGCGGTGGACTCGATAGCGCCGGCTGACACGATCATTTTCGTCGATGCCTGGGGCAACCCCGATCAGCGGTTCGATTCCGGACAGCTCGCCGGCCTGCCTGTCGATCTGCGTGACCTCCTGGTCGAGGCATTCCGCGCGCATTGCGTCGCTCAGCAATCAGCAACACGCCAGACGACATGGAGGGCGCTCCGACGTTTCACCTGTTTCGTCGTTGACGACGGCATGATCGAGACCGCGAGTGATCTCGATACCGCGGCACTTGGCCGCTATGTACTCTGGCTGAAGAAGCAAGGGGCATCGCGAGCGCCACGCGGGGCCCACGCTATCGCCTTCGACCTTCTGCGTCCCTTGCTCTTCTGGTGTCGGCGTAATCGACGCGGGCGCATAGCGCACGACCTGGAGATCCCCTGGAATGCGTTTCCGGGGCGGAGGGCGAGCCAACAGCCTCGGCGACGACTTCCCTCGAATCAGGTCAAGGCGATCCTGCGGGCCTGCTACGAGGAGATCGACGAGGCCTGGGCCCGGTTTCAGTACGGGCAGGAGGTTATCCGACGCCCCGAGCTACCGCCCAAGACCTTGCGCGGCCAGGGGCTCGACCGATGGATATGGCGCATCGGCCGGATCGACGACGGCCTCATGCCCGACACGACTGTCCTCGAGGCGCACGGGATCAAGTCCAGCACGCTGGTCCAGTACTGGGGCGGCGCTCGGACCATGGCGCAGTATTTCCATATCACCACCGACACGCTGGTTCCTTTCTTCTTGGCCATCGCCATCCAGACCGCGGCCAATCCCGAACCGCTGCGCCACATCCGTCGGGATTGCCTTGTGCCGCATCCGCTCGACGAACACCGCGTCATCGTCGACTGGAACAAGCCCAAAACGGGCGCGCGGCTTCAGAAAGCGCAGCGGCGGTCCTTCGATCGCCGTCGGCGGTATGCCGCACCCAACCTGATCGAGATGATGCTGGCGCTGACAGAACCGATCATCGCCACAGCACCGCCAAGCGAGCAAGATCGACTCTTCCTGACGCGCAGCATCCATAAGGAGCATTCGCGCCGATCGCTTCGCAGCCGCACCGGGGTCATCGAACACACCGTTCTGAGGCGTGCCATCCTCAGATTCATCGAGCGCGCCAACCAACGCATCGACGCGTGGAACACGGACCATCCGGACCAACTGCGGGAGCCGATCGCAGACTTTGCGCCGGCGTTATTTCGTGGAAGCGTGGCGACTGAGCACTACCGCGCGTCGGGCGGAGACGTTCTCGTCGCTCAATCGATCCTGAACCATGCCAGCGTCGCAACAACAGAGACCTATCTCAAGAGCGAGGAGACGACCCGCCTCCAGCGCCAGACGATCGCGCACCTGCAAGAGCAGATGATCAACTGGGTGCTCGGCCCCGAGCGCGACACGCCTCCGCCGGCCTTCGGGAAGCTGCGCGCCACCGCCCCTTTCGGGCACGACTGCCTGGCTCCTGTCGCTCCCGGCCGAGACGGCGTCGATCGCCTCTGCCCGCAGTTCGGCGGCTGCCTCGCTTGTCCGGGCCTCGTCGTCCCGATCGATGTCGGGCATCTGGCGCGCATCCTCGCCGCTGTCGATCGGCTCGAAGAGGCTCGTAAACGGCTCGATCCGAAGCGCTGGAGCCTTCTCTATGCCCCGTCGTGGCGCATTCTCACCCAGGACATCCTCCCGGATTTCCCCGCGAACATGCACGAGCCCGCCCGCAAGCTCGCTACCGGCATGCCGCTGCTCCCGGAGTTGGAATGACTATGCCGGCACAATCAGAGCGGCTCCATCGTTTCGATGCCGCGCAACGCGTTTCGTCACGATCGATCTGGACCGATGCGCAATGGCATTTCGACCATACGCGGGCCGATCTGCGTCGTCACCAATTTCGCGTCGATTGGGCATTCGAGCTGCCGGACGGCAGTCGCTTCACCGATCCGCGATGGCATCGGTGGCTGGAGGATGCCCGCACCTTCCTATGGTCGCTTCGCGTCGATCCTCCTGTCGGTCGCCGGCAAGCTCAGGCCAGATCGCTTGTGACAGTGGCCGTCCAGCTGCGCTTCCTGATCCGATGGATGGCGGGCCGGGGCATGCACGGGTTCGACGAGTTGGACACCGATACGGCAAAAGAGTTCATGCGATCCGTCACGGAGCGACGCGGCCATGCAGGCATGCCGCTCCGACCGGGCACCCGTCAGGCATACGCCAATCTATTGATCGGCCTCTTCCAGCAAAGAGCCAGACTGGCCTGCCCACCGAGCGAGCATCCCTTCGCCGATGAGCGCGCTAGCCGGTTCTCCGGCTTCGGCCGCCAGACCATCCAGCGCTTGCCCCACACGCCGGACGACATCGCCGTTGCGCTCATCTCGGCAGCGATCCGGCTGATCGGGCAACCAGCCGCCGACGTCATCGCGCTGCGCGACCGCGTCGTGCCGTTTCGCAAGGACGATCCTGGCCCAACGCCTTTCGCCCACCGCCAGGCCGTCCGTGCGCTCGTCTCCTCGTTCCGCTTTTCCACGATCGAGGGCGAGGAGGTCGCCTGGCACCCTCCGTTGACCCGCACAAGGGAGTTGCGCCTGCTGATCAACCGGATTCAGGAGGCGTGTTTCGTCACCATCTCCTATCTGGTCGGCGCGCGCGTGTCAGAGATTCTCTCGCTTCAAGCGAACTGCGTCGAAGAGCGCCCATCCGCCGATGGCGCCGAATCCTTTAGCTATCTCCGCGGGCGGATCTTCAAGACCGCCGGCACTGACGCCGGAACGCCGCATCTCTGGCCGGCGCCGGCACCCGTCCTGCGCGCCGTCGAGGTCCTGCATCATCTGTCGGAGCCATTTCGCGCTGAGACAGGCCGATCGGAGCTCTGGCTCTCCCTCGCTGGCAGGGGCGTCGTCGACCGCCGCCCGCCGGAGGTCCCGACCGGCTGGTCTCTCATCATCCGGCTGAACCGGAGGTTCGCTCCCTTCATCGATCTGCCTTGTCAGGGTGACGGCACGCCCTGGCACCTGACCACGCATCAGGGGCGCAAGACTTTCGCCCGCTTCGTCGGCAAGCGCGATCGCACCGGCCTGCACGCTCTCCAGCATCACTTCGGGCATGTGACCCGCATCATGACCGACAGCGCCTATGTCGGTACCGATTTTGATCTGAGCGAGCTCGTGGACGCACAGACCCTCGAAGAGACGCGCTTCGCTCTCGAGGAGCTGCTCACCGCCTCGCGCCTCGCCGGCAATGGCGGGCGCCGTTTGTCCTCGCGATCGCGTTTCCGCGGCCGCACGCGCGACGGCGAGCTCGCCGCCTACATCAATTTCCTGATCGAAGACAGCGGCATGCGGCTCGGCGTCTGCGATTGGGGGTATTGCGTCTACCGTGTGGAGACCGCCGCCTGCATGGGCGACAATCGTGGTCCGAACGCGCTCTGGCGCACCCAGAGCACCTGCGCAAGCTGCGCCAACTTCGCCGTCACCGAGCGTCATCGCCCGGTCTGGCAGGCACGCCTCGACCGCAATCTGGCGTTGATCGCCGATCGACGCCTCGACGATCCAAGCCTCGCGCTCGCCAACACGCGCATCGCCGAGTGCCAACGCATTCTGTCCGATCTTTCCGCCGCAGGAGAAGGCCATGCCCAAGAGATCCACCGCAAATCCGGATGATCGGCGCATAAAGGCCACGGCGGAGAAGCTGCGCGCGGCGCTCGATCGATTGACGAATGGATCCTCAGAACAACCCGCCGCTTCGATCCGACGTTTGACCGTCGCTGCGCTCGCGCGCGAGGCGGGCGTCGGCCGCAACGCCATCTACGCCAATCACCGTGACATCCTCGACGCCCTCATCCGAGCCCGCCGACGGCAAAGCGTACCTGATCGGATCACCACCATGGGCGACACACTCGTCGAACAGCGTGGTGTAATCGACAACATGCAGCAGCAGATCCGGCAGATCGTCACTGAGAATGCCGGCCTCCTCCAACGCGCCATCGAGGCGGAACGCCGTGCCGAGAGGGCCGAGCGCCGCAGCGCCCACTTGACCAAGGAGATCGTTGTCCTGCGCGGTCCCGCAGTGCTGCGAACGTCGAGCGAATGACCTCGTGCGTCGCGGGTGCCGTTCTCGTCGCGGCGGATTCACGAGCATTACCTTGGATCCGCTCCGAAGCGGCGGTATCACGGCGCCATCTGCACGAACAATCGAGCCTTCTCCGTTGGATCGGGGTCGCGGGATCAACCCGCCGTACCTTCGATCGCGCTACTGTTGCCGCGGTGATGTCGCCGTCGCGGCGGTAGTGAGGGCCTTTGAGCAATGCTCTCCTGTTGGGTTGCTTAGCCCACGTCCATACCGGCCTTTTTCTGGGGGATCACGCGCCACAATACGCTCGCTGCGCTCGCCGACCTTTACCCGCAATGGCTCGTTCGCGATCTTCTTCCCCTGCCGCCAAGCGGCGGCATTCCTCGCGAGGCAACAAGATCGCTCAGCCCGCCATCCTCCGCTGACGCTGCGGGCCAGAGGCTGCAGGTCGGTCGTTGCGGCGCTCAAAGATCGCCATCAAGGCCGCGATGGTCGCGGGCTTGGAAACAGCAACAGGAGATCACTATGGCTCAGATTGGCACCTTCACCCGCGCCGAAGACGGCTCATACACCGGCACCATCAAGACGCTCTCGCTCAATTTCAAGGCGCGCTTCCTTCCGGCCGAACCCTCTGAGAACGAGAAGGCTCCGAACTTGCGCGTGGTGGTCGGTAATGTCGAGATAGGTGCCGCGTGGCAGCGGACCTCCAAGGACAACAACACCGTCTACCACTCGGTCAAGCTCGACGACCCGTCCTTCCCGGCGCCGATCTACGCCAACCTCGTCGCGGTCGATGACGGCTACGCATTGGTCTGGTCGCGCTGATGCGGCCACCGCTCGGATGCGGCGCCCCATCTCGGGGCGTCGCAAATCCGACAACAGGACACTGTAGAAGTGTCCTTCAGAAAATGTCGCTATCGGATCAACCGCTTCATTTCAGAAAGACGGTTGCCAACTGACCTAAA
>NZ_LSIC01000013.1 GCF_001556045.1 Bradyrhizobium sp. CCH5-F6
CCACCGCCGGCGCAATCATGATGCCGACGACGAACCCCGCGCCCACGAGCAGTGCGACCACGGAGATGATGATCTCCAGCGTGTCGTGCGTGAACAGGCCAGGCGTGAAGCACAGCGCAACGGCGGCCGAGAAGCCGGACATGACCAGCCGCTGTGCGATCGAGGCGCCTTCGCGAAGGCGAATGTCGGTGCTGGTTGTCGCGTCGTCCATGCGGGCGGCTGATTCCGATGGCGCGAAACTCCACGGATGGGTTCGTGGAGTCAAGCAACAAGCACGACAGATGAAGCCCGGCCGCGAACCTCGGCGCCGTCAGCTATTCACGTTGAGCAGCCGCGCCACGGTGCGGTCGATCTGGTCGTAACTGCCTTCGCCTTCGTGCTGGAATACGATCTTGCCGCTCTGGTCGACAATGTATTGCGCCGGCCAGTACCGATTGCGGTAGGCGTTCCAGGTCTTGGAATCGTTGTCCTGTGCCACCGGATAGGTGATGCCGTGGCGCTTGAGCGCAGCCTGCACGTTGGAGGCGGAGCGCTCGAACGGGAATTCCGGCGTGTGCACGCCGACCACGACGAGACCCTTGTCCTTGTACTTGGCGTAGAGCTCGGTGACGTGCGGCAGCGTGTTGACGCAGTTGACGCAGCCATAGGTCCAGAAGTCGACCAGCACGACCTTGCCGCGGAGATCGGCCATGCTCAGCGGCTTCGAGTTGAACCAGTTGTTGATGCCGGTGAAGTCGGGCGCGGTCTCCTGATTCGCTGCCGCGACACGCACCGGCGTTGCGCGCGAAACCTCGTCGCAGATGCCGGGGATGACGGCGCCGGTGACGGTGAAGCCGATCAGCGCCGCGGCCACGGTGAGCAGTTTGATAGTCATGGACGAGTCCTCCGGTGAAATGAAGCCGATGATCACAGGCCGATCTGGCCAGTGGGATAGAAGCGGGTGAGCCAGGCCACGATGAGCGTGTCGTATTGGAAATAGGCGGCGACCGCGAAGGCGATCACGACCACGCCAAAGCCCTGCTGCAGCCGCGGCGAGATGCGGGCGAGGCTGCGCACGCGTGTGCTCGCGGCCTGTCCGCCATAGGCGATCGCCAGCATCGGCATGGCCGCGCCGATGGCGTAGCCGACCAGCAGCGTGCCGGCCCAGGCAAGGTTCTTCGAGGTCGCCACCAGCGTCAGGATGGAGCCGAGTACCGGGCCGGCACAGGGCGTCCACACCAGGCCCAGCGTGGTGCCCAGCACGAGCCCGCCGAGTGCGCCCTCGCGCTGCGCGCCACCTGAGTTGCCGAGATCGAGCCAGCCGTTGAGCCGGATCGACAGCCATTCGAACGGTGTCGGCCACAGCATCAGGAGGCCGAAGCCGAGCAGCAGGATGGATGCGGCCTCGCGCAGCACGTTCGGATCGAAGTCGAACAGGCGCGTGATCGCGCCAAGCAGCAGCGCCGTCGCGGAGAAAGACATGACGAAGCCGAGCGCGATCATCGCAGGACGCAAGTGCCCCGCGCGCCCGATCGAGGCGCCGAGCAGGATCGGCAGCATCGGCAGTGTACAGGGCGCGGCGATGGTGAGGATGCCGGCAAGGACGGCGAAGAGAAGTTCGAGCATGGGTCCCTCATGAAGGGGGTCACGAGGGCAGTTCGGGTTGGGAAGTGCAGGCGTTACGGAGCGTCACACCTTCGTGACGGAATCTGTGCCGGCCCCGAGGGGGTGCGCTCTCCCTCGCTTGCAGAGGGCTGTGGAGGTGCTTTGCGCAACGGCGGGAGTGTGGCGAGAACACCCCCAAACACAAAACGACCCGGAGGGGGGCATCCCGTCCGGGTCGTTGGAGGTCTTGGGAGGTTTAACGAAACCGTATGTGGACTTTATAGGGGGGAAGTTTTTCCGCCTGATGTTGTGCTTCGTTTCAATTGTTTCGTCGGCGGTAACGCTTCCGTGTCCCCGGATAGGACCTGAGAAATGGTCCTATCCCGTTGAAATGATTGAATTTAGGCCGCGAAACGATCGACGCCGGCGCCCTTAAGCAAATCGGCGAGCTGCTTGCGGGCGTAGAACATCCGCGTCTTCACCGTGCTCTGGGGGATGCCGATGATCTTGCCGACCTCCTCCACCGACTTCTCGTGGTAGTAGACGAGGTTGATGATCTCCCGATGCGCCGGCGACAGCTTCTGCACGCAGGCGCGCAGGATGGCGCTGGTGTCGCTGCGGTCGAGCGAGGTCTCCGGCGTGTCGCATCCGTCGGCAATCTGGCGCACGTCTTCCTGGTCGATGTCCTCGAAGCGGCGCTGGCGCATCGCGGTCAGCGCCTTGAAGCGGGCGATCGAGAGCAGCCAGGTCGAGACCTGCGAGCGGCCCTGGAACTGGCCGGCGGTCCGCCACACGTCCAGGAAAACCTGGCTGACTAGGTCTTCCGCCGTGGTGGCGTCGCGCACGATGCGCAGGATGAAGCGGTACACGCGTACATTATGCCGGCAATAAAGGATGTGCATCGCCGTCCGGTTGCCGTCAGCAATGCTTTCGAGGAGCATGTCGTCCGAGGTCGCCTGAGCGGCAACGATGCTCTGGCTGGCTTGGGCGTTGATGGCGATGACGTTCGGCATGGACTTGGCTCCCCGTAGCGCCGCAACCGAGCGGCGTTTCCTTGGATCGAAGTGTTAATGAGCCAACGTTTCGGGACGTCTGCACGAAAAGGGGAAAATGGTTTCGTGCGCCGCCAAATTGTTTCGTCGGAGGGACGGCGACGAAACATTCGGGGCAAAAAATCGTGTGATTTCAATGTACGGAAAATACGGGGAAGGCGATTTGGCGTCGCCCTGAGCCGCCGGGAACGTATTTCCGGCTTTTGCGTTCGGTCGTGCCAAACCCACCACTGTCGTCCCGGGGCGCGAAGCGAGCCCGGGACCCATAATCCCAGGCTGCAGTTTTGCGAAGACTGGTAGCTACCAGCCCGGCGTCATCACCACGCCGTGTGGTTATGGATCCCGGGCTCGCGCTGCGCGCGCCCCGGGATGACAGCGGCAGGGGCCGCCGCGCCCGCTACGCCTTCTCGCCCTGTGGCGAGAACAGGTACCCGCCGCCGCGGATGGTGCGGATCACGGCCGGTTTTGCCGGATCGGGCTCGATCTTGCGGCGGATGCGCATGATGCGGAGATCGACGGCGCGGTCGAAGGCCTCGGCATCGCGTGCATTGGCCAATTCCAACAGGCGCTCGCGCGAGAGCACGCGCTTCGGATTGGCCGCGAACACTTTCAGGAGCCCGAACTCGGAGGCGGTCAGCGGATGCTCGTTGCCCTCGTCGTCACGCAACGCCTGCGCTTCGAGATCGAGCCATTTGGTGCCGAAGCGCACCAGCTGGTCCTTGTCGGATTTCGCCGCCGAAGCGTCGGGCGTCGCGGCCTTGGCTGGCATGCTCCGTCGCAGCACCGAGCGGATGCGCGCCATCAGCTCGCGCAGCTCGCACGGCTTTGCCACGTAATCGTCGGCACCGAGTTCGAGCCCGACCACGCGGTCGATCGGGCTCGCGGTCGCCGTGAGCATGATGACGGGCACGTTGATGCGGCTCTTGAGGTCGCGAATGATCGAGAGCCCGTCTTCCTCGGGCATGTTGAGATCGAGCACGACCAGATCGGGCATGCTGCCCTGGATCGCGGCGCGCAAGCTCTTGCCGCCGTCGCACAGCGTCACGGTGAAGCCGTGCATCTTGAGGTAATCGCCGACCATCTCCCGGGCCGGGGCCTCGTCGTCGACGATCATGATGTGCTGGCTCTGGGTCATGGGCTTTGCATCACGGCGTTTCAGTCGCGGGGAGGGTGATGGTGAAGGTCGATCCCTTGCCGGGGCCGTCGCTGTCGGCGGTCACCTCGCCGCCATGCATGTCGATGATACGCTTGACGATGGAAAGCCCAAGCCCCGTCGAGCTCTCGCCGGCGGTCGGTTTTGCCGAGAGCCGCTGGAACCGGCCGAACAGGCGGCCGAGATCCTCTGGCGACAGGCCGGCGCCCTCGTCGCTGACGCGGACGATGGTGTCGCTGCCCTCATGGGTGACGGCCACGTCGATCCTGCCGCCGATCGGCGAGTACTTGATGGCGTTGCTGATGAGATTGTCGATCGCCTCGCGGATGCGGTCGGTGTCGCACATCGTGACGATGTTGGGCGGAGCGGTGACGCTGATCGCCTGCTGCTTGTTGACGGCGAGCGGCTGGTTGGCCTCGGCGACCTCCTTGACCAGACCCGCGACGTCGACCGGCTCGCGGCGGATCGTGATGTCGAAGGCATCGGCCATCGCATCCGAGATCAGATGATCGACCATCGTGGTCAGCCGCTTCGTTGCGTCGCGGATGTGGTCGACCTGGGCGACCACGCCGCTTTCCGAGGCACCGGTCGAGATCAGCTCCTTCAGCATCTCGGTGCGGCCGAGAATGACGCCGAGCGGATTCTTGAGATCGTGCGCGACGGTGCCCAGAATCTCGTTCTTGAAGCCGTTGGCGCGCTGCAGCCGCAGCCATTGCGCGGAGAGGCGGCGGTTGGCCTGCATCAGCGCGCGGGTGCGCTGGGCGACGCGGTCTTCCAGCTGCGCATTGGCGTCCTGCAGCTGCTGATAGAGGATCACGTTGTCGAAGGCGATCGAGAGCCGGCTGGAGAAGATCTCGACCAGCGAGCGGTCGGTCTCCGACAGCTCGCGCTCGGCCTGGAGCAGCACCACGACCTCGCGGCCGCTCCCGGTGCGCAAATAGATCACGCTGCGGTGGTCGGCGAATTCGTTCTTGCGGCGCTGGAACGCCGCCTCGACCATCTCGCGCAGGTCGGGATCGAGCGCCTTCGACGTGGTGGTGCCGATGAAGCGGCTGTAGCAGCCGCTGCCGGCGAGCACGGAGAGTTCGGGGTCGATGCCGCCATTGTCGCGCAGGACCAGGATGCCGGCGCAATCGACGTTGAGCAGCGAGGCGAGCTGGGTCAGCACGCCCTCGGCGAGCCGCTGCATCGACTTGAAATCGTACAGCGTCGAGGCGGCGTCGATGATGATCTCCAGCCCGCGCCGGGTCTGCACCATGCGCTCGAGCTGCTGATAGGAGCGCAGCGCCGCGGTCAGCGAGGTGAACAGCTTGTCGGCGGTGAGCTCGGTCTTGGCCTTGTAGTCGTTGATGTCGTACTGCACGATCACGCGCCGCTCGGGTGCCTGGCCGGGCTGGCCGGTGCGCAGGATGATGCGCACGGTCTCGTTCCTGATCTCGTTGCGGATGAACTCGACCAGCTCGAGGCCCGCGACGTCGGTCTCCATGATGACGTCGAGCAGCACGGCGGCGATGTCGTCGTGCGCGGCCATGAGCTTGCGGCCTTCCGCCGCGGAATAGGCCGAGAGGATCTCCAGGCCCTGGCCGTTCAGGCTGTAATCCGAGAGAGCAAAGCGCGTGCCGTCATGCACGGCCGGATCGTCGTCGATGACGGCGATCTTCCATTTCCGGGCGTTGGCATCCTCCGACGCGGTACCGGTGTCGTCGATCAGGTGGAGGACATCGTCCTGTTCGGCCATTGCGAAGATCCGTCACTTTCTGTGCTTTGCGCGCCGCCCTTGGCGACGCGGGGCATGATAATGCGAAAAGTAGTGCCTTGTCCCAGCTTGGATTCCAGCATCATGCGGCCGCCGAGCTGCTGGGTGACGAGGTTATAGACGATATGCAGGCCAAGTCCCGTGCCGCCTTCATTGCGCCGGGTGGTAAAGAAAGGGTCAAAGGCCTGGCGCTGCACGTCGGGGGTCATGCCGGCCCCGTCATCGGAGAAGCTGATCTCGATGTCGTCGGCCCCGCGCGCCCGCGCCGAGATCGCGATCGTGCCGGCGCGCCCGTCGCCGAAGGCGTGGTTGGCGGCATTGAGGAATAAGTTGGTCAGGATCTGGCCGTAGGAGCCGGGATAGCCGTCGAGCAGCAGCCCCTCGGGCACGTCGACCTTAAGCGTGATCGGGGAGCGCTTCAGCACCGGCCGCAGGCTGGCGATGATCTGGTCGGTGGCTTCGCTGAGCGAGAACTGCCGCCGCTCGGCGTGCGAGCGGTCGACCGCGACCTGCTTGAACGACTGGATCAGCTCGCCGGCGCGCTGGAGGTTGGCGACGAGCTGCTGCGAGGCGTCGCGCGAGGACTGCACGAATTCCTCCAGCTGCGACCGGCGCAAGCCACCCTCGCCCTTGAGCTGGGCCTCGAAGATCTCGCTGCGCCGGGCAAAGCTCGACGCCACCGTCAGGCTGATGCCGATCGGGTTGTTGACCTCGTGCGCGACACCTGCAACCAGGCCGCCGAGCGCCGCCAGCCGTTCGGCGTCGATCAGGTTCTGCTGCGCGGCGTTGAGCTCGAGCAGTGCGCTCTCGGCTTTCTCCTTGGAGGCGCGCAGCTCGTCCTCGGTCTGGCGCTTGGCGATCGCGTTCTCGCGGAACACCTCCACCGCGCGCGCCATGGCGCCGACCTCGTCGCGCGCTTTCGTGCCCTGCACCTCGCGGTCGAGGTCGCCGAGCGTGATCGCGCGCATCGCCGCCAGGATCTGCTGCAGCGGCAGGCGGATCGACAGCGCGATCAGGACGCCGGCGGTCAGGATGATGCCGAGGAAGATGACCGCGATCGACAGCACGCGCCGGGAAATGTCGGCCAGCGTGCGGTCGAAGGTCTCCTGCGCCTTCTGCTCGTGCTGGCGCATCTTGGCCGAGAGGTCGTCGATGGCGCCGATCGCCTCGGCCTGGCTGGCGTCGATGGTGTTGCGCAGCAGCTCGGTGCGGCTCGCGAGCTGCTCGGAGAGCTTTGCAAAGCCTTCCCGCAGTGCCGTGGTACGGGCCGCGAGCCGCCGCAGGGCCATCTTCTGGAGGTCGTTGTCGGCGAGATCGATCATGACCGGGATGGTCTTCTCGATCGTCTCGGTGTTGCGGCGCGCGTCGTCGGCCGCGCCCGCCGACTGCGACAGATAGTAGGAATTGGCCGCCACCAGCATCGCGGTGAAGGCCTCGCGCGACTTGCCGAGCGAGGGCCAGATCAGCGCGTCGCGATGGCCTGTGGCCCCTTCGATGATGGAATAGAGGCCGGCCATGTCCCTGGCCGGGCCCTGCACCTGCTCCTCATAGGTTTTCGCGATCGTCGCCTGCACGCTGCGCAGCTCGCCGAAGCCGTTGAGGAAGCGGTCGGTGGTGCGCTCCAGCTCTTCGACCGAGCCCGACAGCATCGGGTCCTTGGCGGCGCGGTTCGTCAGCGTGCCCAGCACCGCCTCGCGCAGCAGCAGGATCTCGGCGAACAGGTCTGGGCTCGGCTGGTTGATGTAGCGATGGATCAGGTTCTGCAGCCGCCCGGTCTCGGTTTCGAGCAGCGCCAGGATCCGGTCGGACTCGCGCACCCGGCGTACGTCGTCCCAGGCCGAGCCCAGCACCTGCGCGCCGTTCCAGATCATCGCCACCAGCACCACGACCACGGCGGAGTTCAGCGCGGCGATGGACAGGATGCGCCAGCGGATCGGCACCGCCCGCAACACGCCGACAAGCCGCGCGCGCAGCTGCCCCATCGGGCCGGGCGGCCTGTCCGCGTGTTCGCTATGTCCAGGCGCAGCCAACCGGCCTCACTCCACCTTGCGAATGCGTTCGATCAGCGCCGCCGCGGACGGGTCGCGTCCGGCCTTGGCGTAGATTGCGGCCATCGCCTCCTCGAACGGCTTGCGGTCGATGTCCTTGATGATGGTCACGCCTGCTTCCTGCGCCTTGCGCTGCGACTGTTCCTCGAGGTCGCGCCACTTCTCGCGCATGAACCCGCTGGAGCGCTGCGCGGCCTCCTTGAAGATCATCTGCTCCTCCGCCGACAGGCTTTTCCAGGCCTTGAGCGAGATCACCAGCACCTCCGGGCTCATCGTGTGCCCGGTGAGCGTGTAGTGACCGGCCTGCTTGTAATGGTCCGTCGTCACGAAGGATGGCCAGTTGTTTTCGGCGCCGTCGATCAGATGGTTGGCAAGTCCTGTCAGCACCTGCCCGTAAGGCAGCTCGACCGGTTCGGCGCCGAGCGAGCGGATCATCTGGCTCATCAACTCCGACTGCTGCACCCGGATCCGCAATCCGCTGAGATCCGCCACGCTTCGGACCGGGCGGACCCGGTTGTAGATCGACCGCGCCCCGGAATCGTAGAAGGCGAGCCCGACGAAGCCATAGGGTTCGAAGCTGCCGAGGATCTCGCTGCCGATCGGTCCGTCCAGCACCTTCTGCATGTGCTCGATGGACCGGAACAGGAACGGCATCGCGAGCACGTTCATCGCCGGAACGAAATTGCCGATCAGCGCCACATTGGTCCGGTTGAGGTCGATCGCGCCGGCCCGGGTCTGCTCGATGGTCTCCTTTTCCTCGCCGAGCTGACGGGAGTGGAACACCTTGATCTCGTGCCGGCCGCCGGTGCGCTCGGCGATCAGGCCGCCCATGTAGCGCAGCGCCTGGACGGTCGGGTAGTCCTCGGCCTGGGTATCGGCGGCGCGAAACTCGCGCGCAACGGCGCCCGTCGTCCAGACGGCAAGCAGAAGCGCGACGAAGATCACCCCGGTCCGCGAGAGTTCGGCACGGTTCAGCACTGGCACACTCAACCCCTCGGTGGTGGAGTCTATGGCGGAAGGAAAAGGTTCAATGCAATCTAAAGCGTTTTCAAGCGAAGTGGATACCGGTTCGCGTAAAGAAAACGCGTCAAATTAAGAAAGAGACCCGTTCCGATCGGAGCGGGTCTCTAGCAGATGGTCGGGGGAAGACCATCCCGGCTGGTTCCGCGGACCGATTGTGCGGCGCGGCCGCCGCTTATTCCCGATTGAAACCGCCAATGCCGCGCCTTAAGCATGGCAGCCGCATCCCGGCGCGCGGCAAGGGAGCCCTCGTGATGTCACCACTGCGCCTTTTGCAGCTCGGCGCCGCCCTTGCGGCTCTCTCATTGGCCGCGCCTTCGCGTGCCGCCACCGAGATTGCCTGGTGGCACGCCATGTCCGGCGAGCTCGGCCGGCAGTTGGAAAAGCTCGCCTCCGACTTCAATGCCTCGCAGTCCGACTACCGGATCGTGCCTGCCTACAAGGGCAATTACACCGAGACGGTGACGGCCGCGATTTTCGCCTTCCGCTCCCGCAGCCAGCCGGCGATCGTCCAGGTCAACGAGGTCGCCACCGCAACTATGACTGCGGCCAAGGGCGCGATCTATCCGGTGTTCAGCCTGATGCGGGACCAGGGCGAGCCGTTCTCGCTGGGCGATTACCTGCCCGCGGTCTCCGGCTATTACACCGATGCGGCCGGCAATCTGCTGTCCTTCCCGTTCAATTCCTCGACGCCGATCCTCTACTACAACAAGACCATGTTCCGCGATGCGGGCCTCGATCCGGAGGTGCCGCCGAAGACCTGGCCGGAATTGGGGGCGGCCGCGAAACGCCTGCGCGACCGCGGCGCCGCCTGCGGCTTCACCACGTCCTGGCCGTCCTGGATCCATGTCGAGAATTTTTCCGCCTTCCACAATTCGGCCGTGGCGACGCGGGCAAACGGCTTTGCCGGGCTGGATGCGGAATTGACCGTCAACAATCCGCTTCTCGTCAAGCACATCGCCCAACTTGCGGAGTGGCAGAAGGCCAAGCTGTTCGACTATAGCGGCCGCGGGCAATCGGCCGAGCCGCGCTTCCAGAAGGGCGAATGCGGCATCTTCATCGGCTCCTCGGCGACGCGCGCCGACATCAGGGCCAATTCGAAGTTCGAGATCGGCTATGGCATGATGCCATATTGGCCGGACGTGAAGGGCGCCCCGCAGAATTCGATCATCGGCGGCGCCACGCTGTGGGTGCTGCGCGACCGGCCCCGCGAGGAGTACAAGGGCGTGGCGCGGTTCTTCGCCTATCTGTCGCAGCCCGGCGTGCAGGCCGCCTGGCACCAGAACACCGGCTATCTGCCCGTGACCCGCGCCGCCTTCGAGTTGACGCGGTCGCAGGGTTTCTACGAGCGCAATCCGGGCTCGGCGATCTCCTTCGAGCAGGTCACGCTCAATCCGCCGACGGAGAGCTCCAAGGGCATCCGGCTCGGCTCATTCGTGCTGATCCGCGGCGCGATCGAGGATGAGTTGGAGCAGGCCTTCGCCGGCCAGAAGAGCGCGCAGGCCGCGCTGGATTCCGCCGTCGAGCGCGGCAACAAGCTGCTGCGCCAGTTCGAGCGCGCAAGTCCCGAGCGGTAGGGGCGTTTGCGGTCAGGTCTCGCTGCCCACCGCGAGCGAGATGCGCTCCCTCCCCGCTTGCGGGGGAGGGCTGGGGAGAGGGTTGTTTCCGCAATGGGACAATCCCCCAGAGGAGAAAGCCCTCACCCGACGCTTCGCGTCGACCTCTCCCGCAAGCGGGAGAGGTGCACCGTCTCCTCAGCTTGCACAGGGTGAACCAAAGCTAACCCCGCTTTCGATACGCATGCGCCAATGACAACCACATCATCGCAACAGCTGCCTCACCTCGCCGACGCGGACAGCTTTCGCGCCTTCCGCTCCGCGTCTTCGCGATGGCTTCCGATCGCGCTCGACGTTGCGCGCGGCCACGGTCTCGATGTCAGCACGCCGCATCTGTTTGCGACCGGCACCAATCTGGTGGTCGGTCTCGGCGACAGGCTGATCCTGAAGATCTTCCCGCCGCTGCTCCGCGCCCAATTCGTCTCCGAGCGCGGCTCGCTGACGCAGCTCGCCGGCCGTTTGCATCTGCCGATTCCCGAGATCGTTGCGGAGGGTGAGCGCGACGGCTGGCCCTACCTGATCATCACGCGGCTATCAGGCACGCTCGGCTCGGAGGTCTGGCCGCATCTGCCGGAAGACCAGAAGGAGCGCGTGCTGCGCCAGATCGGCGAGACGATCGCTTCCGTGCAGCGCGCCCCTCTTGGAGAACTCGCGCGGATCGAGCCGCGCTGGGACGAATTCATGCGCGCCCAGATGCGGGGGTGCCGTGCCAGGCACGAACGTCTCGGCCTGGCGCCGAAATTCCTGGCCGGCCTCGATGATCTCCTGCGCGATGCGGAAAAGCTGATTCCGATGGATGCGCCGCCGGTGATCCTGACCGGCGAATACATTCCGGAGAACTTCCTGCTCGCCTGCGATGACGGCGAATGGTCGCTCAAAGGCCTGTTCGATTTCGGCGACGTGCTGGCGGGATGGCGCGACTACGACCTGCTCGGCCCCAGCGCCTTCATGGCGGCGGGCCGGCCGGGCAGGGTGCGCAGCCTGCTCGAAGGCTTTGGCTATACGACGCTGGATTTCGCGCTCAAGCGCCGGCTGATGGCCTTGATGCTGCTGCACCGCGCCAGCGACCTCAACAGCCACATCTGCCTCGAGGGCTGGCAGGAGAGGGCGACGGATCTGGTCGAGCTTCAGGATTTGATCTGGCCTGGGTGAGCGCTCGCGCTCCACCTCCGATCATCCGGTCGCGCAGAGCGCACCTATCGCCTCGGAACGAAAGCCGGACGGTGCCGCGACAGCTCCGCCTTCAGGGAGCATTTCATTGCCGCCTTCGGAATGAGCTGACCCATAAAGCAGTCTAATTTATGTGCAAATGCCTTTCTTTGTATGCAATAGCGGCGAAGGATCGCTTGCCAAAGTTTTGGCCAGAAATGAATAAGTTATTCTTTGTCAGCGACTTAAGCCGGTCGTAACGCCTCGTTAAGCTCTGGCACGAACCTTGCGAATCCGGTTCCAACCAAAACCTTTGTGTTGGAGCGATTTCATGAAGCGCCGCGATTTCCTCAAGTCCGTTTCCGGATTGGCCGCTGGCGCGGCGCTTCCGGCCATGCCGTCCGTGATCTCCTCCGCCAAGGCCGATGCCCGCTCGGAGACCCTGCTGATCGTCTCGGAGGGCGGCCCCAACAATCTCGACATCCATGGCATCGGCACCAACGTGCCGGGCTACGAGGTGTCCTGGAATTGCTACGACCGCCTGATCAGCCACGAGATGAAGAGCGGCCCCGGCGGGGTGCCCTATTACGACCGCGACAAGTTCAAGGGCGAGCTGGCCGAAGACTTCAAGATCGACGACATGTCGGTCACCTTCAAGCTGAAGAAGAAAGCCAAGTTCCACGACGGCACGCCGGTCACGGCCAAGGACGTGAAGTGGTCGCTCGACCGCGCCGTCAGCGTCGGCGGCTTCCCGACCTTCCAGATGAGCGCGGGTTCGCTGACCAAGCCGGAGCAGTTCGTCGTGATCGACGATCACACGGTGCGCGTCGACTTCCTGAAGAAGGACAGGCTCACGATTCCCGATCTCGCGGTCATCGTGCCCTGCATCGTCAACTCGGAGCTGGTGAAGAAGAACGCCAGCGAGAAGGACCCCTGGGGTCTCGAGTTCACGAAGCAGCAGACCGCCGGCTCCGGTGCCTACAAGGTGACGAAATGGACCGCCGGCACCGAAGTGGTCATGGAGCGCAACGACGATTGGGTCGGCGGTCCCTTGCCCAAGATCAAGCGCGTGATCTGGCGCATGGTGCCGCAGGCCGGCAACCGCCGCGCGCTGCTCGAGCGCGGCGACGCCGACATCTCCTATGAGCTGCCGTTCAAGGATTTCCAGGAGATGAAGGCGAGCGGCAAGCTCAACGTGGTGTCGCTGCCGTTCTCGAACGGCATCCAGTATATCGGCATGAACGTGACCAAGCCGCCGTTCGACAATCCCAAGGTCCGGCAGGCGATGGCCTATGCGATGCCGTACCAGAAGATCATGGATGCCGTGCTGTTCGGCCTGGGCAATCCCATGTTCGGAGCGCCCAAGGACAAGGCCACCGAAGTCGCCTGGCCGCAGCCGCACAAATACAACACCGACATGGAGAAGGCGAAGGCGCTGCTGGCGGAGGCCGGCTACGCCAACGGGTTCGAGACCACGATCTCGTTCGACCTCAATTTTGCCGGTGTCAACGAGCCGCTCTGCGTCCTCGTGCAGGAATCGCTCGCCCAGCTCGGCATCAAGACCACCATCAACAAGGTGCCCGGCGCCAACTGGCGCACTGAATTGAACAAGAAGGAGATGCCGCTCTTCACCAACGTGTTCTCGGGCTGGCTCGATTACCCCGAGTACTTCTTCTACTGGTGCTATCACGGCAACAATTCCGTCTTCAACACCATGAGCTACAAGTCGGCGGAGATGGACAAGCTGATCGACGGTGCGCGCACCGCCGCTTCAACCGGCGACACGGCGACTTACGACAAGGACGTGAAGGGCTTCGTCGATCTCGCCTACGCCGACGTGCCGCGCATCCCGCTGTACCAGCCCTTCGTCAACGTCGCGATGCAGAAGAATATCAGCGGCTACCAATACTGGTTCCATCGGCGGCTCGATTATCGCGCGATGGCGAAGGGGTGAGAAATGCCGATCGTGCGCGACGAGGCCGCGACGACGGATGTCTTGCCGAGTAAGGTGAGCGCAACTCTCTCATTCCCTCTCCCCTTGTGGGAGAGGGTGGCTCGCCGCGTAGCGGCGAGACGGGTGAGG